>NZ_DASVRV010000025.1:0-171551 GCF_036388435.1 Sphingomonas sp.
CTTGCCCGTCAGCTCCACGCCCATGAAGCGCGACTTCTCCCATTTCCCCGCATGGGTGGAGGCGTTGGCCTCCGGGATCTGCCGCGCGACCGCCAGCATCATGGCGATCGCGTGCTCGGCGGTGGTGATGGAGTTCCCGAAGGGCGTGTTCATCACGATAATGCCCCGGCGCGAGGCCGCCGGGATGTCGACGTTGTCGACGCCGATGCCAGCGCGGCCGATGACCTTGAGGTTGGTCGCGGCGGCGATTAGCTTCTCGGTGGCCTTGGTCGCGGACCGGATGGCGAGGCCGTCATAGGTGGGGATCGCGGCGAGGAGAGCGTCCTTGTCCTTCCCGAGCTTGGGCAGGAAGTCGACCTCGACCCCGCGCTCGCGGAAGATCTCGGCCGCGCGGGGGTCCATCTTGTCGGAAATGAGGACTTTGGGCATGACGTTTGCCTTTCTCGCAAACGTCATCCTGACGAAAGTCAGGATCTCAGGCGGCAAGCGCGCGCTTGCGATCGCGAGAGATCCCAGCTTCCGCTGGGATGACGGTGATTAGTTGGCGTGCTTGGCCTGGGCATAGGCCCAGTCGAGCCACGGCCCGAGCGCCTCGATATCGCCGGTGTCGACCGTGGCGCCGCACCAGATGCGCAGGCCCGGCGGCGCGTCGCGATAGCCCGCGATGTCGTACGCCGCGCCTTCGGCTTCGAGCAGCGCGGCCATGCGCTTGATCAGCGCCTCGTCCGCGCCCGCCACCGTCAGGCAGACGCTGGTGCGCGAGCGGCTGGCCGGGTCGGGGGCGAGATGGCCGAGCCAGTCGCGCTGCTCGACGATGCGGTCGAGCGCGGCGGCGTTGGCGTCCGACCGTGCGATCAGCCCGCCCTGGCCCAGCGAACGCGCCCATTCGAGCGACCAGATCGCGTCCTCGACCGCGAGCATCGAGGGGGTGTTGATCGTTTCCCCTAGGAACACGCCCTCGGCCAGCTTGCCCTTCGACACGAGGCGGAAGACCTTGGGGAGGGGCCAGGCGGGGGTGTAGCTTTCCAGCCGCTCGACCGCGCGGGGCCCCAGGATCAGGACGCCGTGCGCGCCCTCGCCGCCCAGCACCTTCTGCCAGGAGAAGGTCGCGACATCGATCCTGTCCCAGGGCAGGTCGTAGGCGAAGACCGCGCTGGTCGCGTCGGCGAAGCTCAGCCCCGCGCGGTCGGGAGCGATCCAGTCGCCGTTCGGCACGCGCACGCCGCTGGTGGTGCCGTTCCAGGTGAACAGCACGTCGTGGCTCCAGTCGACCGCCCCGAGATCGGGGAGCCGGCCGTAATCGGCGCGCATCACGACCGGATCGATCCTGAGCTGCTTCACCGCGTCGGTGACCCAGCCCTCGCCGAAGCTTTCCCAGGCGAGCGCGGTGACCGGGCGCGCGCCCAGCATCGTCCACATCGCCATCTCATAGGCGCCCGTGTCGGAGCCGGGCACGATGCCGATGCGGTGGGTGTCGGGAAGCGAGAGCGCGTCGCGCATCAGGTCGATGCAATAGTTCAGCCGCTGCTTGCCGATCTTCGACCGGTGCGACCGGCCGAGACTGTCGACGGCGAGCTTGTCGGCGGACCAGCCGGGCGGCTTGGCGCAGGGGCCGGAGGAAAAGAACGGACGCGCGGGCTTCAGGCCCGGGCGGGTAAGGATATTCGTCACTGCAACTCTCCTCGCAGAGAGCACGCGCCGCGTTGGGACGGCGTGGCCCGTCCGCGGCGTTAGGGGAGGTTGGGGACGGGAGCAAGGGCGGTACGTCGCCTCCCACCTTCGCTATGATCGTCACCCCGGACTTGTTCCGGGGTCCAGCGTTGGGCAGACTCGGCCGATGAGGAGCACGCACCACGATGGACCCCGGAACAAGTCCGGGGTGACGTCGAGGCGGATAGGTGCCTCGTCACTCCTGATCCTCCTCGCCGCGTGCGGCCGTTCGGAACGCCCTTTCCCGCCCCGCGCGGAGATCGACCGGCCCTCGGTGCGCGAGACGGCGCGATGCCATGCCGATCTGCGCGCGCAAGGCGTCGAGTTCCGCGTGCTGCCCGACAAGGCGACCGGCCAAGGCTGCGGATTATACGGCACGGTACAGCTGCTCGACATCGGCGTGCCGGTGACGGGGATCACCGCCATGCGCTGCGGCAATGCGCGCGCGTTCGCAGGTTGGGTGCGCAATGCGGTCGTGCCCGCCGCCTATCAGGGAATGGGGTCGGAACTGGTCCGCGTGACCGGCATGGGCACCTATGCCTGCCGCAACGTCGTCGGGTCGAGCCGCGGCGGCGGCCGCCGGTCGGGCCATGCGATCGCCAATGCGGTCGACGTGGCCGCGTTCACGCTGCGCGACGGGCGGCAGGTGTCGATCGCGCGCGACTGGGCGTCGGAGGATGCGGCGGTGCGCGGATTCCTGCAGACGATCCGGCGGTCCGCCTGTCGGCGGTTCGGGACGGTGCTTAGCCCGGACTATAACGCGGCGCATCGCGACCATCTGCACCTGGAGGATGATGGTGCGGATTTCTGCCGCTAGCGCAGCGTAACCTCTTCGCCTATCGGCCCCCGATGACCGAGACCAGAGTTCCCGACCGCGTTTTCGCCCCGGCCCGCCAGGACGCCGAAAGCGCCGCCACCAACCTGTCGACCCCGCAGACCGAGCATCCCGCCTATAGCCTGGCGTTCCAGGACATGGACTTCCTGCTGCGCGAGGATTTGCGCCCCGTCCGCTTCCAGCTCGAACTGCTCAAGACCTCGCTGATCATGGAGGAGGCGCATATCGGGTCGACCTTCGTCTTCTACGGCTCGGCGCGCATCCCGGAGCCCGCCAAGGCCCATGCGCTGCTCGAGATGGCGAGCGACGAGAAATCGCGGCGCATCGCCGAGTCGCTGGTCGCCAAATCGCGCTGGTACGACACCGCGCGCGAGTTGGCGGGGCTGGTCAGCAACTTCCCGCGCGACGCGCACGGGCAGCGGCATTTCGTGGTCTGCTCGGGCGGGGGGCCGTCGATCATGGAAGCGGCCAATCGCGGCGCGGCCGACGTCCATGCCGATTCGATCGGGCTCAACATCGTCCTGCCGCACGAGCAGGCGCCCAATCCCTACGTCACCCCGTCGCTGTCGACGCAATTCCATTATTTCGCGCTGCGTAAGATGCACTTCCTGCTCAAGGCGCGCGCGCTGGCGGTGTTTCCGGGCGGGTTCGGGACCTTCGACGAATTGTTCGAGTTGCTGACCCTGATCCAGACGGGCAAGATCGCGCCCATCCCCGTATTGCTCTATGGCCGCGAATTCTGGAGCCGGGTGGTGAATTTCGAGGCGCTGGTCGAGGAAGGCGTGGTGTCGGAGCGCGACCTGGGCATCTTCACCTATGTCGACACCGCCGCCGAGGGCTGGGCGGTGGTGCAGCGCTTCTACCGCGAGCGGGCCGGAGAGACGGGGGCCTAAGCCGCCGCCGTCCGCCACTCGTCATCCCGGCCCTTGCCGGGCCCGGGACGACGAACGATCCGAAACGTCAGGCGATCACTCCGCCGCCTTGGCGCCCTTTTCCTTGGCGCCCGGGTCGATCGACGGGGCGCCGCTGGCCGGCGAGCCGGTATTGGCGATGTCGGCGGTCGGACCGGCCTGGGCGTTCGAGATGGCTTCGGCGGCCTTGGGATCGGCGGCGCCCGTCTCCGTCGCGGCGGCACCGGCGGGCGGCGCGGCGGGGAGCGGCAGGTTCGACCCTTGCGCGTTCAGATAGGCCAGGACGTTGGCGCGATCGGCGCCGTTGCCCAGGCCCGCGAAGGTCATCTTGGTGCCGGGCGCGAACTTGCGGGGGCTGAGCAGCCACGCGTTCATCTTTTCCCAATCCCAATTGCCGCCCACGCCTTTCAGCGCGTCGGAATAGCCGAACGCGCCCGCCGCGATCGCTTTGCCCATCACGCCGTGGAGGTTGGGGCCGATGCCCGCCGCGCCGCCGGCGTTGATCGTGTGGCAGGCCGCGCATTTCTTGAACACGTCGGCGCCCTTGGCCGGATCGGCGGACGCCAGCAGCGTCGCGATCGGCTGCTGCGCCTCCGCGCCGGCTTCGCCGCCCTCGGCTTCGACGCCCTCGATGGCATAGCCCATCTTTTCCGGGCGCTCGCCGTGAAAGACCATGCCGCCGACGATCGCCAGCCCGAGCGCGGCGCCGCTCGCCGCCAAGGCCCAGCCAGCGATGGTGTTGGTCTTGATGTCCATTTGGTTCGGATATGCCTTTGGGGTGGGTTTCCCCGTCCCTTAGAAAAGCCCGCCCGGATCGGCAAGTTCCGCGTCGCGGAACGGTCATGTCGGTTACCGCGCCGGGGCCGCTTGCCCACCGTCGCCGCGCCGCCTAACCCGCGCCGCGATGGAGAGCTTTCCCGCCCCCGCCCGCCCGCTCGTCGCCCGCATGGTGGCGGCCGCCGCCGCCGATCCGCCGCGCGCGGTCGCATTCCAGGGGGCGCCGGGCGCTAACAGCCATCTGGCGGCGCTGGAGGCGTTTCCCCAGGGCCTGCCCCTGCCCTGTTTCGACTTCGCCGACGCGATCGACGCGGTGCGCGACGGGCGGGCGGGGGTGGCGATGATCCCGATCGAGAACTCGCTCCACGGCCGGGTCGCCGACATCCACTTCCTGCTCCCCGAGTCCGGGCTCAGCATCGTCGGCGAGCATTTCCTGCCCATCCGCTACGCGCTGATGGGCCGCGCGGGCGCCTCCATACGCCAGGCTGTCAGCCACCCCCAGGCGCTCGGCCAATGCCGCCACTGGCTGCGCGAACGCGGGATCGAGCCGGTGCCCTATCCCGATACGGCGGGCGCCGCCGCGCTGGTCGCCGAGCGCGATGAGCCCGAACTGGCCGCCCTCGCCCCGCCCGGCGCGGCCGCGCTCTATGGGCTCGACGTGCTGGCGAGCGATATCGCCGATGCCGAGCACAACACCACCCGCTTCGTCGTGCTGGCGCGCGACGCGACCGGGACGTCCGGCGACGGCCCGTGGATCACGACCCTGATCTTCGAGGTCAGGAACGTCCCCGCCGCACTCTACAAGGCGATGGGCGGTTTCGCGACCAACGGCGTCAACATGACCAAGCTGGAAAGCTATCAGCGCGGCGGATCGTTCGCGGCGACCGAATTCTACGCCGATGTGGACGGGCGCCCGGACGATCCGGGGCTCGGCCGGGCGCTGGAGGAGCTGGGCTTCCATTCCAAATGGCTGCGCGTGCTGGGGACGTATCGGCGGGCGCGGGAACGGGCGGCGTAGGACGAGGTCGAACTACCCCGCCGCGCGCCGCCATGCCGATCGACCCGGCCTTCGATTCACGCCACCGCCCATTCGCTCAACAGCGTATGCGCGATCGCATAGGCGGGCGGCGGCAGGAACGGCCCTTCTCCGCCCGCCAGCACCGCGCGGACCTGGTCGCGCGGCACCCAGATCGCTTCGGCGATCTCCGTCTCGTCGAGGGTGAGCGCGTCGTCCTCCGCCGCCGCGACGCAGGCGATCATCAGCTGGGAGGGAAAGGGCCAGGGCTGGCTGGCGACATAGCGCACGTCGCGCACGCGCAGGCCCGCTTCCTCGTGGATTTCGCGGGCGACGGCTTCCTCGATCGACTCGCCCGGTTCGACGAACCCCGCCAGCGCGGAGAAACGACCGGGCGGCCAGGACCCCTGGCGGCCGAGCAGCGCCCGGCCGGCATATTCGGCGATCATGATGACGACGGGGTCGGTGCGCGGGAAGTGCTCGACGGCGCAGTTCGGGCATTTGCGCGCCCAGCCCGCGCGGATCACCGCGGTGGGGGAACCGCACGCGGCGCAGAAGCGGTGGCGGGCATGCCAGTCGAGCACCGCGCGCGCCTGGGCATAGGTCGCCGCCTCGCCATGGACGAGCTCGCCCAGCGCGCCAAGCAGGCGGGGCGAGCGAAAGGGGGCGCCGCCTGCCGCGTTCGTGATCTGCGCGAAGCGGGGGCGGCCCTGGTCGAGGCCCAGCAGCACGAGGTCGGCTTGCGGATCGGCGTCGGCGAGGGTCGTCCAGGCAAGGCGGCCGTCATCGGTCACCTGCGGCTCATAGCCGGGGCCGAGCAGCAACAGCCGCGCGCGCCAGTCACCCATCGCCGCCGCGACCGCAGCCGGGTCCTGGCGCAGGCGATCCGCCCGATCCAGCTTCCCACCGGTGAACCCTGGCGCGATCACCGCGCCAGGTCGCGCAGCAGGGCGGCAGGAACCTCCTGGCGGAGCAGCCAGCGCTCGGCGGGGAAATAATTGACCATGATCGTGCCGCGCGTCTGGCGGACGGGATCGACATAGGCGATCGTCCCCGCCGCGCCGCCCCAGCCATAGGTGCCCCTGCTCGGCCCGCCCGCGCGGTCGGCGAGATACACCGATCCGCCCGCGCCATAGCCCATCGGGGCGCCCGACCCTTGCGTGCCGCCGGTGCCGCCGCCGATCCCCTGGAAGGTCACGCCGGGCGGCAGCAGGTTCGACATGGCGAGCCGGGCGGTCTCCGCCTTCATCACGCGCACCCCGTCGAGCTGGCCGCCATTCGCGAGCATGTGGAGGAAGCGATCGTAGTCGCGCGCCGACGAAACCAGCCCCGCGCCGCCATAGGGGAAGCTGGGCGGCCGGAGGAATACGGAGCCGCGCGCCGGGTCGAGCGGGACGCGGTTCGCGCCGACGAAGGCGTAGTTGGTCGCCAGCCGCCCCGCTTCGGCGGCGGGAACGGCGAAATAGGTCGAGTTCATCTTCAGCGGCGCGAACAGGCGCGTCCGGAGGAAACGCTCGAAGGGGTGGCCCGACACGCGCTCGATCACCGCGCCCATCAGGTCCAGCCCGATCGAATAACTCCACCGCGTCCCTGGATCGGCAATGAGCGGCAGCGTCGCGACGCGGTCGGCGAAGGCCTGGAGCGAGGTGGGACGGACGCGCCGCGCCTGCACCTCGACCGCCTCGTTGGCAGCGCCGGGGAGGATGCCGAGCCGCTCATATTCCCCGAGCAACGGACCCTTGGTGACGATATTGTAACCCAACCCGGCGGTATGGGTGAGCAGGTGGCGGATCGTGATCGGACGGGCGGCGGGGCGGCTCGCCAGGCTGTTCGCGGGGTCGGTCAGCACGCGCATCGTGCGGAAGGCGGGGAGGATGTCGGACACCGGCTGGTCGAGCCGGAGCTTGCCCTCCTCGACCAGGATCATCGCGGCCATGGCGGTTACGGGCTTGGTCATCGAATAGATGCGCCACAATGTGTCGGGCCCGGCGGCGACCGTTGAATCGTCGGCGATGCGCCCGGCCGAGACGAAGACGGGCGCCGCGTCGCCGACCCCGAAGGCGGCGGTGATGCCGGGCATCTTGCCGTCGCGGACATAGGCGTCGAACAGCGCCTGGGTGGTCGGGAGCGGACTGGCCCGCACGCTGGGCTGCGGCGTAGGTCGGGGCGCATGCTCCGCCTGTCCGGCCCAGGCACCGGTCGCGAGCAGCGCCGCGGCCATCGTGATCATCGTCGCCTGCTTCATCGTCCGCTCCGTTCGATCGTCGGGCTTTCCTGCCGCCGGCTTTGGTCGAAGTCGAGGGGATTGGGTTGGTTCACGCGAAGCCGCGAAGGGGAGTAGGTGCCGGCGTCCTCCGCCGCGCAAGCGGCCTCCCCGGTATCAACGGTCGAGAATGACTTGCCGCTGACGCGGCGGAAATGGCGGCGGCGCCGATCCACCTCCTCCGCGCCTCCGCGCGAACCAACCTTCTTTCCTCTTCGCGTCTTCGCGGCTTCGCGTGCCCCCCTCAACCCCGTCCGGCCAGGATCGCTTCCGCCGCGCGCCGGAACACCGTCGGCAGCCCCGCTACCGCCAGCTCGTCCACCGGCCACCACTCGCCCTGCTCGCCCCCCGACCCCTTGGCCACCCCGAGCGCGAGTTGGAGGCGGAAATGGGTGAAGCCATGCTCGACCGTCGCGGGCAGCAGCCGCCAGTCGTCCGCGCCCGGCGCATCGGTCAGGCCCGGCGGGGCGTCGACCCACGGCCCCGTCGGCAGCGCCAGCATCCCGCCGAGCAGCCCGCGCGGCGGGCGGCGGTGGAGGAGGACGCGGCCCTCATGTTCCAGCCAGAAGGCGGTGCCGAAACGCTGCGGGCGCTCGGCCTTGGGCTGCTTGTGCGGAAAGCGGTCGGGCTCGCCGGTCGCGTACGCGTCGCACCAGGGGCGCACCGGGCAGAGCAGGCAGCGCGGGCGCCTGGAGGTGCAGATGCCCGAGCCCAGATCCATCATCGCCTGCGCGAAATCGCCCGCGCGCCCGTCCGGCGTGATCGTGTCGGCGGCGGCGCGGATCGCGGGGCGGGCCCGTGGCAGGGGCGTGGCGATGGCGAACAACCGCGCGACCACCCGTTCGACATTGGCGTCGACGACGACCGTGCGTTCCCCGAAGGCGATCGCAGCGACGGCGGCGGCGATGTAGGCGCCGAGCCCCGGCAGCCCCCGCAGGCCCGCCTCGCTGCGTGGAAAGCCGCCCAGCGCCGCCACCGCCTTCGCCGCCGCGTGGAGATTGCGCGCGCGGGCATAATAGCCGAGCCCCGCCCAGGCGGCCATGACCTCCGCCTCGCTCGCCACCGCCAGCGCCTCCACGCTCGGCCAGCGGGCGATCCAGGCGGTGAAGCGCGGGCGGACGGTGGCCACGGTGGTCTGCTGGAGCATCACCTCCGACACCCATACCCGGTACGGGTCGGGCAGCTCGCCCGGCCTCGCGCGCCAGGGCAGGTCGCGGCGATGCGCGTCGTACCAGCCCAAGAGTGCGGGCGAGATCGATAGGCGCTTGGCGTCCACATGGGCGCTATGGCATGGGTGGGCGGATGAGCAAGCGCTCCCCACCCCCTTCCCCGCCCGAGCGCCAGAACCGGTCGCGCCAAGTCGCCGAGCTGCTGCCCGATGTCGGCCGCGCGGCGTTCCGGCGTTTCGGCTTCGTCCAGAGCTCGATCGTCAGCCGCTGGCCCGAGATCGTGGGCGAACGATATGCGGCAGTGAGCCAGCCCGAATCGATCCGCTTTCCGCACGGGTCGAAGCAGGACGGCACGCTGACGCTGACGGTGCGCGGGGTGCACGCGGTCATCATGCAGCACATCGTCCCCGAGATAACCGAGCGGGTGAACCGATTTTTCGGCTATCCGGCGGTGGCGCGGGTGACGATCAGGCAGGGCGAGGTCGCCAAGCCTGCCCCGCGCACCCCGCCCCCGTCGATCCGCGCCGTGCCGATCGAACTCGGCGCCGGGCTCAAGGCGATCGCCGATCCCGAGCTGAAGGCGGTACTCGAATCACTGGCGGCGGGCGTCGCCGCGTCGACCGGCCTCCCCAGGATACGTTGAGATGAAGCGTTTCGCGCTCGCCGCGTCGGCCCTGTTCCTGCTCTGCGCCGCGGCCCCGACCGACTGGTCGAACCGCGCGCGGCTCCTGCCGAACGGCGCCTATCTGGTCGGCAACCCGGCGGCGCGGGTCAAGCTGGTGGAATATGCCAGCTATACCTGTTCGCATTGCGCGCATTTCGCGGTCGAATCGAAGCCGGTGCTCAAGGGCGCGATGATCCGGTCGGGATCGGCCAGCCTGGAGCTGCACCACCTGATCCGCGACATCATCGATCTGTCGGCGGTGGTGGTCGCGCGTTGCGCGGGACCCGCCGGGTTCGCGCGCACGAGCGACGCGATCTTCGCGGCCCAGGACGATTGGCTGCCGCGCGGCGCTGCCTATGCCGAGGCGAACGCGCCCAAGCTGAACGGCCTGCCGATCGGCGGGCGGCTGCGCGCGATCGCCGACGGCGCCGGGCTGTCGGCGATCGGCCGCGCGAACGGCCTGGCCGAGACCCGGCTGGCGGTCTGTTTCGCCGATCGCGCCGAACTCGACCGCGTGGTCGCCGCCAGCGAAGCGCGGCCTCCCGAGGTGACGAGCACCCCCAGCTTCTTCATCAACGGCCGCTTGGCCGCCGCACCGGACTGGGCGCGGCTAGAACCCCTGCTGCGCGCCGCCGGCGCCAAGTGACTCACAAGTGACTCAAAGGAGCCCGATCATGACCCGTTCCGTTCTCGCTTTGCCGCTGCTGATCCCCGTTCTCCTTTCGAGCGCCGCCTGTTCGGGCGAGAATGCCAGCACCGCAGCGACCGGCAACGCGACCACCCTCGCGACCGCGCCCGCCCCCGCCGGGCGGAATTGGACGGAAACGGTGGTCAGGACGCCCGAAGGCGGGTTCCGCATGGGCAATCCCAACGCGCCGGTGAAGCTCGTCGAGTACGGCGCGCGCACTTGCCCGACCTGCGGCGCCTTTTCACGCGAAGCCGCCGAGCCGCTGGCGAAGAACTATGTCGCGACCGGCAAGGTGAGCTTCGAATTCCGCGACTTCCTGGTCCACGGAGCCCCCGATCTGGCAGCGGCGTTGCTGGGCCAGTGCGGGGGAACGGCCGTGTTCTTCCCGATCCTCGACCAGATGTATGCCGATCAGCCCGCGACGCTCGACCGGCTCCAGCAGGGCGGCGCCGCGCTCGAACAGCGGCTCCAGTCGCTGCCGCCGCGGCAGCAGATCGCGGCGTTGGGCGACGCGATGGGGCTGGTCGAATTCGTCAAGCAGCGCGGTGTTCCCGAAGCGCAGGCGCGCGCGTGTCTGAACGATCAGGCGGCGCAGGACGCGCTGACCAAGTCGTCGGGCGATGCGCAGGCGAGCGGCACCGTCACCGGCACGCCGACCTTCCTGATCAATGGCCAGGCGGTTCCGGGCGCTGTGTCATGGGCGCAGATAGAGCAGGCGTTGAAGGCGGCCGGGGCATAGGTCCCGCGGGCTCGCCGAGCAGCATCGCGGCCTCACCGCGCTCGCGCGTCAGCTGCTCCTTAATCTCGGCGATCATCGCGATCGCGGCGGGCCGATACTCGTCCCATCGGTCGAGAACGCTGACCGCGCTCCATTTGGCCACATAGGCGCGGAACGCGTCGCCCCTGGCGACGCATTTCGCCTTGAGGCGGCGGGCGGTGCGCGCCTGATCGGCGGTGCCCCGGGCGGTGATGGGATCGAAGATCTCGCGGTGCTTGAACCCCTGATAGGCCATTATCGCGCGCGCCAGCTCCCAGCGTCCCCGCGCCAGTTCGGGGGCGTCATGGTCGGCCGCGCCGAGCAATCGCTCGCCGCGTCGCACAAGGGCGTGGATGGCCGCCTGATGCTCATCGAGTCGCTTCAGACGATTGTCGATGTTCATGGCGACGAAATTTCCGGGTGAGAAACGAAACAGGTGAACACAGGTTACATCCTATGGCCGCTATTTTAACAACAGGTTGATCTTGCATGGATAAACTCCCGGACTGATCGGCCCGCGATTGCGGGTCCTGGCGTGTGAACGTATATGGAACGCGATGGCGCAGCTCGATGTCCAGGCCAAGCTCGCCATCCTCGCCGACGCCGCGAAATATGACGCGTCCTGCGCCTCGTCGGGCACCGCTAAACGCCATTCGCGCGATGGCAAGGGGTTGGGTTCGACCGAGGGCATGGGCATCTGCCACGCCTATGCCCCTGATGGCCGGTGCATCAGCCTGCTTAAGATCCTGCTGACCAACAGCTGCATCTTCGACTGCCATTATTGTATAAATCGCAAGAGCTCGAACGTCCGCCGCGCGCGCTTCACCGCCAAGGAGGTCGTCGACCTCACCATCTCCTTCTACAGGCGCAACTATATCGAGGGGCTGTTCCTTTCGTCGGGCATCATCCGCTCGCCCAACTACACGATGGAGCAGATGGTCGAGGTGGCGCGCTCGTTGCGCGAGGATCACCTGTTCCGGGGCTATATCCACCTCAAAACGATACCCGACGCCGATCCCGAGCTCGTCCACCAGGCGGGGCTCCATGCCGACCGGGTGTCGATCAACGTCGAGCTGCCGACGGTGGGCGGGCTGAAACGCCTCGCACCCGAAAAGTCGGCGGCGCGGATCGAGAAGGCGATGGCCGACACCAAATCCGCCATCGCCGATGGCCGGGACGCGCGGGCAAAGTACAAGTCGGCGCCCCGCTTCGCTCCCGCCGGCCAGTCGACGCAAATGATCGTCGGCGCGGACGCGGCGACCGATGGCGACATCGTCACCCGCGCCTCGACGCTCTACGACCGGTTCGGCCTGCGCCGCGTCTATTATTCCGCGTTCAGCCCGATCCCGGACGCGTCGGCGGTGCTGCCGCTGTCGCGCCCGCCCTTGATGCGCGAGCACCGGCTCTACCAGTCCGACTGGCTGATGCGCTTCTACGACTATCAGCCGCACGAGGTGGTCGCGGCCGCCGACCCGGCGACGGGGATGCTCCCGCTCGATATCGACCCCAAGCTGGCTTGGGCGCTGAAATTCCGCGGCCGCTTTCCCGTCGACGTCAATCGCGCCCCGCGCGAGGATCTGCTCCGCGTCCCCGGGCTGGGGGTCAAGGCGGTCGACGCGATCGTGCGGTCACGGCGTTGGCGGCGGCTCCGCCTGGACGACGTGGCGCGGCTGACCGCCTCGATCGCGAAGGTACGCCCCTTCCTGGTCGCGGAGGGTTGGCGCCCGGTCGCGCTCGCCGATCGCGGCGATCTCCGCCCGATCGTAGCGCCGCCCACGCGGCAACTGGAATTGTTCGGGGCCTGACGCGCGGCTAGGGCGGCGCCCATGAACGATCCCGCCACCATCCGCCGCCTCTATGGCCGCAGCCAGGGCCATAAACTGCGCATCGGCCAGGCCGCGCTCGTCGAGGAGATGCTGCCCGAGCTCAGCGTCCCCGCCGCCGGCCCGCTCGACGCCGCGACCCTGTTCGGCGACGCGCGCGCGCTGCAGGTCGAGATCGGCTTCGGCGCGGGCGAGCATCTGGCGGCGCAGGCCGAGGCCGCGCCGGATACCGGGTTCATCGGGTGCGAGCCGTTCCTCAACGGCGTGGTCGGCGCGCTGACGCATGTGCGCGACCGCGCGCTGACCAATGTCCGCCTCCACATGGGAGACGCGCTCGACGTGCTCGACCGGCTGCCGGACGCGTCGCTGGAGCGCGTCTACCTGCTCCACCCCGATCCCTGGCCCAAGGCGCGACATGCCAAGCGGCGCATGGTCAACCACGGCCCGCTCGACCTGATCGCCGCCAAGCTCGCCCCCGACGCCGAGTTCCGGCTGGGCACCGACGACCCGACCTATTGCCGCTGGGCGATGGCGGTGATGGACCGGCGCTGCGACTTCATATGGCAGGCGCGCACCCCCGCCGACTTCCTGGCCCGCCCCGCCGACTGGCCCGAGACGCGCTACGAGCGCAAGGCCCGGCGCCAGGGCCGTGAAGTGTGGTATTTCAGGTACGTGCGACGGTAATCTGCGGTTCACGGGCTCCTCCGCCCTTGTAGCGCGCCCTAGTGACTTCCCGCTGTTCCCTTGCCGTTCCCTCCGGTTCCCGCTACCGTGCTTACCAGGTGATTGCTGGAAAGCACGGCGGGAGGGTCGGTCATGCCAACGGGCAAGGTCAACAAGCGGACGGTCGATGCGCTAGCGAAGGGGCCGGCGGTCGCCTTCCTGTGGGATGACGAGTTGCGCGGGTTCGGCGCGAAGATCACCCCCGCCGGTGCCCGGTCCTACGTCTATCAGTACCGGCTCGGCGGGCGGGAGGCTCCGACCCGGCGCTACACCATCGGCGCGCATGGCTCGCCCTGGACGCCCACCACGGCCCGGACCGAGGCGGAGCGGTTGGCGGTGCTGGTCGCGCAAGGGATCGATCCAGCCGCCGCAGAGGAAAAGCGCCGCCGGGAAGCGGTCGACCTGAATTTTACATCCTACGCCGCCCGGTTCCATGCCTCGTGCAAGGGGGTGGGCTGGGGAAAGCTGGTCGAGCGCACGTTCCGGCTCCACGCTGAGCCGGTGCTGGGCAGGAAGGCTCTCCCGACGATCACCCGCGCGGACGTGTCGGCGGTGCTCGACCGGCTCCCGCTGGAGCAACAGGCGCTCCGCCGTAACGTGTTCGCGGTATTACGACGGCTGTTCCGATGGGCGGTGACGCGTGGCGATCTTGAGCGCTCCCCGCTCGACGGGGTGGAAACGCCCGAGCCGGTCCAGGCGCGCGACCGGGTATTGAGCGACGACGAGCTACGGCGCGTGTGGATCGCGGCCAGCACCGGCCACCGTGTGTTCGGCCACATCGTGCGGCTGCTGATCGCCACGGGGCAACGCCGCGAGGAAGTCACCGGCTTGGACTGGTCGGAGCTGAACCGAGCCGCCGCGCTCTGGTCGCTTCCAGGTGCTCGATCAAAGAACAAGGAGGGGCACACCGTCCCGCTCAACGCTCTAGCGGTCGAAGTGCTCGACGGCATTTCCTGCGGGGATAAATGGCCGAAGTCGGGTCGGGTATTCGCTACGTCATCAGGTGCCGCCTATGTCGCTCATGCGGCGGGCAAGCGTCAGATCGACGCTAAGCTGGCGAAGGACGGTGACCCCCTGCCAGCCTGGCGGCTTCACGACCTGCGTCGGACGCTGGCCACAGGGCTGCAACGGCTGGGCGTCCGGTTTGAGGTGACCGAGGCGGTGCTGAATCACTTAGCGGGCTCCCGGTCAGGCGTGGCGGGCGTGTACCAGCGCCACCACTGGACCGACGAGAAGCGGGCCGCGCTTGACGCTTGGGGGCGGCACGTGGCCGGGCTGCTCGAACCAACTGAGAACAACGTGATCCCGCTTGCCGCTCGGCGGGCGTGATGCTGGGGCGGCTAGGGTAGCTCCCGACAAGGCCGGTTTATCCGCCCGGCTTGCCGCCCCTTCCCTCTGCGGATGCGCCGGGAGGCGACGATGGACGATCAAGGCGAATGGATGCCGCTTGCGGATGCCTGCGCGGCGGTATGGCGCAAAGGCGATGCGGCCGGGGCGAACAATCTTCGGCTATGGCGGATGCTATGCGACGGCGATGTTCCGGCGCGCGCCGACGTCGGCGTCTCATTCGAGTACGTCACGCCACCGCCTTCACCGAAGCGTTACGGGCCGCACCCCAACGGTATTCATCCGATCGGCGCACCCTTGGCGACTTGGGAGGTTGAGCTTGTGCGGACCGAGGAACGGGACGTCGACATTCCAGCGGACATTTGGTCGCGGCTGCTTGGTCCGCCGGACGCGCTATCGGAGGTGTGGTCGAGCGGCACCCTGCCCATTCACCCTCACGGTCCGCATGGCGAGCGAGGGAAGCTATGCGGTGTCCGAGTAGGCCGGGCGCGACTAGAGCTATTTGCTGGGCCGCTTCGTCAGCCGAGCGCAACAAATCAACCGGCTCAGTCCGATGTGACGTATGAAGTTGCCACCGATGCCCAACAGCCCCTCACCGCGAAACCGGGGCGGCCGCTCGGGACTGGGCAATATGCGTCGGACGCCGGGATCGTCGCGCAGGTGATAGCTTCGTGTGACGATGGGCAGTTCACGGGCGATGCTCGCGTTCGCCGTGCGATCAAGTCGGTACTGGCGATGATCGAGCCCCCGGTCGGCGGTGACGAGGGTAAGATCAAACGGATACGGAACAAAGTATTGGCGGTTCGCCCGGACCTCCGCAATTAATATCCGTCCATTAATCGCCATTTCCGGCCAAAGACTTACGACCCGTACCGTCGCACTCCTTCCCTCGCAAACCCGCTCCAACCCGAGCGGATACGGAGGAAGCAATGCACAAGCTGCTGACCGAAGGCGAGGCCGCACCGCACGTCGGCGTCGCGCCAAAGACGCTCGCAAACTGGCGCGGGCTTGGCCGAGGTCCGAAATTCATCAAGGCTGGAAAGCGGATCGCCTACGACCCCGCCGACATTGAGACCTGGAAGGCTGAGCGCCGTGTTGGCTCCACCTCCGAGCGGGTCGCGGCGTGATCCATGCCAAACAGAAACGACCCCGCTCCGGTTAGGAGCGAGGCCGCTGATTGCTTCCGGGCAGGTTGCGACAACGGCCTTAACACCAGCGCACTTCGGGCGGAAGTCCTGACCTCGCGCTTTCACCTTCACCCCCGCCGCGCGGCGATCGTCGCTGGCCTAGTCTGGGGAGGGCCGAATGGCTGATCACAAAGCGGCAGCGCGTTCGCTGCTGACGCACCCGGAACCGAAGCTAAATCAGCGCTCAGGGCAGTTTTGCGGCGGGCTGATGTTCTCCGACGATCCCCTGACCGAGAAGCAAGAGCGGTGGCTGTCTGACCTCCTGCGTAAGCACGACTTGCTGCCTCTCGCCAACGGAGGTCAGGCATGAACGACTATCCGGACGAGCCGGGTTTTCGCGACACTGACACGTCCCGCGAAGCCGCCGAGGCTATCGCGCCCGTATCGGCCCGGCTCCAGCGGCTGGCGCTACGTGCGATCCATGCGGCGGGCGCGAACGGCCTTACCGCCGACGAGCTGGCGGCGACGCTGAACGTGTCGCGCTGGACGATTCAGCCCCGAACGACTGAGCTTCGGCGCAAGCATCTGATCGTGGACAGCGGGACCCGCCGCCTGAACGTCACCGGCAAGCGCGCGATTGTGTGGACCGCCGCCGAAGTGCGGGAGAAAGCCGCGTGAGCGCCGATATAATCCCGTTCGGCCGCCGGCCACAGACGCCCGATGAGGTGCTGAACGCCGCCGCGCACTTGGCCGAGCCCGCCCGCACCGATGCGCTCCGCCGCCACGTCGCCAATGCCATGAGCCTAGCGGTCGACCTGGGCGGCCCACGCGAGTGGACCGAAAGCGCGATCGTCCATTTGAAAGAGCAGTCGTCAGGTCGCGCCAGCGGAGGCGCTGACGTGTCGGTCGCGGCGCTCCACCTCGTGCTGGGGTACGTCGAGCACCTAGAGGGTCGGTTGGGCATCATCCCGGCTCCCGGCGGTGCGGCATGAGCGGCGCGATGGAGCGGTGCGTCATTCTTGTGTCTAGCGAGGGTAAGACGCTTGCGGAACGAGACACCGATCGGACTGAGTTTCCGACCGTCGCGACGTGGAGCCGGGACCGGATATTCCTGCTGTCGTTTCAGGGCAGGTTCCGCGATTTGCGCGCCGATTGGCCGAATGACGCGGAAGGCGCGATCTACGTCGAATACGAGCCTTGGCGTATCAGCATGAAGTCGCTCGACGAGCCCCGGCCCGCAAGGCGGCGGCGCAAGTCGGCGGTGATCCTGCCTTTCCGGGGGCGGGCGGCATGACGGGGCTTATCCTTCCGGCGCTGTGCGCCCAGCTTCGCGACCGCTTCGCCATCTCGGCGGTGGCGTCACAAGCCGGGGTGAAGCTCCAGCGCGCCGGGCGGGAGTGGAAGGGATGCTGTCCGTTCCACCCCGATAAATCGCCGTCATTCACGATCTACGCCGACGATCGGCGGTGGTTCTGTTTCGGATGCAGCGCCCAAGGTGACGTGCTCGACTTCGTACAGCGGGCTTACCGGGTGAAGCTGCTGGAGGCGGTCGGGATGCTCGACGGCGGCGCGCTGGCCGAGCTGGAGCAACAGCGCGCGCCTGCCCCACCCAAGAAGAACCTTCGCGGGGTCGCTGATCGAATTGTGCGGGAGTCCGCGCCGATCGAGGGGACGCCCGCCGAAGCGTATCTGCGCGGGCGGCGGATCACCATGCCGCTGCCCCATACGCTGCGGTTCGCCCGGCTCGCGCCGCCTAAGATCGACGGGGACGGCGTGCTCGCGGCGAATGGGCCGGGGCTGTTGCCTACCCTGATTGCGGTCGTCACCGATCCGGCGGGCGTGCTGGTCGGGATACAGCGGACGTACCTGACCGAGGACGGGCGCAAAGCCGCGACGACGGACCCTAAGGGCAAGGTGAAATACAGCCTGGGCAACGTCGTCGGTGGCGCAATCCAGCTCGGGCCACCCGCCGCGTCGATCCTCGTCACAGAAGGATTGGAAGATGGACTGACCCTCGCTCAGGCGCTGGGTCGGTCGGTGTGGGTGGCGGCGGGTACGTCGATGCTGCCCCAGATGGTATTTCCCGACGTGGTGCGCGCGGTCGTGATCGGCGCGGACGGTGACGACGCTGGCGCGGTTGCGGCGGGCAAGGCTGCGGAGGCGTTCGCCTCGGCTGGTCGAGCCGTCCGCATCATGCGTCCCAAGCCGCCGCACAAAGACTTCAACGCTGAGTTGATGGGACAGAGCGCATGACCGCCGCCGCCATGCGCGACCGCTTCGATGCGGCTGAACCCTATGTCGCCAGCGTCGGGGGTGGTTGGCTTCCCCCTGATATGTCAATCCTCGGCGGTGGGCGTACGGTGCCCCCTGAAATGCCGTCCGACATTTTCGGGGACCTCTGGCCGCTGATCCAGGACCTTGCCACGGGTGCGGGTGCGCCGGTCGACTATGTTGCAGCCAGCGTGATCGGCGTGGCGGCGTCACTGATCGGGGCGAAGCGGCGCATCCAGCCGTTCGCCACGGCGCCTCAATGGCAGGAGCCATGCGTGTCGTGGGTGGCGTTGGTCGGTGATCCGTCCTCGAACAAGTCGCCTGCGATCGACGCCGCTACAGCTCCGTTGCGCGGCATGGAACGGGAGCTTGCCGAGCATCATAAGAACAGCCTCATCGGCTGGTCGACGACGGCGGAGCGCGCGAAGGCTGAGCGCGCCGAATGGCAGGGCCAGGTCAAGGCGGCGACGAAGGAGGGCGTCGCTACCCCGTCTATGCCTGCAGCCGCGGTTGATCCCGACGAACCCCAGCGCCCGCGCTTGGTGGTGCAGGACGGCACCCCTGAGGCGGTAGGCGACATTCTGTCGGGCAACCCCAACGGCGTGCTTCATCTGCGCGACGAGTTGGCGGCATGGCTGATGAGCTTCGAGCGCTACTCGCCCGGTGGGCGGGAGTTCTGGCTGGAAGCCTATGGCGGGCGCCCGCACGTCGTGGACCGCAAGAGCATGAAGGCGCCGCTATTCATCCCGTTCAACGGCGTGACGGTGCTGGGCGGTATCCAGCCGGAAAAGCTGTCTGAGTGCCTGCTGAAAACAGCGGATGACGGGCTTGTGCCGCGCTTTCTGTGGGTGTGGCCGGACCCGATCCGGTATCAGCGACCGCGCAGCATCGCGGACGGGGCGCTGCTGGAGCGCGTGTATCGGCGCCTGATGGGGTTACAGCCCCTTCGTGCCGATGACGGGCAGGCGTCGCCCGTGGTGCTGATGCTGTCCGATGCCGCCGGGCAAGTGTTCGAGGCATGGATACGGGACAACGACGAGGCGGTCCGCGACGCATCGGCCCTCTACAAGGGCTTTCTAGGCAAGCTTCGTGGCATGGTGCTCCGTCTGGCGCTGGTGGCGGAGATGATGGCCTGGGCGGCCGGGAGGGGTGCTGAACCGACGTGCGTCAGCGCCGAAACCCTGGTGGCCGTCCTCGCGTTCGTGGATGACTACGCCAAGCCGTCCGCCCTGCGCGTGTTCGGTGACGCCGCTCTGCCCGCCAGCGAGCGGAACGCGGCGGCGCTCGCCAAGCATATCCGAAAGTCAGGCGCCCAGCGGATCAACGCCCGCGACGTTCAGCGGAGCAGCGGCATCCCGGCGCTCAAACTGGCGATCGATGTCGATGCGGCGACTGACGCTCTGGTGGAGGCGGATTGGTTGCGTCCGGCTCCGTCGCGCGCGGGTGATACGGTCGGCAAAGCGCGCAAAGACTTCCTTGTAAACCCGGCCGTGCATGGGTCGCTCAATGAGTAGCTGGCGCGACGTGGCGGCGAAGGTGCTGGATCAGCCGCCGGCACCCCCAGCGGCTCCGGTCGGACGCTACGGGCTTGATCCCGAGCTATGCGACCATCTGGCGCGTCTCCCAGGGATGCCCCCGCCCCGAAAGGTCGAGAAGGCCGCGAACTGGGCGGCGGTGGTCGGTGACGCGCTGCGGCTCGCACGTGAAGGCTGGGCGTCCAAGGCGCTCGCGCTCGGCTGGTCGGTCCATGACCTGTTCGGCGTTGGCCCGCGCGATAGCTGGGAATTTGAGGGGCTGGCGGTGTGGTTGGCCGGGCGGGAGGTCGTGTTGCTGGACGAGCAGCGGGCGATCGCTGGTGCCGGTCGGGATCGTTCAATTTTCGTGCGCGGCGGCATGGGACACGGGACACATCCCGTCGTCGCGCCGGTGCTGCTCTGGGACTTCGGGAGGGGCTAATGTCGCTATTGTCGCTATTGTCACGGGGCCTCGCGGTCGATCTGGCTCGGTCCACGCCCGCGCGACGTAACCTAAAAAAGGTATCTATCTATCTCTATAGAAAGAGGTCGGCAGGCACACGCAGGCCCTCTGACAATAGCGACAATAGCGACGATAGCACCGCTGGCGGCCTAGCTGCGGCCAATACGCGCGGGCGTGGTGGGCTCCCGATCGGTGGCGGTTATGGACAGTCCCCGCGCTGCCACGCCGGAATTTGCCGTAGCCGTGTACGCGAGGGATGCCTTGACGGTGCCTTGACGGTTTCGCGTGTCCGCCGACCCGACCATGCGGCCAGTGACGCGCACGCGGGGTGGCGTTCCGACCGTGCCGCACTGGGAGGGGCGAGGTGAGCCCCGATGCGGTCAAGCGGCGGCGGTGGCGGGAGCACTTCGAGACGTGCTCGGCATTGTCGGCGGCGTTTGACCTCGACCAGCGCCGGTACATTGCCAGCGGCGGGCGCACCCGACCACCGCGCGATCCCTCCTATCCGCCCTTCCCCGACGATCTACGCGGGATGATGTGCGGCGCGCGAAACCGGCGCGGGACACCATGCAAGCGGACCGACATCATGTTGAACGGTCGATGCAAGTTCCACGGCGGCATGAGCACCGGGCCTAAGTCGAAAGCGGGCAAGGCTCGCGCTCGGGCCAACTTGGGGCTGCGGTGGGGATCGGAACCCCTTGAAGGGGCAAGAAATGACAAGGTCGGCGGCGCTGCTGAGGTGCATGGCGGGGACGGCTCCGCCGCCGCAAGATGCATATCGGAACCCCGTGAAGACATGACGAAAGCTGACTTTTGCTAAGGTTCGCGCCCGCCACGACCGAAAGGTGTGGCCATGATGACCACACCTTCGGCCAAGATGCTCGCGGCTTGGAAGCCCATGTCGAGTTGAGAAATGTTGAGATTGCGACCGTTCCCGCGATGACGGCGGTAACGCCATAGGTACGTATGGGCGAGGGTATGGCTATGCCGCCGCTTCGTCCTCGCCCCTCCGACTTCCGCGCCAGCTTCGTTGCGATCGGCTGGGGCGGCATTGAGGCCCACTACGGCGCGAACTCCCGCACCATCGCCCGGTGGATCGATGAGGAAGGCCGGGACGGTCTGACGGCCGAACGCGCCGCCCATGTCGCTCAGGTCCGCGCCGACTATCGCACATTCCGGGACCAATGCGCCCGGCCCGGGGAGCCCGGCCCCGGCCCCGGCCCCGGCGCTGCTCGGCTCAAAGGCTCCGCGACCACCAACATGACTGAGAGGCAAGCGCTCGCATGACCGAATGGAACCCCGGCCGCCCGTTGAGCGAATACGAGCAGCGGATGCGCCCTTGGCGGGGCGACGTGTGGGTGCCCGCCTTTGACGGCGTGTACCGGCTGTTCCTGCCCTATGCTCAGATGCTGGAGCTGGAGCGTGTGTGTGGACCACAGGTTCATGGCGACCACCGGGATGGCAAGAGTTCCTTTGCGATCCTCGCAGGCATTCCGAAAGACGGCGACTCGCGGCGCGGTGGCGCGACCACGAGGGGCGAATGCCTCAATGTCATCCGATTGGCGCTGATCGGCGGCGGCGAGGCGATCGTGCGGGGCGAACGCGTGAAGGTGTCCGCCACCGACGCCGCGCGCTTGGTCGGTGCCCACTTGTCCGATGCGCCGCTGACGGAGGTTTGGCGCTTGGCGCACGCGGCGCTCGACGCCCGCATCAACGGCCGTCCGGCGACCCCTGAGGAGTTTGAGGACTTCCGTATTCCGTCCGGCCCGCCGATCCCGCCAGCATGGGCGTTCGGCAACGTGCGAGCGGCGGCATGACGATCACAGCTGATGACGTGATCGTAGAAGTCGACACCTCCTCTCTAGATGCGGCCCTGGGCGTCATAGAGGGGGCGCTGCGCGGTGAGTGCAGGGTTGTCCATTCCGTCGAGCCCGAAGCCGAGCCCGCCGACCCGCTGGTCCGCTACATGCGGGAAGTCCAGTCGCGCCCGCCGCGCCGCACCGACATTCGCGTACCGTTCGGTGACGGCGTGTACCGCTTCGCGCTCAGCGGCAAGGAAGTAGCGGAGCTAGAAAGGCGGTGCGGCTGGACCGATAAGGACGGACACGCGCACCCGCTGGGCGTCGGCGCTATCTTTGGACGCATGGCACGGGGGCGGGCCTTCCTGCCCACTGGTGAGCCGGATTGGAGCAATATCGGCGAACTGGAGGTGCTGGCGTCGGAGATCGTTGAGCGCGACGTGGTGGAGACGGTCCGGCTTGCCCTGATCGGCGGCGCGGCCGGGGAGGTAGACGGAGAGGCCGTGAAGGTCACCCCTAACCGTGCTCGCGAGCTGGTCGACCTATATGTGATCGGACAACCTCTGGAGGAGGCCTGGACACTCGCCTTTGCGATCCTTGGTGCCCGCATCTGCGGTCGCACCCCCGATCCCGAGACGGGGGCCTGACGGTGGCGCGCGGTGGACTCAAACGACTGGCGGCGGGGCTGGGGCGGGAAGTCGCGCCGTATGTGTTGCGGGCGGCGGAGGTGGTCGAGGACGAGGCCAAAGGTAGCATCATGGCCGGCTCGGCAAGCGGAAGCCGGCACGTCGCCTCGCGGCCGGGGGAAGCGCCGAACAACGATGTTGGCGACCTGATCCGGGGTATCGAAAGCACCCAACCCGAACCGCTTCGTGCCGTAGTGACCTCGCACGCGGCGCATGGCGCGTTGCTGGAATATGGCTCCTCTCGCATGGCAGAGCGGCCCTACATGCGCCCCGCCGCGAACGCGAAGCGGAAGGAAGTAGCCGCGATCATCGCGAAGGCGACAACCCGCGCTATCCGCAAATTGGGAGCCGCATAGATGGCCGTCACCACCGCCGAAACCGTCACGGTTGAGATCATCGCCAAGCTAGACAAGGCCACGGGCGACATCCGGCGTTTGGACCAGACGTTCACCGCGTCGACCAACTCCATGCAGGGAGCGGCGAAGTCATTGGAGTCGTCCCTTGATCGCGTGGCCCGGACCAGCACCGACAGCTTTAACCGCGTCGGCACCGGGTCGCGGAAGGCCGCCGATAGTTTTGACCGCGACGCCGCCCGCATCGCGAATGCGGGGCGCAACATCGGCCGGCAAATCTCCGACGCCGGGACGCAGCTTGCCGGTGGGCAGTCTCCCCTCCTGATCTTCGCGCAACAGGCTCCGCAGGTAGCCGACGCGCTGGCGGACACTGGCGGTCGCGCCGCCAAGGTCGCTTCGTTCTTCGCCGGGCCGTGGGGTGCGGCCATCCTCGCCGCCGGGTCGATCATCGGGACAGTGCTGGTGCCCAAGCTGTTCGAGGCGAGCAGCGCTGCGGAGACCATGACGGGCGCGCAAATCGAACTGAGCCGGTTCGTGGATCTCACCACCGGCGCGATCAACCGCCAGACGCAGGCCGTCCAGCGCCTCGCCGCCGCCCAAGCCCGTCAGGAAGCTGTGGAGACGGGGACACAGACGTACAAGGCGGCGCGCGGTGGTGCGCTCAGCGCCGTGCGTGAGGCAGCCGGTGAGAGGGCTCCAGCGTTCGCCGCCGGTGTGCGGCTCCCGGACGCGACCACCACCGACCCGATCAAGAAGCGGCTCCGCGAGCTTGCCGACGAGGCGGTGCGGACCCGGCGGCCGATCAATGACTTGGTGCTCGACGTGCGGAAGCTGGTGGGCAACCGTCCCGAATACGCCGGGCTGGTCAAGTCGATCACGGCTCAGGGCGGCGCAGCGGTGGAAGCGGCTCAGGGCGTAGAGCGGCTAAAGGCCGAACAGGCGCTGTTGACGGGCACTGCCACCGCCGCACAACGCGCCATGCTCGGCATGGGGTTGGCGACCACCGGGCTGGTCGAGCGTCAGGTCGCGCTCGCCACCGCCACGACCGGCGTAGAGAAAGCGCGGGCTCGCCTATCTCTGGTGGAGGAACGGGGCCGCGCCATCACGGCCGGCGACGGTGCCGCGCTGGTCCAGTACCGCACCGACCTCACCGCCGCGACGAACGCCGTGAAGTCGGCGGAGGCGGCGGAGCGTGCGGCAACCGGTGCCCGTCGTGATGGTGCCAAGGCGGCCCGCACCGCCGCCGCCGCTGCCCGTGCCGCTGCTCGCGAGCAGGCCCGTGACACGCGGATTGCCGCCCGTGCCGAGCGGGAGTTGCTCAGCCTTCAAGGGGAGCGCCTGGCGGCACGGTCCGACCTGACCTCCGATCGCGCGCAACAGGATGACTTCGCCCGCCAGCGCATCAACCTGGAAGCGGCCGGACGGGTTAGTGAGTTGGCGGAGCGGCGCGACCGGGGCGAGTTGGACGCCTCCGAGTTCGCCGCGCGCAAGGCGCTGATCGAAGAGATCACGAACGCGAAGCTGGCCTATGTCGATCGCACCCGCGACCTACGCGCCGCCGCCGACGAGGTGGAGGTTGCCCGCGCCCGCTCCGACGCGGCAAGGGAGGTTCTGGAAGCCGAGAGTGGCCTTGCGCGGACGGCGGCGGACCGGAAGGCCATCGAACTCCAGTTACTCGACCTTGCGATAGAAGAACGTCGCCTCGCGGCTCAGCGCGTCGTGGACCTCGCCAAACAGGATAAGGCGTCCGAACAGGAGCGCATCCTTGCCCAGACCACGCTTGATGCCCTCCCGCGCATCCGGGAGATCGGGGCAAAGCGGATCGATCGGGAGTACCAATCGCCGCTTGCCCTCTATCGTGATCGGCTCAACCGGACACCGGGAGAGACGCGCGAGCAGGCCGAGCAGCTTGTCGTGGACGAGATCGAGCACGTTCGGGACGGCATCGCCGATGCGCTATCGGACGCGATCGGCACCAGGGACCCGCTCATCAACGGGCTGCTCAAGCTGCTGATCGACAACGTGCTGCTCAAGCCGATCGCCGCCGCGCTGGATCAAGCATCGGCGGCGGGCGGCGGCGGCGGCGTAGGCGGCGTGCTGGGAGCAATCGCTGGCAGCATCGGCGGCTTGCTCGGTGGTGGCGGTTCCACCCCCGGTTACGGCGGGACCGTAGGCGGCCGCGTCATTCCTGGCATCACCCCCGGTTTCGCGAATGGCGGCTCTATGACGCTTGGCGGGCGAGGCGGGGTCGACACCAACATGCTGTCCCTCAATGGTCAGCCGCTCGCGCGCGTGTCGCGGGGTGAGACGATGAGCATCGTTCCGTCGTCGGCGGCGATGCGTCCGGCGGGTGCCATGACCAAGGTGTTCAACATAAGCGTCAGCGCGAACAATTCCGTCACCCCCGCCGGCTTTGCGCAGGGGCTGGCAAATGACATCCTCGCCCGCGCTGCCGAGATGGACGGGGCAGTTGTAAAGGGTGCCCGTCGCGGGCTGCCCGAAGCGCAGGCCCGTTACAACGCGCTCGGAACTACCGGCTAGAACGCTCCGCCGCCGCCACCGCGCTTCGGAGCGTGCTGTAGGCGAACCCACCGTGCTGATAGCCTCCGGCGCCCCGCGTGATGCCCAACCGGTCCATGGCGGCTTCTTCATCGGCGTCGCTTATCGCGGGGCTCACCCTGGGTGCCACCGCCTGAACCGTTGCTCCCGCCGCGTAGAGGATCACGCCAGCGACGAACAACGCGGCGCTCCCGATAGCGACCAGAAGCTGACGCTGTTGCAGGCTCAGATTGACCACCTCGCCTGCGTAGGCCGTCCCGGCGTTGAGCGACGTGGGCATGAGGAACAGGGCGGCTAGGAACCCTAGCAGGCCCACCGCCGCCAACGTCGTGCCCGCTTCCTTCATACCATAGCCTCCCGTATTCGGCGGTAACATGACGGTGGCGGAAAGGTGGGGCAAGCCCGGCAGCTATCCGGCCGGTCGCATCCTCACGCCCGCGCCGCCGGTGGAAGCCTCGCCATCGCCGACGAACTCGACTCCCGCCGCTTCCAGCGCGCGTCGGATCGCGTCGAGGTTGTTGGTGGTGGGCACCGATCGCCCAGCCTCGAAGTTGCGGACGGTCGACTCGCCTACACCGGCGGCCGTGGCGACCTCCTGTTGGCTCAGATCAACGAGGCCGCGAGCGGCGCGGCATGTAGCGGGCGTAAGCATCGGCGGTCGTTTGCACGATAACGAAAATCGGTCAACCTAACGATTACCGTTGACACGAGCCGGGACATTCACCATAACGATTATCGTTAGCCCAGCAGGGCAAACGGCTTACCGGGGTGCTACCAACACCACCGGCAAGCCTCACCACCACCGACCGAGTGAGGATCGAAAATGGCTACCGCGTTCGCTACCATTGAAGCCGCCCCGACCACCAGCCCCTCCGTCACGTCCGACGCCGCCAACGACAATGGCGGGTGCTGGACCACCGACCCGCGCACCGTCCGCCTGCTGGGGAGCTGCGCCGCGAACCCGCCAAAGGGCGAGTGGATCAAGGAGCGGTTCGGCTGGTCGGGCGCGGAGTGGTTCGCCTACACCGGCTACCGCGCCGAGGCGCTGGAGGCGATCCGCAGCGAATATGGCGAGCGCGCGCACCGGGCCTACATGGCGCATGGCGAGCCCGCATACGACCAGTTCAACGCCTGGTGCCGCTCCCCCTCCGTGCGCGACGCGATCGACGCCGCCCTCCCGATGGAGGCATGAACATGGACACCAGCAACACCACGCGGCGGGGCCTGCTACGCCTCGCCACCGGCACCCTCGCTTATGGGGCGGGAGCCGCCGCCGTCACGGGCGCGGGCTTCGCGATCAGCGAGGCGAAGGGGGCGACCCCCGCCGTCGACCGTCACGCCTGGGACGAGACGATGCGGCGGTATCAGATCGCGACCGCCGAGGAAGCCGCGTTCGATCGGGATTACCGCGACCCAGCGTACAAGGCGTACAAAGCCGCCCTCGATGCACTTCCGCACGTTCAGGCGACCGGAGTGCCAGACGGCTTGCGCGTCCCTGACACGTCCGATTGGCGCAGCCTCGATCTTGCGCGGACTCTGACCCATCGCGGCAACGGCCAGCCCCGTGCGGTAGTGAATGAGTACGACCACCTGCATAACGAGTGCCTTCGCGTCCTGGCCGCCGCCGAGCAGCGCGACGCCGAGGACCAGCGTCTGCGTGAGCGCTTTCGCTACGATGAGTACGCCGAAAGGTCCGAAGAACTGGGCGAGGTTAGCTCGGACCTGATGTGGGAGCTTATGGCTTTGCCAGCCCCCGACACGGCGGCGCTCGCGTGGAAGCTGGAGCGGCTGCTGGACGACGGCGGAAGCGGAACGACACCGGCGTGGGATGCTAGCTTCGCCCTGCCCACGATCGCCGACATGCGCCGCCTCCTGACGCAGGAGGGCTGACCCATGGCAAGCAAAGCGCCCAGCTTGGGGGGCATGAACGCCGCCACCCTGTTCATCGCCGACGCACCCACGGTCGCGCTCGACGGTGTAGCGATCATCACGGCGCATAGCGGCGACCAGCCTGTTCAACTCGCAATGACGCGGCACACGTTTGAGGTCATGTTGGAGTTGTTTCGGCGCGCGGTCGTCACCGCGCACCTTGCCGACGTGGTGCCCTTGAAGAAGCCGACCAAGACTCCGTCGAAGGAAGCGCAGGCATGAGCGCCACCATGCACCAGGGGGCGGCTTCGGCCGCTCCCACCATCGCCGCCTTTCTCGCCACCGGCGGGCGCATCATGCTCAGCCCGCGCGGCAAGCTGTCCAGCACCCCGGACCTACGCCGCCTGTTCGACCCCGACACGGGACCGGAGGAGGCCAGGGAGGCCCTATGCGCCGCACGGGAGTACGCGGCCACCGAGCGGCGCCACCGCAGCCGTATCGCGGCCCTGGTGGTCGGAAACGGCGCGATCACGCCGAACGGCTGGCTTGTGTGGGAGAACCGGGCGTGACGGTTCACCTTCACCAATGGGAGGGCGCTACGGCGCTCCCGCTCGACGTGCTGCTATCCGCCGTCCCCGCGCTACCGCGCGAGGCACTGGCGCGGCTCACGGCCCGCCTAATCGAGCGGCTGGACGAACTGGATCCCGACCCGGATGCGGAGCCGGAAGAGGATTGTTGCCCGGCCGGTGACGATGACATTCGCGACGGCCCCATGCCGGGCCGGACGTGGGATCAGATCGCGTCCGACGAGCACGAGGATGCGGAAGCCGACGACCCCGCGCCCGCCGGGGCGACCAAGAGCCGGGAAGCCCACCGCCGCCGCATCCAGCGGACCCGTTGCGATCCGATCCATGGACGGCCCAGGTGGAACACCGGGCGGCGGACGATCGACCGGTGGGAGCTCAGGGAGGACCAGACGACATCAGCGCAAGCCTAAAGCGCCGCGGCGTCAGGCGCCGTTTATCTTCTGACCTTCATTCCCGCCGGCGTCAGCAGACTTCTTCTTTGAAGCCTTCTTGGCGCCGGTGCCCGCGCCTCCACCCCGACCGGTGCCAACACTACCGCGCGCGCCATCGCCGCCCTTCGCTGTGATCGCACCTGGGTTACCGCCAGCGCCTTTCTGTGCCACGACCGATCTCCTTTGTTGATCGGTGTCGAACCCCACTCCTGCGATCGAAGTTCCGTTAGTTCGTGCTAACTTAGGTCAATCGGGCAGGGTCTGGAGACGATAGCGGTCACTCAGAAGGGCTGTACGGCGCTGGTCTTCAGGCGAAGTTCGCGCCCAGCGGCTCACCGTCGTCCTCGATGTGCTCGGTCTCGCTCTCGGGCAATGCGGGCTCGGGCTTCGCTGGCGTGTCGGCCGGGGTCGCTTCGTCGCGGTCGGGATCATGGGTCGTCATCATAGGCCTCCGTAGCACGAACACGCGAGCGAGCGGTTCGGCCCATATTCGCATGATGATCGCAAGAGCCGAGCACGGGCGCGAACGGACCTAAGCCCATTTGCCTCTAGACGAATCGGTACAGACAGGGAACAGATGGGCCATGCAGACGCCAGACCCTTCCTACGTCGCCCATTCGATCCTCACCGCCCCGGCATGGGCTCGACTTGGTATCACCATGGCCGACCCCCGAATGAGAGAACGCGCCGCCGAGGAGCTTGCGCTGGCGATCGTGGAGCGCCTGGACCAGCCCCCGGCCATATACGACGCCAGCCAGATACCGCTCCCGCTCTAGCCATCGACGCCCCGGATGGTCGGTCATCCCAAGCACCTCTCCGATCTGGAGAAGGTCGAAGCGGACGTGCGGATCATCTGCCGCGAGTGCCGCTATGAGGAGGACTGGACGAGGGATAGCCCAGGCCGGTTCCTGCACCGCACCGGCGGCAGCCGGGTATGGACCGAGATCACGCGCGGGATGCGGTGCCGACGATTGGGGTGCCCCAGCACGTCGCTGTACGCGATCGCCGTTCCATTCGCGCGCAAGCCGCCCAACATGCCGCGCATGGTGAGCGCCCTCGATGCGCTTCGGATCAGCGTGGCGCTCCAGATCCTCCGCGACGCGGCTCAGGTCGCCGAACGGGGCGGCGCCGCGACCTTGCCCGTCAAGCTGGCGCTGTACGTGCTCCACCCCCATCTGCGCGACCCGGAACTGGTGCGGGAGTATTGGAGCTACGCCGAGCGGCCGATCATAACCAACGGCCACAACTGCTTCCGCGTCCTGCGCTGGATCGAGAACCGGCTGCGCGAGCGCGGATGGCTGGCGCCCGAGGTGCACCTACGGCCAGCGCCGACCTTGATGATGAGTGAGACGGCCCAACAGTTCGAGCAGCGGATGATCGCGGAGCGGATGCTTACGCAGGACGATGTGACGTAGCGGGCTGATCGTCACCGTGCTGGGGTGGATGTCCACAATGGGTGGTCAGCCGTCCGTCCGGTTTCTATTGCTAAGATGCGATACCTGGCACTGGATACACGGCTGAATAAGGTGCCTGCCGAGACAGCTGCTGTGTTTTCAAGCTACCGTCTTGGGCACTGTCCTCGAACAACCAGCGTTCGGCATCAGCGAGGCTTTCGAACACCGCGGCGTTATCGCGGATTTTGACGATACGGTTTGTCTGTATCCGGGTCAGCGAGCTCTCCCGCGCAACCGCAATCCGCTTTGCCTTGAACTTGGAATCGGTGATCAAATGCTGGAAAGCAGCGACCACTTCTTGTGACTGAATGACCGCTTCTGAAGTATGGACCAATAGGTAGAATTCACCCGAACCAAGGCCCATCGACCGTACCGCCTCCTGCTCCTGGCGCGAAAATTCGGCGACCTCGGCGAGGTCCAAAAATCCCGACATTTGCGCGCGGACGAGCTTGCGGTCCGGCTCGGCGGCTACTGTGATCACGGGATCCTCCTGCGTCTTCGATCACTCTATACCCGTTTGGCAGTTAAAAAATTGGGCGACAGCGGCTGTCAGGTCGGAACAGGAACGCTGTTGATCTCGATCTCGTAATCGCCACCTTCCACCCAGAAGCGGATCATTCCCGTGTGGTATTTAGCGAATGAGGTGTCCTCGCGATCGACCAGCGGATCGTAGTGGATTGCGGACCTTGCGCCGGCCGGAATAGGTTCGACCGCGCCCACGGTTCAACCATCAGTTCGATAGCTTGATCTGCCTCGTTCGAGAAGCGCATCGTGATCATCGGCGCAGCCTAGCCGATCCTGGAAGGTCTGCAATTGGGCGGAACCGGTCGTCCGTCGACCGGCACCGTCTGTCCGCTAAGGGTGGAAAGCGGACTTAGTGCTAAAGCACGCCTCGCCTGTTTCGCCTGATGACCGCAGGGTCGTATGGCCCGACCTTCTTGCGCCTATTTCGCCAGTTCACGACGAAGATGCCCGCAGCCGCCGGAACGACCAGCAATTGCGGATTTTGCAGCAGCCCCGCACGAGGGTCATAAGCTGACCACCACAGCAGTACTCCGACTGCTAGTCCGACCAACGTCCCAACGTTCATGCGCCACGGTCTTGGCTTCAAGTTAGGTTCCTCTCGGCCCCGCTATCGTCTCCAGCGTTAATGTCCGCAATGGGTGGAAAGCAGACGTTCACTAGCCGGGACGAGTATCGCAATGCGGCGACGGGATCGGCTTGATAGAGAGCATCCGGTGGACGACATACTCAGAGGGCGAGAGTCGTCCATGACCAAAGCCCCGGCCCATGATCTGGTGATGACCGTCGAACCTCACCGAGTAAGCGGCAGCTGGCCACCGTCCGTCTCTACTCACGAAAACGCCTGAGCTTCGGTTCGCCCTTATCAGCTCGCCCTCAGGGCTGTCTTTTTCCGGATCATAAGCAAGCGACGGCGCATCCATGAAGTTGGGGTTACAGACAGCCGATAGGCCTTCACCTTCGATGAAGCGCGATCCTTCGAACAGGTCGATCCAAGTGCCTTCGATGGCGCGCGTGCGCTGCTGGAAGGTGGTGTAAGCCGCGAGTGACGTGAGGGCTCCAGCGATAATGAGAAGCGCCACCTTTCTCGCTGCCGAACCTCCCATGCCGAGTGGATGCACCCGACATCGAACGTCCGCAAGTGGATCGGTAGCGGACATTCGCGTCTGATCGGTCACCACGCTACGATGCCGCTATGTGCAACCGCTACCGCGTGACCGAGGCCGAAGCTGCACTCATGCAGCGCTACGGGGCCCAGCCGATCTACCCGCCCGACGAGACATACCCGCCGCCCGAGCTGTTCCCGAAGCGCACACCACCCGTGATCCGGGTTGAGGGCGACGCGCGCGGGCTCGACCTGATGAGCTGGGGCTTTCCCACGATGATCAAGGGCGCGACCGGGATTGTCCGGGAGAAGCCCGTCACCAACGTCCGCAACCTGACCAGCCCGTTCTGGCGATCGGCGCTGAAGGACCCCGCCCGGCGGTGCCTGGTGCCCTTCACCGCTTTCAGCGAGTATGGCCCCGGCCCGACCGGGGCGAAGCCGCTCTACTGGTTCGACGTGCCGTCGCGGCCGATCGCCAGCTTCGCGGGCATCTGGCGACCTTTGAGCGACGGCAAGCGCGCCTATGCCTTCCTGACCTGCGAGCCCAATAGCCTGGTCGCGCCGATCCATCCCAAGGCGATGCCGGTGATCCTGCACGAAGAGGACGAGCAGCGCTGGCTGGATGGGGAGCTGGGCGATTTGGTCGCGCCGTTCCCGTCTCAGTTGATGAAGGTGGAGCGGTTCGACCCGAAACCGAAGGGGACGCCCAAGGAGGAGTTCACGGCCGGCGGCGATGCGATGGGCGGCGAACCCCAGCCCACAGCTTGATGAGCCACCATCAGAACCCGACTGCGTAGAGTACGACCAAAAGCAACGTGACGTGTCGAAACCCTCGCCAGAACGCGGGATGGCCAAAACGCACGAGCGGCGAGGCGGGAAGTAAGCGCTACCTCTACCAGCCCCGCCCTGACCCGGCGGGGCTTTGATATGCTTTGGTCGGGAGGCCACTTTTGGCCAGCTGCGGAATTTTCCGTGGCCGTACACGCTTGACGATAACGGTGACACGCACAGATCGCACGCGCGAGGCATGACGGCGGTAACGCGGTGCTTCGGGCTCGCCTCTATCCGATCCGGTGGAGAAGCCACCGCCTAAGCGGACCCCCGACACGGGCCTAGTTCGCCCTTACCGCCACCCGCCGCCCGACTTCCGGGAAACCTATCTACGGATCGGCTGGGACGGCATTGAGGACCACTACCGGACCAACTGGCGATGCATCGCCCGGTGGATCGAGGAATGCGGAGGCGATGAGTTGAGAGCAGCGCGAACGGCCGTGACGAAGCAGCCGGCTAGGCCATCGCAGCGAGCCAAGCGCTACGTACTGGGTCGAACGCTCAAGCCAGTGCAGGGCAGGAAGGCGGCGTCATGAGCTGGAACTACCGAATCATTGACCACGGAACCCATCTTGCTCTTCATGAGGTCTACTACGATGCGGCCGGCCGTCCCACGGCGTGGACCGCCGAGCCCGCCGATTTTCTGAGCAACTCCGAGGACGGCACGGCCGGGATCACCGATGCGCTCACGATGGCGTTGCGGGACGCGACCACCCGGTCGGTGTTGCGACCCGTGGAGCAAGTCGCTCAGACGACGTTTGCCCCGAGCCGCACGGCGGCGGCGTGGGTGCTGTACGGCGTCGGCGTGCTCGCCTCCAAGCTCGACTGGGGCGCGCTCTATCAGGCGGCTATGCGGCGATCGTCGGATGCTCAGGGCCGTGCGCACGGCCCGTGGCGTTCCCCGGCTCGGCTGGTCGAGGTGGACTCTCCAAATTTTGATCGTCCACTAAAATAGTGACGGTTAGTGCGTTCGAAGCCCATGCGAACCCCATAAACCTTCAGATCGCGAACACCCGCCGAGTCGCGCGCGGCTCCCGCCGGAACCGTCGCACGTAGGCCAGGCAAGAGGCGCTCACCCGCGATGCAGATAACGGCTCAGGTGGGATATTGTGTACACCTAACGCGGCGACGGCGCCGATAAGTACCTGCCCCGCAATGCCAATTCCTGTCCCACGAAAATGCAGCTTTGTGGGACATTGTGGGACCACGGTTTTCCGCCATTTCTGCCCCGCTCCGGACGGGCCGTTCCCGCATCTCTGGCGCGACGCCCTCCCCTGCCCTTCGCCGCCGGGCCATCGTCGAGACGCGCTGCGGATCATCGCCGGCGCGGGAGCGATCTGGGACATGGGCCGGGTACTGACGACGGGCGAAGCGGCGGAACAGGTAGGGCTGGCGGCGTCCACGCTGGAGAACATGCGCGTGATCGGCGGCGGCCCCGTGTACCTCAAGCTAGGCCGGATGCTCCGCTACCGGAGCGAGGACCTGGACAGGTGGTTGGGCGCGCGGGAGCGGCGGAGCACGTCGGATCGGGTCGCTTAAGCCCCGCACGTCCTGCCCTCAGTCTGTCACCACACCGTTGCTCCCATCTCCTCAAGCCAGCTCGAGGAGCTCTCGTCGCGCAGCGTGTCCATCAGCGTAAAGTCGTCGGTGCCGGCCACCACCTGGTCGAGCGACCGCGGGCCGAACGAGTTGGCGAACGCGGCGAACACCTTGCTGCGCGCGCGCTTCACCACCTCGGTAAGCTGCCCGACCTTAGCTCGCCCGTCCAAGATCGCGATATATGCGTCACCGATGATGTCGTCGCGGATTGCAGGGTCGATGCTTCGAGGCACGGCCGCCGCTATGCGAGCATATAGCGGGTCCGCCTCAGGACGGGTCGCCTGCGGGCGAGCGGTTTGCCGGGTTATGGCCACGGCTCGGCGGCGACCCGCGCCCACCTTGAACGCGTCTGTCCGCACGGTCCGTTCCTCGGCCGCGAACGAGGCGAGGAATGAATAGATAAGGCTTCGCGGCAGGCCGACCCGCTCACCTATCGATCGCATTGTCTCGCCCTTGAGGAGTCGATCGCGTACGTCCGCCTGCTGGTCATTCGGAAGCGTGAGCACGGACCGCACCCCATGCGCTTTCATGTTCTCGTGCGTACGTGCCCAACATAGCCGCGGATGATGCAGGTACTGACCACAGCCGCATGCCGCCAGCTCGCCGCCCGCGAGCACGACGGCTTCGTTATATCGAAGGCGGACTTCCCTGACCCTTTCTAAGGGGGCTCCAAGCCGAGCGGCGATGTTACGATTAGAAAGGTTGGTCTCTGAGAACAGCCGGGTCATCTCTGCGGATCGAGCCTCGGTGAGCGGGGTTCGCGCGCGCAGCTCGACGTTAACCCCGTGAAGACGAAGCGTCTCAATCGCTTGCTTCATCGTACTGTTACCCACGCCGGTTCTGCGCTTGATCTCCGCCAACGAGTCGCGGTTCAGTAGCCGCGCGCACACCTCCGCCGCGCGGGCCATAGTCATAGCAACGTAGGCCATCAGACTTCCCTCCTAGTAGCGTCAGCTACCAGCCGGTCGGGGGTCGTTCAGCGGCTCTCGATCCGGCTAGGCCGATCGGTTCGCGTGTTCGTCACGCGGGGTTTCTGTCTGCTCTTCAATCCGCATTCGCGACTCGATAGCGACGGTCGGGCGTAGGCACGCGCTCAGGCGCGGTGCAGCGGCAGGGCATGTGCATGGCTGACACTGGCGCTTAACCGCCGGTCCGCCCTATCGTCCGCCTATGCCCAACCTGACCGAAATATTTCCTGACGCAGCCGTCCTCGTCGCCATGGAGCCGGACGAGCTTGGCCTTCGCATGCTGCCTTGCTTGGCCAGCTGGCCGAATTGGCAAGGTTCGCTGGATCTGCGCAGCTACGTCGACATGTATGTCAGGCCGAACCTGCCGGGTCAGGGCGAATTTCTAGGCCAGGCATATCCCGCTCAGCACCGCGCGGAGGTTGGGCAGGCGCTACGTGAAGCGTGGGCATGGCTTGTCGGTTCAGCGCTGCTACTCCCGAGCCCCAGCCAGCCGGGTTCGTTCGTGCTCAGCCGGCGGGCAGACAAGATTGCGGATGCAGCTGATCCGGTTCGGGCTCATGCTCCGCACCTTCTCCATAAGGGCATCTTGGACGAAGCGATCCGCGAGGATGTTTGGGCACTGTTCCAGCGTGGCAAGTTCGACACCGCGGTGTTCGAGGCGATGAAGGCGGTCGAGGTCGCCGTGCGATCAGCCGCCAATCTGTCGAATGAGTTGGTTGGCGTGAAACTCATGCGAACCGCGTTCCACCCTGAGGCTGGCGCGCTGACAGACGCCTCTCTGGATAGTGGGGAGCGGCATGCTCGTGCGGACCTCTTTGCCGGCACGATCGGCTCCTACAAGAACCCACAGAGCCACCGTCACGTTGCACTGAGCGACTCAGAGGAGGCAGCTGAGCTGATCCTGCTCGCCAACCACCTTCTCCGAATCGTGCGCTCTCGCGCCTTGGCTTTGATGGCCGGTTAAAAGCGCGGGACTGCGTAGCGGAAGGGCGATCGCAAAAGTCCGGCTATATATCGACAGCGTAGTCGGTCCCGACAGTCGGCCGCTTTTCGGCCCGTTCATCGCTTGTCAACGGATCAAACGATAAGTTTGCGAATTGAACACGTGAGTGTTAGCGTTTGGTAAGGTTTCCTCGGCGGTGGGGCTGGCGAGGGCCGAATTTTTTGAGGTGAGATTATCGTGAGCCTGTCGGAACAGGATCGCACAGAGGCCGTCGCTCACTACGTGATTGCGCGTTCGGACCCTAAAAAGTTAGGCGCTGTGAAGCTTAACAAGGTCATGTGGTATGCTGACTTAGAGGCCTACCGTCGCTCTGGCACAACCGTCACCGGCCAGCTGTCGTATGAGAAGCGGCAGCATGGCCCGGTGCCGAATAACATAGTCCGTAGCATCAGGCGTCTAGAGCAGGCTGATAAGATCACGACTCGTCTCGTGCCAACTTTTGGTGGCACACGACGCGAACACGTTTGGCTGAAGCAGCCAGACGTGAACGCGTTTAGTGCCGACGAAGTTGACATCCTGAATGAGGCTATCGATTGGGTCTGTGACACTCATACGGCTAAATCGATTAGTGAGCTCTCGCATGATAATCTATGGGAAGCTGCTGAACTTGGTGAGCAGATTCCTATTGGAGCCGCTTGCGTCACCCCTGACGACATTGACGGCGAAGACATAGCTTGGGCGCTGAAGGAGCTCTCGAACGCGCCAGCATGAGCACGTTTCGACCTGCGGGTGGTTTCATCATTTCAATGGCTCCGGCGGTCGAAGCATTGGTCGAGTCGCACTGTGCCGACAATCCTGCTTTTGGTCGATACTGGTCCGACATTATCGATCGTCTAAGATTTGTGGCGCATATCGAAGGTGTGTCCGACCATAGGTTTCCAACTGCAAATCGAATCTGGACGGCGGCAGCGGACGAGGAACGAGGCCTACCCAGGGTGCGCCTAATTCTTCTCGTGATGGGGGATCGTGTGCGCATCCGGGTAGCCTCGATCGGCTAACGACTATGCGACTCTCCGAACGAGATCGCGAACACGCTGCGACCCGGATGAGCGCGCGGTGCTCAAAACCCGGAAGTCCCCAATCCTCTGCGGCGCTACCTTCGATAGTGATCCCTGCCACTATCGCCGCGCATGTCTCCTTTCGCGAATGCCCGATCAACTGCCCGCTAAACCCGCCGCGGCGCTTACCCGGTGATTGCCAGCTCTGGAAAGCACCCCCGCTGATCGGGTCTAAGCGGTTGCGATAAAGCGCATTCACGCTTGGACATGCCGAAAATGTGGTATTTCCGCTATCGCCGGGTCTGACGACATCCCCTTGCGGCCACCCGTCGCTGGGCCGACATGGCGGGGGTGATACCGACCCTTCCCGCCGTCTCGTCGATCGCGCAGACGATCCAATTATCGCTGTCGCCCGTGTTCATGCTGGCGGGAATTGGAGCGTTGCTCAACGTGCTCGCCGGACGGCTGTCGCGCGTGGTCGATCGTACCCGCGCGCTGGAGATGCTCCATTCGCGATCGACGGGTCCCGAGCATGACCGCCATGTCTGGGAGTTGCGGCTGCTCGACCGGCGGATCACGATCATCAACACCGCGCTGTTCCTGGCGGTGACCAGCGCGGTGCTGACCTGCTTGGTCGTCGCGCTGCTGTTCATCGGTACGCTGACCGACCTGCATATCGGGCCGGCGGTGGCGGTGACCTTTATCCTGGCGATGATCGCGCTGACCCTGTCGCTGATGAGCTTCATGATCGAGGTGCGCGTGTCGCTGCGCGCCATCCACGTGCGCGCCGACCTACTTCGCTAGGCGGCCGTCCAGCCCCGGCCCGGCATCGGCGGTCGGCAGGTAACGCGGGGCGACCCTGGCGCGCGACCGCTGTTCATAGGCATAGCCGGCGCCGAGCACCGTCTGGTCGCCATGCGCGGTCGCGACGAAGCTGAGCCCGACGGGCAGGCCGTCCACCATCCCCATCGGCACCGTCAGGTTGGGATAGCCCGCGATCGCCGCCAGGCCCGACGCGCTGGGGCCGTTATACTGGTCGCCGTAAACCGTGTCAGACAGCCAGGCCGCGCCATAGCTGGGCTGGACGAGGATCGTCGCGCCAGCGCCGTTCAGCATCGCGTCGATCCCTTCGACCCCCGCGAGCCGGAGCGACTTGGCGCGCGCGGCTTTGTAGTCGGGGTCGGAAAGCCCCTTGGTCTTTGCCGCCTGCTCGAACAATTCCTGGCCGAAGAACGGCGTCTCGGCGGGGGTGGCGGCGTTGAAGGCGATCACCTGGTCCAGGGTGCGCGTCGTCACGCTGGGCGGCGTGGTCGCGAGGTACAGGTCGAGATCGGCCTTGAGTTCGGTCATGAGCACGGTCAGCTCGGCCTCGCCCAGCCCGTCGAGCTTGGGGCGCTTCACCTCGACGAGCACCGCGCCCGCGCTCCGCAGCACACCGAGCGCCGCGTCGAAGCGCGCAGTCAGGTCGGCGCCCATGTTTTCCGGGCGGTAGACCGCGACGCGCATTCCCGACAGCGCGCTCGCCGACAGGCCCGCCACATAGTCGCGGCGGCGCGCATCGGCCCCGGCGGTTGCGGGATCGGCGGGATCGCTGGCGACCATCGCGCCGAGCATCGCCGCGGCGTCCCGCACCGTCTTGGCCATCGGACCGGGCGTGTCCTGGCTGTGGCTGATCGGGACCACATGAGTGCGGCTGACCAGCCCGAGCGTCGGCTTGAACCCGACCAGCCCGTTGATCGAGGCGGGGCAGACGACCGATCCGTCGGTCTCCGTCCCCACCGCCGCGGCCGCGAGGCTCGCCGCCACCGCCGCGCCCGATCCCGAGGACGAGCCGCAGGCGGTGCGGTCGAGCGCATAGGGGTTGCGGACCAGCCCGCCGACCGCGCTCCAGCCGCTCATCGATTTGTTCGAGCGGATGTTCGCCCATTCGGACAAATTGGTCTTGCCCAGGATCACCGCGCCCGCCGCGCGCAGCAGCGCGACGACGGGGGCGTCGCGGCGGGTGTGGTTGTCCTTGAGCGCGAGCGAGCCCGCCGTGGTCGGCATGTCCAGCGTGTCGATATTGTCCTTGATCAGCACCGGCACGCCGTGGAGCGGCCCGCGCACCCGCCCCGCGCGGCGTTCCGCGTCGAGCGCGCGCGCCTGGGCCAGCGCCTGGGGATTGACCGCGATGATCGAGCGCAATGTCGGCCCGCGCCGGTCGAGCCGGTCGATGCGCTTCAGATAGGCCCGCACCAGATCGACCGAGGTCGCGCGGCGCGCGGTCATCTCCGCCTGGAGCTGGTCGATCGAGCGTTCCTCGACGACGGCGTCGCGGGCATGGGCGACGACGGGAGCGATGACCAGCATCAGTCCGGCTGCTAGATGACGCATCCACTTCTCCATCTCGTGACTCCGGGCTGGTTCTGGGGCCCATCGCCGCACGCGCTCGGCGTGCGGCGAGTCTGCACAACGATGGATGCCGGAACAAGTCCGGCATGACGGACAGAGGTACTGACGGACCGATCATGGGCACCCCGCGTTACCCCCAGATCACCCGCGGAGTTCCTTTTTGCTCGCAATCCTGAAGTTCATCGGCTGGACGCTGCTCGTGCTGTTCGTGGCGGCGGCGCTGCTCGTCACGATCGTGCCGCGTTTCCTCGACCGCGTCTATCACCGAGGGCCGATCACCGACCATTTCGACGGCGAGCATTTCTTCAACCCCGATCGCGACGAGGATACGGTCCGACCGCCCGGCCCCGGCGGGCGGGGCGGCTTCCTCTGGCGCCAGCTCACCGGCAGCGACGGGCGGCCGCCCTGGCCGGCGTCGGTCGCGGTCACCCCCGCCAGGCCCGAGCGCCGCGTCGAGGGCGAGCGCATGGTCGCGACCTGGGTGGGTCATGCCAGCGTGCTGGTGCAGACCAACGGGCTCAACATCCTGACCGACCCGGTGTGGAGCCGCAACGCGGGGCCGTTCGGGCTGGGGCCCAAGCGCGTGGCGGCGCCGGGAATACGGTTCGAGGACCTGCCGCCGATCGACCTCGTGCTCGTCAGCCACAATCATTACGATCACATGGATTTGGCGACGCTCAAGCGTTTGTGGGATCGCGACAGGTCGGTCTTCGTGACAAGTTTAGGCAATGATGCCATCCTTCGCGGGGCAGGTATCCCAGGTAGGTCCGATGTGGACGATGACGAGCGGCGGCCGGGTGTAGTCGCGCTTGATTGGGGCAACGATGTCGTCGTGCAGGGGCGAGACGGGAAGTTGTGGCCTGGCAACGCCGAGGTTGCCACGTCTGGCGCAGCGATCGTGAAAATGACGCGCAATCATCATTGGGGAAGCAGGTGGTTTACTGACCGGAACCGAGCGTTGTGGTCGAGCTTCGTCGTCGACACCCCAAGCGGTAGTATCTTTTTTGCGGGCGATACCGGCATGGGCGACGGGCGTTGGCCGGAAGAGGTGCGTAAAGCTGCTGGGTTTCCGATCCGCCTCGCGTTCATCCCCATCGGCGCGTTCCGCTTCGCGCCCGGACAGATGGCGAGCGGGAGCCATATCGGCCCGGTCGACGCGGTGGAGGTGTTCCGCCGGACGGGCGCGACCACCGCGATCCCGATCCACTGGGGCACGTTCCGCCTGTCCTATGAAGGTTATTACACCCCGCCCCACCTGCTCGCCCATGCGATGCGCGAAACGGGGCAGACGGGGTTCGCCCCCGTCGCGATCGGGGCGCCGTTCCTCGTGCCGCCGCTCGCCGCGCGAGCGCCGGTCGCGCCGGTTCCGCGCGCGGAGCTCCTCCGCCGGCTCGACACGGACGCGGTGCGCGCGCTTCGCTAGTTCCTCCCCTCCCTGGAAAGGTGGGGCTTGGGGGTGGGTGGACGGGATGTGGCCCGACGCCGCACCGGCCCGAGCTGTGCCGCTCGGAGCATCTCGTCGCCGACGTCTTCACGTCCACCCACCCCCGGCCCCTCCCTGTTCCAGGGAGGGGGAGATTCGGTCACCCCATCTTATACGCGCAGAACTTGTTCCCGTCGGGATCGCGGAAATAAGCGCCGTAGAAGCCCATCTCCGCCGGGCCGCGCACGCCGGGGGCGCCCTCGTCGGCGGCGCCCAGCTCCATCGCCTTGGCATGGACCGCGTCGACCCGCGCGCGGTCGTCCATCGCCATTGCGATCATGGTGCCGTTGCCCGCGCTCGCCGTGCCGCCGTCATAGGGCTTGCCGATCCCCAGCATCGGCGTTCCCCGCCCGGTGCCGTAGAAGGTCAGCTTGCGCTCGTCGGGCATCTGCATGAGTCGCTTGCCCCCGACCGCCGCGAACAACCCGTCGTAGAAGGTGAGCGCCCGGTCGATGTCGTTGGTGCCCAGCGTCGCGTAACCGATCATGCCATTCTCTCCCGATGTTATCGTTGGTCAGTTCGCCGCGACGGTCGCGCCGGGCTTGAGCAGGTCGAGCACCGCCGCCACCGTCGCGACCGTGCCCGTCACGATGGCGGGCTCGGGAGCGATCTTGAACTCGGGCGAATGGTGCGAGCCGACCTTGGGGCCGCCGTTCCGGGCCGCGTCGAGCGCCGCCTGGGGCGTGCCGCCGACCCCGAAATAATAGCCTCTGACGCCGTGCTTGGCCTCGACGAAATAGGCGAAATCCTCGGCGCCCATGCCCTCCTGGACGAAGGGCCTGACCCGCTCGGCGCCGAGCGCGCCCGCCACGACCGCGTTGAGGCGGCGGGCGAGCGCCGGGTCGTTGGCGGTCACCGGCGTCCCCTCGGGCACGTCCACGCGCGGCATCTTGTCGGCGGGCATGCCGTTGAGCGTTCCCACGCCCGCCGCGACCCGCTTGATCCCTGCGATCAGCCGCGCGCGCTCCGCCTCGTTATTGGCGCGCACCGTCACCTGGAGCCTGGCCTCGTCGGATATGATATTGTGCTTCAGCCCCGCATGGAACGACCCCACGGTGATAACGCCCGGGTCGAGCGGCTGGCGCTCGCGGCTGATCAACCCCTGAAGCGCGATCACGATCTGCGACGCCATGTACACCGGGTCCTTGCCCTGGTGCGGGCTGGCCCCGTGCGCGCCGATGCCGGGCACGGTGATGTTGACCGAATCCGACGAGGAATATTGGATGCCCTCCGACGCCGATACGATCCCCGCCGCGCCGTCCGCGTCGACATGGAAGGCGACCGCGTAATCCGGTTTGGGGAAGCGGGTGTAGAGGCCGTCGGCGATCATCGCGCGGGCGCCGCCGACGCGCTCCTCGGCGGGCTGGACGATGAACACCACCGTCCCCTTCCAGCGGTCGCGCAGCGCCGCCAGCCGCCGCGCGGTGCCGACCATCGCGGTAATATGGGTGTCGTGGCCGCAGGCGTGCATCACGGGCGCCTCGACCCCATCGACCCCGACCTGACGGACCTTGGACGCGTTCGCCAGCCCCGATTTCTCCTGGACCGGCAGCCCGTCCATGTCCGCGCGTACCAGTACCACCGGCCCCGCGCCATTCCTCAGCACGCCGACGACCCCGGTGCCCCCGACCTTCTCGGTCACGACCATCCCCGACACCTTGCGCAGCTCGGCGGCCATACGGGCGGCGGTCTTCACCTCCTTGAACGACAGCTCCGGATTGCGGTGGAAATGGTCCCACAGCGCGCCGAGGTCGCGGTCGTAATCGGCCTTCACCGCAGCGGCGTAATCGGTTTGGGCATGGACGGGCGCCGACATGAAGGCGGCGGCAAGCAGCAGGTGGCCTGGACGCATGGAAATCTCCCCTTTTGGCGTCAGCCTAACGTCCCGCTCGGGCCGCGTCACCCCCGTCGGGGCTAGTGACGAAAGGGGAACGAAACCCCATATCCCCGCTCATGGCCATCCAGATCCGCACCAGCCTCGCCGAGCCGGAGACGAACGAGGATTTCGTCCCCCACCGCCCCGCGCGCCCCGACAAGGCGGAGGGCGGGCGGCACTTCAAGCTGGTCACCGAATACACCCCCTCGGGCGACCAGCCCGGCGCGATCGCCGAGCTCGTCCAGTCCGCGCGCGCGGGCGAGAAGGATCAGGTGCTGCTCGGCGTCACCGGATCGGGCAAGACCTTCACCGTCGCCAAGGTGATCGAGGAATTGCAGCGCCCCGCGCTGGTGCTTGCCCCCAACAAGATCCTGGCGGCGCAGCTCTACGGCGAGTTCAAGTCGTTCTTCCCCGACAACGCGGTCGAGTATTTCGTCAGCTATTACGATTACTATCAGCCCGAGGCCTATGTGCCGCGGTCGGACACGTACATCGAGAAGGAGTCGTCGATCAACGAGTCGATCGACCGGATGCGCCACTCGGCCACGCGGTCGCTGCTCGAACGCGACGACGTGATCATCGTCGCCTCGGTATCGTGCCTCTACGGCATCGGATCGGTCGAGACCTATTCAGCGATGATCTTCGACCTGAAGAAGGGCCAGAGCGTCGACCAGCGCGAGGTGGTGAGGAAGCTCGTCGCGCTCCAGTACAAGCGCAACGATGCCGCCTTCCAGCGCGGCAATTTCCGCGTCAAGGGCGACACGCTCGAGATCTTTCCTTCGCATTACGAGGATTCGGCGTGGCGCGTTTCCTTCTTCGGCGACGATATCGAGGAGATCGTCGAATTCGACCCGCTGACCGGCAAGAAGAACGCAACGCTCAACACCGTGCGCGTGTACGCCAATTCGCACTATGTCACCCCCGGTCCGACGATGAAGCAGGCGACCGAGGCGATCCGCCACGAACTGACCGAGCGTCTCAAGGAGCTGGAGATCGAGGGCAAATTGCTCGAGCGTCAGCGGCTGGAGCAGCGCACGAATTTCGACCTGGAGATGATCGCCGCGACGGGCAGCTGCAACGGAATCGAGAATTACAGCCGCTTCCTGACCGGGCGCCTGCCGGGCGAGCCGCCGCCGACGCTGTTCGAGTATCTGCCCGAGAATGCGATGCTGTTCGTCGACGAGAGCCATGTGACGATCGGCCAAATCAACGGCATGTCGCGAGGCGATCACCGCCGCAAGCTGACGCTGGCCGAATATGGCTTTCGCCTGCCCTCGGCGATCGACAACCGGCCGCTCCGCTTCAACGAATGGGACGCGATGCGGCCGCAGACCACCTATGTCTCGGCGACGCCGGGGTCGTGGGAGATGGAGCAGACCGGGGGCGTCTTCGCCGAACAGGTGATCCGCCCCACCGGGCTGATCGACCCGCCCATCGAGATCAAGCCCGTCGAGGAACAGGTCCAGGACCTGATCGTCGAGGCGGGCAAGACCACCGCGCTCGGCTATCGCACCCTCGTCACGACGCTGACCAAGCGCATGGCGGAGGACCTGACCGAGTTCATGCACGAGGCGGGTATCAAGGTCCGCTACATGCATAGCGACGTCGAGACGCTGGAGCGCATCGAGCTGATCCGCGACCTGCGGCTGGGCGTGTACGACGTGCTGATCGGCATCAACCTGCTGCGCGAGGGATTGGACATCCCCGAATGCGGGCTGGTCGCGATCCTCGACGCGGACAAGGAGGGGTTCCTGCGGTCGGAGACGTCGCTGATCCAGACGATCGGCCGCGCCGCGCGCAACGTCGACGGGCGCGTGATCCTCTATGCCGACCGTATCACCGGGTCGATGGAGCGCGCGATGCGCGAGACCGGGCGGCGGCGCGAGAAGCAGGAAGCGTACAACCTCGAACATGGCATCACGCCGACGACGATCCGCCGTAACATCGGCGACATCATCGCCCATGTCGCGAGCGGGGATCAGGTCACCGTGCCCATCGACGAGGACCGCCCGCACATGGTCGGCCATAATCTGCGCGCGTACATCGAAGACTTGGAAAAGAAGATGCGGAAAGCCGCGTCCGACCTGGAATTCGAGGAAGCGGGCCGGTTACGCGACGAGATCCGCCAGTTGGAGAATGACGAGCTCGGGCTGCCGACCCACGAGCAGAAGGCGCCGATGATGGGCCGGTCGAACGAGGGCAAGCCGGGGACGCGCAAGACGCGCTACGGCAAGCAGAGCGCAATCCGGGCGGGGCGGCGGGCTGGGGGACGGTAGCTGTTGTAGGGCGGCGCGCTACAACAGTCGCCTAGTATTCCGATGTACTGACGGCGGTAACGACGGGGTTGCGACTATGCCACTGCAGGGTCGAGGAGACCGTCATGATCCGAACTTTGCACGACCCCGAAACCGAACGCATCTGGAATGGCCAGCGCAGCCGCAAGCTGCCGTTCGACATGCAGGCGCGCGCGCTCGACAAGCTGAAGCTGCTCGACGCGGCCGAGTCGCTCGACGACCTCCGTAACCCGCCCGGCAGTCGCCTCCACGCGCTCAAGGATGATCGCGCGGGCCAGCATAGCGTTTCCATCAACAAGCAATGGCGTATATGCTTCATTTGGCGCGATGGAGGCGCGGAGCGTGTCGAGATCACCGATTACCACTGACCCCGACCGGCTGCACAACTCGCACGCGGGCGAGATGCTGTGGCTGGAGTTCATGGAGCCGCTCGGTCTGACGGCCGACGACCTCGCGCGCGAGGTGCATGTGCCCGCTTCGCGCATTGCAACTTTACTGGACGGAACGCGTCGGATCGACGGGGACCTCGATCTGCGCCTGGGTCGCTATTTCCGGATGTCCGAAGGGTTCTTCATGCGCCTTCAGGACAGCTACGAGTTGCTTGAGGCCAGGCGCACATTGAACGGCGAGCTCGACCGCATCCTGCCGCGCGCGGCCTAGCCACGGGAGCCCGGCGCGCTAAGAAGCGTTCCCCACGCGCAACGGGAGAACCACCATCGCCGCCACCTTCATGTTCGCGACGGGTATCGAGAACAGCGTGCCGACCATCGACGGCGGCCGGACGCGCGTCGACCAGATGGAATCGTGCCGCTTCTACGACCGCTGGCGGGAGGATTTCGCGCTCGTGGAGGAGATGGGGATCCAGTATCTCCGCTACGGCCCGCCCATCCACAAGACTTGGGCAGCCGAGGGCCGCTACGACTGGGCGTTCTCCGACGAGACCTTCGCCGAGCTGAAGCGCCGCAACATCGTGCCGATCGTCGACCTGTGCCATTTCGGCGTTCCCGACTGGATCGGCGATTTCCAGAACCCCGATTTTCCTGCGCTGTTCGGCGTCTATGCCGGCGAATTCGCGCGGCGCTATCCCTGGGTGCAGCTCTACACGCCGGTCAACGAGATGTTCATCTGCGCGACCTTTTCCGCGCGTTACGGCTGGTGGAACGAGCAGGGGACGACCGACCGGACCTTCGTCAACGCGTTGAAGAACATCGTCAAGGCGAACGTGCTGGCGATGCGCGGCATCCTGCTGGCGCGGCCCGACGCGATCTTCATCCAGTCGGAGTCGTCCGAATATTTCCATGCGGAAAACCCCGCGGCGATCAAACATGCCGAAGTCTTCAACTCGCAACGCTTCCTGACCCTGGACCTGAATTACGGGCGCCGCGTCGACTCGGAGATGTACGAGTACCTGCTCGACAACGGCATGACGCGCGAGGAATATCACTTCTTCCTCGACAATCGGCTGAAGCAGCACTCGATCCTGGGCAACGATTATTACGTCACCAACGAGCACCGCGTCCGTGCCGACGGGTCGACCACCGCGTCGGGCGAGGTGTTCGGTTACGACGAGATCACCCGCCAATATCACGACCGCTACATGCTCCCGGTGATGCACACCGAGACCAACATGTCCGAAGGCCCGCTGGGCACCGAGGCGGTCGACTGGCTGTGGAAGCAATGGGCCAACGTGCTGCGCGTCCGCAACACGGGCACGCCGATCGTCGGCTTCACCTGGTACTCGCTGACCGACCAGGTCGACTGGGATACGGCGCTGCGCGAGAAGAACGAACGCGTGAACCCGCTCGGCCTCTACGATCTCGACCGCAACATCCGCGCGGTCGGCCGCGCTTACAAGCAGCTCATCGCCGACTGGCGCGACGTATTGCCGACACAGAGCATGTGCCTGTCCGTTCCCGTGGTGACGCCGCACGAGGCCGACGAACCCTGGGCCGAGCTCCAGCGCGCGGTGGCGGGCGAGCGGCTGGGGCACAAGCCCGACACCGCGCCGTCGACCAGCGCGGGCTGAGAGGCGAGCAGCCCCCGCCGTGATTCACCGCGATCGGCTCACCGTGTTTTTCGACGGCGGCTGCAGGCCCAATCCCGGCCCGATCGCGACGGCGGTCGTCCTGCGTGGCCGAACGCATGTCCGCACGGACCTGGGCCCCGGTGACAGCAGCGAGGCGGAGTGGCTGGCGCTGCGCCACGCGGTCGAGCTGGCGGTCGCGGACGGGGCGGCCGACATGCTGTTCGTCGGCGACTCCACCCTCGTCGTCGAGCAGGCGAGCGGGCGCTGGCGCTGCCGGAGCCCGCATTTGCAGCCCCATCTCGCGGTCTTTCAGGATATGATCGCGGCGATCCCACGCTGGCGGTTGAAGCAGGTGCCGCGCTCCAGGAACCTGGCCGGGATCGCGCTGGCGCGACGCCTCGACGCCTGAAAAGGCGGATTGACCCACGCCCCGCCCCCGGCCCAGAGCACCCACAGATGACGAGGATGATCATAATGGCCGACGCGACCACCGGGCTGGAACTGCGGTCCACCATCACCGCCGAGGGGCGGCTCACCCTGTCGCTGGAGGAGGTGGCGGTCGCCGAGCCCGGTCCCGACGAGGTCGTGGTGCGGATCGAGGCGGCGCCCATCAACCCGTCCGACCTGGGGCTGCTGCTCGGCCCCGCCGACCTGGCGACGATGCGTGCGACCGAGGAACCGGACCGCCCGACGCTGACCTTCGACGTGCCCGAGCAAAGGCTGGCGATGGTCGCGGCCCGGATCGGCGAGTCGATGCCGGTCGGCAATGAAGGGGCTGGGACGGTGGTGCGGGCGGGCGCGAATGCCGCGCACCTGCTGGACCGCAAGGTGGGAATGATCGGCGGGGCGATGTACGCGCAGTATCGCCGGATCGCGGCGCGCGATTGCGTTCCGCTGCCGGATGGCGCGAGCGCGGCCGACGGCGCTTCGATGTTCGTCAACCCGCTCACCGCGCTCGGTTTCGTCGAGACGATGCGGCTGGAGGGGCACAAGGCCATCGTCCACACCGCCGCCGCGTCCAATCTGGGACAGATGCTCAATCGCATCTGCCTCGCCGACGGGATCGAGCTGGTGAACATCGTCCGGGGCGCGGCGCAGGGCGCCATCCTGCGCGACATCGGCGCGACCTGGGTGGTCGACAGCAGCGCCGCCGATTTTCAGGAAAAGCTCACGGACGCGGTCGCCGCGACGGGCGCGACGCTCGGCTTCGACGCGGTCGGCGGGGGCAAGCTCGCCGGGCAGATCCTGACCGCGATGGAGACAGCGGCGAACCGCACCGCCGGCGCGTATAGCCGTTACGGATCGACCGTGTTCAAGCAGGTCTACGTCTACGGCTCGCTCGACCTGGGGCCGACGGTGCTCAACCGCGCCTTCGGCATGGCGTGGGGCGTCGGGGGGTGGCTGTTGTTCCCGTTCCTGCAAAAGGCCGGGCCGGAGATCGCCGCGCGGATGCGCCGGCGCGTCGTGGACGAGCTGACCACCACTTTCGCCAGCCGCTACACCGCGACGATCGGCCTGGCCGAGGCGCTCGATCCCCACATCCTCACCGCCTATCAGCGCAAGGCGACGGGCGAGAAATACCTAATCGATCCGACGCGATAAGGAAGCGGGCCGTGGAAGAGGATATCGCGCATCTCGGCCTGGTCGAAGACGATGCGATCGCGGTGGACGCCGCCGCGCTGGAGATCGCGGCGCTCGACCATCCTGGCGTGTCGCTCGACCCCTATATCGACCTGCTGGGCGAGATCACCGAACGGCTGGTGATGCGCGGCGGCGCGGCGGGTTCAGCCGGGGAGCGGGCGGCGGTGTTGGCCGGGGTCGTCGGCGGCGAGTTCGGTTTCACCGGCGACCGGGACAGCTATGACGATCCGGGCAATGCCGACCTGATCCGCGTGATCGACCGTCGCCAGGGGCTGCCGGTCAGCCTGGCAATCCTCTACGTGGCGGCCGCCCGCCGGATGGGCTGGGCGGCCGACGCGCTCAACACGCCGGGCCATGTGCTGGTGCGGATCGGGACGGCGAGCGAGTCGGTGCTGATCGATCCTTTCAACGCGGGCGCGGTGGTCGATCCGGCGCAGCTCGCCGCGCTGTTGGTGCGGATGCTCGGCCCCGGCGCCTCGCCCGCGTCGGAGCATCTGGCGCCACTGTCCAACCGGTCGATCCTGGTACGGCTGCTGATGAACCAGGCGACGCGCGCGGAGGCGGGCGGCAAGGGCGAGCGCGCGCTGGCGCTGTATCGCCGCATGACGCAGGTCGCGCCGTCCAACGGGCACGCCTGGTGGGAGCGGGCACGGCTGGAGCTGGTGCGCGGCGATGTCGGCGATGCGCGGTCAAGCCTGAGCGCGATGCTGGAGGTGACGCGCGACCCGGGCCTGCGCGCGCATATCTTCGCGGCGCTCGACGCGCTGTCGGGCGGGAGTGGCTGAACCGAGTCAGCCGCCGAGCAGCCCGCGCATCCCGATCGCGTTGGCGGTGGCCGCGCCCGACGCGGTGTTGTCGAACACGCACCAGCGCCGGCCCCCTTCGGCGCGAAGCGTCCCGGCCAGCGCCCGCAACGCGTCCTCGTCATAGGGCGAGTGGTAGACGCGCGGCGCACCGTGGAGCCGGTGATAGCACAGCCCCGCCCACCCGCCGGGCCGTTCGGCGCCCGGCGCGACCAGCGGATGCGCCGCGACACGCGCGACGCGCCGGCCGGCGAGACAGGCCTCCGCCTGGTCGGTGAACCAGCTGGGGTGGCGCGGCTCGCAGGCGAGGCTCGCGGACACCCGCGCGCGCAACGCGGCGAAGAACGCGTCCGCCACCGCCGCGTCGAAGGCGAGGCTCGGGGGCAGCTGGACCAGCACCACGTTCAGCTTCCCGCCCAGTTCCGCCGTCTCGGCCGCAAAGGCGTCGAGCGGTTCCTCCGCGCCGACCAGGCGGCGCTGGTGGGTGATCGCTCCCGGCAGCTTGACCGCGAAGCGGAAGGCAGGCGGCACCGCGTCGGCCCAGCGCCGCCAAGTGGCGAGCCGGTGCGGCCGGTAGAAGGAGGAATTGATCTCGACCCCCGGCAACACGCGCGCATAGCGCTCCAGATGCGACCCCTCGCCGGGGAAGTCGGGCGCGCAGGCGGACGGGATCGACCAGCCCGCCGTCGCCACGATGATGTCGGGCGCCACGCTCACCTCATCGCCGATCCGGGCGGGGGCGCGAGGATCGTCGCCCGCTCCCCTGCGTCCTCTCAGCCCTGAGGCGCCGCCACCGGATGGCCGGCATCGACGCCGGCCTCGTCCCGGGCACGGTCGCAGCAATCCGCGCCTTCCTTGCAGCACGCCATGTCGGCGCAGCAATCCGCCGCCACCGCGCCGGCGGCGGTCGAAAGGGTCAGCGCGAGCGCCGCGCCGATGAGCTTGAACTTGGTCATCACGATCTCCGCGAAGCGACGATATGGGGTCACTCTACGCCCGCCCGCGCCCGACCGCAATCGGGCGCGGGCGCATGGCCATGGTCGCGCGCGGCCGCTCCAGCGCCTAAGGCTTCCCGCCCGTCCCGACGCGAGGAGGAACCCGATGCCGACCATCATTACCGTCGACGACCCCGGCGATCCGCGGATCGAAGCGTATCGCGACATTCGCGAACGCGACCTGGTGGGCCGCGACGGCCTGTTCGTGGCGGAGGGCAAGGTGGTGCTGGAGAAGCTGGTCGACAGCATCGTCTTTCGTCCGCTGTCGCTGCTGGTCGCGGCCAAGCGCCTCCCCGCGCTGGCGCCGCTGCTCGCGCGGCTGGCGGACGACGTGCCCGTCTTCGCGGCGGGGCAGCCCGTAATGGACGCGGTCGCGGGCTTCCCGCTTCACCGGGGTATCCTGGCGATCGGGCGCCGGCCTGAGCGCCCGACGGCCGACACGCTGCTCGCGGGGCTGAGGGGGGACGCCGACGTGCTGCTGCTGTCGGCCATCGCCAATCATGACAATATGGGTGGCATCTTCCGCAACGCCGCCGCCTTCGGGATACGGGCGGTGCTGCTCGACGCCGATTGCTGCGACCCGCTCTACCGCAAGGCGATCCGCGTGTCGGTGGGCGCCGCCCTCCTCGTCCCCTTTGCGCGCATCGGTCGCGGGGAGGACCCGCTCGCGCTGCTCGAACGCCACGACTTCGCGCCGGTCGCGCTCAGCCCGGCGGGTGCGCTGCCCTTGTCGGCGTTCAGGCCGGAGCCGCGCAACGCCGTGCTGCTGGGGGCGGAGGGGCCGGGCCTGTCGCCCGACCTGCTGGGCCGCGCGACCAGCGTGAGGATCGCGATGGCGGACGGGTTCGACTCCCTCAACGTCGCGACGACGAGCGGCATCGTCGCGCATCACCTCGCGACCGGCCGCGCCCCCTCACGGGGCGCGGATCACCACCAGGTCGCGTAGAGCGCGATCAGGATCAGCACGACGCCGATGCTCGCGATGTTGAACCCCATCGGCGTCCCGAAGCCGACATCGTCGGTACGGATACGGTTCGCCTCCGCCCCCGCCGGCCGCGCGAGCGAGATCGCGATCGCCAGCGCCAGGCTGATCAGGAACACCAGCCCCATGCGGTTCATGAAGGGAATGTCGGGCGCGAACTGCCGGAACAGATAGCTCAGCACCACCGACGCCACCGCGGCGGCGATCGCGCCCGGCTCGCTCGCGCGCTTCCAGAACAGGCCCAGCAGGAAGATGACGGTGATGCCCGGCGTGAAGAAGCCCGAGAATTCCTGGATGAACTGGAACGCCTGGTCCGACTGGCCGATCAACGGCCGCGCCGCGAGGATCGCGATGCCGATCGCCGCCGCCGCCGCGATCCGCCCGACCAGCACCAGATGCTTTTCGCTCGCCGCGCGGATGTCGGCGCCGCGCCGGTCCTCCGCGCGCGTGGGCAGGCCCCTGGCCTTGGCGTAGAGGTCGAGCGTGAAGATGGTCGCGATCGAATTGATCTTGGACGCGGTCGACGCGATGATCGCGGCGACCAGCGCGGAGAAGACGAGCCCCAGCAGTCCCGAGGGCAGATAGCGCATCATCGTCGGATAGGCCTGGTCGGGCTTGGCGAGATCGGGGGCGAGCACCACCGCCGCGATGCCCGGCAGCACGATGATGACGGGCATCAGCAGCTTCAGATAGGCCGCGAACACCACGCCCTTCTGCGCCTCGGCCAGGTTCTTGGCCGCCAGCGCGCGCTGGATGATATACTGGTTGAACCCCCAATAGCTCAGATTGGCGATCCACATCCCGCCGATCAGCACCGACAGCCCCGGCAGGTCCTTGTAGAAGGGGTTGTCGGGCGACAGGATCATGTCGAACTTCTCGGGCACGCGGTCGGCGAGCACCCCGAAGCCCGCGAGCACGCCCCGATCGCCGCCGATCTCGTTCAGCGTCAGCCCCGACACGATCAGCCCGCCCATCACCAGCAGCGTGACCTGGACGATGTCGGTCAGGGCGACCGCCTTGAGCCCGCCCTTGATCTGGTAGAGCAGCGCGAACACGCCCAGCCCGATCAGCGCGACGTCCTGGTCGACGCCCGCCACCTGGTTGACCGCGATCGACCCCAGCCAGATGATCGAGGTGAGGTTCACGAAGATGTAGAGCGCGAGCCAGAATACCGCCATCAGCGTGCGGATGGAGGGGCCGTACCGCTGTTCCAGGAACTGCGGCATCGTGTAGATCTCGTTGCGCAGGAAGATCGGCAGGAAATATTTGCCGACGATCAGCAGCGTCAGCGCCGCCATCCACTCATAGGAGGCGATGGCCAGCCCGACGGCGTAGCCCGACCCGGCCATGCCGACGATCTGTTCGGCGGAGATGTTGGCCGCGATCAACGACGTGCCGATCGCCCACCAGGGGAGCGACTTGGACGCCAGGAAATAGTCGGACGTGTCCTTCTGGTGACCCGCCTTGTCGCGTGACACCCATTGCGCCAGCGCGAAGATGCCGATCGCATAGGCGACCACCACGGCCAGATCGAGCCCGGACAAGCCCATCGACGACACCCCCTATCGACACGATGCGCGCGCTCGTGGCTTCGGGATTCGAGTTATCCTATTGCGCTCGCCTGTCCAGCATCGCGGAACGTGGAGGCTGCATGATCGATCGAGCGGAGCGCCCGGGCGAGATCACGCAATTCGAGCCGCATTTCGACCGCTTCCGCCCGCCGGTCGGCGACCGCCGGCGCGAGCGGCCGGGGGCCGGCGCGTGAGGAGCCGCGTCAGGCTACGGTGCGACGCAATCGCGCGAGAACGTCGGGGTCGTTGATCCGGCGGTAGCGCGCCTCGACCAGGCTGAAGATGCCGAACATCACGAAGCCCGCGGCCACCAGCAGCCGCAGCCATTCGGGCATAGCGTCGAGCGCCTGTTCGGTCCCGCCCGCCTGGGAGGACTGGCTCTCCCGGCCGGCCCGCCAGGTGAACAGCGCGACGAGCACGAACACCGTCCCGCGCGCCAGATAACCCGCGCGACCGACCCAGGCGGCCCAGGGCTGCCGCGCCGCCTGCGGATCGAGATGCTTCAGGAAGCCGAGCTTCACCGCGCTGACCAGCTGATACACCCCGACGCCCAGCAGCACGGCGGCGACCAGGAGCAACGCCGCCGCCCCGCCGGGAAAGGACAGGGCGGCCGAGGCGCCGCGTTCCGCGACATCGCCGCCGCCGCCTCCCGTGCCGGTGATCAGGCGCACCGCGACCAGCGCGAGCGCGAGGTGGACGACCCCCGACACCGCGCCGCCCACGCGCTTGGCGACGCCCTTCGCGTCCGATCCATGCCCCTCGCTGTCGATCGCCGCCTCGGACAGGCGCCACAATCCATAGGCGAGAAAGCCCAAAGCCATGATGGCGAGGACGATCCGGCCGCCCGCGCCCTCGATGAACGACAGGGCGTCGCCATTGTCCGACGTCCGGCCCAGCCGGAGCGTCAGATAGCCCACCGCCATGTACAGCACGCCGCGCGCGGCGAAGCCCAGGCGCGCGGCGGGTTCCAGCAATTTGGGACTTGGCATGGTCGATTTTCTCCGAATGCCGATCAACCGTTTCGCGGGCGCATCGTTCCGGGTCAGGCGCTCCAGGCGTCCGCCGCCTCCTCCTGCGCGATCAGCGCCAGGCCGTGCGCGATCGAGGTCAGCTCGCCGCCCGCAATGATCCGATCCTGGCCGAAGCGCGCCGTGAACACCGATCGCACCGCCGGCACCAGCGAGCTGCCGCCCGTCAGGAACACGCGGTCGATCGCGCCCTCCCCTACCCCCGCATTCGCCAGCGCGCCGTCGACGGTGGCGGCGATGCGGGCGATGTCGGGGGCGATCCACGCCTCGAACTCGGCCCGCGTCACCGGCGCCTCGATCTCGACCCCCGCTCCCGAGAAACGGAAGTCGGCCGCGTCGCGCTCTGACAGGCTGCGCTTGAGCCGCCCGACCGCGTCGTAGAGCGGAAAGCCGAGCTCGTTCTCGATCATCGCGATCATCCGCGCGATCGCTTGCGGGTCGACCGCGCTCCGGCGCAGCCGGTCGAGCTCGCCCAGCGTCCGGCGATTGCGCATCAGCGCCAGCCTGGACCAGTCGGCGAACTCCGCGAAATAGCCGCCGGGTATTTCCAGCAGCTTGTCGAACGACCGATAAAGCCCGCCCTTGCCCAGCATCGGCAGCACCAGCCGGTCGACGATGCGCTGGTCGAACCGGTCTCCCGCCAGCCCGATCCCCGCATGGCCGAGCGGCACGCAGCGCCCCGCCGCGCCCAGCGCTCCGACGCGGACGACGGAGAAGTCGCTGGTGCCGCCGCCGAAATCCGCGACCAGGATCGTCGCGGCCTCGGTCAGCCGCGACGCATAGCTGAACGCGGCGGCCAGGGGCTCGAAGACGTAATGCACCTCGCGGGCGAAGCCGGCGAACATCGCGTCGTAGCGCCGGCGGGCGAGCGCGGCGTCGGGCCGGGCGCCCGCATATTCGACCGGCCGGCCGACGACCAGGCGGTCGAGCCGGTCGAGCGCCCCGCCGGCATGCCCGACGAGCTTGTCCAGGAACAGCCGACCCAGCTCCTCGAACCGGAAGCGCTTCTCGAATACCGACGCGGTGTCGAAGGACGGGCTCGCCGCGACCGACTTGAACGACTGGAGAAAGCGGCTGTTGGTGGGATATTCCAGATATTCGCGGATTGCGGCGGGTCCCGCCTCGACCGCCAGCCCGCCGCGCACATCCTCGTCGTGCCAGAAGCACAGCGCCGACCGGAAGACCTCGTCCACGCCGAGCCGGACCAGCCGCGGTGGGCCGCCGCCACCGCTATCGTCGGCGATGGCGGCGACGCTGTTGGTCGTCCCGAAATCCAGGCCGGCCACCCGGCTCATGCGCATGTCGTCCATTCGCCGAACAGGTCCCGATCATCGGTAGCGGCCAAGTGCCACCCCCTCGCACGACCGCTAGGTCGCCGTCATGCCCCGACGGACCGTCAGCGCCGCCGTCCCGCGCGACATCGGCCGCCCCGCCCCCTTCGCCGCGTCGCGGCCGCTGGTCGTCGAGGAACCGACGCTCGTCCCGCCCGGTCGGGGCGAGGTGTGCGTGCGGATCGCGGCGGCCGGCAAGGCGGTGCGGCAGGTGATCGCCTTCTAACGCCCCGCTCAGACCCCCGCCTGGGCCGCCGGGCGTTCGCGCATCGCCGCAGCCCAGCGCGCGACGTTGGCCAGTTCCTCGGCCGGCCGGAACTTCACCATGCGCGAGAAGTCGAGCCCGGTGATCGCGACGATGTCGGCCATCATCACCCGCTCGCCGGCGATGAACGGTGTTTCGCCCAGCCGCCGGTCGAACACCGCCAGCGCGTGCTCCGCACCCTCGCGGTTGCGCGCCGCGATCGCGGGCACCTGCGTCTCGATTGCGGCGAGTGCGGGATGGCCGTGGCGGACCGCCATCATCAGCGGCGTGGACAGCATCATCTCCGCCCGCCGCGTCCACATCTCGATCACCGCGACCTCCCTGGCGTCGCGGCCGAACATGTTGGGCTCGGGATAGACGCTTTCGAGGTAGCGGCAGATCGCGACCGATTCGGTGATCGTCGTGCCGTCGCCCAGGTCGAGCGCGGGGACGTTGGGCAGCCCGGCGCGCGCAACATAATCGGGCGCGCGGTGATCGCCCGCGAAGATGTCGACCTCCACCAGCGCGATGTCCTCGATCCCCTTCTCCGCCATGAACCAGCGGACGCGGCGCGGATTGGGGGCGCGGCGGCTGTCGTACAGCGTCATGCTCATGTCGCGGACTTCCCCTCGGGCGCGGCGAGCTTGTCCTGCGTCCGCAGGTCGAAATCGCTCGGGTCGTGGCGCTCGTGGAGCTGGCTCGCGGGATCGCCCATGACCCGGTTGACCATCCGCCCGCGCTTCACCGCCTCCCGCGCACCGATCAGGTCCGCCCAGCGATTCACATGGGCATATTCATGGACCTGCAGGAAATCGCCGCCCTCGTAGAGCAGCCCCTTGGCCATCGCGCCGTACCAGGGCCAGTTGGCGATGTCGGCGATCGTGTAATCGGCCCCGCCCAGATATTCGTGTTCCGCCAGCCGCCGGTCGAGCACGTCGAGCTGGCGCTTCACCTCCATCGCGAAGCGGTCGATCGCATATTCGATCTTCACGGGCGCATAGGCGTAGAAATGGCCGAAGCCGCCGCCCAGATAGGGCGCGCTGCCCATCTGCCAGAACAGCCAGGACAGGCATTCCGCGCGCGCCGCGCCCCCGCTCGGCAGGAAGGCGCCGAACTTCTCCGCCAGATACAGCAGGATCGCGCCCGATTCGAACACCCGCACCGGTTCGGACCCGCCGCGGTCGACCAGCGCCGGGATCTTCGAATTGGGGTTGGCCGCGACGAAGCCGCTGCCGAACTGGTCGCCGTCCTGGATGCGGATCAGCCAGGCGTCGTATTCGGCGCCGGCGTGACCGGCGGCGAGCAGCTCTTCGAGCATCACCGTCACCTTCACCCCATTGGGGGTGCCGAGCGAATAAAGCTGGAGCGGATGCCGGCCGACGGGCAGCTCCTTGTCGTGCGTCGCGCCCGCGACCGGGCGGTTGATGGCGGCGAAGCGCCCGCCCGCCTGCTTGTTCCACCTCCAGATATCGGGGGGCGTATAGTCGTCGGCCATGGTCGGATTCCCTTGGTGATGGAGCTGTCGGTGCGCCCGGCGGAGGCCAGGGTCAACGCCGTGGATCGACGAAGCGGACACAGCCTTCCCTCGCTGCTCGGTGCGATCTCACACCATGTGCCCCCGCCCGGTCGCCCGGACAGGCGAAGTGTACGATCGATGCGCCACTCGCGCTTGGTGCGGCTCAGCAGCCCGCGCGTTCGATGCCGCGGCAAAATCGGCCCCGCGACGCGGCCGGACGCCGTGTCGATCAGACATCTGTCGTTCGAGTCCGCCGATCATGTCCTTGCCGGAACAATTTCGCCGCTGATATGTACATTTGCCTTGATGGTGAAGTCTGTAAAGATCATTGGACAAGCCCGTGCTGCGAGCAGAAAGTATCGGCGCTTGACCGGTTCAGCAGCGGAGAGGAGCAGATGATGCATTTGGTATCGACGACTCGTTTTGGAAAACTGACTTTGTGCCTGGCGGTTTCCACGCTGGCGTTGACGGCCTGTTCGAAGAAAGCCGACGAGGCCGACACGACGGCAGCCACGACCACGACCACGACCGGCACCGAGGTCGCGTCCACCACCACCGCACCGGCCGCGGCGCCCGCCGCCGCCGCTGCGCCCGCGGTCGATAATGTCGATACGATCAGTGGGGTGAAATATGCCAGCTACACCGGCGATGCGGCCAAGGGGAAAGTCGACTTCCTGACGTGCCAGACCTGTCATGCGGTCGAGGCCGGCGTGAACAAGATCGGGCCGTCGCTGCACGCGGTCGTCGGCCGCACGGCCGGTACGATCGCGGGCTATACCTATTCCCCCGCGAACAAGAACAGCGGCATCACCTGGACGCCCGAAAAGCTGTTCCAGTATCTCGAAAAGCCGCAACGGATCGTGCCGGGCACGAAGATGACCTATGCCGGCATGTCCGATCCGCAGAAGCGGGCCAACGTGATCGCCTATCTGCAGACGAATTCCTGAACCACCGACAGACCCGGCCCGGCGGTGTCAGCCGTCGGGCCGGGTAGTTCCGCGCGCCAGGTCGACGAGGTGGACCGGAAACGACAGCAGCAAGGGCAGCGCGATCCAGTACCAGTCCAGGTCGACCAAGGCGGCCCGTAGCGCCGCGAGCATCAACGCGCCGGGGCCGAGCCGCAACAGGGCGTAGGGTATAGGCCACCCGCGTCGCGCGACCAGCCACCCCAGTTCGGCCACGAGCACCGCCAGCACGATATCGACCGCATGACCGCTGGCGAACAGCCAGGTCATCGCACGGTCGACCGCCGCCGGATTCAGGAAAAGGATCCGTTCAGCCGCACGATCGTCATGTTGAGATAGCCCGCGAAGGTGACCCACAACAGATAGGGAACCAGCAGCACCGCCCCCGTCATCGACCGGCGCCAGACGAAGACGATCAACAGCACCACCGACAGCCACAGCCCCAGCACCTCGACCAGCGCCCAGTCCGGACGATGCAGCCGGAAGAACAACAGGCTCCACAGGATGTTGAGAAAGCCGTTCAGCGCGAACAGGCCGAGCAGCCACTCGCGCTCGCTCCAGCGCGGCATCGCCAGCCAGCCGGTGACGCCGGCCAATGCCGTCAACGCGTAGATCACCGTCCAGGCGACGCCGTACGTCGCGTCGGGCGGCGCCCAGCGCGGTTGGGCGAGGTTGCGATACCAGGGGCCGATATCGGTGATCGTCGCGCCCATCACCGCGACCATCACGGCGATCAGGCCGGCGATGAGGACCGGAAACAGCGAAGCGCGGGTCACCCGGCGGTCTGCAGCAAGTGGCGCATATCTTTCAGGAAGATACGCAGATATGCAAGCGGCCGCGCATAGACCAGCCGCTTGTTCATATAGGCCGGCCAGATCAGGTTCTGCACGTCGCGGTCCTTGCACATCGTCACGAAGCGCTCGCGGCGCCGATCGTTGCGATACCAGAAATGCTGCATGATCCCAAGAATCCAGAACACCCGACCATGCGCCCGCATGAAGGCGCGGCGGGCTCCGCGGAGCGCCCGGGGATCGCGCGACACCAGAAAGGCGCCGACCGCCGTCGCCACCTCCCGCCCCGCGACCATCGCATAATAGATGCCCTCGCCCGACGCCGGAGCGACCACCCCGGCGGCGTCGCCGGTGACGATCACGTCGCGTCCATTGTCCCATCGGCGCAAGGGCTTGAGCGGGATCGGCGCACCCTCGCGCCGGATCGTCTCGCAGCCGCCCAGCCCCTCGCGCGTGCGCAGGCGGGCGACGGCCTCGCGCAGATTGAAGCCCTTGTTGGCGCTGCCGACCCCGACACTCGCGGTGTCGCCGTGCGGAAAGATCCAGGCGTAGAAATCGGGCGACAGCGTTCCCTGGTAGAAGACGTCGCAGCGCCCGCGATCGAAGCCGCCATGGTCCACGTCATCGCGCGACCCGTCACCGGAGCCGGGCGATCGGATCACCTCGTGATAGGCGAACACGCACGGCATCCCGTCGGCGCCGGCCAGCGTCGCCCGCGCGACGCGCGACCGCGCGCCGTCGGCGCCGATCACGCACCGTGCGCGCACCCGGTGTTCCCGCCCGCCACGCGCGTCGGTGTAGACCACGACCGCACCGCCGTCCCCGTCACGCTCGATCCGGTCGAAAGCGCCGGTGCCGCGCACCGCGCCGCTCGCGGCGGCACGCGCCCGCAGCCATTCGTCGAAGCTCTGGCGATCGACCATGCCGACGAAACCACCCCCGCCCGCCCGATCGACCGGCATGTCGACCGCGGCGTTGGAGGGCCCGATCATCCGCGCCGCGACCGCGCGTCCGACGATCAGGTGATCGGGGATGGCGAAGTCGCGGATCAGCTGGGGCGGGATCGCGCCGCCGCACGGCTTGATCCGTCCCGCCCGGTCGAGCAGCAGGACGCTGTGTCCCGCCGCCGCCAGATCGGTCGCGGCCGTGGCTCCCGACGGTCCGCCACCGACGACGACGCAGTCATAGGCGGTCATGCCGACGCCCGCGCGACGAACCGCTGTCCGGTGGCGCGCACGCCGCCGCACAACGCGACCGACGCGGCGGCGAGGAACAGCAGCGCCTCCGCGCCGAACACGATCGTGAAGGTCTCGGTCGTCGATCCGATCAGCGCGCGGCCGACATCGACCCCGACCGCGCCGATCAGTCCGCCGAGCCCGAACGCGATCGCCTGCGCCGCGCCCCACACCCCCATGCGGATACCCTCGCGCCCCCGATCCTCGCCGGCCAGGCCCATCATCGCGCCGATCGCGGCGACCGCGAAGACGCCGTTGGCGAACCCCAGCAGCACGATGTTGGCAGCCAGCGGCCAGCCCGGCCCGGCGCGCGCGGCGAGGGCGAGGCCGCCGAGCGCCACCGCCGAGCCGAGGCAGCCACCGACGATCCAGCGTCGCAAGCTGCCCGCGCCGCGCGTACCGAACGCACTGCCGCCGATGCCGACGAGGATCATGCCCGCGAGCACACCGGCGTGCTGCAGGCCGGACAGCTGGGTCGATTGGCCGGGCGTGAAGGCGAAGACCAGGCCCGCGAACGGCTCCAGGATCAGGTCCTGCATCGAATAAGCGAGCATCGACAGGAACACGAACGCCGTGAACCGGCGCGCGTCGCCGTCCGCCCACATGTCGCGCAGGGCATCGCGGAACGCGGGAACGGGCGCAGCGTCGCGGACCGGCACGGGCGGCGCGGGCGCGGTGCCCTCGACGCCCCACACCGCGAGGATAGCGACCAGCAACGCCACGCCGGCGACGCCGCCCGCGACGATCGCCAGCCGGGACAGCGAGAAGGGATCGATCAGCGCGCCGGCGATACCCGCGCTCAGGACGATCCCCGCGATCATCATGATCCAGGTGATCGACGCCGCCGCCGCGCGTCGTTCGGGCGCGACGCGGGTCGCGAGCAGCGCCAGCAACGACGTGCCCGCCGCACCGACCCCGCCGCCGATCATCGCGAACGCCAGGACGGCCAGCGCGAACCCCCATGCCGATCGCCCGGCGAGCAGGCTGAGTGCGTCGACCGCCAGCAGGGCGCCGAGCGCCAGAATGCCCATGCCCATGATGATCCACGGCGTCCGCCGCCGTCCACGGTCGGAGCCATGGCCCCAGGCCGGACGCGACAGCTGAACGGCATAATGCCACGCCACCAGTCCGGCCGGCAGCGCGGCGGGCAGCGCATATTCGACCACCATCACCCGGTTCAGCAGCGACGTCGCCAGCATGACGATCGCCCCGATCGCGCTCTGCACCAGCCCCAGGCGGACGATGCCGAACCAGCCGAGCGGTTTCACAGGCCCGCCACCCCGCCGAGCCCGAACGCGGACGCGAGCATGCCGAGGACATAAAGCGTCGTGCCGGTCGCGTTGTACCAGGGGGTATGCGCGAGCGGGTCGCCGAGAAGCCGGCGCATCAGGATGATCTGGCCGACCAGCAACGCGGCGACGACCCCGGCGACGATCGCGTGCCCCCATATCGCCAGCAACACGACCACGACGATCTGCGGCGCGGCCATCACGCCGCACGCCAGTCGGGCGGCCGGGCCGACGCCCAGCACGACGGGCAGCGAGCGCAGCCCGGTGGCGCGATCGCCCTCGACCGCCTTGAAATCGTTCAGCGTCATGATCCCGTGGGCGCCGAAACTGTACAGCGCCAGCACGATCAGCACCGGCGCGGGGGGCAACGCCGCCGCCATCACCGCGGCCCCGGTGAACCAGGTCAGCCCCTCATAGGTCAGCGCGACCACCGCGGGCCCGACGATGCCGCTGGCCTTGAACCGGAACGGCGGCGCGCTGTAGCCCCAGGCGCAGGCCAGGCCCAGACAGGTCGCGGCGAACACCCAGGGCCCGGTGATCCCGGCGACGGCGAGCGACAGCAGCGTGCCGGTGATCGCAATCGCCAGCCCCCAATGACCGGCTATCCGACCCGACGGGATCGGCCGGTTCGGCTCGTTGATGGCATCGACATGCCGGTCGAACCAGTCGTTGACGGCCTGACTCGTCCCGCACACCAGCGGACCGGTCAGCAACACGCCGGCGATCAGGAACGGCCAGCGCTCGGCGATCGGCACGCCCGACGAGACCACGCCGCACCCGAACGCCCAGATCGGCGGAAACCAGGTGATCGGCTTCAAAAGTTCCAGCACATCGCGAGGAGACGGAAATGGCGCGACGCGTCTGGATGCGGTCGATCGGTCCATAGGTGAAAGCTAAGGCTGACACTCGGGGGCGTCAAACCAAATTGACGGTGCGCCGACCTTAATTGTCGCCCGGCATCAGATTGCCCAGACCATGGCGGTGGAGCTTGGAATACAGGCTCTGGCGGCTGACGCCCAGGACCTCGGCCGCCGAGGCGCGATTGTCCGAGGTATAGGCGAGCGCCGCCTCGATACAGAGCCGCTCGATCAGGTCCGTCGATTCGCGGACGATCTCCTTCAGCGACATCCGCCCGACCAGCTCGGTCAGTTGTTCGACCGAACGCGGCACGTCGCGGGTGACCGCCGGCGCGTCGCGCAAGCGGCGGCCGACCGATCGGATGGTGAAGCCGTAACAATCGCTGCCGGCCATCGGCGCGACCACGCCCGACATCTCGACCTCCTCCTCGGCACCGGCAGACCCGCGCAGGATGGTGGCGACGTTGCGAACCGATCCGTGCTCGCGCAACTGCGTCATGATGAGTTCCAGGTCGATGCCGGGACGACCGAGCCAATTCGCCAGCCGCTCACCGTTCACCCGGTCGATCGACGGCATCTCGGCCAGTTCGACAAAGGCGGCGTTGGCGGTCAGGATCTTGAGGTCGCGATCCACCAGCACGAACGCGTCGGGCATCCGCTCGACCACTTCCCCCAGCACCGCGTCATGGCGGTGACGGTCGGAAACCGCGCCCGGCGACGCCGTCACCCGCACCAGCAGCAGCGCGGTACGCGCCTGACGAAACAGACGCGCCGACAACGCCGCTTCGCCGCGTCCGTTGCCCAGTCGCAACGTCACCGCCGGCCGGTCGTCGGCGACCTCCGCGCCGCCCAGATAGGCGATGAAATCGTCGCGATCGCGCCGGTCGACGATCGCGTGGACCGGATCGCCGATCAACGCGCCGTCGGCCGCATCGAGCAGACGATGCGCGGCCGGGTTGGCTTCGCGGATGCGGCGCGTCTCCGCATCGACGATCAGCACCGGTTCGGATGTCATGTCGAACAACAGGCGGTAGCGGCTCTCCGTCTGACGCAGCCGCATATAGTCGCGTTCGAGCGACTGCTGGGTCTGCAACAGCCGCTGCTGCATCGCCGCCGCACCGCGCATATCCCGGCCGATCGCGATCAGCCGATCGCCCTCGCCGAGCGTCATCACCAGGTAGCGCACGGGCACGTCGTCGCCCGCCGCCGGATGGTTGACCTGGCGCCAGCGCGGCGCGGCGCCGGGCCGTGTCGCCTCGGCAAGCATCTCGCCGACCTTCGACCGGCTGTCGGCCGTGACCGTATCCGACCATGCCTGGCCGATCCAGTCGGCGAAACCATGCCCGACAAGGTCGCCGTGCGACACGGCCACGTCCAGGATGGCGCCCTGGGCCGAGAGAATGAACGCGACATCGCCGACCGCCGCCAGCAATGCCGCCGCGACGCCGGCGGACAGCTGCCCCGGCAAGGCGTCGGGCCGCGCGAACGCCGCTTTCCGGGACAGGGTAATGGGCTTGTTCATCGACGAGCGTCGCGCTCCAGCAAAAGCAATGATCGACTACGCGCTAAGGGTTTCCCCTTCGCGAACGCGGACCAGATCGGCGGCTACTTTCAAGGCGCGTCTGGCATCGCACGCGGTGCCATCCGCCCCGACTTTCATCGCCAATTCGGGATCGGCATTGAAAATCCGTCCGCCCACCATGATGCAGACGCGCGGGTTTCTAGACACATTTCGCAACGCCGCAATGACGGAAGTTAAAGTCGCGATATGGCAGTCGCAACTGACCGTCAATCCGACCATGTCGAACCAGTCGTCGCCGACGCGCCGGACCAGATCGGGCGTCCGCGCCCCGCTCATCCGATCGGTCGTCCACCCGTCGCGACGGAACAATTCGTCGACGACCACCGTGCCGAAATTATGCTGATCCCCGGGCATCGACGCGAACAGCGCGCGGTGACCGCCGATCGCCAGCATCCGATCGGCCGGCATTCGCGCGGCGATCTCATGGACCACCTCCTGCAACCGCCAGAGCCCCATCGTCACATCGACGAAGTCGCAGCGATCCCCCTCCCAGAATTCGCCCAGGAGGCGCGCGGTCGGCGCCAGCAGATCGACCATCACGGTGTCGACGGAGACGCCGCGCGCCAGAATGGCCTCGATATGCACAAGCAGCGCATCCGCCTCGACCTCCAGGGCCAGGGGAGCGAGGGCCTCGATATCTTGGGCGTCGATGCCCGCGATCGCCGTGGCGGGTTCGGGCGTATCCGCGGCGTGCGCGATCATCAGCCTGGGGATGATCTCGCTCTCGATCAGGGTCGACAGCGACCGGTCATAATCGACGGTGGCAAGCGTACGAAAGCTCTTCAGTCCATGCGCGTCGGCCCCGAAACGTCGCGCGAGCCCCGCTCCGGCAAGCGGTCTCGTCTTACTCTCGATACGCGCCAATGACGGCATACCGGCTCTCCCACCCTAGTCGAGAAACTCGCAGAACGACGGGCGGGATCCCTTTTTGGAATTTCCCGCAACTCGGAGCCTATGCTCATCGCGACGCGCTGACAATTGCCAAAACATGCCGCGCCGCACCAAGTGTCGATATTATTATACGTCAAATTTAATTGACACTTTGCGTGGGCGCTTTAGTCTCGAACGCATACGGGACAAGGGCAGGGCAAGGACGATGCGGGCGGGCCACGTGGATTTCGTCGATACGACATACGGTGGCCCCGCCCCGCTCTACACGCCTGAACAACGCCGACGTCGCGATCGGACGCACTGGACCTTGGTCCAAGGTATCCTCGCCCCCGTTCAGTTCCTGATCTTCCTCGTCAGCCTGGCGCTGGTGCTCCGCTATCTGACGACGGGCGAAGGCGCGGTCGCCGCGACCGTGTCGGTCGTGGTCAAGACCGGCGCACTCTACCTCATCATGATCACCGGCTCGATCTGGGAGAAGGTCGTGTTCGGCAAGTGGCTGTTCGTGCCCGCCTTCTTCTGGGAGGACATGTTCAGCATGGTCGTGCTGGCGCTGCACACCGCCTATCTGGTGGCGCTGATCGGCGGGCTCGGCACCGAACGCGGTCGGATGCTGCTCGCGCTGGCGGCCTATGCGACCTACGCGATCAACGCGGCGCAATTCCTGTTGAAACTGCGCGCGGCCCGCTTGCAGGGCCAGCCCGCCCGACGAATGGCGGTGGCGGGATGACCCCGGCGTTGCCCATCGCGGTTCCGGGATGCGAGTCCGCACCGGTGCTGCGCGAACGCGGGCAGCGCGAAGTCTTCTGCGGGCTGACGGGGATCATCTGGCTCCACCGCAAGATACAGGACGCCTTCTTCCTCGTCGTGGGATCGCGTACCTGCGCGCATCTGCTGCAATCCGCCGCCGGAGTGATGGTGTTCGCCGAACCGCGTTTCGGCACCGCGATCATCGAGGAACGCGACCTGGCCGGCATGGCCGATTGCAACGACGAGCTCGACCGGGTGGTCGACCGGCTGCTCACGCGGCGCCCCGACATCAGGCTGCTGTTCCTGGTCGGCTCCTGCCCCTCCGAAGTCATCAAGCTCGACCTGTCGCGCGCGGCGGCGCGGCTGTCGGTCAAGCATGCCGGCGCGACCAGGATCCTCAACTATTCCGGGTCGGGCATCGAGACGACCTTCACCGAGGGCGAGGATGCCTGCCTCGCCGCGCTGGTGCCCGATCTGCGCGCCGACTCGTCGGACGCGCCGAGCCTGATGGTCGTCGGCGCGCTGCCCGATGTCGTCGAGGACCAGTTCCTGCGGCTGTTCGCCGAGCTCGGGATCGCGACCGTGCACGCGCTTCCCGCCCGCCGCGCCGATGCGATGCCGCCGATCGGCCCGAACACGCGCTTCCTGCTCGCCCAGCCCTTTCTGGGCGAGACCGCGCGGGCGCTGGAGGATCGCGGCGCGACCCGGCTCGATGCGCTGTTCCCGTTCGGCGCCGAGGGTACGACCAACTGGCTCCATGCCGCCGCGCAGGCGTTCGGCGTCGACGAGATGCATTTCCGCCGCGTCATCGCGCCGGGCCGCGAGCGCGCCAAGCGCGCGATCGAGCACAGCCGCGCGCGGCTGGCGGGCAAGCGCATCACCTTTCTGCCCGATTCGCAGCTCGAAATTCCGCTGGCGCGCTTCCTCGCCACCGAGCTCGGGATGCGGCCGGTCGAGGTCGGCACACCCTATCTCCACCGCCGCCACCTGGCGCAGGAACTCGCGCTGCTGCCCGCCGACACGCTGATCAGCGAAGGCCAGGACGTCGACCGGCAGCTCGACCGCGTCCGCGCCGCCAAGCCCGACCTGACCGTCTGCGGTCTCGGCCTCGCCAACCCGCTCGAGGCGGAGGGGCTGACGACCAAATGGGCGATCGAGCTGGTCTTCTCGCCCATCCACGGCTTCGACCAGGCCGGCGACCTCGCCGAACTCTTCGCGCGCCCGCTGCGTCGGCGCGACGTGCTGAGGGTCTGAGGCGATGCAGCTCACCGTCTGGACCTATGAGGGACCTCCCCATGTCGGCGCGATGCGGATCGCGACCGCGATGGAGGGCGTCCACTACGTCCTCCATGCGCCGCAGGGCGACACCTATGCCGACCTGCTGTTCACGATGATCGAGCGGCGCGGCAAGCGCCCGCCGGTCACCTACACCACCTTCCAGGCGCGCGACCTGGGCAAGGATACCGCCGACCTGTTCCAGACTGCGACGCGCGACGCCTATGCCCGCTTCAAGCCCCAGGCGATGCTGGTCGGCGCGTCGTGCACCGCCGAACTGATCCAGGACGATCCCGCCGGCATGGCGCAGGCGATGGGGCTGCCCTGCCCGGTCGTCGCGCTCGAACTGCCCAGCTACCAGCGCAAGGAGAATTGGGGCGCGGCGGAGACCTTCTACCAGCTGGTGCGCAGGATGTGTTCCGGCGTGGCGCCGAGCCCCCGTCCGGAAGGCGCCAAACCCTCCGCCAACATCCTCGGCCCGACCGCGCTCGGCTTCCGTCACCGCGACGATGTGATCGAGATCACGCGGCTTCTCGCCACCCTTGGCGTGGACGTCAACGTCACCGCCCCGCTGGGCGCGACCCCGGCCGATCTCGCCCGACTGGCGGACGCCGATTTCAACATCTGCCTTTATCCCGAGATCGCCGACACGAGCTGTCGCTGGCTGGAGAAGACCTACGGCCAGAAGACGGTCCGTACCGTGCCCATCGGCCACGCCGCGACGCGCGACTTCATCGCCGAGGTCGCGGCGCTGGCGGGCGTCGATCCCGCCGCCGTCCTCGATACGTCGAACCTTCCCTGGTGGAGCCGGTCGGTCGATTCGACCTATCTGACGGGCAAGCGCGTCTTCATCTTCGGCGACGCGACCCACGCGATCGCCGCCGCCCGCGTGGCGCGCGACGAGCTGGGGTTCGAGGTCGTGGGCCTGGGTTGCTACAACCGCGAATTCGCCCGCGACCTGCGCGACGCCGCCAAGCTCTACGGCGTCGAGCCGCTCATCACCGACGATTATCTGGAGGTCGAGGACGCGATCCAGGCGCTGCAGCCCGAACTGGTGCTCGGCACCCAGATGGAACGCCACATCGCCAAGCGGCTGCGCATCCCCTGCGCGGTGATCTCGGCGCCCGTCCACGTCCAGGATTTTCCCGCGCGCTACAGCCCGCAAATGGGGTTCGAGGGCGCCAACGTGCTGTTCGACACCTGGGTCCACCCGCTGGTGATGGGGTTGGAGGAGCATCTGCTGACGATGTTCCGCGACGATTTCGAATTTTCGGACGCGAGCGGCGCTAGCCATCTGGGGCACGGCCATGCCGCGCCCCTTCCCGCGGGCGCGGCGCCGGTCGCCGCCGACGAGCCTGTTCACCCCGTCGCGGCGGATCGACCTGCCCCCGACCCTGCGCTCGCGGGGACGCGGCGATGGTCGACCGACGCCGAAAAGGAACTGCTCAAGATCCCGTTCTTCGTGCGCGGCAAGGCACGCCGGAACACGGAGAAATTTGCCGCCGAACAAGGCGTAACGGCAATCACGCTCGATACGCTCTACGACGCGAAAGCCCATTATGCCCGGTAGCGCGCCCCTCCGTTCCGCTCCCCTGCGCGTCGTGATCGTCACCCTGGACAATCACCTGTCGGGTGCGGCGGAACGCGCGGCGGCGCGCTTCGCCCGCGACGGCGCGGCGATCACCATCGGTTTCCACGCCGCGTCGGACTGGGACCGCGATCCCGGCGCCCTCGACCGCTGCATCGCCGATATCGGCCGCGGCGACATCGTCATCGCGACGATGCTGTTCCTCGACGATCATATCCGCGCCGTCCTGCCCGCGCTGGAAGCGCGTCGCGAGGAGTGCGCGGCGATGGTGGGCCTGATGTCGGGCAGCGAGGTCGTCAAGCTGACCCGGATGGGCGACTACCGGATGGACAAGCCCGCCAAGGGCCCGCTCGCCTTGCTCAAGCGGCTGCGCGGGTCGTCCAAGGCGGGCGGATCGTCGGGCGCGGGACAGATGAAGATGCTGCGCCGCCTGCCCAAGATGCTGCGCTTCATCCCCGGCACCGCGCAGGACGTCCGCGCCTATTTCCTGACGCTGCAATATTGGCTGGCGGGCAGCGACGACAATGTGGTCGGCATGATCCGCGCGCTCGCGCATCGCTATGCCGGGCACGGCACCCGCGCCGAAGCCCCGCACGATTATCCCGAGGTCGGCGTCTATCACCCCGCGCTCGCCGGCCGCCTGGGCGAGCGGGCCGAGGCGCTGCCGGCGGCCAAGGGCGCGACCGGCACCGTCGGGCTGCTGATGCTGCGTTCCTATCTGCTGGGCCGCGACACCGGCCATTATGACGGCGCGATCGCGGCGATGGAGGCCAAGGGGCTGCGCGTCATCCCCGCCTTCGCCAGCGGGCTCGACTCGCGCCCGGCGATCGAGGCCTTCTTCCTCAAGGACGGCGTGCCGACGGTCGACGCGATCGTGTCGCTGACCGGGTTCAGCCTGGTCGGCGGCCCCGCCTATAACGACGCCGAGGCCGCCGAGGCGATCCTGGCGAGGCTCGACGTGCCGTACATCGCCGCGCACCCGATCGAGTTCCAGTCGCTCCAGCAATGGGGGGCCAGCCGCCAGGGGCTGCTGCCGATCGAGGCGACGATGATGGTCGCGATCCCCGAGCTCGACGGCGCGGTGCTGCCCAGCGTCTTCGGCGGCCGCGCCGACGGATCGGGCGAGGCCTGCACCGGCTGCGGACGGCGCTGCACCTTCCCCGCATCGGGCCTGGCGCGCGAGATGCAGTCCTGCCCCGAGCGCGCCGAGGCGCTCGCCGGCAAGGTCGCCAGGATCATCGCGCTGCGCCGGTCCGAGCGCGCCGCGCGCAAGCTCGCGGTGGTGCTGTTCAACTTCCCGCCCAATGCCGGCGCGACCGGCACCGCGGCGCATCTGGGAGTGTGGGAGTCGCTGCACGCGACGCTGACGAAATTGTCGGCGGAGGGCTATGCGGTCGAGGTTCCGGCCGATGTCGACGCGCTGCGCGACGCGGTGCTGACGGGCAATGCCGCGCGCTACGGCGCCGACGCCAACGTCCATGCGCGCATTCCCGCCGACGACCATGTCCGCCGCGAGCCGCATCTGGCGCAGATCGAGGCGCAATGGGGCCCGGCGCCCGGCAGGCAGCAGAGCGACGGCGGCACCATCCATGTGCTGGGCGCGCGGTTCGGGAGCGTGTTCGTCGGCATCCAGCCCGCCTTCGGCTATGAAGGCGATCCGATGCGGCTGCTGTTCGAGGGCCGGTTCACTCCGACCCATGCGTTCAGCGCCTTTTACCGCTGGCTGCGCGAGGATTTCGCGGCGGACGCGGTGCTCCATTTCGGCACCCACGGCGCGCTCGAATTCATGCCGGGCAAGCAGGCCGGGATGAGCGGCGATTGCTGGCCCGAGCGGCTGATCGGCGACCTGCCCAACATCTATCTCTACGCCGCCAACAACCCCTCCGAGGGGCTGATCGCCAAGCGCCGGTCGGGCGCGACCCTGGTGAGCTATCTGACCCCGCCGCTCGCCCAGGCCGGGCTCTACAAGGGGCTGAACGACCTCAAGGCGCTGCTCGAACGCTGGCGGTCGTCGCCGTCGGCCGACGAGCGCGCGGCGCTGGAACCGATGATCCGCGCCTCGGCGGAGACGCTCGACCTCGCTCCGGTACGTATCCCCGCGCTCGTCGAAGCGCCCGATCGGGGCCCCCGGAGCTGGACCCCGGTCATCGTCGGCGACGATTTGTGGGACATCACCCCCCTTTCCGCCCGCCTCTACGAGCTGGAGCGCGAGCTGATCCCGCACGGCCTGCACGTCCTGGGCGAAGCGATGTCGGACGAGACGCGCGCGCAGATGATCGCGGCCGGCGCGGACGCCGACCTGCCCGCGACGAACCACGAACTCGACGCGCTGATCCACGCGCTCGACGGCGGCTTCGTTCGTCCCGCGCCCGGCGGCGACGTGCTGCGCAACCCCAAGGTGCTGCCGACCGGGCGCAACATCCACGGGTTCGATCCCTTCCGCATCCCCGGCGCCTTCGCGATGGCGGAAGGAACGCGCCAGGCGGACGAGCTGATCGCGCGCCACACCGCCACCGCTCCCTTCCCCGAGACCCTGGCGATGGTGTTGTGGGGCACCGACAATCTGAAGTCCGAAGGAATCCAGATCGCCCAGGCGCTGGCGCTGATCGGCGCGCGGCCGCGGTTCGACGGCTATGGCCGGCTGTCGGGCGCCGAGCTGGTGCCGCTTGCCGAGCTGGGGCGCCCACGGATCGACGTGATCGTCACGCTGTCGGGCATCTTCCGCGACCTGCTGCCGCTCCAGACCCGGATGATCGCCGAGGCCGCCTGGCTCGCCGCGTCGGCCGACGAACCGCTCGACCGCAACTTCGTCCGCAAGCACAGCCTGGCCCATGCCATCAAGCACGACTGCGACATGGAGACGGCGGCGCTGCGCGTCTTCTCCAACGCCGAAGGCTCCTACGGCGCGAACGTCAACATGTTGATCGACGACGGCGCCTGGACCGATCCCGACGAGATCGCCGAAGTCTTCGAGCGGCAGAAGGGCTATGCCTATGGCCGCACCGGCCAGCCCGCGCGACACGCCGAGCTGTTCAAATCGGCGCTCGCCGGGGTCGACCTCGCTTATCAGAATCTCGACTCGGTCGAACTGGGCGTCACCGACATCGACCATTATGTCGACGCGCTGGGCGGCATCGCCCGCTCGATCACCCGCGCCAAGGGCAGCCCCGCGCCGATCTACATCGTGGACGCGACGCAGGGCGCGACGAAGGTCCGCACCCTGTCCGAACAGGTCGACCTCGAGACGCGCACGCGGATGCTCAATCCCGTCTGGTACGAGGGGATGCTGAAGCACGGCTTCGAAGGCGTGCGGAATATCGAGGCGCACGTCACCAATACGATGGGATGGTCGGCGACCACCGGCGAGATCTCCCCCTGGATCTATCAGCGGATCAGCGAGACCTATGTGCTGGACGACGCGATGCGCGAACGGCTCGCCACCCTCAATCCCAAGGCTTCCGCCCGCGTCGCCAACCGCCTGATCGAGGCGAGCGACCGGCGCTTCTGGGCGCCCGACGCGGCGACCCTGGCGGCGCTCCACGCGGCCAGCGACGAACTCGAAGACCGCCTCGAAGGCGTCACCGCGGTGGCGGCATAAGGAATAGATGATGGCCCTGTTCGATCCTCCCGCCCGCATCCGCGACACGATAGGCCCCAATGCCAGACCGGATGGCGAAGGCAGCGTCCAGGTCGGGCTCGACCCCAACGACCGGATCGGCACCGCCAAGGTGTTCGCGGTCTATGGCAAGGGCGGGATCGGCAAGTCCACGACCTCGTCGAACCTGTCCGCGGCCTTCTCGCTGCTGGGCAAGCGGGTGCTCCAGATCGGCTGCGATCCCAAGCATGACTCGACCTTCACGCTCACCAAGAAGCTGATGCCGACCGTCATCGACGTGCTCGAGACCGTCGAGTTCCACAGCGAGGAATTGCGGCCCGAGGATTACATGTTCGAGGGTTTCAACGGCGTGATGTGCGTCGAGGCGGGGGGCCCCCCGGCGGGCACCGGTTGCGGCGGCTATGTCGTCGGGCAGACGGTGAAGCTGCTCAAACAACATCACCTGCTCGAGGATACCGATGTGGTGATCTTCGATGTGCTGGGCGACGTGGTGTGCGGCGGGTTCGCGGCACCCCTGCAACATGCCGAGCGGGCGGTGGTGGTCGCGGCGAACGATTTCGACAGCATCTTCGCGATGAACCGCATCGTCGCCGCGATCAAGGCCAAGGCGAAGAACTACGACGTGCGCATGGCGGGCGTGATCGCCAACCGGTCGGCCGCGACCGACGAGATCGACCGCTACAACGAGGCGACGGGGCTGAAGCGACTCGCCCACTTCCCCGATCTGGACGCGATCCGGCGCTCGCGCCTGAAGAAATGCACCTTGTTCGAGATGGAGTCGACGCCCGAGGTCGATGCCGCCTGCCTGGAGTATAAGCGCCTCGCCGCGCTGATGTGGGCAGGGTGCGAACCGCTCGCCGCCGAGCCGATGAAGGATCGCGAGATCTTCGAATTCCTGGGGTTCGAATGATGGCGAGCGCCCTTCCCTCGGCCACCTATGACGATCGTCGCGGCCGGCTGGAGACCTATTTCGACCGTACCGCGTCGAAGACCTGGGAGCGGCTGACCTCCGACGCCCCGGTCAGCGGCATCCGCGCCACCGTCCGCGCCGGGCGCGACCGGATGCGCGACACCCTGCTCTCATGGCTGCCCGCCGACATGACCGGGCTGCGCCTGCTGGACGCCGGTTGCGGCACCGGGGCGCTGGCGGTCGAGGCGGCGCGGCGCGGTGCGGCGGTGGTCGCCATCGACGTGGCGGGGAGCCTGGTGAACGTCGCGCGCGATCGGATGCCCGCGGGGCTGAACATCGACTGGCGGGTCGGCGACATGCTCGATCCGACCCTGGGGCGTTTCGACCACGTGGTGGCGATGGATTCGCTGATCCACTACCGCGCCTTCGACATCGTCGATGTCGTCCAGGGGCTTGCCGAGCGCACGAACGGCTCGCTGCTGTTCACCTTCGCGCCGTCGACCAGGCCGCTCGTCGTCATGCACGCGGTCGGCAAGCTCTTTCCGCGCGCCGACCGCGCGCCCGCGATCGAGCCGGTGCGCGAGCGGCTGCTGCGCACCCTGATCGGTGGCGCGGTGCCCGGGGCGCGGATCGGCCGCGGCGCGCGCATCGCCAGCGGCTTCTATACCAGCCACGCCCTCGAGGTGCTGCCGGGATGAGCCGCGTCGCCGCCTTGAGGACCGGCATGTTCTGGAGCCGCATGGGGACGCGGTTCCTGCCGTTCGCCGATGCCGCGACGAAGGACCTGCCGCTCGCCAGGCTGCTACGGCTGTCGCTGTTCCAGGTGTCGGTCGGGATGGCGGCGGTGCTGCTGACCGGTACGCTCAACCGCGTGATGATCGTGGAGCTGAAGATGTCGGCGGCGATCGTGGCCGCGATGGTGTCGTTGCCGCTGCTGTTCGCGCCGTTGCGCGCGCTGGTCGGGTTCAAGTCCGACACCCACCGCTCGCTGCTCGGGTGGAAGCGCGTGCCCTATATCTGGTTCGGGACGCTGCTGCAGTTCGGCGGCCTCGCGCTGCTCCCCTTCGCGCTGCTGGTGATGACCGGCGGCGGCGACGGTCCCGCCATCGCCGGCCAGGTCGGCGCGGCGATCGCGTTCCTGCTGGTCGGCGCGGGGATGCACACCACACAGACCGCCGGCCTGGCACTGGCGACGGACCTGGCGACCGACGAGACGCGGCCGCGCGTCGTCGCGCTGCTATATGTGATGCTGTTGCTGGGGATGCTGGTCAGCGCGATCGTGATCGGCCGCGCGCTCGCCGATTTCACGCCCACCAAGCTGGTGCAGATCATCCAGGGCGCCGCCGTGCTGACCATGGTCCTCAACATCGTCGCGCTGTGGAAGCAGGAAGCGCGCGATCGCGCCACCACCGCCACGTCCACCGCCCGTCCCCGTTTCCGCGAGGTCTGGGCGATCTTCATCGCGCGCCCGAAAACGGTCCGGCTGCTGGTCGCGGTCGGCCTGGGCGCCGCGGCGTTCGGGATGCAGGACGTGCTGCTCGAACCCTATGGCGGCGAGATACTGGGCCTGTCGGTCGGGGCGACGACATCGCTGACCGCGCTGTGGGCGGCGGGGATGCTGGCCGGTTTCACCTGGGCCGCGCGCCAGCTCGTCGCGGGCGCCGATCCCCTGCGGCTGGCGGGCTTTGGCGGGGTGGTCGGGATCGGCGCGTTTCTGGCCATCATCTTCGCCGGCCCGCTGGGGGCGCCGCTGCTGCTGTGCGCCGGCGCGAGCGTCATCGGCTGCGGCGCCGGGCTGTTCGCGGTCGGCACGCTGACCGCCGCCATGGCGATCTCCGACGAGGGCCGCACGGGGCTCGCGCTCGGCGCGTGGGGCGCCGTGCAGGCGACGGCGGGCGGACTCGCGGTCGCGATCGGCGGCTTGGGGCGCGACGCGGTGTCGGCCGCCGCGATCGACCAGCGCCTGGGGTCGACCCTGGCCGGGCCGGCGACCGGCTACACCTTCGTCTATTGTCTCGAGATCCTGCTGCTTCTCGGCACCCTCGTCGCGCTCGGACCGCTCGTCCGGCGTCAGGCACCCATCGACCCTGCCCCGTCCGCCCGCTTCGGCCTCAGCGAATTCCCGATCTGAAAGGCACGTCCATGCATCCCGATCTCACCCCCGGCATCGATGTCGCCCTTCTGGTGTTCTGGGCGTTCGTCCTGTTCTTCGTCGGCCTGGTCTTCTACCTGCGCCGCGAGGACCGGCGCGAGGGCTATCCGCTGGAAGAGGAGATTTCGGGCCGTATCCGCCGGCCCGGCGGCGTTCTGTCGACCGCGTCGCCCAAGTCCTTCCTGCTGCCCTTCGGCCATGGCACCGTGACCGCCCCCCCCGGAGGCGGCCGCGATCCGTTCGCCATCGCCGCGCGGCTCACCGATCGTTTCGCGGGCGCCCCCTATGCGCCGACCGGCGATCCGCTGGTCGACGGCATCGGTCCCGCCGCCTGGGCGAACCGCGCCAAGCATCCCGATCTGGACATGGAGGGCCATCCGCGGATCGTCCCGCTGAGCGCCGCGGCGGAATACACCATCGCCGCGCCCGATCCCGGCCTGACGGGCTGGCCCGTCATCGGTGCCGACGGTCTCGTCGCCGGGACCGTGGCGGAATTGTGGATCGACAAGGCCGACCGCCTGGTCCGCTACATGCAGCTCGCCGGCGAGGGCGGCCCGGCGCTGGTGCCGATCATGATGGCCAAGGTCGATCGTCGCCGCCGCCGCGTCGTCGTCGACGCACTCAACGCCGCGCGGTTCGCCGGGGTGCCGCGGCTCGAATCCGCTAGCCAGATCACGCTGTACGAGGAAGAACGGGTGCAGGCCTATTTCGGCGGCGGCTATCTCTACGCCAATGAGAGTCGGCAGGAGCCGTTTCTGTGACCGAATATGACAATGAACCGATCCCCGGCCTGCCCGGACTGCTGCCGCCGGGCGAACGCATCCTGTGGCAGGGGTCGCCGGACTGGCGCGCGCTCGCGCGCACCGCGTTCCACACGCGGCTGATCGCCGGTTATTTCGGCGTGCTGGCGGCGATCGCGGGAGGGTTCGCGCTGACGAACGGCGACCCGACCGGCCTCGCCATGACGGCGACGCTCGGCACCGTCGGGGTCGCGCTGCTGCACCTGCTGGCCTGGGGCTCGGCGCGGACGACGATCTACACGCTCACCAATCGCCGGATCGTGATGCGGATCGGCATGGCGGTGCCCAAGTGCATCAACCTGCCGCTCGGCACCATCGCCTCGGTCGATCTCGCCGCGCGGGCCGACGGCACCGGCGACGTGCCGCTGACCCTGACCGGCGCTCCCAGGCTCGGCTATCTCGCGCTCTGGCCCCACGCCCGGCCCGTGCGGATCGCCCGGCCGCAACCGATGCTGCGCGCCGTCCCCGACGCGGCGACCGTCGCCGCGACGATCGCGCGCACCTGCCTGGCGGTCGCCGGCGACGGGCGGATCGCCGTGCGGGAAACGCCGGACGCGCCCATGCCCGCTTTCGCGGAGGCACGGGCGGCATGAGTACGACCCGCAGCCGGCCCGACATGCTGCCGCGCGGCACGCTGATCCTCGCGGCCGGACTGGTGTTCTTCGCCTTCGCCGCGACCGCGATCGTGCGCGTCGCCGGCATCCCTCCCGCCGCCTCGCCCGCGGCGCTGCGGGCCGAGGCGGGGACCCCGGTGATCGCGTCGCGGTCGTTGCGCTTCGTCGATCGCGCCGACGGGGCGGTGGTCATCCAGGATGTCGGCGGGAAGACCGGCGGCGTCGTGTCGGTGATCGCGCCCGGCGAGCAGACCGGCTTCATCCGCGGCGTGATGCGCGGCCTGGCGCGCGAGCGGCGGATGCACGGCATCGGCGACCGGCCGCCCTTCACCCTGACGCTGTGGCGCGACGGCCAGCTGTCGCTGACGGACAGCGCCACCGGCCGGTCGATCGAGATGACCGCGTTCGGATCGAGCAACCGCGCCGCCTTCGCCGCGCTGCTGCCGGGCACGTCCAGGGGGAGCACCTCATGATCGCGCTGCGCCGCACCAGCTTCGACACGCCGTGCCGCGTCGAGGTCGAACTCAGCGACGAATATTGCCGGGCCAATGTGGTGCTCGCCGACGATTATGAGATCGGCCCCGGCGACCGCGTGCGCGTCCACGGCGCCCCGATCAGCGTCGGCTTCGGCGAGCGACGCGTGGTGGAACGCATCGCCACCGTCGAACGCGCCAGCACGATGGAGCGGCTATGGACCAAATTCGCCGGCCATTTCGAGATGACCGAACTCTACGAAGTCAGTTTCAGCGATCGGACCACCGTATGAACGCCCATGCCGCCATCAAGGCCCGCCCGATCGGCCAAGGACCCGATATCGAGACGCTGAAGGCCGCGCGGGAGGACACCGTCCTCGCCCCGCGCTTCTACACCACCGATTTCGCGGCGATGGACCGCGTCGACGTGTCGGGCGTCCGCCACGAATGGGACGCGCTGATCAAGGAGATGGCGGACGATCCCAACCGCCTCCATTTCAAGCGGACCGAGGCGTTCGACGGCGTGATCGAAAGCCTGCCCGACGGCCTGCGCGAGGAGTTCACCGATTTCCTGGTGAGCTCGCTGACCGCCGAATTCTCCGGCTGCATCCTTTATGCCGAGATCGCCAAGCGCGTGACCAACCCCGACATCAAGCAGCTGTTCAAGCTGATGAGCCGCGACGAGAGCCGCCATGCCGGCTTCATCAACGACACGCTGAAGGACGCCGGGATCGGCATCGACCTGGGTTTCCTGACACGGACCAAGAAATACACCTATTTCCGACCGAAATTCATCTTCTACGCGACCTATCTCAGCGAGAAGATCGGCTATGCGCGCTACATCACCATCTTCCGCCATCTGGCGCGGCACCCCGAATTGCGGTTCCACCCGATCTTCAACTGGTTCGAACTCTGGTGCAACGACGAGTTCCGGCACGGCGACGCCTTCGCGATCCTGATGCGCACCGATCCCACGCTGCTGAGCGGCGTCAACAGATTGTGGATCCGCTTCTTTCTGGTCGCGGTCTACGCGACGATGTACGTGCGTGACCACAACCGCCCCGCCTTTCACAAGGCGCTGGGCATCGACCCGACCGAATATGACCGGCGGGTATTCACCATCTGTTCGGAGATCACGCGCCAGGTGTTCCCGGTCGTGCTCGACACCGACAGCCCCCGCTTCGCGCGCGGGCTGGAGCGGATGCGGCGGATCGCCGGCGGCATCGACGCGGCGAAGAAGCAGGGCGGCGTGACGGGCGCGGTCAAGCGCGCCGGGCTTACGGTCGCGGCCGCGGCCGCGTTCGTGCGGCTGTACCTGACCCCGGTCAAACGGAACGAAGCCCCCGCCACGGTCCGGATGGTCCCGGCCTGGTGACCCTGCCGCCGCTCCTGTTCGCGCTGCTGATGTGGTTCATCGGCACCGCCGCGATCGTGTGGCTCGACAGCCGCCCGCGCGCGACGTTCCGCACCAGCCTGGCGCTGGCCGGGCTGGTGGCGGTGGCGGCGATGGTGCTCGTCCGGCTTCATGCCGGCAGCACGACCCAGGGCGGCGCCTATCTGGGCTTCGGCGCGGCGATCCTGATCTGGGGCTGGCACGAGATGAGCTTCCTGATGGGCGAGGTCGCGGGGCCGAACCGCGCGCCCTGCCCGCCCGGCGCGGTCGGCTGGACGCGGTTCAAGGCCGCGACCGCGACCGTCATCCACCATGAACTGGCGATCGCCGCGACCGCGGCGCTCCTGTTCGCGATCACCTGGGGCGAGCCCAACCAGGCCGCCCCGCTGACCTTCCTGCTGCTGTTCGTCCTGCGGCTGTCGGCCAAGTTCAACCTGTTCCTGGGCGTGCCCAATCTGAGCGACGAGGTGTTTCCCGAGCATCTCGCCTATCTGAAAAGCTATTTCCGCACACGGGCCATGAACCCGCTGTTTCCGGCGTCGATCGCGTTCGGCGGCGGCCTGGCCGTCTGGGCCTGGCTGAGCGCCGAAGCGGCGCCCGCCGGCAGCGGCGCGGCGGCGTGCGGGACGCTGCTCGCCGGGCTGGCGGTGCTCGGCGTCGTGGAGCATCTGTTCCTTGTGCTGCCGATGCGCGACGCGAAGATGTTCCGCTGGGCATCGAACAAGATCGGCAACGACAGCAACAACGATAACAGGGCGGCCCGAGCCGCCATCGTCGACTGAGTGGGGAGGGTAGGATGAACTACGATCTGGTGTTCGCGGAGCAGCTCGACGGCCTTCGCGAAGCGGGCAATTACCGCGTCTTCGCCGAGCTGGAGCGCCAGGCCGGCAGCTTCCCCCGCGCCCGGCGTTGGACCGAGGACGGCCAGGTCCAGGACGTCACCGTCTGGTGCTCGAACGACTATCTGGGCATGGGCCAGCATCCCAAGGTGCTGGACGCGATGCACGAGACGCTGGACCGTTGCGGCGCGGGCGCGGGGGGCACGCGCAACATCTCGGGCACCAATCACCAGCATGTCCTGCTGGAGGCCGAGCTCGCCGATCTCCACGGCAAGGAAGCGGCGCTGATCTTCACCTCGGGCTATGTGTCGAACTGGGCGGCGCTCTCCACCCTGGCGTCGCGGCTGCCCGATTGCGTGGTGCTGTCGGACGCGCTCAACCACGCGTCGATGATCGAGGGCATCCGCCACAGCCGCGCCGAGTGCAAGCGGTGGCGCCACAACGACGTGGCCCATCTGGACGAGCTGCTGTCGCAGGTCGCGCCGGGCCGCGCCAAGCTGGTCGCGTTCGAGAGCGTTTATTCGATGGACGGCGACATCGCGCCGATCGCCGAGATCCTCGACGTGTGCGAGAAGCACGGCGCGCTGACCTATATCGACGAGGTCCACGCGGTCGGCCTGTACGGCCCGCGAGGCGGCGGCGTCGCCGAACGCGAGGGGCTGATGCACCGGATCGACGTGATCGAGGGGACGCTGGGCAAGGCGTTCGGGGTGATGGGCGGCTATATCACCGCATCGCGGAACCTGTGCGATTTCGTCCGCAGCTTCGCCAGCGGCTTCATCTTCTCGACCGCGCTGCCGCCGGCGGTGGCGGCCGGCGCAGTAGCGTCGATCCGGCACCTCAAGGACAGCCAGATCGAGCGCGTGCGGCACCAGAACCGGGTCAAGATCGTCCGCCAGCGCCTGGACGCGATGGGCATCCCCCACCTGCCCAACCCCAGCCACATCATCCCGGTGATGGTCGGCGACCCGCATCACGCCAAGATGATCAGCGACTGGCTGATGGTCAATCACGGCATCTACGTCCAGCCGATCAACTATCCGACGGTGCCGATGGGTACGGAGCGGCTGCGCATCACGCCGTCGCCGGTGCATACCGACGGCGACATCGACCGGCTGGTCGAGGCGCTGAGCGAGATCTGGTCGCAATGCGCGCTCGCCCGGCAGGAGATGGCGGCGTAGGACGAGGGCGGGCCGGCGCGGGCGTGGCCCGCGTCAGTCGTGCAGGCCGCGTCGCAGCTTCCATAGCGCCAGCGTGACCCCGGCCAGGACGAGCGGGACCGCCGCCGCCATCGCCGCGTCGTGGGGCAGTCCGGGCACCGCATGGAAGACATAGCCCAGTAGCGCGATCAGATAATAGCTGATCGCGACCACCGACAGCCCCTCAACCGTCTGTTGCAGGCGGAGTTGCAGATGGGTGCGGCGATCCATCGATGTCAGCAGATCGCGATTCTGCTTGGCCAGGGCGATGTCGATGCGGGTGCGGAGCAGTTCGCTGGTCCACGCCGCGCGCTGCGACAGGTCCTCCAGCCGCGCGGAGAAGCTGTCGCACGTCCGCACCGCCGGGGTCAGCCGGCGTTCGGTGAAGTCCGCGAGCGTCTGATGCCCGCGCACCCCGCCGATCCGAAGCGAGGCGAGCCGATCGCCGCTGAGCTGGGCATAGGCGCGCGTCGCGCTCATCCGATAGCGGGTGTCGGCGACCAGCCGGGCGAGTTCGGCCGAGAGGAAGGTGAGTTCGTCGAGCAGCCTGTCGTCCTCGGACGTCCGTTCCGACACGGCGCGGGTCAGATCGGCGAGCCGGATTTCGAGGCCGGTGACGGCCGGCGTCAGCCGCTGCGCGAGCGGCAGCCCGAGCAGCGCCACGTTGCGGTAGTTGCCGAGTTCCTGCAACCGCTGCACCAGTTGCGCCGGTTCGTCGCCCGCCAGGTCGCGGTCGAGCACCAGCAGCCGGCCATAGCCGTCGGCGTGCAGCCGGAAGTCGGACAGGACCCGCGCCGCGCCGTCGGCGACGTCGCAGACGACGGTCGCCTCCGACGAGAACCAGGCCTCGCATGCGGCCGGCGTCGGGTCGGGCGCACCGCGCGCGACGACCGCGATCTGCGTCGCGCGCAGGACCTCGCCGGGCATGTCGGCCAGCAGCGCGGTCAGGCGGGGCTCGAAATGACCGGGGTCGAACGGGGCGTCGAACGGACCCTCGCGCAGCAGCGTGTAGCTGGCGAATTCGGTATGGCGTTCCCAGACCAGAGTCGTGTCGCCCAGCTCCAGCACGGCGTATTTGTCGGCGATCGGCACCCGCGCCCGCCCGGTTTCCGCCAGCGCTTCGACATGGCGTCGCGCGGCGTCCCCCTGCTTCTCGCCCAGCACGGTCACGACCTGCATCAGCCGGCAGGGCGCCGCGAACCGCGGCAGCCGGCGGACGTGCATCTCCTCGGAGATCGCGGTGCGCAGGGGGTGGCTGGCGATCATGCCGCCCAGCCCGCTCTCCCCGCGAAGCCCGCGCCACTTCCGGTGAAAGCGGCGCGGGGGCGGGTCACTTGCGCAACGTGGCCGTCGCCGGTTCGGTCCTGTCCGTCATCTCCGCCGGATCGTTGAAGGCCGCGGGCACCGCCGCCGCCGGACCGACTTCCGGCGCGGCGGTCAGCATCGGCGGGCCTTTCAGCGCCGGCGCCTGCGCGATCATGCTGACCCCGCCCAGCGGCTTGGCCAGGCCCTGGTGGCAGGTCGTGCAATTGACCTTGTACGGATCGCCGTGCGGGCCCTTGCGGTTCGCAGGAAACACCGACCGGAGCGAGGTGATGTAGTTCTCGTTCACGTCGCGGACCATGCGGATGCCGTAATAGGCGGTGCCGCGCTGCGCCCGGCTGAGGTTCCACGCCCGGAACGACTGGCTGTTGTGGCAATAGGTGCAGTTGACGCCCAGCGCGGTGCTGACGTGCATCATCAGCCCATAGCTCTTCTCGGCATCCTTGATCGACACGACATGATCGGGCGACGGCAGCGCCTGGTCCGACGCGACGCGGATATTGCCCTTGCCCTGGAAATAGGCGGCGAACGGATCGGAAGGCAGCGACGCATAGCCGACATTGGGATCGGGGGTGTTCTGGCCGCGCTTGTTGCCGCGGATCGTGCCGGGATCGAGCGTGTTCTGCGCCAGCGCCCAGACATTCTCCGGCACCGCATTGCCGCGGTGACAGGTGTAGCAGGTGACGCCGGTCTTCTGGACGTGGCTGGACCAGCGCGAATTGATCGTCCGCGTCATCTGCAGCATGCGCCGCGCGACGATCTTGGTGTATTTCTCGTCGGAGGCCATGTTCTCCGGGTTGTGGCAATAGTTGCAACCCTGTTCCGGCGGGGCGACCCACTGGGTCATCGCGGCCATCAGATGGTTGAACCGCTCCGCGCTGACCGCGCCCAGCACCTTCACGTTCTGATAGGTTTCCGCGGCCGTCGGCCCGCCGTCGGGCGGCAGCGGATAGGGTTCGGGCGGGATGGCCGCGGCCTCCTTGATGCTGCTGACATCGACGATCTGTTCGAGCCCGGTGCCGCGAAAGCCCGTCTGGGTCGACATCTTCGCGCCGGGCTCGCAGCCGGCCAGCAGCGCCGCCGCCGCCGCGCCGATGCTCAGGGTGACGTGTCGGTTCATTGCACCGCTCCCGGCAGGGTGGCAGGATCGAGGACGCCCGTGTCGGGGTAGGTCGGGGCGATGCCGTTGATCACGCCCCACAGATACCAATTGTCGACCACGGTGCCGGTCAGCAGGATGCCGATGCCCCCGGTCAGCGGGCAGAGCACGGCGAACCACCACGCCCAGCGGTGGATCGATTCGGCGGTCGCGTTGAACCCCATCGTCCAGCGCCAGAACAACATGCCGCGTTCGAACGCCGTGCCGCGGTCGGTGATCTGCTCGATCTCGCGCTCGCTGCCATAGCGGCCGGTCGCCAGCACCGTCGCCCCGTGCATCGCGAACAGCATCGTCGACCCGTATAGGAACACGATGGAAAGGCAGTGGAACGGGTTGTAGAACAGGTTGCCGTAGCGGATCGAGAAGGCCGCGGTCCAATCGAGGTGCGGGAAGATGCCGAACGGCACCGCCTCCGCCCAGCTGCCCATCAGCAGCGGGCGGACAAAGCCCAGGATCAGGATCAGGAAGATGCCCGCCCCGAACGCCCAGGCGACGTGGCTGCCCATGCCCAGCGCCTGCGCGCGGCGGAAGGTACGCAGCCACCACAGGATCAGCGCGCTCGACATGAAGAAGCCCGCCATCTGCCACCAGCCGCCCTGGGCCAGCGGCACGAAGGGCGTGAAGCCCCATTCGGGTCCGGGCGGCTCCAGCGCCAGCCAGGGCAGCTGCCGGACGAACTGGATCGGGTCCCAGTTGACGCTGGCCCACATGTTGAGGCCGATGATCTCGAAGGCCAGAAAGGCGCAGACGAGCGAGGCGAGGCCCAGCTTGCCGAGATAGATCGGCCCGATCTGCGCGGCGCCGAGCTTGCCGGCCCAGTAATTGTAGGTGCTGAGATCGCCCCGTGCGAAGCTGCCCGGCGCCAGCGGCGGTCCCGCCTCCAACGGCCCGCGCAGCTGCACCTGGGTGAACATGTTCTGATAGCGCAGCATCATCTGTTCGCTCCTTAAGACCAGATCGGCAGGTTGAGCCACCACGTCCACCATTCGGGCCAGCCGCGGGTCCATAGCGGGCCGGAGATGATGATGCAGATCGCGCTCCAGAAGCCGGCCGACAGCGCCAGGAACAGTCCAAGCCGGTGGATGCCCAGCGTGCCGATCGAATAGCCGATCGTGTCGCGGAAGAAGGCGTCCTCATATTCGGGCGACTTGACGGCTTCGCCCTTGGGCGGATTGACCGACGACAGCACCAGCGCGCCGTGAAAGGCGAGCGCGCCCCCCGTCACGAAGAAGAAGCTGACCGCCAGCATGTGCGCGGGATTGTAGTGGAAATGCAGATATTGATAGCCGGTGTTCGACACCCAATCGAGATGGCTGAAGATGCCGTAGGGGAAGCCGTGTCCCCAGGCGCCCAGCATGAACGGGCGGATCACCACCAGGCTGACATAGGCGAAGATCGCGAAGCCATAGGCGAAGGGCACATGATAGCCCATGCCGAGCTTCCGGCAGATCTCGACCTGCCGCAACGCCCAGGACGTGAACGCCGCGATCGCGCAGACGGTGATGATCTGCCACAGCCCCCCCTCGCGCAGCGGCGCCAGCGCCAGCCCGTAACTGATGTCGGGCGGGGCGATGTTGATCAGCCAGGGATTCCAGGTCGGGCCCAGCGAGGCGGCGTAGAAGATCAGCGCGGTGCCCAAGGAGGCGGTGATCGCGGTGATGACGCCGAAGAACCCGACGTAAAAGGGGCCGACCCAGAAGTCGAACAGGTCGCCGCCGATCAGCGTGCCACCCCTGACCCGATATTTTCGCTCGAAGCTCAGCAGCGCCATGCCCACACCTCTCGACCGCTACCTTGGCAGCTGATCGCCTTTTCGGAGAATATTCCATTTCGAGTGGGCGGGCCCGGCCCTTGCGGGACGGAACCATCCACTCGAAATCGCTCGCTCGGGGCCCTTCAGGTCCCCGTGGCGGCAGGCGCGTTCGCCGCGATCGGCGCGGTGCGCGGGCCGTCGAGCCAGTTGAACTTGTTCGTGCTGAGCAGGATGAAGTGGATCAACAGCGCCAGTACGAACAGGAAGATGAACAAGGCGACCAGCGAACGTCGCGGGTCGAAGATGAGCCATACTCTCCACATGATGTGGTTCCTTTTTCTTGAGGGTCGCGGATGTCAGCCGGTCAGAGCCAGGGCCGCCACATCCACACCAGAATATGGGCGCCGACCGCCACCAGCGTGAAGATGATGAAGCTCATCATGAACAGCTTGTGGAATTCCTTGGCCTCTTCGGGGGTCAGATAGTTACCCGGCCCCATCCTTTCGTCCGTATGTCTTACGTCGCTCATGTCACGTCTCCGTTGTTCCCGACGAGGACAGGAGCGTGAAACGCACTTCCCCGCGGCATCCGCGCGGGCGTGATGCCCACGGGATCATTGGTCCGCCCGAATCCGCGACGGATCGGGCGGGAAAATCTGGCCGCGGTCATGCCCCGCGGCTTTCGGTGATCGCGAGCGCCAGGCGCTCCTGCGTGACGGAGGGCTCGCCGGCACGCCGCGCGGCGCGTTCGGCGGCGTCGCGAATGCGCTTGGCGGCGGAGATGCGGACCAGCACCGGTTCGCGCTCGACGACGGCGTCGAATTCGGATTTGGCCGCGTCGTCCCAGCCGATCTCGCGCTCGATGCGCGCCGGCGTCGGCTCGGCCTTGTCGAGATCACGGCCAAGCGGAAGAATGTGGAAGAGCGCGTCGAACAGCGCGTTGCACACTTCCTGGACCAGATAGGTGGCGCCGGCATAGCCCATGAACGGCGTGCCGGTGTGGCGGCGGATGACGGCGCCCGGAAAGCTCGCCGGGATATAGACGCCGCGCCCGCCCGCCTCGGCCATGTACATGCGCTCGTTGAAGCTGCCGAACAGGACCAGCGGCGGGGTATCGCGGATCATGTCCTTGACCGACTGGTTGTCCGACTTCGCCCCCGCGCAGCGCGACACCGCGAAGGTGCAGGGCAGGCCCATATCGTCTTCCAGGAACTTGCGGATGCCGCGGGCATAGGTGTCGGTCGCGACGATGCCGAAGCTGGCCGTGCCGAAGAAATCCTGGGTGACCGAGCGCCACAGGTCCCAGAGCGGCTTGATCGTGGTGTGCTTCTCGCGTTCGATGAACGGTTCGGGATCGAGCCCGGTCAGCTCGCCCAGCTTGCGCAGGAACAGCGTCGTGCTCTCCAGCCCGATCGGCGCCTGGAGGTAGGGCCGCTCCAGCGCCTCGCACAGGCCGCGGCCGAATTCGCGGTACAGGCACACATTCACTTGGGCGAGCGCGAGCTTCTTCACGTCGGCCAGGTGGCTGCCGAGCGGGAAGGTCATGCCGACCTCCGCGCCGATGCCCTCGATCAGCCGGCGGATCTCGGCCAGGTCGGACGGCATGTTGAAGCTGCCGTACATCGGCCCGATGATGTTGACCCTGGGCTTCTCGCCCTCGCGCAAGGGCTTCAGGACGGGCACCTTCTTCGGTCCGAACTGCGTCCAGAGCCAGGTGAGCGCGCGGTCGCCTGACTGCCATTGATCCTCGTCGATCGTGCGCGGCAGGAAGCGCTGGATATTGGTGCCCTCGGGCGTCACGCCGCCGCCGATCATCTCGGCGATCGAGCCGGTGACGACGACCGCGGGGAGGTCGGGGTCGAGCGTCGCCCAGGCGCGCTTCATCGCGCCCTCGGTCCCGTCGCGGCCCAGTTCCTGCTCGCCCAGCCCGGTGACGACGATCGGCAGCTCGTGCGGCGGCAGGCCGTCGGTGTAATGCAGCACCGAGGTCACGGGCAGGTTCTCGCAGCCGACCGGACCGTCGATGATGACCTGCAATCCCTTGATCGCGGTGAACGCGTAGACCGCGCCCCAATAGCCGCCCGCGCGGTCATGATCGATGATGAGGGTCATGTGCCGATATGCTCTTCCGCCTTGGCGGCGGCGATGCGCTTGGCGGCGAATTTGGCCTTGAACTCGGGGCGGTCGACCGGGGTCTTCTCCCACACGCCGGCGGTGGCGCCGGTGCCGACGCCCGCGAAGAACGCGGTCATCTTGTCGAACCGGTGCCGGTTGGCGAGCGCGGCGTTGACCACCATCGCCAGGCTCCCCGCCCCCGCCGGCCCCATCAGCGGCCGGGCCGAGATGAGGTTGGTGAAGTAGAGCGCCGGGATCGCCTTCTGCTTGGCATGCTGGACGACGGGGGTGGTGCCGATCGCCAGGTCGGGGCCATATTCCTCGACCGCGGCGATGTCCTGTTCCAGGCTGGCGCGGTACTGGACATGGGTCCCATGGGCTTCCAGCCATTCGCGATCGGGATCGGACCAGATCGTGCGCGGGCAGGCGGTGCCCACATAAGGGACGTCCGCCCCGCTTTCGATCAGCAGCCGCGCGACCAGCAGTTCGGAGCCTTCGTAACCCGAGACGGTGATCCGCCCGGCGATCGGCTTGGCGGCGAGCGCGGCACGGATCGCGGGAATGAAGCGGTTCTTGGCCGCGTCGACCAGTCCCTGCGCGACGCCGCACGCTGATCCGATCGCGTCGAGCCACGCCGCGGTGCCGTCCGCCCCGACCGGCGCCGAGCCGACGACCTTGCGTCCCGCCGCCTCGAATTCGCGGATGCTGGCGGTGTAGAAGGGGTGGATCGCGCCGACGACCGCGCAGTCGAGCGCCGAATAAAGCTCGCGCCATTCGCGCGTGGGGACGACGGGACCGGCGGCCAGGCCCAGCGGCTCGAGCATCAGCCCGATGCCCGGCGGGTCGGCGGGGAACATCTCGCCCAGCAGCGTCACGGTCGGGCGGTCTGCGCGGGTCTTGGGCGCCGCCACCGGCCCGACCTCGGCCTCCTTGCGCGCATAGGCCAGCATCGCGCCGGCGAGCACGTCCTTGGCCTCGGCATGGGTCGGCACGCCGAAGCCGGGCACATCGATGCCGATCACACGCACGCCGTTGATCTGGTCGGGCAGCAATTGCAGCGGCACGCCCGACGCGGTCGGGACGCACAGATTGGTGACGATGATCGTGTCGTAGAGCACCGGATCGGCGAGCTCGTGGACCGCGTCGCGAATGTCCTCGAACAACTTGCCGGTGACCAGCGTCTCGGACGAGAAGGGCACGTAACCGACGCTGCGCTTCGCCCCGTAGAAATGCGCGGTGAAGGTCAGCCCGTAGACGCAGCAGGCCGAGCCCGAGAGCACGGTCGCGGTGCGGCGCATCCTGAGGCCGACGCGTAACGATCCGAACGCCGGGCACATCGATTGCGGCTGGTCGTGCGGGCCCTTGGGATAGTCGGCGGCGTAGCGATCGAGGATGTCGGACTTGCCCGCGGTGATCGCGGCGGCGCGCAGCGTGTCGCCGGAGGAGCAGCCGCCCTCGGGCATCGACGCCGTCAGGTCGATCCGGTCGCGATCGCGGGGAGGGGTGTCGGTGGTCACCGTCAGACCGTGTCGTACACGACTTCGAGGCTCGGCTTGGTCACATAGGCCGCGCCGCGCATATCGGCCTGGGTCGCGGGCCTGAGCGTGAAGTCCGCGCCGGTGATGTCGGCGCTGAACAGGTTGAGCAGCCCGTCCTGATCGAGCGGGGTGGGCCGCAGCGGCGGCGCTTCGGCGACGTTGACCGCGAGTTCCTCGAACAGCGACGCCCATTGCCCGCCGGGCTTGCCGATGATCTGATAGTTGGCGCTCTTCTTGCGGATGTCCTCGTTGGCGGGGATCGCGCAGAGCACCGGGATGCCGACCGCTTCGGCGAACGCATTGGCCTCGCCGGTCCCGTCGTCCTTGTTCAGGATCATCCCCGCGACGCCGACATTGCCGCCCATCTTGCGGAAATACTCGACCGCCTTGCAGACGTTGTTGGCGACGTAGAGCGATTGCAGGTCGTTGGACGCGACGACGATCACCTTCTGGCACATGTCGCGCGCGATCGGCAGGCCGAAGCCGCCGCACACCACGTCGCCCAGGAAATCGAGCAGGACGTAATCGAACCCCCATTCGTGGAAGCCCAGTTTCTCCAGCGTCTCGAACCCGTGGATGATGCCGCGCCCGCCGCAGCCGCGGCCGACCTCGGGCCCGCCAAGTTCCATCGCGAACACCCCGTCGCGCTGGAAGCAGACATCCTCGATGCCGATCTCCTCGCCCGCCAGCTTCTTCTTGGAGCTGGTCTCGATGATCGTCGGGGTCGACTTGCCGCCGAACAACAGGCTGGTCGTATCGCTCTTGGGGTCGCAGCCGATCAGCAGCACGCGCTTGCCCTGCTGCGCCATCATGTAGCTGAGGTTGGCCAGCGCGAACGACTTGCCGCTGCCGCCCTTGCCGTAGATGGCGATGATCTGCGTGGTCTTGGTCACCGGACCCGTCGGCACGGGATCAGGTTCGAAGGACGCTTCCTCGCGGAGCGGTCCCGGATCGAACATGCTCATATCGTTCTCCAGTCCAGGACCATCTTCAGGCAATCGGGGTCGGTGAACGCCTGGGGATAAGCGTCGCCGGCCTCGGTCGCCGGGCGCGCGTGGCTGATCAGCCCGCCGAGTTCGAGCAGTCCGATGTCGAGCAGCCCGACGACCGCGGCGATGTCCGCCGGCGTGAACTCGGCGGCGATGCGTATCCGCGCCTCGCGCATGAAGGCGGGCGGGAAGGCGAACGACAGACGGTCGTAGAATCCCGCCAGCACGACCTCGCCGCCCTTGGCCAGCCGGGCGAAGGCGGTGTCGAGCACGTCCACGGCGCCGCTCGCGTCGCAGATCGCCCGGTAGTCGCGGCACTCGTCCGCGCTCGGATCGACGACCGCATAGCCGAAACCGTCGCGGCGGGCGGGGTTGGTTTCCCACACCAGCGGGGCGTCGCCGCTGGTCGCGACCGCGATCCGCGCGATCAGCCGCCCGAGGATCCCGTGGCCGATCACCAGTTCGGGTATGCCGCCCGCGGCGATCGCATGATGCGCGGTCGCGGCGAGCGCGAGGAGGATGCCGTCGCGGCCCAGCGATTCGCGGATCGGGATGGCGCGCGCCTGGGGCAGGTTGACGTGACGCGCCGTGCCGCCGAACAGGCCGCGGGCGTCGCGAAAGCAGTCGGCCCCGGGGACGAACACCCATTGGCCGATCCGCCCGCGCGCATCGGCGCCGGCATCGACGACCCGACCGATCGACTCGTAACCGGGGACCAGCGGGTAGCCCATGCCGGGGAAATTCGGCATCCGGCCGGTCCAGAGCAGCTTTTCGGTGCCCGAGGAGATGCCGCTCCAGTCGATCTCGACCCGAACGTCGCCGGCAGCCATCGGAGACAGCGCCAGCGTTCGCAAGGCGAGCCGTTCGGGCGCTTCCAGTATGACCGCGACAGCGTCCATACACTCATCCCCTGCCGCGCCAGGTCGGAATAGGCCCGATCGCAACTGTATTCTTAGGTTGACGGTTCATCATGTCAACTTGTTTGGACACTTATCCGCGAATTGCGACGATCGCGCTCGCGGTGAGCGGCATCGCAGTCGTCAGCACGTGCGGCCGGACGAAGCCCGCCTCCCGCAGCATCGCCGCGATCTCGTCGCTGCCGCGCGGCCGGCCCGATCCCATCGCCAACAGGTAAAAGCCGAAATAGGCGTCGCCGACGGCCTCGGCCCCACGCGTCCGCGCCATCGGCTCCGCGACGAACACCGTGCCGCCGGGCGGCAAGGCGGCGTGGATGTTGCGCAACAGCGCCAGTGCGGGCGCATCATCGTGATCGTGCAGGACGCGGATCAGCGACACGATGTCATAGCCGTGCGGGAGCGGGTCCCGGAGGAAATCGCCCCCGAACGTCGTCGAGCGCGCGCGAAGGCCGGCCGAGTCGAACCGCGTTCGCGCCCGCTCGGCGACGGCGGGCAGGTCGAACAGCCCGAGGTCGATGCCGGAAACGCGCGCGGCGACCGCGGCCAGGAACGCCCCCTCCCCGCCGCCCACGTCGAGCAGGCGGCGGTGGCGATGAAAGGGATAGGCGTCGATCGCCTGCGCGGCGACCATCGGCTGCGAGGCCGCCATCAGCGCCGAATAGGCCGCGACCGCCGCCGCGTCGCCGGTGCCCGCCGCCTCGGCATAATGCCACAAGCCCGACAGCGCTCCGCCCCCGCCGCCCCGGCGCAGCAGCGCCACCGGATCGGCGAGGTCGGCGTAGAGCAGCCGGTGATGCGCGACCATCTCGCCGATGCCGGGATTGCCGCGTAGCGCGGCGCCGTCCGCGCCGAGGACCCATCGGTCGCCCAGCGGCTCGGCCAGCCCCAGCGCCGCCGCGCCGTGCAACAGCCGTTCGGCGCCTGCGACCGGCAGGTCGATCCGCGCGGCGATCGCCGCTGCGTCCTGTGGCCCCTCGGCCAGCACCTCCAGCAGCCCCGTGTCGATGCACGCCGCCAGGATCTGCGAATAGGTGAAGCCCGCGACGAGGTCGAACAGCGCGCGGGCGCGGCGACGGGCGACCGGCCGGGTCGGCGGGAAACGGACGGCCATCCGCTGGAAGCGCGGCGAGGCGAGCATCCGGTTGCGCCAGCCGATCCAGCGTCGGCGCCACGAGAATTCTTTGGATATAGACGAAATCATGTGTCTAGTTTTCTGGACACATGATATCCCGGCGTCAATCGGCGGGAGGAAGCGGCGCGATGCCGGACGGGGGGGTGGTCGTCATCGGAGGCGGGATCGGCGGGCTGGTCGGCGCCGCCCTGCTCGCCGCGCGCGGCTGCGACGTCACGCTGGTCGAGGCGGCCGCGCATCCGGGCGGCAAGCTGCGCGCGGTGACCGTCGACGGCGCGGCGGTGGACGGCGGTCCGACCGTGTTCACGATGCGCGGCGTGTTCGACGATATCTTCGCCGCGTGCGGCGGCGCGCTCGACGATCATCTGACGATGCGGCCGGCGGCGACGCTCGCCCGCCATGCCTGGGGAGGGGCGCGGCTGGACCTGTTCGCCGATCCGGCGGCGAGCGAGGCGGCGATCGGCGACTTCGCCGGCGCGGCGGAGGCGCGCGGCTTTCGCGCCTTTCGCACCGAGGCCCGGCGGCTGTTCGAGGCGCTGGACGGACCCTTTCTTCACGGCGGCAAGACCGACCCGATCACGCTGGGCTGGCGGATGGGCGCGCGCGGCTTTCCCGATTATCGCAACCTCAAGGCCTTTACCTCGCTGTGGCGGGCGCTGGGCGGCTATTTCGCGGATGCGCGGTTGCGGCAATTGTTCGGCCGCTACGCCACCTATAGCGGATCGTCGCCCTTCGCCTGTCCCGCGACGCTGATGCTGATCGCGCATGTCGAGGCGTGCGGCGTGTGGCTGATCGAGGGCGGCATGCACCGGCTGGCGCTGGCGGTCGAAGCGCTCGGACGGCGAAACGGCGTGCGTTTCCGCTACGGGGCCCCGGTACGCGAAATCCTGGTCGAGCGCGGCCGCGCGGCGGGGGTGATGCTCGCCAGCGGGGAGCGGATCGTGGCGACCGCCGTGGTGTGCAACGCCGATCCCGCCGCCATCGCCGCGGGCGCGTTCGGACCCGCGGTGCGGCGCGCGACGAGGCCGATGCCGCCCCGCCGCCGCTCGCTCAGCGCGCTGGTATGGACCGCGCGGGCCGAGGTGTCGGGCTTTCCGCTCGGCCGCCACAACGTCTTCTTCTCGGACGACTACCCCGCGGAATTCGCCGCGCTCGCCGCCGGCCGGCTGGCCGATGCGCCCAGCGTCTATGTCTGCGCCCAGGACCGCGACGACGGCGGCGCCCCGCCGGCCGGCCCCGAACGGCTCCAGATCATCGTCAACGCGCCCGCCACCGGCGACGGCGCTCCCCTAAACGCAGCGGAGATCGACACATGCAGGCGGCATATGCTGGACAGCGTTTCGCGGGCGGGACTTTCGCTCGACCTGGCGCCCTCGACGGTGCTGACGACGCCGCACGACTTCGCGCGGCTGTTTCCGTCGACGGGTGGAGCCCTTTATGGACCGGCCTCGCACGGGTGGGCGGCCTCATTCCGCCGGCAGGGCAGCCGGACAGCGATCCCTGGGCTCTATTGCGCGGGCGGGAGCACCCACCCCGGCGCGGGCGTCCCGATGGCGGCGCTTTCCGGCCGGCTAGCCGCCGCATGCCTGCTCAGGGACCGCGCTTCGACGTGGCGGTCCGGCCGGACGGCTATGCCTGGTGGTATATCGACGCGACGAGCGCGGACGGTGCCCACGGGCTGACGATCATCGCCTTCGTCGGCAGCGTCTTCTCCCCCTATTACAAGCTCAGCGGTCGCGGACGACCCGACAATCACTGCGCGATCAACGTCTCGCTCAGCGGCCCGCGCGCCAGGGCCTGGGCGATGACCGAACGTCCCGCGACGCGCGTCGACCGCGGCGCCGATCATTTCGCGGTCGGTCCCAGCAGCATGCGCTGGGACGGCGATACGCTGGTCATCGACATCGACGAGATCTCCGCCCCCCTGCCCTATCGCGTGCGCGGCACGGTGCGGGTCAGCCCGGAGATGATCGGCACGACGGCGTTCATGCTCGATCCCGCCGGGCGGCATCGCTGGCACCCGGTCGCGCCGCGCGCGCGCGTGTCCGTCGAGATGTCGCATCCCGGGGTGCGCTGGTCGGGCGACGGGTATTTCGATTCGAATTTCGGCGACGAGCCGCTGGAAGCCGGGTTCGACGACTGGCACTGGTCGCGCGCGCACCTGAAAAGGGACGTGGCGGTGCTGTACGAGGGGCGGCGACGGGGTGGCGCCCCGTTCGACCTGGCGCTGAAATTCGACGGGCAGGGACGCTGGCACGATGTCGTCCAGCCGCCGCCCGCCCGGCTGCCGCGCACCGGCTGGCTGGTGAACCGCGCGACCCGCGCCGATGCCGGCTATGCCCCGCGCGTGATCAAGACCTGGATCGACGCGCCCTTCTATGCCCGCACCGCGCTGGCGACGCGTCTGTTCGGCGAGGACATCCAGGCGGTGCACGAAAGTCTGTCGCTCGGCCGCTTCCGCTCACCGATCGTCCAGTCGATGCTCCCCTATCGGATGCCCCGCGCCTTCTGGTGAATCGGCCTTCGCCGCCTGGTCGCGCGCGATCTCGCGCGTGATCGAGACGAGTTGCCAGACGGCGAGGCCGAGCACCGCGACGACGACGATCCCCAGGTCGAGAATGCCGAACAGATGGTCGCTCATCGCCCTTCTCCCACGAAGTCCCGGATCAGCGCCGCGACCTCGACCGGCCGCTCCTCATGCGCCAGATGGCCGAGCCCGGCGAGCGGCGTCACCCGCGCGCCCGCGATCATCGCCGCCGCTCCTTGCGCATTCCCCGGCGGGATCGCCGCGTCGCCGTCGCCGTGGAGGAGCAGCGACGGCACCTCCAGGCGCGGCAGGTCGCGCTTGAGCGATTCGAGGTCCCAGTCCGCCATCATCGTGATCGCGCCCGCGCAATGCCCGGGCGTCGCGAACAGGCGCTCGTAGCACCGCACGCCCTCGGCATCGATGGTCGACCCGGTGCTGCGCGCCAGGAACCGCGCGGTCTCGCCCGGCGTGCGCGCCATGCGCGCGAACAGATGCGGCGCGAACGGATTGACGAACAGCATCCGCGCGAGCGTCGGGAACAGCTTCGCGCCCAGCCCCGGAAAGGGCAGCAGCGCGGCGCCCAGGCCGACGATCGCGGCCGGGCGGGCGGCGCCGTCGATCGCCATGCGGATCGCGATCGCCGCGCCCGCCGAATGACCGACCACGGCGTGCGGCGGCAGGTCCAGCGCCCCGACCAACTCCCCCACCGCGCGCGCCATCGCGGACATCCCGAGCCCGCCCGCCGGACGCCCCGCCGTGAAGCCATGCCCTGGCAGGTCCGGCGCGACGACCGTGAACCCCGACGCCAGCAGCGGCGCCAGCGCCCGCCAGCTATGCGTCGCGGCCCCGGTGCCGTGGAGCAGCAGCAGCACGGGGCCGGCGCCCATCACCTGCACATGCCAGCGCAGCCGGCCGGTATCGACGAAGCGGCTATGCTCGGCATTGGGCCAGTCCCGGCCCTCGACGGCCCAGCGCGGGGCCGAACTCATCCGGCCCGCGCGGCGCTGACCGCCGCGTGCATCGCGGCGGCATCGGCGCGCGGCAGCGCCAGGTAGCGCGCGCGCATCGCCGCCGCCAGCGCCGCCCCCTCCGGCCGGGGCCGCGCGGAGATGTCGACGAACGCCGCCGCGATCCCCGCCGCGCCGATCGCCCGGGCGGCGGCGGTGGCGTCGGCCTCCGCCAGCGCGCGCACCGCGCTGCCGTCGGCGGCGATGTTGGCGCGGCCATCGGTCAGCACCACGACGAACGGCGTCCGCCCGCGCGCGCGCGCCGCTTCCGCCAGTTCGCGCGCCGCGTTCAGCCCCGCCGCCAGCGGCGTCCCCCCGCCGCCCGGCAGCTCGGCCAGCGACCGCCGCGCGCGCGCCAGCGACCGCGTCGGCGGGAGCAGCAATTCGGCCGCGGTCCCGCGAAACGCGACCAGCGCGACCTGCGCGCGTTTGACATAGGCTTCGGCCAGCAGCAGCTCGACCGCGCCCTTCGCCTCGGCCAGCCGTGCCAGCGCCGACGAGCCCGACGCGTCGACCGCGAAGATCGTCACCGCCTCCGCCCGCGTCTCGAACCGGCGGATGCGCAGGTCGTCGCGGCGGATCCGGATCCGCCCCGCCCCGCCGCGCAGTTTCTGCCACGGCGCGGCGGCGCGCAGCGTGTCGATCAGGCTGAGCCGCAGGCCGCCGCCCGGAACGCCCGCCCGCGTCCCCATCGGCCGGCCCCGCGCGGCCGACTTGCGCCGCTCGCCGCCACCGCTCGCCCGCGTGACCTTGCGCCCGCGCCCGGCGGCGATCCGCGCCAGCACGTCCCTGGGCAGCGCCGCCAGCGCCGCGGCGAGCACGACATCCTCGATCGGCGCGGGCTCGCCCCGTTCCTCCTCGCCGCCGTCATTCTCGGGCGGCGGCGGCGGCGGCGGTTCGGGCTCCGACCGGTCGGCCGCGCTCGGCAGCCGCGTGGCGCGGGGCGCGAGGACGAGGCGCGCGGCCAGGGTGACGTCCTCGTCGGCGATGCGGTCGCGGCCGGCGAGCCTCGCCGACGCGCGCACAACGCGCACCGCGAACAACGGCGCGCGGATCGAATCGATGCCGAGCGCGGCGGCGGTCACGACTAGGGCTTCGAGAATAGCGGGGTCCAACGGCGGCGCCATCGTCCCGTCACCCCGGACCTCCGCCGGCTCCCCCTGAGAAACCCCCGGTCGCTGCGGGTCGGACGCCGCCGCCGGCTCGGGGGCGCGCATCGCCGTGGCGGACAGGTCGATCCAGAAGGCGAGCCGCTCCGCCAGCGCCGCCGGCGGTCGCTCGTCCGCCTCGGCCCCGTCGTCCAGCGCCACCAGCACGAACCGCGCGGTCCCGTGCAGCGTCGCGCCGTCGCGCTCGGTCACCATCTCGCCGGTGTCGAGCACCGCCGCCAGCCGCCCGGCGAGCGCGTCGGACAGCCGCTCGGCCATCGGCACCACCAGCGCGCCGCCATCCGCCTCGACGAGCAATCCCGTCCGCGTCACCGGCCGGCCCAGTGCCAGCGTCGCGGTCAGGTCGATCCCGCCGAGCAGACGGTCGTCGTCGATATTCGCCGGCATCCGTCGCAGCGGGGCACCATCGGCCAGGCCGGCGCGCACCGCGTCGATCACCGCGTCGCGCGCCGCGTCGCCGCCGCGCAGGATCATGCCCCCGAGGCCAGGGTCGATCGCGCACAGGCGTGCGGCGATCAGCGCATCGGGCAACGGGTCGGGCGCCCCGTCACGCGACGCCGTCACGCGGCCGGGTCTTTTCGGGCCAGATCCTCCAGCGCGCGCTCGATCCGCACAGTCGATCCGGTTTCGTCGAGCACGTTGCGGCGCAGCCGGTGGCGCAGCGCCATCGGCGCGACCGCGGCGACATGATCCGCCGTCGCGACGGCCGCACCGTCGAGCGCGGCCAGCGCCCGCGCCGCGCGGATCAGCGTCAGCTCGCCGCGCAGCCCGTCGGCCCCGACCGCCATGCACAGCCGCGACGCGAAGGTCAGCACCGCGTCGGACACGACCACGCCCGCCTGCGCCGCGCGCGCGCGCGCGATCCGCTTCAACGTCTTGCGTTCCGCCTTCGCCCAGGATTCGACGAACGCGGCGGGCTCGCGGTCGAACGCGTCGCAGCGTTTCAGGATGTCGACGCGCTGCTTCAGTTCCTGGGGCGTCCGCACCTCGACCGACAGCCCGAACCGGTCGAGCAACTGCGGGCGCAATTCCCCTTCCTCCGGGTTGCCGCTGCCGATCAGGACGAAGCGCGCCGGGTGCCGGACGCTCAGCCCCTCGCGCTCGACGACGTTCTCGCCGGACGCCGCGACGTCGAGCAGCAGGTCGACGATGTGATCCTCCAGCAGGTTCACCTCGTCGATATACAGGAACCCGCCATTGGCGCGCGCGAGCAGCCCCGGCTCGAACGCCTTGACCCCCGCCCCCAGCGCGCGTTCCAGATCGAGCGCGCCGACCACCCGGTCCTCCGTCGCGCCCAGCGGCAGGTCGACGAACGGCACCGGGACGCTTCCCTGCCTGGGGCTGCCGTCCTGATAGCCCGCCTCCGCCGCCGGGATCGGCGGCAGCAGCGCGGCGAGCGCGCGCACCGCGGTCGATTTGCCGGTGCCGCGATCGCCGAACACCATCACGCCGCCGATCCGGGCGTCGACGGCGGCGATCATCAGCGCCTGCTTCATCTCGTCCTGGCCGACGATCGCGGAAAAGGGAAAGGACATGCGCACGCGATACGTGTATCATGGGCTGGACACTCCACAAGCCGGACGACGCCTTGCCCTCGACACCGACCATCATCGCGGTAGCGGTCGCCATCTTCCTGGGCGGGTTCGGCGGCCTGATGACGCTGATCGGCTCCTGGTATCATAATCTGCGCAAGCCGGGGCTGCAGCCGCCCAATTGGCTGTTCGGCCCGGCCTGGACGATCATCCTCGGGCTGGCGGCATGGTCGGCGGTGATCGCCTGGAACGCGGCGCCCGACGGCGCCGCGCGCGCGAACGTGGTGATCCTGTTCGCGGCCAACGCCGTCGCCCACGCGCTGTGGAGCCCGCTATTCTTCCGGCTGCGCCGGCCCGATTGGGCGCTGGTCGAGGTCGTCTTCCTCTGGGCGTCGCTGGTCGCGCTGGTCGTGGGGCTATGGCCGATCTCGACCAAGGCGAGCCTGTTGATCCTGCCCTATCTGCTCTGGGTCAGTTTCGCCGCCTGGCTGAACTGGGCGATCGTCCGCCTCAACCGCCCCTTCGCCTGACCGGTCAGGGCTTCATGCCCGCGCCCGCGGTCATCGCCTGGAACTCGTCGATCACCACCAGCCGCTCGGCGATGTCGACGCGGTAGCGCGCGTCGCGCGGCGCGAGCGCCAGGGCGCGCAGCCAGGCGATCTTGGCGGCCGCGAGGTCGCCCGATTGAACCAGCGCGAGACCCAGGAAGAAGGGCGGCCCCGGCTCGCGCGGCGCGAGGCGTAAGGCGCGCTGGAACGCGAAGCGCGCCGCCGGCGACACCTGCCCCCCGTCATGCGCCGCGATCGCGCTGCCCAGGCCGGTCCACAACGCCGCGTCGCCCGGCATCCGCCGGGTCGCCTGGAGCAGCCCCGCCACCGCCGCGGCCGTATCGCCCTGCCGCATGTCCGTATCGGCGACCGCCAGCGCGGCCCGGCCGTCGGGTGTTCCGGGTAGGATCATCGCCCGGAACGCGACCATCCCCGGATCGACCTCGACCGCCCGCGCCTGGGCGGTGACCGGGTGACCCGGCAGCCCCGCGCGCTGCTGCGCCGCATAGCCGGTGGCGCCGATGGCCAGCGCGGCGGCGGTGAGCCAGCCAAGGGCGCGCGGCACCCCCACCAGGCGCAGGCCGGCAAAGGCGACGATGCCGATCACCACGAGCGTGACCCACCCCATCAGCGGCGTTTCCGTTTGAAGCTGCGCGCGGCGATGACGCCGCCGATCGCCAGCAGCAGCAGCGGCGCGATCCATAGCGGGGCGGTGACGGGGCTCAGCGGCGGGTCGTAGCTGACATAATCGCCATAGCTGCGGATCAGCCATTGCCGAACGCTCGTCGCGCTTTCGCCGGCCGCGATCCGGGTCCGAACCAGCGCGCGCATGTCGGCCGCCATCTCGGCGTCGCTGTCGGCGATCGACTGACCCTGGCAGACGAGGCAGCGCAACGTCTCCATCAGCTTGCGCGCCTCGGCCTCCCGGGCGGGATCGGCGATCTGCGTGTTGGCGTAGCGCGCCGGCGGCAGGCTCGACTGGGCGAGGGCGGGGCCGCCCAGCGACAGCGCGACGGCGACGGCGAGCACCCTCATCGCGCGCCCTTCACGGCCGCGACGATGCGCGGCACGTCGGCGGCGTCGATCGCCCCGACATGTTGCAGGACGATGCGCCCCGACCCGTCGATCACGAAACTCTCAGGAACGCCCGACGAGCCGAGCGCGAGCTGGACGCGCGACTCGCGGTCGCCGCCGACGCGCGCATAGGGATCGCCGTTGCGCGCCAGGAAGGCGCGGATCGCGGGATCGGTGTCGCGGATCGCGATGGCGTCGATCGGCACGCCGGCCCGTTTCAGCGCCATCAGCTGCGGCGCCTCGGCGATGCACGGCACGCACCAGCTGGCGAACAGGTTGAGCAGGCGCGGCTGCCCCTGGCGAAGGTCCGCGGTCGCCAGCCCCGGCTTGCCCGGCACCATCGGCGGCAGCGCGAAGCCGGGCAGCGGCTGGCCGACCAGCGCCGACCGCACGACCCGGTCGGCCGGGCGGAACAGACCGCCCGCGACGACGGCGAACAGCGCTACGAACGCCAGCAGCGGCAGCCAGAGCAGCGGCCGCTTCATACTGCCAGCGTCACTGACGGCGGGCCACGCCGCTCGCGCCGCATCCGGCCGATCAGCGACAACAGGCCACCCAGCGCGATCAGCACGCCGCCCAGCCAGATCAGCGTCACGAACGGCTTCCACCACAGCCGGATCTGCCATCGCCCCGCGGCGTCCTGCTGCCCCAGCACGGTATAGAGCTGTCCGTCGAGCCGGGTCGCGATCGCCGATTCGCTGGTCACCATCGTCGGATTGGCGAAGAAGCGCGATTGCGGGCGCATCTGGAACGCCGCACGGTCGCCGCGCCGCACGCTCAACCGCGCCTCCAGCGCCGACCAATTGGTGCCGACCGTCGGCACGATATCGTCGAGCGTGACGGTGAACGGCCCCACGCGCTGCGGCTCGCCGATCCGCGCGGCGACCAGCGTTTCGCGCGTGAAGGCGCTGTCCGACGCCATCCCCGCCAGGCTGACCGCGATGCCCAGATGGGCGACGACCATGCCCCAGGTGAACAAGGGCGTGCGGCCGAGATCGCGCCCCCACAAAGGCGCGATGCTCGCCACCGCGACGCCGGCGGCCAGCATCAGCCCCAGCAACGACAGCAGGCCGATGCCGGGTGCCAGCATCAACAGGATCGCCAGCGCGACGGCGGTCACCGCGACGGGCATCGCCACGCGGCGCAGCGCGGCCCGCGGCCGGTCGCGCCGCCAGCGCAGCAGCGGCCCGACCGCCATGACCGCGACCAGCAGCAGCGCCACCGGTCCCGCGGCCTTGTTGAAGAAGGGCGGCCCGACCGACAGCTGCACGCCGAAACTCGCCGCGACGATGGGATAAAGCGTGCCGATCAGCACCACGCCCAGGATGACCGTCAGCAACAGGTTGTTGACCACCAGCGCACCCTCGCGGCTGACCGCCTCGAACGTCGTGCCGGCGCGGACGGTGCCGATGCGCAGCGCGAACAGCGCCAGCGCGCCGCCGATATAGATCGCCAGCAACGCCAGGATGAACGCCCCGCGCTCGGGATCGACCGCAAAGGCGTGAACGCTGGTCAGGATGCCCGAGCGGACGAGGAACGTGCCCAGCATCGACATGCTGAAGGCCACCACCGCCAGCATCACCGTCCAGGCGCGCAGACCGTCGCGCGTCGCCAGCACCGTCACCGAATGGAGCAAGGCAGTCGCCGCCAGCCACGGCATGAGCGACGCGTTCTCGACCGGGTCCCAGAACCACCAGCCGCCCCAGCCCAGCTCGTAATAGGCCCAATAGCTGCCTGCCGTGATGCCCAGGGTCAGGAAGATCCACGCGCCCAGCACCCAGGGCCGCATCGCCCGCGCGAAGGCGGGGCCCACATCGCGCGTCACCATCGCGCCCACCGCGAAGCTGAACGCGATCGAGATGCCGACATAACCGAGGTACAGCGTCGGCGGGTGGAACGCCAGGCCGGGATCCTGCAGCAGGGGGTTCAGCCCGGAGCCGTCCGCGGGCGCGGGATCGGCGCGCGCGAACGGGTTGGAGGCGAACAGCAGAAAGGCGTAGAAGCCCAGCGCGATCGCCGCCTGCGCGCCGAGCGTGGCGATCAGCGTCGACCCGGCGAGACGCTTCTCGAACAATGCGACGGCACCGCCCGACAGGCCGAGCACCGCGACCCAGAGCAGCATCGAGCCCTCGTGATTGCCCCAGGCGCCGGCGAATTTGTAGAGCCAGGGTTTCGCCGAATGGCTGTTCTGGGCGACCAGCGCCACGCTCATGTCCGAGCGCAGGAACACCGCGATCAGCAGCGCCATGGCCAGCACGGCGAGCAGCCCCTGGATCACCGCGACCGCGCGGACCGCTCCCGAGACTTGGGTCGCGCCGCGCGCGACGCCGATCGTCGCCAGCACCAGCTGCAGCAGCGCGAGCGCGCCGGCGTACCAGATCGCGGCAAGCCCCGCTTCGGCGATCATTCGACGATCTTCGACGTCGCCGCGGACGCCGGGTCGGATGCCGGCTGGACCGGGTGAGCGGTGCGAGGACGGGCGCCGATGCCCCCCCCTTGCTGCGCGACCGACGATGATTTCACGATTCGACCGAGAGCCCTCATCGCTCGAGCGTCTCGGTCTTCCGCATCTTGCCCGCGACCTGCGGGGGCATGTAGCGTTCGTCGTGCTTGGCCAGGATGGTGTCGGCGACAAAGGCGCCGCCCGCGCCGACCCGCCCCTCGGCCACCATGCCCGATCCCTCGCGGAACAGATCGGGCAGAATGCCGCGATAGGCGACGGGCGTGGTCGCCAGATCGTCGGTGACGAGGAAACTGATGGTGACGCCGTCGGCCAGCTTCCTGATCGATCCGGGCGCGACCATCCCGCCCAGCCGGATCGCGGTGCCCGGCGCGACATCGGCCTTGGCGAGGTCGCTCGGCGCATAGAAGAAGGCCGCCTGGTCCTTCATCGCCGACATCGCCAGCAGCGCCGCCCCGATCACCGCGACGACCGCCAGCATCGCCAGGGTCAGACGTTGATGCTTGGCCTTCACGACCTTGTGGTCTTGTCGGCGGCGCTCTCGGCGCGGCGCATCGCGACCAGCGCGCCAAAGGCGACGGCGGCGCTCGCGCCCAGCGTCAGCGCATAGGCCGCGACGATGAAGGGCCAGGCGTTCATGCCGCCGCCATCCGCCGCATCCGCGCCTCGACCCGCGACACCGCCAGGAACGCGCGCATCCGCATCAGCACGATGCTCGCGAAGAACAGCGTGAAGCCCGCCAGCGTCCACCATAATGGCCACAACAACGTGGCATCGATGCTAGATCCCGACAGCGTGATGCTGGGTCCCTGGTGCAGCGTGTTCCACCACACGACGGAATAACGAATGACGGGCAACAGCACGCTGCCCGCGATCCCGAACAGCGCGGGGATGCGCCCGTCGCCGCCGCGATCGGCGTCCGCGCGGGCCAGCGCCATATAGGCGAGGTAGACGAAGAACAGCAGCAGCATCGACGTCAGCCGCCCGTCCCACTGCCACCATGTTCCCCAGGTCGGCCGGCCCCAGATCGCGCCCGTCGCCAGGCACAGCCCGGCGAACAGGGCGCCGGGCGCGGCGATCGCGCGGGCGGCGATGTTCGACAAGGGATGGCGCCAGACGAGATAGGTGATGCTCGACAGCGCGATACCGGTCCACCCGCCCGTGCCCAGCCACGCGGTGGGCACATGGATATAAAGGATCCGCACGCTCTCGCCCTGCAGGTAATCCGCGGGCGTCTGTGTCAGCCCGGCCCACACGCCCACCGCGATCAGCACCGCGCCCGCCCAGAACAGGATGGGGGTCAGCGGTCGCGCGATCTTCAGGAAGCGGGCGGGATTGGCGAGGGCATGTACGCTGGGCACGGCCGAACATAGGCAGGATCGCCGGGCGAAGCCAAGCCCGACTTACACGGATCGTCGTCCACATCGTTTGACAGCTCATTTCCCCGATCACAGCCCGGTGCAGCAGGTGGAAGGGGCCGTCGATGACGCGTCGTGCACCGATCATATTGCTGAACGGTAACGCCGGGGGCTGCTCGTGAACCGCATCCGGCTGGACACCCGCGGCTCTCCCCTCGCGCTTGTCCAGGCGGCGATGGTGCGTGACGCCCTGGTGGCGGCGCACGGCGTGACGGTCGAGATCGTCGTCATCCGCACGACCGACGGCGCGGTGCAGGATCGTCCCCTGGCCGAGATCGACGGCAAGGCGCTGTGGACCAAGGAACTCGATCGCGCGCTGCCGGGCGGCGACATCGACTGCGCGGTGCACCTGATGAAGGATGTGGAGACGGTCCGTCCGGCGGCGATCTCCATCGCGGCCGTGACGGCAGGCGTGGATGTGCGGGACCGATGATTGGCGCACCGTCGATCGCGGACCTGCCGAAGGGCGCGACCGTCGGGACCAGCTCGCCGCGCCGCCGAGCGCGATCACGCACCTGAGGCCCGATCTGAGGATCATGTCATTTCGCGGCAATATCGATATGCGTCTCGCCAAGCCGGCGGCCGGTGAGGCCGATGGCACCTTGCTGGCGGCGGCCGGGCTCGACCGACTCGACGCCCCGATGTCGGCGTGACCATCGACCTGAACGTCATGCTTCCCGCGCCGGCGCAAGGTGCGGCCGGATCGAGGTGCGCGCAGGCGACAGCGACATCCGCGCCCTGTTCGGCATACTCGACCCTCCGCCGATACATAGGTGCGTGCTGGCCGAACGGGCGCTGCTCGCCGCGTTCCACGCCGGTTGTGATTCCCCGGTCGCCGCGCTCGCAAGCCAGGACGGCATCATTCGCGCCGAGTTGTTCGCCGAAGACGGCAGCGCCCATATCACCGGGTCGGGCACCGATCCGGCGGCGATCGCACGCGACCTGCTGACGCGCGCGCCCGACGCATCAGACAGTCAGTCGCCGCAAGACCATGTGCGTGCTCGACGCTCGACGCTCGCCGACGATGGCGAAGGGGCGGCGTCCAATCCGACGACCGCCCGCCCGCCCGCCGATATCCTATTTCGCTAGCGGCGGGGCGAATGATCCGGTGGGGTCCGACCGGCATCTAGGTCGGCGCCAACATTGCGCTCCCGACGACCTTCCAGGGGATGGCGGTTCGACCGCTTTCTGAGGAAAAAGGCCAGGGCCGCAACGGCGACCAACAGGACGACCACCAGGGTGCCCAGGTTGAGCGAAGATAGAAATCCAGTCGACGCCATGATCGCAACTCTTTCAAAGCCCGCCGAAACCTGAAACTCCGTCCCTGGCCATCGGTTCCCGAACAGCCAGTCCGCATCGCCGGAAGGCGGGGTGCTGCCGGCTCTGGGCCCGCTCTGCGCGATATCATATCGGACACATTCGCGAGCGACGGCCGTTGTTGTGGCGACCTAGATATTTCTGACCAAGCGGAGGCTAGAAAAAGCACATGAACAAGCCCCACAGCGTTTCCGCCAATCCCGTTCTGCCCTTGGCCGCCGCCGCGCTCGCCGCGTCGGCCCTGTTCAACCGAGTCGCCAGCGCCCGCGCCGAGCGTCGCTATCCGCCGGTCGGCCGCGTCGTGGACGTGGACGGCGTGGCGGTGCACGTGCTGGAACGGGGCAGCGGTGATCCGGTCGTTCTGCTCCATGGCAGCGGCTCGCTGATCCAGGACTTCATGACCAGCGGGCTGGTCGACCGACTCGCCGCATCCCGGCGGGTGATCGTCTTCGACCGCCCCGGCTATGGCTATACCGAGCGGCCCAGGGGATCGGCCTGGACACCCGAGCGCCAGGCGGCGCTGCTGGTCGCCGCCTGCGCGCGGATCGGGGTGGAGCGTCCGATCGTCCTGGGCCATAGCTGGGGCACGCTGGTGGCGCTTGCCTGGGCGCTCGATCATCCGGGCGACGTGGCCAAGCTGGTGCTCGGCTCGGGCTATTTCTTTCCGACGTTGCGGGCCGACGCGCTGCCAACCGCGATCGCGGGTATGCCGGTCGTCGGCGACCTGATCGCGCACACCATAGCGCCGCTCCAGACGCGGCTGACCGGGCCAGCCGGGAACCGGATGATCTTTTCGCCCGCGGACCCGACCAAGAATTTCCTGAACGACATGCCGTTCGGCCTGATGCTCCGTCCACAACAGCTTCGCGTGACCGCCGCGGATAGCGGGCAGATGCCCGCCGCCGCCGCGCGCCTCGCCAAGCGTCATCGCGCGCTGACCCTGCCGGTGACGATCCTTTGGGGCGAAGGCGACAAATTGGTGAACCAAGCCGACCAGTCGGCCAGGTTGCTGCGCGAGCTTCCTCAAGCGAGCGGCATGGAAATAGCCGGTGGCGGGCACATGATCCATCATGTCAGGCCGGATATCGTGGCGGATGCCGTGCTTGCGCCGGGCCGCCGCGCCTCGAGCTGACGACGCAAGAGACAATTGCGTCACCCACAGGACCGCGGGACCGATATGCGACCGAGCGGGGCTTCCGAGATACGGCATGCCGGGCCCCGCGCCCTCGGCCGGCACAGGACCAGCTCCGTCAATGACGCGACAGTGTCGCGCAAGGCACAACGCCACGTCCCGTTCGGCGCGATATCCCCTTCAGCCCGATATAGGAAATGGTCGCCTTCGTCCCCGCACCACCGGTTCCATGACAAACCTGTTATCCGCGTGCGCTGACAATCGCGCGGCGGCGATTACCGCGGTCTCCGACCAGATTGCCGACGCGGCCGCCAAGGGCGAACAGTTTGCGATCCAGAGGTTCGGCAAGTTCGCCGTCAAGGATCGGCTCAAGCGTCAGGGCCGCGATCCGGCGACCGGTGAGGCGATGACGATTCATAATCCATGCCGGCCTGACCCGCAGGCGCCGATGATCGCCGTCGACACGGTGAGGAGGGCGCACATCATCCGCTCGAACACGAGATCCCACGACTGCCACCGCTCGTCGCTCATGCCGCCGCGCTGCTTCAGATCGCCGCCGGCGCAGAACGCACGCTCGCCCGCCCGGGTCAGGACCATCGCATAATAGCGCGCGGGTTCGGCGACCAAGCCGTCCCACAATGCCAAGAACGCCTCGCCCATTCGCGTGTTGACGGAAGTGGCGACCTGAGGACGGTTCAGTTGGAGAAGCCGGACATACGGCGCCACGTCGTCGGTCGCGATCGTGTCGAAGATGATCGTGTCATGCCCGCTATTGTCGCCGACCCGATTAAGCCTGCAGCAGCGCTATCATATCACCTAGCGCGACCACCTCCGCATATTTGGCCTGAAGGTCGAACAGGTTCGCCTGATGCGGCCCGGGCGCACGATCGCCGCATGCTTCGCGCACGACATAAGGTACAAAGCCGTGCTGAAGCGCATCGAGGGCGGTGGCGCGGACGCAGCCCGAGGTCGAGAAGCCGGTGATGACGAGAGTGTCGATGCCCTGCGCGTTAAGGCTTGCGGCCAGCGACGTGCCGAAGAATGCCGAGGCATATTGTTTGGTGACGACGATGTCATCGACCTGCGGGCGCAACGCATCGTCGAAGTCGCCGAGCGGGTTGTCGTCGAGGTAAGCGGCGAGCGCGGGCACCTTCCTGTAGAATAGCCCACCGTCGAGCCCGTTTGCCGAATAGCGCACGCGGGTGAACAGGACGGGCACGCTCGCCGCGCGTGCCGCCGCGACCAGCGTCACGTTGGCTGCCAGCGCACCCTCTGCCCCCGCATAGAGCGGCGACGCCGGATCGAGATAGGCGCGGCAGACATCGACGACCAGCACCGCCGGACGATCACCGAACGGCAGATGTCCTCCGAAACCTGCCTTCGCGTAATCCGCCGCCAGATCGGTCATTCGGCGGCGATCGGCAATGCCCATTCGGGCTGGATCGGTGCGGCAAGCCCCGTGTCGGTCTGAGACCGCGCGCGCAGTTCGTCGATCGACGGGCCGTAATTGAACAGCGGGATCGCCTCGCCGCGCTCGGCGCGCATCTGGGTGCGTAGCGCCTCCGTCGCCGGCTGGTCCACCACGCCGTCGCTCAAGACGACGCCATAGGGACGCGCGCCCTCGACCGTGACGAGGCCCTGACCGATTTCCTCCGCGACCAGCGTAGGATCGCGGTCGAGCGGGTCGCCCCAGCCGCCGCCGCCCCAGGTGATGAAGTCCAGCTCGTCGCCGGCCTTCACCCTCATATCCTCGCGCTTGTTGCCGACGATCTCGGTCGTGCCGTTCGCGCGACGCAGGATCTTCTTGGCGCGTGCGCCGGGCGCACCGCCGTTGACGCCCCAAGGATGGACGAACCAGCGATCGTCGTGGATCGCGATCTCGCCGTCCTCCAGAAACCTGTACGTCATCAGGATGCCGTTGCCGCCGCGGTGCAGCCCGGCACCGCCGCTGTCGGCAACGGTGGTGTATTGCTCGATCCGCAGCGGGAAGTAGCGCTCGAGGAACTCGTTGGGGACGTTGGTGAAGTTCGGCCATAGGCTGTGCCCGTCGGGGCCATCGCCCAGCGGCCGGCCTGGGATGCCGCCGAAGCCGATCTGGAACAGCTGAAACCAGTCGCCTTTCGCATTGCGGCCCGAATAGAACAGGTGCGGGCTGGACGAGAAGCCTGCGGCGTTGAGGAACTCCGGCGTCTTCTGGCCGAGCAGTCCGCCCAGGATGTCGAACAACCGCCCCAGCGCGTGGGTACGGCCCGACAGCGCGGCGGGGAATTTGGGCTTCAGCAGCGAGCCTTCGGGGATCCGCACGTCGATCAGGTCGTAATAGCCGTCGTTGAACAGGATCTGCGGGTCGAACACCATAATCATGTAGATGCCGAAGAACATCCGCATCATATTCTCGTTCAACAGGAAGTTGATGCTGCCTTGGCTCTGCGGGTCGGTGCCGTCGAAATCGAGCACCACCCGACCGTTTTCGCGCCACATCGTGCACTTGATCTTGTACGGGCCGTATCCCAGGCCGTCGTCACAGATATAATCCTCGAAACTGACCGGTTCCTCGCCGATCGCGGTGTCGATCAGTGCCTTCATGGCGCGGTGGTTGCGCGCCAGCAGGTCTTCGCAGGCGGAGACGAACACGTCGTCGCCAAAGCGTTCCGACATCTCGATCACGCGGCGCGCAGCGACCCGGCACGAGGCGATCAGCGCATTGAGATCGGCCTTGCACCATTCCGGCGAGCGCGACTGCGCCATGACGAGCTTCACCAGCTCTTCGTTATACACGCCCTGCTTCCAGATCTTGACGGGCGGAATGCGCACGCCTTCCTGGAAAATGTTGGTGGCATCGATCGGCATCGATCCCGCCACCTTGCCGCCGATGTCGCTCTGGTGCCCGAACATCGAGGTATAGGCGATGATCCGCCCGTCCTTGAACACCGGCAGCAGCACCAGCCAATCGTTCAGATGGCTGATCGCGCCCTGCACCGAATAGGGATCGGAGAGGAAGATCATGTCGCCTTCCTCGAGCGTGCCGTCATAACCGTCGAGGAACGGGCCGATATACGACCCGAACTGGCCGACGATCATCCGTCCCTTGTGGTCGGCGATCAGCGGGAAGGCGTCGCCCTGCTCGCGGATGCCGGGCGACATCGCGGTGCGGACCAACGTCGCGTCCATCTCGATCCGCGCATTGCGCAGCGCATTCTCGATGATGTCGAGCGTGACCGGGTCGATCGCGACCTGGTTGAACGGCGTTTCGTTGGTCTGGACGATCGTGGCGGGCATAGGATCAGCCTTCCGGGGTAATCAGGATGTTGCCATAAGCATCGACGGTGCCGACGTGGCGGGTCTCGATCAGCGTGGTCGAATCCATCTCGGTCACGATCGCCGGGCCAGAGATCACGTCGCCCGCTTCCAGCTTCGACCGGTCGTAGATCACTGCGGCGTGCTGCGCGCCGTCCATCCACAGGCTATGGTCGCGCAGCTTGGCTTGGCTCGGATCGCCATCGCCCCTGGATAGGGTCAGCGCCGGCAGCTCGAGCGCGCGGCCGGTGGCGACCGCGCGCAGGTTCACCAGCTCGTGCTCGGTATCCATGTTGAAGGTGAACAACCGCAGATGCTCGGCGTCGAACCGCCCGGTCAGCACGGCCAGACCGTCGCGTTGCAAGTCCGCAAGCGACACCGCCATCGGCACCTCGAACGCCTGCCCCGAATAGCGCACGTCGACCTCGAACCCGGTCTCGATCTCGTCCGCGGCGATACCGTCGGCGATCAGTTCGTCGCGGACCTGAGCTTCCATTTCGGTCAGCGTCGCGATCACTTCTTCGGCGCTGGTCTCGCTCAGCCGCTTCGACAGCGAGCGTGCGGTCTCTGTGCGCATCCGCGTCGTCGCATCGCCGAGCGCGCACAGCACGCCGGGGCTGACCGGCGAGACGGCGGGATAGCTGCCCATCAGCCGCGCGACCGCGTTGACATGGAGCGGCCCCGCCCCACCGAATCCCATCAGCGCGAAGCCGCGGGGATCATAGCCCTGCTGGACCGAGATCATCCTGAGCGCGCCGAACATGTTCTCGTTGACGATGTCGATGATCCCGCGCGCCGCCGCCATCAGTTCGATGCCGAGCGCGTCGGCGATCGTCTGGACGGCGCGGGTCGAAGCCTCGCGGTCGAGCTTGAACGATCCGCCCAGCAGGTTTTCGGGCAGATAGCCGAGCACGACATTGGCGTCGGTCACCGTCGGCAGCGTGCCGCCCTTGCCATAGGCGGCCGGCCCCGGGACCGCGCCGGCGCTCTGCGGGCCGACGCGCAACGCTTTCGTCAGTTCGGGTACATAGGCGATCGATCCGCCGCCGGCGCCGACGGTCTTCACGTCGAGCGACGAGGCACGCACCGACAGATGACCGACCTCGGTGGTGCGGACGCGGCGTGGCTCGCCATGCTCGATCAGCGCGACATCGGTCGAGGTGCCGCCGACGTCCAGGGTCAGGATGTTGTCGAGCCCGGCGTTCTTCGCCACCCAGAGCGCGCCGGTCACACCGCCGGCGGGGCCGGACATCAGCAACGAAACCGGATGTTCCTCCGATTTCTGGCTGGACATCAGCCCGCCATCGGATCGCAGCAGCGACAGCCGCCCGGTCATCTCGACCTTTTCCAGCTTGTCGCGCAGGTTGCGGACATAGCGCCCGACCAGCGGACGCACCGCGGCGTTGGCGACGGTGGTCAGCGTACGCTCATATTCCTGCATCTCGGGGAGCACGACATGGCTCATCGAGATCGGCACATCGGGCATCACCTCGGCGGCGATCGCGGCGACGCGGCGCTCGTGCTCGCCGTTCAGATAGGCGTTGATGAGGCTGATCGTCAGCGCCTCGATCCCCCGGCCCTTCAGCACCTCAAGCTGCTGGCGAATATCGCCATCATCGACCGGGCGGACTTCGCGTCCCTCGGCGTCCATCCGCCCCTTGATCTCGACCGTGTCCTCCAGCTTCGCCAGCGGCTCGGGCTTGGGCCAGACGATCCAGCCGGCCAGGCCGCCGGGCACGAAGCTGCGCGCGATCTGCATGATCTGGCGATAGCCTTCGGTGGTCACCAGCCCGACCTGCGCGCCCTTGCCCTCCAGCATCGCGTTGGTCGCGACCGTGGTGCCGTGCAGGAAAAAGGCGATCTCGGTCGGCGAAACGCCGGCCGACGCGCACAGCGCCTCGACCCCGTTCAGGATGCCTTCGCTGCTGTCATGCGGCGTCGACGGCGTCTTGTGTCGCCAGAAATCACCGCTCGCATCGTCGAAGAGCAGCAGATCGGTGAACGTGCCGCCGACATCGACACCCAAGCGATACCCCATTGATCAATCCTTGATCGCGCCGACGAAGCTGATGGGGGGCAGCTGCCCCTTGAGATAGACCGGGTCGCGCTTGCCACGGACCAGCTTGTCCTTGGCGAACCCGGCGTCGATGAACGCCTGATCGTAATCCAGGCTCTTGAACCCGGCCGAAAACGGCTCGTTCACATTGTTGCCAAACCAGCTCATCAGCAGATTCTCGAACGGGTCGGACGCATAGGATGCGCCGCCATCGTGCAAGGTCAGGCCACCGGGCGCGAGCAGGCGATTGGCTTCCTTGAACAATCCCCGGATCACCGGCTGCGGGCATTCATGCGTGACGAGCATCGACACGACGATGTCGAAATAGCCGTCCGGGAAGTCGGTCGCGGTGCCGTCCTGCTGGCTGAAGTGGATCGCGGCACCAAGCGACTCGGCGCGGCCATGCGCATAGCGCACCTGCGGCGCTCCGATATCGATGCCATGCACCTCGGCGTCGGGAAAGGCTTCCTTCCACGGCACGGTGGTGAAGCCCGGACCACAGCCCATGTCGAGGATGCGTTTCGGCTTCAGATCGGGATAGGTTTCCCGGACGAACGCCGCCATCGCCACGCCCAGGCCGTCGTTGCGCGCACCCAGCCCCCCGAACGAGAAGACGTGGACCCCGCGATCATAGAGCGCGCCGGCAAAGGTATCGTCCTCGCTCAGCTCGGTATGGAAATTGCCGGGCATCACGTGGATATCGACCGAGTCGATATAGCGCGGGATCGGCAGCTCGGGGTTGGTGCGCAGCGTGCCGAGATCGTCCGGCTTGGGCTTGGCCGCCGCATCGAGCGTGTCGAGCTGGCGTTCGACGCTTTCGCCGACCGTGTCCCACAGCAGTTCCTGCGCGGCGCGGCCGATGACGTTCGATCCGCGGTAGTAGAAGCTTTCTTCCATCAGCGCCTTGGCATCGCGCACCGTTTCAGGCGCGCGGCCGTGCCTGGCTTCATAGGCGGGGCGCTGGCGCTGGTTGTAGACGGTGCGCATGCCGGGAAAGAGATCGACAGTGAACATCTTGCGCAGGCTCGACACGAACGCATAGCGCGCCGCCTCGTCATGCGTTTCGGATGGCAGCAGCGCGTGGCGTTCCTGGAACATGATCGGCTTCCTTCAGGCGAGGGCGGACAGGCCGACGGACTCGACCGCGGCTACGATGACATCATGATCGACCTCGGGCATCCCGCCCGAAATCGACGCCGCGCCGATCGTCAGGCCGTCGCGCTGGACCACCACGCCGCCACCCAGCGGCACGAACGCGCCGCCGGTCGCGGCGGTGATCGCGGCGACTCCGCACGGATCGACGAACGTCTTCTGGAGCGACCACGAGCTGCGGCCGAAACCCAGCGCCGAACGCGCCTTGCCAAGTGCGGTATCGACCCCGAAATTCCCCTGCGCGTCGCTGCGCATCGCCAGCCGGATGTGGCCGCCGGGATCGGTGACGACGACCGACATCACCTTCACTCCCCGCTTCGGCCCTTCGGCCAGCGCGAAACGGGCGATCTCGGTCGCGAGGTCCAGGGTCAGCATTCTTCGATCACTTTCTTGGCAGGTCCGTCTGTGGCGGCGGCGTCGCGTTCCTCGGTGATGACGCGCAGCACGCGCTTCAGCATCGCTTCGCGACTCGCCTCGCGCGCGGCGTGGCGCTCGGGGGTAAGTTCATAGGCCTCGATGGCCGCGGTCGTGATCGTGCCACCGAGTTCGGCGACGGCTTCATGCGTGTCGAGCCGATCCCGCAACGCGGATACTTCGGACATCAGCGCGACGAGCATCATCATCACCGCGTCGACATCGCTCGGGTTGAGATATTCGGGGCGGGACTGACCGCGCGCGAAACGGCGGCGAGGCTTGCGGGAGGAAGCGTCGATCATGGCCATCATCATGTCCGCATCGGCGACGGGGCGGCAATCACGGCATCGTCAATATCCGCTATCCGGTGCATCATGGAAAAGTCCGCGCCAGCCAAGCGGCAATATCGGCGGCGAGCCGCTGCTTGTTCTCGCGCAAGCCGTGGGTGCCGTCGGGGTAACGCAACGTGTCGAGCTTGCCACGATAGGCGGCTGAGAATTCGCGGATGAAATCCGGGCTCATCAGCGGATCCTTCGCGCCGGTGATCGACAGGCCGGGCAGGCTGAACTCGCGCACCCGCGCGGTGTGGACGGTGCGCGCCTCGGGCGCGTTGTTGTCGAGGAACGCGCGCGCGCTCATCAACCCGATCGCCACATCCATGTCGCGGCCCTGGGCGGCGGCCGCGCGCGCCATGGCCACGTCGCGGTCATATTGGCCGGGTGGTGAATGGTCGCGCGCATAAGTCGGGCTGTCGCGGGTCGGCGCGATATAGATGGTGCCGACCACGCGCGGGTCATGGGTGGCGGCGATATAGGTCGACAGCCAGACGCCACCGTTGGAATGGCCGGCGAGCACCACCCGGCGGGCACCCAGCACCGCCGCCTTGTCGACCCATTTGCCGAGATCCTCCGTCACTTCGGAGAGGCGGGAGGATTGGAAGCCGGCAACTCCCGAAATCCGCATACCCGGCGCGATCGCGACATAGCCGCGCTGCGCCAGCCGCCAGCCGATCCAGTGGGTCGACGACTGGATGGTATCCCCGACCCGGCCCGAGATCAGCAGCACGACGGGTCGCTGCGGGTCCGCACCGGCCGCGGGCGCATAGCGCACGCCCTGCAGTATCCGGCCGCCGCCGGTGGTCACGTCGACCACGTCCGTCGTCACCGCGGGGCGAACACCGAGACCCTGCCCGGCGAGCCAATCGGCGATGGCGTCGCTCGCCCTGTCTTCGTGGCCGCCGAACGCGCCCTTATCGCCGGGAAAGCGCACGATGTCGGTCTTGCCGGCGGTTGTCAGCCGGTCCGACGTCGATCGATCGCTGCCGCTGACCAGCGCCAGCGTGGGCAGCGACAATTTGCCGAGCAGGGCGAGGTTGCGTGCCTGCGCGGCCGGGCTCCACAATTCCATGAAGCCCTCGGCCGGCTGCACGAACACGCCATTGCCGACCCACGGATCGGTCGCCGGCGTAGCCCCCCGCCCGGGCTCCAGCGTCTTGGGATACAGGCCGCGCCCGCTCGCGACCGACGCCTGCGCCCGCGCGGCCCGTGCGTCGTAATCCGCGCCGGACAGCCCCGCCCGCGGAAAGCCCCGCAAATTGGTCGTGGGATTGATCAGGACCACAGCCTTGACCCGCCGTTCGCCGCCATTGTCGATCAGGCGATCGGGCTGGGTGGCCAAATAGTGCGCGGCGACGATCGCGCCGTAATTCTGCCCGGCAAGGACGAAATCCTCATACCCGCTCATTTCCAGGTAATCGAGGCCCGCTTTCACCGCCCAGACCGTGTCGGCGAAGCGGACGGTGGTGAAATCATGCTCGAGCTTTCCGTAAAGGCTGAGCACCGTATAGCCCCGCGCCGCCAGCCGCTCGGCGGCGAAGCGACTGGCCTGCCCTGCCTCCAGCGGATGCGCGCCCGGCCCGGTGGTGAGCATGACGATGGCAGGTCCGTGGATATTGGCCCCACCGGCCGGCGTGAACAGCACCGCGGGCGTGGTCACCCGGCCGCCGCCCGGCGCCTCGATCTCGCGCCCCGGCGGATCGCTCGGCAGCTGAAGCACCTCGATCTTGACGCCGGGCGTCGCGGCGTCCGCCGCGGCGGGAATCAGCAGCAGGATCGCCAGCACGTAGCGGATCATCGTCGTTCCTTTGCAATCGCCGAGCAGACTGCCGCCGCCGCGGCCAGACACGACGCCGCGCAAAACGAACAACCGCCATTCGGAGGTCGTGCCCACGCCGGATTGCCCCACGGGCTCGCACAGGATGGGCTGGCGAGGTAGGATGACGGGCGGAGGCGGAGACGAGCGCGATGACGGACAACGGGACCTTCGCGACCACGCCCCGCCTCACTCGCGGGGCCATGATCGCTTGGGGCATCGGTACGCTCGGACCGGTCACCGTGCTGACCGCGACCAACGCGCTGCTGCTGCGCTTCCTGACCGACAATTACGGGCTGGCCGCGGGCCTGGCCGCGACGCTGATCGCGGTCAGCAAATTCTACGATGCGTTCGCCGATGTCGCGATGGGGATCGTCAGCGACCGCACGCGCAGCCGCTGGGGCCGGCGGCGGCCCTATCTGATCGGCGGCGCGGTGCTGCTCGCGGTGTCGCTGCTGGCGATCTTCGCCGCGCCGAACTTCGCCGGGGAGACCGCGCGGACCGTCTACATGGCGCTGATCCTGATGTTCTACGCCACCGCCTACACGATCTTCAATGTGCCCTATATGGCGATGCCGGGCGAGATGACGCGCGATTACCACGAGCGCTCCGAACTGATGCGCTGGCGGGTCTACGGGGTCGGGATGGCGATCCTGATCGCGAGCGCGATCGGGCCCAAACTGCTCGACTGGTTCGGCGGCGGCGGCGATGCCTATGCCAAGATGGCGATGGTCTTCGCGCCGATCATCATCCTGGCGGGCATCGTCGCCTTTGCCGGCACCGCGCACGCGCCGTCGACCGAACGGTCCGTGACGCATCACGGCATCGGAGAACAGATCCGCTCCGCGGCAGGCAACCGACCGTTCCTGGTGCTGATCCTGGTCAAGTTCATCACGCTGATGTCGCTCGGGGTGCAATCGATCTTCCCGTTCTTTTTCCAGCGTATCCTGGCTGTGCCCAACGGCGTGCTGGGCACCTATTTCCTGTACCAGACGTCGATGTTCCTGATCGCGCCCTCGCTGTGGCTGTGGTGTTCGCGGCGGTGGGGTAAGAAGCGCACGTTCATGGCGGCGCTGGCGCTCAGCCTACCTGTGTGGCTCAGCTGGATGCTGGCGGTCCAAGGCGAGCCGTTGTGGATGGTCTATCTGCGCGGCGTCGTCATCGGCATCAGCGGCAGCGGCGTCATCCTGATGGGCCAGTCCATGCTGCCCGACACGATGGAATACGACCATCTGCGCACCGGCCTGCGCCGCGAAGGCGTGTTCGCCGCGCTGTACACGACCGTGGAAAAATTCTCCGGCGCGATCGGGGTCGCGCTCGTCGGTGCGCTGCTGGGCGCCTATGGCTATGTCCAGTCGCGCGGCGGCGCGGTCGACCAGCCCGCCAGCGCCCTATGGGCGATCCGCATCGCCATGGCCTATGTTCCCGCCGCGATCACGCTGGCGGGGATGGCCGCGCTCGCCTTCTACGACCTCGACGAGCGCAAGCTTAACGAGACTATTGCGGCGGCTTGATCGACAGCGAGACATAGCCGCACGGGCCGACCCGCCCGCCATGACCGACCCGGGCATCGACATCCTCGAACAGCAGCACCGATCCGGGCTTCATCGCGGCGCTGAACTTCGCCGTCTTGAAGGTGAGCGATCCGCCCAGCAGCACGAACATCTCCTTGTACGGCGCAGGGTGGAGCGGCAGGTCGACATCGGCCGCGCCGATGAAGATCTGCACCGCGCGGTCGCCGCCCCGGGGCAGATCGAGCACGCCCAGCTTCTTGCCCGTGTCGAGCAGCGGCACGATGCGCGCCGGAATCCGCAACGGTTCCACCGCGGAGTCGCCATCGGGCCCGGTATAGACGCGGTAACCGTCCAGATATTCCAGGTCGGTGGTGAACGCCGTCGTCGGCGCGCAGACGACGCGTTTGGCCTTGGCGGTCGCCGGCGTGGCGGTCGCCAGCGCGATCGAGAGGCCGGTCGACAGATATGCGGCAGTGCGGGCCATGAGTCTTCTCCTAACGAAACGGTCGTATCGCCGTAGATGCGGCCAGGCGGGCGGGTATGTCGCCATCATCGGCCGACATCGCGACCGCGTCGGGCCTGAGCGCCTGCGCCCGGTCGTCATATATCGACAGCGGCTTGTCACGGTCGCGGATCAGGGCGATCGGCGTCGTCACCCCGCGCAGTGCCTCGACCGCATCCTCGTCCAGCGCGGCATGGATCAAATGGGCGTAGCTGGCGCGGGTGCGCATCACGTCCATCGTCCAGCGATGCAGCGGCCGGGCCGAGAAATCGGCATCGACCCGGCGCAGGCGCTCCAGCCGCCTGTCGTACCAAGGCCAATAGATCTGCGAGTCGCGCAGCATCAGCCATGTGCGATACCAGTGCGCACCATCCGCCTCGATCGCGATCGGCGGCGCATAATGCGCGCGCAGCTCGGCGCGCTCGGCGGCATCGGGCAAGGCGATGCCCTGCAGGACCGTCATGGCCACCCGTCCGGGCTGGCGGCCTGCCAGCGCCAGCGCCACCGACGATCCGAACCCGATGCCGTACACGCTTGCGGACGCGATACCCAGCGTGTCGAGCAGCCGCCCCGCGGCGTCCGCCAGCCGGGCGAGCGTCGGCGGCTCGTCCCATGGCTCCGATTCGCCATGACCCGGCAGATCGGGCGCGACCACGAAGAAACGCGCCGCGAGGGCGGCGATCAGTGGCTCGGCCTGCTCCGCCGAACCCGGCGCATCATGCAGCAACAGCAGCGCAGGCGCCGACCGATCGCCGGCGTAGCGCAAGTGGAGCTGCCCTGCGCCGCCCGCGACGAACTGGCGGGCGATCGTCGGCGCGGGAACCAGCGCATCGCCGTGCATCGGCGCGGGGCCATCCGCGCCGAATCGGACGAACGCCTGCGCCGTCAGGGCACGCTTGCGCTCCTGCAAATTGCCGATCGGCACGATCGTCTGGCCGTCGCGCAGGGGCGGAAAACGATCGAGATGCGCGTGGAGCATGTCCGTCTCGGTCGCGGTGAACACCGCCGGCACGGTCAGCGCGCCGACCGCCGCGACGGCGCCCGCGCCATAGAAGCTGGCGGCGCGATAGGCCGGAACATAATGCTCCGCCGCCTCGAAATACATCGAGACCCATAGATGCGTGCTGTGCGGCGGACTGAGGTCATGGGGGTTGAGATGGGCCGGCACCCGCTCGCACCACGGGAACCAGGTCGACTGGTCGCGGAACCGGGTCCAGCTGTCGGCATAATGGCCGCCCAGATCGCTCAACGGCAGGGTACGGAAATAGTCACCGAAATAGGCGTCGCATTCGGCGTCGGTGAATGCGGGGACGCCGTCCAGCACCAGGCCGCTGACCCGCTCGGGATGGCGGACGCCCAGTTCCAGCGCGATCGCGGCCCCGGTGTGCGTGCCGAACACCGGACAGCGCGGCATCGCGATCGCCTCCAACGTCTGTGCCATCGCGTCGGCCAGATCGGCCACCGTCATCGTCGCGAGCGGCAACGGATCGGACAGCCCGAACCCCGGCGTGTCGAACGCGAAGACGGTGTGATCGCGCGACAGGTACTCGATCTCCTTCATCAACAATCGCGCATTGGCGGGCGACGAATGGATCAGCACCGACGGCGGACCATCGCCGGCGCGAAGATAATGCACGCGGCGGTCGCCGACCTGCAGGAAACGTCGTGCGATGCGCCGCGATCCGCTCATGATCGGGCAACGGTGCAGCCGGGTCGGTTCATACGCTCTTCGTCCTGACTGGTCTCGAACGGGGATGCTGGTCCCGCTTCCTTGGCCGATAATTCGCGGAATATCCGCCACCCGCCAATCGGGTAACGCTCGGCGGAGCGATCCGCGCGCCGCCGCGTGTTTTAATCACGCCCCGACCGAGAGCGTCGTTTCGAGAGTACCGGGTTTTCGTACCGAACGCTCCTGCAGAACAGATGGGGAATGCTATGTCCGACCGGGCGGTCGAAACCGAGAATCAGGCCCGTATCTGCCGCATCACCTGCGGCTGGAAAAAGCCGGAGCTGCCGCTGGATGCGGTGCGCCGCTACTGGCGCGACGTGCACAGCCCGGCGATCGCGCGGCGGCCGGGAATCTGGGAATATCGGCATTACCAATTCGATGCGGTACGCCCAATCTTCACCGATCTGCCCGGCGTCGAACAGACATGTCCCACCGATGCGCAGCTGATGTGGTTGTCGGATGTCCGTTATGCCGACGACGATGCGCTGGCGATGTTCTCCGCCGACCCGGACCCGGAAGTGCGCGGGCAGCTGCTCGGCGATATCGACCTGATCGTCGACCAGAGCACGACCTACAAGGCGGTCGACGCCATGGCCGTCACTCTGGTCGATACCAGCGCGCTGGTCCCGCCGCAGGGCTCCCCGCCGCTTCCCGCGTTCGGCCTGTTCTTCCGCGCGCGCGGCGACGAGGGACCATTCCGTGCGGCGATGCGCGACATCGCGGCGCGCTGGGCCGCCGCGCCCGGCGTGGTCCGGCTGCGCCTCAGTCTGCTGGAAGCGCCCGACGTGTCGGCCGAACGCGCCGCGGGCTATCCGATCAAGACGCATCCGCCCGAGCGCCAATATCAGGCGTGGATCGACATCGCGCTGGCGAACGCCGACGTGATCCTGCCGACCGAAGGCCTGGCAGAGCAGGTGGGCGCGCTCCACGCCTATCCGATCGCCGCCAACTACACGTCGAACTATGCGGGCAAGCCGACGTTCGTCGGCCTGCGCGGCTTTCCTGCCTGGGACGCGCTGACCGCGATCGGCGGATACAATCAGGCGCAGGAGCCGATCATGCGCTGGATGTTCGGCGAGCGGGCGCAGGGCGTGACGCTGGAGCCGGTCGCGCGATGACCGTGTCCGAAACGCTGGCGCGGTTCCTGCACGCGACGACCGTCCCCGACGACGTGCTGCACGAAACCAAGCGGCTGATCCTCAACCAGCTGAAGGCATCGGTCGGCGCGGCAGACCACCCCGCGATCCGTATCCTGCACGATTGGGCGACCGAACATGGCGGAACCGGCGCCAGCGTCCACTGGCTCGGCACCGCCACGACCCCGCAGTCTGCAGCGATGGTCAACGGCGCGCTCTACGAAGTGCTGGATTTTCACGACACCTACATCCCGTGCTTCATGCACGCCGTGTCGGCGGTGCTGCCCGCCGTGCTGGCGCTGGCCGAGGCACGCCGGAGCAGCGGCGCCGACCTGCTGCGCGCATTGGCGCTGGGGATCGAGGCCGAACTGGCGGTCGCGACCATCCTGATGCCGACCGGCTATTATCGCGGCGCGGTGCCCGCCGGGCTGACCGGCGGAGTCGGCGCGGCGGCCGCGTGCAGCGTGCTGGCCGGACTGGACGAAGCGCGCATGGTCCATGCCCTGGGCATCGCGATGTGCACCGCGTTCGGCCTGTACGCCTCGGTCGGCAGCATGACGCTCAGCTACATTACCGGCGCCACCGCGCGCAGCGGCCTGTCGGCGTTCGAGCTGGCGACACGCGGCTTCACCGCGCCCGCCACCGCGTTCGAGGGCGACCGCGGCATGTTCCAGGCGCAATGCGACGAGGACCGCGCCAAGATCGCCCCGGCGCTGGCGACGCTCGGCCGCGAATGGCGGCTGTTCGGCCAGACCTACAAGGTGGTGCCGACCGAGACGATCACCCACGGCCCGGTCGAATGCGTGCTGGCGGTGCTTCCGCGCGCCGCCGGTCGCACGGTCGATCGCATGACCTTCCACGTCAATCCGCTGGTCCAGTCGATCGCGGACGAGCGCCGCGACCGCTTCGGCGCACCGTCGAGCGAAAGCGAGGCGACGTTCGACCTGCGCCATTGCGCCGCCGCCGCGTGGCTTGCCGGCTATTTCACTACCGCCCAGACCGCGCCGGCCTGTTACACCGACCCGGCCGTGCTCGCCTTGCGCGACCGGATCGGCCTGATCGCCGATGACGCCCGCGCGACGTTCGAGGGGTGCGCGCTCGACGTGCGTTTCACCGACGGCAGTGTCGAACGCCACGACATCACCTATTTCCTGGGCACGCCGGGCAACCGCGTGCCCGATGCGATGCTGGGCCGGTTGTTCCGCGACTATGCCGGCGCGCTGCCGCCCGGCCGGGCCGACACGATCATCGATACCGTCTGGACGCTGGACCGATTGCCCGACGTCCGATCGCTGACCGATTTGCTGAGGATCGACGCATGACTCTGGTGAACCTGCCCGGCGGCGAGACGATCTGGTACAAGGTGACCGGGGACGGCCCGCCCCTCCTCCAGATTCACGGCTCAGCCTTCGGCCACCGCAATTTCGAGCATCTGACGCCGCTGTGCTCGGCGGATTTCGCGGTCATCGATTTCGACCTGCCCGGCTATGGCGAAAGCCGCGGCACGCCCCGTCCGGGCGGCATGCAGGGCATCGCCGACCTGGTCGCCGAGTTGATCGAGGCGCTGCCCTACGACCGCGTCAGCATCCACGGCACGTCGTTCGGCGCGATGATCGGCCTGACGCTGGCGGCGTCGCGGCCCGACCTGGTCGACCGGCTGGTGCTCAGCTGTTTCCTGGCGCGCTACGACAATGCCGCGCGGATGATGCGCGCCACGTGGAAACGGTGCGCGCGCGAACAGGGCATGGTCGCGGTCGCCGACCTGACCTCTGTCGCCGGCTTCGCGCGTGGCTTCTATGACCGTCCCGACGCCGAAGCGGTCCTCCAGTCGATCCGCGACGCCAACAGCAAGACCCAACCAGAGGCGTTCATCGCCGGCACCGAGACGATCGAACGCACCGACCTGTCGCCGCTGCTGCCCAGGATCACGATGCCGGTCCTGCTACTGGCCGGCGCCGAGGACAATATGACCGCTTTCGACACGGCGCCGTCGGGGTTCGGGCTGCGCAGGATCAGCGAGGCGCTGCCCCAGGCCGAACTCCACGTGATCCCGGAAAGCGGGCATTATCTGGTGATCGAGCAGCCCGAAGTCGCGGCGGCGAAGATCCGCGCGTTCCGCAACCGATAGGCGGAAAGACGGGTCCGCCCATCGCCGCCTCCCATGCCGCGGCGACGGTGATCAGCCGCCCCTCGTCACCCATGCGGCCGGCGAACTGCACCGAAAGCGGCAGGCCCGCCGCCGAGAGCCCGGCCGCCATCGCCAGCGCCGGGTGGCCGGTGACGTTGAACGGGGTGCGCGCCTGCAGCATGTAGCTGCGCGCGATCTCGGGCGGATCGTCGATACGACAGGCGGGTTCCATGCCGCTGGCGGTCAGCAGGATGTCGACCCGCTCGAACGCGGCATTCACGGCGGCGGTCAGCGCGATGCGCCGACGATGCGCGAGGGCCAGCGTCTCGGCGGTCGTGAAGGCACCGGCCAACAAAGCCTTGCGGGTCAGCGCCGAGTAGAGCTCGGGCCGCCTGCGCAGATCGGCTGCGTGGAAGGCGAACCCCTCGCTTTGCAGGATCACGCGGTTCACCAGCGCGAAGTCGCCGAGCGGCGGCAGCGTCACCTCGACGGCGCCGAGCGCTGCCGCGGCGCGATCGAGCGCCGCCGACATTTCCGCACTCGCCGCCATGTCGCGCGCATGGAAATGCCGGACATAACCGACCCGGCCGATCTCGCCGGCCGCGGCGTCGATGCCCAGTGCGGCGGCGGCCAGCGCCATGTCCGCGACGCTGCCCGTCAAAAGCCCGACATGGTCGAGCGTCCAGGCCAGCGGCACGACTCCGTCGAGCGGCAGCACGCCGCGCCCCGGCTTCAGCCCGACGACGCCGCATGCGCTGGCCGGGTTGCGCACCGATCCGGCGGTGTCGGTGCCGATCGCCAGCGGCACCAGCCCCGCCGCCACCGCCGCGCCGGCGCCGGATGACGACCCGCCGGGATGATGACCGCGGTTCCACGGGTTGCGCGCGGGCGGAAAGGGCAGGTCGAAGGCCGGGCCGCCGATCGCGAATTCATGCGTGGCGAGCTTGCCGAGGATCACCGCGCCGCCCGCGCGCAGTCGCGCGACGACCGCGGCATCGCACATGGCCGGCGCATCGCTGGTCAGCCGGGAATGGCAGCGGGTCGGCAGCCCTGCGACGTCGATCACATCCTTGATGCCGACAGGCACGCCGTCGAGTGGCCCGAGCGATGTCCCCGCCGCCCAGCGCCGCGCGGACGCCGCGGCGGCGGTGCGCGATCCCGTCCGGTCGATCGCGACGAAGCTGTGCAGACCGCCATCAATCGCGTCGATCCGATCGAGCACGCTGTCGAGCAACGCGGGCGGGGTGAGCGTCCCGGCGGCATAGGCCTGGACGATCCGCGTGATCGACCGACGGCCCTCGGCGGTTCCTCCGCGCGGATCGGGACCCGCCGGTCCGCGCTCCACGAGGCAGACCGCGCCTGCGTCGACAGGCGGGTCGACACGCGAATAGACGGACGGAAACGCGCGCACCGCCGCGGCCTGTTCGTCGGCCAGGCCTATGGCCGCGATCGCCTCGCTGGGCGGCACGCGGGCGAGACCCGCGGTCTCGATTCGGTCGTCGATCGTCATGCTACCTCGTCCGCGACACCCGTTATGCGATCAAGCGACCAGGCCGGACTGGCATATCCGACGCGTGCACTCGATGCACGACACCGATACCGCCACCGGGATAGTGCCGCTGCAATGACGCCAGATTTCACCGATATCCGCGAGTCTGTTCAGCGCCTATGCGCCGACTTCCCCGGTCCGTACTGGCAGGAAAAGGATCGCGACCGCGCCTATCCCACCGAATTCGTCCGCACGCTGACCGAGGCGGGGTTCCTGTCGGTGCTGATCCCGGAGGAATATGGCGGTTCCGGTCTCGGCCTGGGCGCGGCGACCGCGATCCTGGAGGAAATCCATCGGTCGGGCTGCAACGGCGGCGCGTGCCATGCGCAGATGTATGTGATGGGGACGCTGCTGAAGCACGGATCGTCCGAGCAGAAGGCGATATACCTGCCCAAGGTCGCCAGGGGCGACCTGCGTTTGCAGGCGTTCGGCGTGACGGAACCCGCCGCCGGCACCGACACTACACGCATCCGCACCGTCGCGCGGCGTGACGGCGATGATTATGTCGTATCGGGTCAGAAGATCTGGATCAGCCGCGCCGAGCACAGCGATCTGATGGTCCTGCTGGTCCGCACCACCCCGCGAGAAGATGCGGCGCGGCCATCGGACGGCATGAGCGTGCTGCTGGTCGACATGCGCGAGGCGGTGGGCAACGGGCTGACGATCCGGCCGATCCGCACGATGCTGAACCATGCGACGACCGAGCTGTTCTTCGACGACCTGCGCGTTCCCGCCGCGAACCTGATCGGCGAGGAGGGCAGGGGCTTTCGCTACATCCTCGATGGGATGAACGCGGAACGCATCCTGATCGCATCGGAATGCATCGGCGACGGCCGCTTCTTCATCGACCGGGCGGCAGCCTATGCCAGCGACCGCAGCGTGTTCGGCCGCGCCATCGGCGAAAATCAGGGCGTCCAGTTTCCGATCGCCCGCGCGCATGTCCAGCTGTCCGCCGCGGCGCTGATGGTCGACCAGGCGGCCGCGCTGTTCGACGCCGGCAGCCCTTGCGGGACCGAGGCCAACATGGCCAAGATGCTGGCGTCGGAGGCGAGCTGGTACGCCGCCGATATGTGCGTCCAGACGCATGGCGGGTTCGGCTTTGCCGAGGAATATGACATCGAGCGCAAGTTCCGCGAGACGCGATTGTACCAGGTCGCGCCGATCAGCACGAACCTGATCCTCAGCCATGTCGCGACCCACGCGCTGAAACTGCCCAAGTCGTTCTGATGGGTCCGCTGGACGGTATATTGGTGGTCGCGCTCGAACAGGCGGTCGCGGCCCCGCTATGCACGATGCGGCTGGCCGAGGCGGGTGCGCGGGTCATCAAGATCGAGCGCGCCGAAGGCGATTTCGCGCGGGGGTACGACGATGTCGTCCATGGCGAGAGCGCCTATTTCGTCTGGCTCAATCGCGGCAAGGAAAGCCTGGTCCTCGACATCAAGCAGCCCGAGGACGCCGCGCTGCTGACGCGGCTGCTCGCCCGGGCCGACGTGTTCGTGCAGAATCTCGCGCCCGGCGCGGCGGCACGATCCGGGTTCGGGTCGGCGGCGTTGCGCGCACGACATCCGCGGCTCATCACGGTCGACATCTCGGGCTATGGCGAGGATGGCCCCGCGGCGAGCATGAAGGCCTATGATTTCCTGATCCAGTGCGAAACCGGCCTCGCCTCGATCACCGGCGGCCCGAACGAAGCCGGCCGGGTCGGCGTGTCGGTCGCCGACATCGCCTGCGGGATGAACGCCCATGCCGCGGTGCTGCAGGCGCTATATGCCCGCGAGGCGTCGGGCGAAGGTGCCGCAATCGCGGTGTCGCTGTTCGATTCGATAGCGGACTGGATGGCGGTGCCGCTGCTCCACCAGGATTATGCCGGACGCGCGCCGCGTCGCGCCGGGCTGCACCACGCCACGATCGCGCCCTACGGTGCCTACCCCTGCGGCGACGGGCGGCAGGTGGTGCTGGCGATCCAGAACGAGCGTGAATGGCGGGGGTTCTGCGCGGGCGTGCTGGGCGACGCCGGCATCGCCGACGACCCGCGCTTCGCCGGCAACGCGCTGCGTTGCGCCAACCGCCCCGCGCTCGATGCGGCGATCGACGCGGTGTTCGCGACCCTCGATGGCGCGGCGGTGATCGCACGGCTGGCCGCGGCGGGCACCGCCTATGCCTCGCTCAACGATGTCGCCGATCTGTCCCGCCATCCGCAGCTCCGCCGGGTGGAGGCCGCCTCGCCGACCGGCCCGGTCGCCCTGCCCGCGCCGCCGGTACGATGGGCGGGAGTGGTCGCGACGGCGGGCGCGGTCCCGGCGATCGGCGGCGACAGCGATGCAATCCGCGCCGAGTTCGCGCCATGACCGCCCTCGCCCACCTTCGCGCGACGCTTGATATGCTGGTGGTCGACTGGCTCGGCGTGGACGAGGATCGCGACATCGTCCAAGGCCTGCTCGACCTGGCGGAAGGAATCGCCGCCGACCATTTTCTGCCGCATTACAAGCTGACCGATGCGCAGGAGCCGCGGCTGGAGGCGGACGGCGTCCATGTCCATCCGGCGATCGCGCCGGCGCTGCGGTACTATGCCGATGCCGGGCTGTTCGCCGCCGGCTTCGCCCCGGACCTTGGCGGCATGGGATTGTCCGCGCTGCTCGGCTCGGCCGGCTTCGCGCTGTTCGCCGCCGCCAATATCGCCACCGCCGCCTATCCGATGCTGACCGCCGCCAATGCGCGGCTGATCGCGACGTTCGGCAGTGCCGAACAGATCGACGTTTTCGCCCGGCCGCAAATCGCCGGTGCCTGGTTCGGCACGATGTGCCTGTCCGAACCGCAAGCGGGTTCCAGCCTGGCGGACATCCGCACCCGCGCGACGCCGGACGGCGAAGACGCGCTCGGCGCACGTTATCGCCTGGCCGGCAACAAGATGTGGATCTCGGGCGGCGACCAGGACGTCTCGGACAATATCGTCCACCTCGTTCTCGCCAAGATCCCCGGCCCCGACGGGGCGCTGCCGGAAGGGACGGCCGGCATATCGCTGTTCATCGTCCCCAAGCGGCTGCCCGACGGGACGCGCAACGACGTTGTTGTCGCCGGGCTGAACCATAAGATGGGCTATCGCGGCATTCCCAATTGCCTGCTCAATCTGGGCGAGGAAGACGGGGCAGTCGGCTGGCGGGTCGGTGCCCCCGGCCAGGGGTTGCGCCAGATGTTCCAGATGATGAACGAAGCGCGGATCGGCGTCGCGACCGGCGCGGCGGCGCTGGCGATGCGGGGCTATGCGCTCAGCCTGGATTATGCGCGCGACCGTACCCAGGGGCGCGAGGTCGGTGTGCGCGGCGGGCCGCCGGCGGCGATCATCGCCCATGCCGATGTCCGCCACATGCTGTTGCAGCAAAAGGTCTATGCGGAGGGCGCGCTGGCGCTGTGCCTGTACTGCGCGGCGCTGGTCGATGCCGAGGAAGAGGCGCTGCTCGGGCTGCTCACGCCTGTGGCGAAGACCTGGGCGTCGGAATTCGGTCTCGCCGCGAACGACCTCGCGATCCAGATTCACGGCGGTTATGGCTACACACGCGATTTCGACGTCGAGCAATTGTGGCGCGACAACCGGCTGAACCCGATCCACGAAGGCACCACGGGCATTCAGGCGATCGACCTGATCGGCCGCAAATTGCTGCGCAGCGACGATGACGCCTATGCGATGCTGCGCGCGCGGATCGACGCCACCGTCGCCGCGGCGCAGGACGATGTGGACCAGTGCGTCCCCGCTCGGGCGGTCGCGGACGCCTGGACACGCATCGATGCCACGCTCGCGCGGCTGCGCGACCATCCCCGGGCAGCGCATGACAACGCCACCGCCTTCCTGCGCGCGTTCGGCCATGCGACGGTCGGCTGGCTATGGCTCGACATCGCGCGCGCGTCGGCGGGCGACGATGCGGCCGCGGCGGGCCGACGCCACGCGGCGCGCTATTTCGCCGCGCACGAATTGCCGCGCGTCGCCGCCTGGCTCGCTCCGGTCGACGCGCGCGATGCGCTCGCCGCGGAGATGCCGGACCACGGCTTCTGATCTGCCCGAATAGCGGGGGGCGAGGGCGAGCTGGTTGGTAGTCGATCCCCGCGCGCGCCAGATGCACCCATGTCGACCATCGCCCCCGCCCCGGACCGCACCATCGCCAGCGATCTGAGCGCCCTGCTGGGTGCCGACCGCGTCGAGACCGGCATCGGCAAACGCACCTTCTTCGCCACGGATCTCAGCCGGCGCGGCCCGCCCGCCGCGGTGGTGGTGCGCCCCGACGACGCGCAGGGGGTCGCAGCCGCGGTCAAATTGTGCACCGACCACGGCATCGCCGTGATCCCGCGCGGCGGAGGTTTCTCCTATACCGGCGGTTATGTTCCGGATCGGGACGACAGCGTCATATTCGACCTGCGCGGCCTTGACCGCATTGTCGAGATCAACGCCGACGACATGTACGTGGTGGTCGAAACCGGCTGCACCTGGCACCGCTTGTACGAGGCGCTGAAGGCCAAGGGCCTGCGCACCCCCTATTTCGGGCCGATGTCGGGGTATCGCGCGACCGTCGGCGGGGCGCTGAGCCAGGGTTCGTTCTTCCTCGGGTCGTCACAATATGGCCCGGTCGCCGAATCGGTGCTGGCGGTCGAGGTCGCGCTGGCCGACGGCACGTTGCTGCGCACCGGCTCCTGGGGCGGCGATGCCCGGGCTTCGCCCTTCTACCGCAGCTATGGCCCCGATCTGACCGGCATGTTCCTGGGCGACACCGGCGCGTTCGGCTTCAAGACGAAAGCGGTGATGAAGCTGATCCCGTTCCCCGCGCATCAGGGGTACGCCAGCTTCGCCTTTGCCGACGAAGATGCCGGCGCGGCGGCGGTGTCGGCGATCGCCCGCACCGGCATCGCCGGGGAATGCTATCTGTGGGACCCCTATTTCGTAAAGGTCATGGCGACCGCCACGACCGGCCTGGCCGAGGATCTCAAGATCCTGGCGGGTGTGGCACGCGGCGGCGGATCGAAGGCGCGCGGGCTGTTCAACGCCGCCCGCCTGGCCGCCGCGGGCAAAGCCGTGTTCGACGGCGACATCTTCATGCTCAACGTGACGGTGGACGATCCCACCCGTGCCGGAGCGGACGCCCGGATCGCGCTGCTCAAGCAGATCGCGGCGGCGGGCGGCGGGCGCGAGATGCCGGCCTCGGCACCGATGGCGATGCGCGGCACGCCGTTTATCGATTTCAACACGCCCGAACGCCGCCGCCCGCAACGCAGTCTGCCGACCCACGGCCTCGTCCCGCACTCGCACCTGCCCGCGCTCAGCCGCGAGGTGCGCGCGCTGCTGGACGGCCGTCGCGCCGCGATGGAGGCGCACGGCATCGACGTCGGCGTGATCTATTTCGGTGTCGGCGCACAAGCGGCTTGTCTGGAGCCGGTGTTCTACTGGGACGATCAGCAATATTTCCACCACGATCGCATCGCCGAGCACAGCGACCTCGGCGCGATCGACGGACATGGCGCGACGCCGGCGGCGACCGATCTGGTGATGGCGATCCGCAAGGAACTCGTGGCGCTGTTCACCGCCCATGGCAGCGCGCACGTCCAGATCGGCAAATCCTATCCGTGGCTGGCGACGCGTAGTGCGGCGGCGGTCGACGCGGCCAAAGCGGTGAAGGCCGCGCTCGATCCGCAGCGGCTGGTCAATCCGGGCTCGCTCGGCCTGTGACCCACGTCGTGACACCCGCATAACGGTCGTCGCGTCGCTCTTGCGCATCCCGCATAGCGTAGATGTGATCCTTACCGAAATCGCATGTCGCACGACATGGATCGGAGGACGCGATGGAAATCCAGCAGCTACGCCATCTGATCGCCGCGGTCGAACACCGCAATCTGCTGAAAGCGGCGGACAAGTCGTACATCTCGCAGTCTGGCCTGAGCCGCAGCCTCAAGAGCCTGGAGCAGCGGCTCGGCGTGCCCTTGCTCGTGCGCGGTCCCAAGGGTGTCGAACCGACCATCTACGGCCTGACCGTGATCCGCCGTGCCAAGGTGATCCTGAACGAGGTCGCACGCTCGATAGAGGAGGTGCGCGCGATCGAGCACGGCCGCATCGGTGAAACGCATTTCGGCATCACCCAGAATTATGCCAATTACCTGATGCCCGAACTGCTCGCGGCACTACATGCCGAACGGCCCGGCCTGCACGTCAAGGTGGTCAGCGACGGCTTCCTGGAACTGGTCAAGATGGTGAAGACCGAAGAGATCGACTTCGCCTTCGGCCTGATCGGGCGCATCCACCACAGCGACGGCATCGTCATCGAACCGTTGATGGAAAATCGCTCGCGCGTCGTCGCGGGCAGCCATCATCCGCTTGCCGGCAAGCGCGACATCACCATCCAGGACCTGGCGGGCGCACAATGGGCGATGCTGTCGAGCGAAAGCGTCCAGCGCGGGTTCGGGCTGTTCTTCGAAACCCGCGGGCTGCCGGTCGCGCCGCAGATGCTCAAGAGCAATTCGATCGCGCTGATCCGCCACGTGGTCGCCGAATCCGATGCGCTGACCATCCTGCCGCAGGAAGTGGTGCAGCCGGAAATCGACTCGGGATCGCTCGTCGCGCTCGATTGCCAGACGCCGGTCGAACGCACGCGCATCGGCCTGATCTTCCGTGACGGCGGGCTGATCACGCCGCAAGCCGAAGTGGTGGTCAACCGCATCCGCGCCGCGATCGCCGAACGGGCGACGAAATACGATCTGTTGGAAAGCGAAGCCCTGCAATGAACGCGATCGACGCCTATCGCCGCACCTTGACCTCACGCGGTGCCGAACCGACCGCCTGGTGGTATCTCGGCACCACCACCTTCGCCGCGGAAGGTCACCCCGAGATCATCGTCAATCATGTCGAGACGGTGATGCTCTACCGGGCCGAGCCGCTCGATGCAGGGGATCCGGCGGACGGCGCGTTCCGCGTGCCGTGGTGGGAGATCGGGGTGTTCCGCGACGCTATCACCGGCGAGGTCGCGGGCGATTGGACCAATCCGCTGACCGGCGAAACGCTGGCGGGCGCGCGCACCTTCGAGGAAGGACCGTCGGGCTATACGATCCGCCCCGATGGCGCGGGCGGGAACGGGGGCGTCATCCTGACCGATGCGATTCAGGCCTTCGCCGCGCTGGACAAGGCGACGATCACCGTCGCCGAAACCGACGGCCGTGTATGCGTGACCCAGATCGAGGAAAAGGTCCGGTCCTTCCCGGCGCGCGAAGGTATCCCCGACCTCGATCAGGGGCAGGGAACCCGGTCGCGCACGGTGCTGCAATGGTTCGCCGACGCCGCCGACCTTGCCGGCGATGCGCCGAGCGTGCCGTCGACCGGTGTGTACAGCTTCACGATCGGAGCGCCGCCGTGGCTGGGCATGGGAGAGCGGCCCGGCATATTCTCGGTCAAGGGACTGATGCACAAGGCGCCGCTCGACACGCCGCTCAACCCGCGCGGCTGGGCCGACCTGAAGCGGCTGTTCCCGCGATATTTCGACGGCGACACCATCCTGCCGCGCTGGACGTGAAGCGGCTCCCGAGCGGCGACGCGTCCATGTTCGATGGCGTCAGCGGGTCACCAGCGTAGCGAGCGCGCCCGCATGCACGTCGAGCGCTGCGCCCGCCAGATCAGGCAGCTCGATCACCTGCGCATCGCGCATCAGCGCCGCCGCCTGACGCGACGGTTCCGCCAGGTGACCGGGTGGATTGAGGATCGTCACCGGCTGCGTCACCAGCGCGAGTCGGGCGGGCAGGTCGTGCGCGAACAGCGCCTCATGCGCCCACCAGCCGTTCGGCCACCCCTTCAACTCGTCGACGAAATTCTCGAATCCACGCCGAAGCGACAACCCCGCCGGGCGTCCGCGAACCAGGAAATCCCACCGTTCCTCGAACTGGTCGAGCGTCTCGCCCAGCGCATGCCGCGCGGTCAGCCGCGTGCGCCAATGGTCGAAATCCAGCGCCTGGAAATGGGGAACACCCATGAAGGTCAACCGGCCCACCCGCTCCGGCACCAGGATCGCGATTTCCGCCGCGATCGACACGCCGGTGTGATAGCCGAACAGGTCGCATCGCGGGGGGAGCACCTCTGCGATCGCGGCGGCATGATCGGCGATGGTGACCGGTGCCGGCGGCGTATCCGATTCGCCGTAACCCGGCGTATCGAGCGCGATGGCGTGGCGGCGACCGTTCAGCGCGGTCAGCAGCGCGCTAAAGCTGCGCGACGAATAGGCGGTCGCGTGCAGACAGACGAGGGGCACCTGCCCGTCCGGCTGGTTTTCGCGTAGGTGCACCTGACCATATCGGCCATCGACATAGCGGCGGCGGATCATGCCAAGCTCGCCGTCATGGTCACCGCCCCCGTCGCGTCGCGCACCCACAGGTCGCTCCCGCCACGCGCCAAGGTCGCGGGCGTTCCGGGGTGAAGCGGCGCGCGCGCGCGAAAGGCGAAACGCGTCGGCACGATCCCGTCTCGCAGCGCATGGTCGACCAGCAGCATCGCCTGTAACGGGCCGTGGACGACCAGATCGGGGTAGAGTTCGGCACCCCGCGCATAATCGCGGTCATAGTGGATGCGGTGCGCGTTGAAGGTCAGGGCGGAGAAGCGAAACAGCATCGTCGGATCGGGTATCAGCTGGCGCGTGCTCTCGGCTGCGCCAACCGCCACCGGCTTGGCCGGCCCGGGCGGCGCGATGGGCAGATAGACCAGATCCTGTTCCTCCTCGACCGCGGTCACGCCGTCCGCGGTGATCGCGTGGTGCAGCGTCACGAAGGTCAGGCCGTTTGCCTTGGTGTCGATCGCGGTGATCGCCGTGCGTCGCTTCAGCCGCGTGCCGATGCCGATCGGCGCGAGGAAGCGCAGCCGCCCGCCCGCCCACATGCGCCGTGGCTGTGCGATCGGCGGCAGGAAGTCGCCACGCGCGGGATGGCCGTCCGGGCCGAGTGCCGACTGCGGCGCATCGGGAAGGGTGAACAGCCAATGGCCGAGCGGGGGCAGTGCGTCGGCGGGCCAATGCGCGCCGTCATGGTCGAACAGCGCCGCGAGCCGCTCCACCGGTGCGGCCACGACATCGTCATACGCCTCGATCGATCGGCCGATCCACTCGCCCCAAGGCCCCGGCGAGGATGCCTCAGCCATGCAGCGAACCGGCGTCGAGAAAGTCGGCGATCACCCGCCACATCCGATGCCGCGCATTCTGCAAATGACCGTAATCGCCGCCATCGGGGACGATCACCAACGCCTTGTCATTGGTCGCCAACCGCTCAAAAAATTCGGCACGGCCCGATCCGCCCTGCATGTAGTTCTGCATGCCCGCGGCAAAGCCGTAGAGCATCAGCGTCGGCACGGTGATGCGATCGGCCACCGCGGCAATGCTGCCTTCCTCGTTCTCGACGCGGATGCCGTTGGGCGAGCGCGGCTCATGGGCTTCGGCCTGGGTGGCCAGCGCCTCGTGCGCCGCCGCCTCCATGAAATCGCGTTCCAGCCGGTCGCGGAAATAGGCCGCGGTATTCGCCCACCACTCGTCTTTCTCGGGGAAGGGCACGATATTGCCCCCACCGATCGCCGGATCGAGCAACACCAGCCGGCCGATCCGGTCCCCGCGCGTCTCGGCATAGCGCCCGACGATGCGGCCGCCCCACGACCAGCCGAGCAGGTGCGGCCGGACGAAGCCCTGCGCGATCACCCAGTCGATCACCGCCGCGGTATCCTCGATCGCTTGGGTCGTCTGGACGCCGTGCGGGTGGCCCCGCAGCTCGCTGTCGCGGTAGCCGCGGATCGAGAAGGTCACCGCACCGTAACCGCGCGCGACCAGCGCCTCCATGAACGAGTAATCCGTCCGCCCGTCGAAGCCGAAATCATAGCCCAGCTGCCCGGACAGATTGGCACCCTGCACCAGGATGACGACGTGCGCGGGCTTGGTCTCCAGCCCCTTGGTGCGGACCGATAGCCGGCCGGCGGGGCCGTCGATGAACAGGTCGGTGGCGGTGGTCATGATGGCTCCTTCAGGGAATGACGACCTGCCGCACCGCGTGACCGGATGCGAGCGTGTCGAACAGGGCGTTGATGTCGCTGAGCGGCGAAACCGAGGTCAGCAGCCGCTCGACCGGCAGTCGCCCGGCACGCCACAAGCCGATATAGCGGGGCACGTCGCGCGACGGGATGCTGCTGCCGAGATAGCTGCCGATGATCGTCTTGCCGTCGCCGACCAGGCTGACCGCGGGGATCGAGAAGCGCTCGGCCGGATTGGGCAGCCCGACCGTCACCACCCGTCCGCCGCGCCGCGCCAGCGCATAGGCGCGTTCGAGCACGACGGCCTTGCCGACCGTCTCGACAACCAGGTCGGGCGCGGCGATGCCATCCTCCCCGCCCGGTGCGAAGACCGCCGTCGCGCCCAGTTCCAGCGCCAGCGCACGTTTCTCCGCCACGGGATCGATCGCCACGATCGGGTTGCCGCCGCCGGCCACCGCACCGAGCAATGCCGCCAGGCCGACACCGCCCAGGCCGTAGATCGCGACGCTCTCGCCCGGCCGAAGCGCCGCGCTGTTCAGCACCGCCCCCACCCCGGTCAGCACCGCGCAGCCGAACAAGGCCGCGATCTCCGACGGGATGTCGGCGTCGATCTTCACCGCCGACCGGCGATCGACCACCGCATGGCTGGCAAAGGCGGAGACGCCCAGGTGATGGTGCACATCCTTGTCGCCGTCATGCAGGCGCATGCCCCCGCGCAGCAACTCGCCGCGGCCGTTCGCCGCCGCGCCGTTCGCGCACATATACCCTTCCCCCGACACGCAAGGCACGCATTCGCCGCACGCCGGCAGGAACGCCAGCACGACGCGGTCGCCGACCGCGAACTGCCGATCGTCCGGATCGCCCAGCGCGATAACCGTCGCCGCCGCTTCATGGCCCAGCGCCATCGGCATCGGCCGCGGCCGGTCGCCGTTGATGACCGACAGGTCCGAATGGCACAGGCCGGCAGCATCGATGCGCACCAGCAGCTCGCCGGGACGCGGCGGATCGAGATCGAGCTCCGCCAGGCGCAGCGGCTGCGCCGCGGCATAGGGTCCGGTCTGGCCGACGGCGTTCAGCGTTGCGGCAGTGATCTTCATCAGTCCTCCCGGTTTCGACGGTGCGCGCGCGCACGACCCCGCGCCACGCGGGATTGCGCATACCGCGTTGCGCATCCGGCAAGCTTGCCATTGCCCCCCGACCCAAACATCATGGGGCTTGTGGATGCCGATCAGGAACTCAAATCGCTCAAACGCGGCCTCAAGGCGATGATGCTCATCAACGCGCAAGGATCGCTTGCCATTTCCGAACTCAGCCGTGGCCTGGGGTTGCCGCGGACCACCGCTGAACGGGTATTGATGACGCTGCTGGCCGAAGGCTTCGTCGATCGCGATCCCCAGACCAAGCGCTTTCATCTGACCGATCGCGTCCGCGCGCTGTCGGGGGGCTATTCGGACGAAAGCTGGATCGCGCATGTCGCCGCACCGATGCTGTTCGAAACGACGCGCGAGATCGGCTGGCCGCTCATCATCGCGACGCCCGCGGGCGAATATATGCGCACCCGCCTGACGACCGATCCGGCGACCTCGCTCAGCCTGCACCGGCGGCATATCGGGTCGGAGATCGCGATGGCCGTGTCGTCCAGCGGGATCGTCCACCTCGCCTTCCTCGATCCCGAACAACGCGCGATCCTGCTGCGTATCCTGCGCGAATCGGACGATCCGGCGCAGGAACCGGCGCGCGACGGGCATCGGCTCGACTATGCCATCGCCCGGGCGCGCGAACAGGGCTACAGCTTCGGGCTGGACCTGGGACGTGAACGCAGCGTCAGCGTGCCGGTCATGGAACAAGGCCGGATCAAGGCGGTGTTGCTCATGGTGTTCATGGCGCGCGGCCTGACCCACGAACAGGCCGTCGAGCGCTTCGTGCCGCGCCTGACGCGAATGGCCGCGGATATCGAACGGCTGGCGTTTCAGGATCACCCGCCGCCCGTGCTGTGACCGCCGTGCCATGCCGCCCGTGCCGCGGCGGTGCATGCTCCGACGCCGCCGAATGGTCCGCCTCAGCGCGCCCATCGCCGCTCGAAATCCCAGACCTCCTGAAAACCGATCAACCCGCAAAACTCCTTGAAGTCGAACAGTCCGGCGGGATCGCCCTCGCCGCGATCCTTCAGGCCGCGCAGCGCCGCCTCCATCGCAGCGGCGGCGACCAGGCTCGTCAACGCCGGGAAGATCGCCATCGCATAGCCGATGTCCCGAAGCTCGGCGACGCTGCGCATCGGGGTGAGGCCGCCGTTCGACATATTGGCCATCATCGGGCGGTCGAGCGTGTCGCACGCGCGGCGCATCTCGTCCTCGCTCTCCAGCGCCTCGACGAACAGGATGTCGGCACCCGCATCGGCATAGGCACGCGCCCGCGCGAGCGCGCCGTCCAGCCCCTCGCCGGCCCGTGCATCGGTGCGCGCGATCACCAGGAAATCATCGTCCCGCCGCGCATCGACCGCAACGCGGATCTTGTCGGCCATGTCGCCCGTCGGAATCAGCCGTTTGAACGGCGTATGCCCGCACTTCTTGGGAAAATCCTGATCCTCCAACTGGATCGCGGTGATCCCCGCCTCCTCATAGCCGCGCACGGTGTGATGGACGTTGAGCAGCCCGCCATAGCCGGTGTCGGCGTCGGCGATCACCGCGGCGTCGCTGGTCCGCACCAGCGTCGCCATCCGATCCAGCATCTGCGTATAGGTCGCGATCCCCGCGTCGGGCAGGCCGAGCGCCGAAGAGGTCAGCCAATAGCCCGATCCATAGACGATATCGAACCCGACCTTGTTGGCGATCGCCGCGGCGATCATGTCCTGCAGGCCCGGCGCGGCGACGAACTGCCCCGCCGACAGACGCTCGCGCAGGATGGGATTGGCCATTATCCGTTGCTCCAGAGCCAGGGCTGGGAGTCACGCTGGCGGGTTTCGAAACCGGCGATGTCGTCGCCGTGACGGCCGAGGATCGTCTTCACCTCGTCCCACCCGTTGATCAGCGCCTCGCGCGCCCAATCGTCGATGGCGAAGGGCTGCGACGTGGTCCCGGTCGCGATCGTCTTCGCGCCGAGATCGATCGTGATCGGCTGCCGTGCCTCCGCGGCGCGCAGAAACGGCGCGGTGTCGGCCAGCACCAAGGGCAGCATGCCGTTCTTCACGCAATTGCCGGCGAAGATCTCGCCGAAACTCGGCGCGACGATCGCGCGAAATCCCAGGTCGGCGAGCGCCCAGGGGGCATGTTCACGGCTCGATCCGCAGCCGAAATTCGCCCCGGCGATCAGGATCTCGGCCCCCGCATAGTCAGGCCGGTTGAGCACGAAATCATCCTGCTGCCGCCGCTCGTAAAAGGCGTACCGGCCCAGCCCCTTCTTCTCCGTGATCAGCAGGAAGCGCGCGGGCACGATGATATCCGTGTCGACATTATCCTCGGGCAACGGTGCCGCGATCGCGGTCAGCGTCGTGAAGGCGCGCATCAGATCGCACCCGCTGCGGTAAGCCGGGCAATCTCGTCGTCGCTCATGCCGAGCAGATCGCCGTAGACGCTGGCGTTATCCTGACCGACGCTGGCCGGTGCCAGGCTGCGGATCGCGGACGGCGTGTCGGACAATTTGGGGAAGGCGTTCTGCATGGCGAACCGGCCCCAGCGCGGACTGTCGACCGCGACCAGCGCGTCGCGCGCGGCGAATTGCGGGTCCTCCAGCATGTCCTTGGCGCCATAGATACGGCCCGCGGGCACCGAATGCGCGACCATCAGCGCTTCCACCGCATCGACCGTCAGCGTGCCCGTCCAGCCGGCGATCAGCGCGTCGAGTTCCCCCTGATGGCGTCCGCGGGCCAGGTGCGTCGCATAGCGTTCGTCCTGCGCCAGTTCGGGGCGCCCCATCGCCTTGCACAGCCGTGCGAACACCGCATCCTGATTCGCGCCGATCAGATATTCGCCATCGCTGCAGGGATAGACGTTCGACGGGGCAACGCCTTCCAGCACCGATCCGGTGCGCTGTCGGACATGCCCCGAGACCATATACTCCGGCACCAGGCTTTCCATCACCTGCAACACCGCTTCGTACAGCGCGCTATCGACCACCTGGCCGCGGCCCGTGCGTTCCCGCGCGTGCAGCGCCGCCAGCGCGCCCATGCAGCCATAGGTCGCCGCCAGGCTGTCCCCGATCGACACGCCCATGCGCGACGGCGGTCGGTCGGCATCGCCGACGATCGCGCGCCACCCGCCCATCGCCTCGCCGATCCCGCCAAAGCCCGCACGGCTGGCATAGGGGCCGGTCTGCCCATAGCCCGACACGCGCACGATGATGAGGCGCGGATTGATCGCGTGCAACGCGTCGGGACCGAGGCCCCATTTCTCCATCGTGCCGGGCCTGAAATTCTCGATCAGGATATCGGCCTGAGCGACCAGCCGGCGGACGATCGCCTGGCCCTCGGGAACGCGAAGGTTGGCGGACACCGAACGCTTGTTCCGCGCGACCACCTCCCACCACAGCTTGGCGTCGCCATGTCCCCAGTGGCGCATCGGGTCGCCCGTCCCTGGCGGCTCGACCTTGATGATCTCGGCGCCCATGTCGCCCAGCAACTGCCCGCAGAATGGCCCGGCGATCAGCTGGCCAAGTTCGATAACGCGGATGTCCCTCAGGGCACCCGTATTCGGCGCAGCGCGGCTAGCGGTCATTGATCCCTCATTGGAAAAGACCCTGCACGACCGACCGCGCCGGGCGGAGTGCGCCCCATCTGCTCACCCAGCCAGCGCGCGGCGACGATGGTGCGATCGAGATTCCAGCCGCTCGCCACGCCCGATCGCTCGAGCAGGTACAGCAGATCCTCGGTCGCGATGTTGCCGCTGGCGTTCGGCGCGAACGGACAGCCACCGATGCCGCCGATGGACGCGTCGAATGTCGCCGCGCCCGCCTGCACCGCGGCCCAGGCATCGGCAATGCCTGGGCCGCGGGTGTCATGCAGATGGACCCGCATCGGCAGGGGCGCGGTGTTGAATATGCCGGGTTCGTTCTGCAGACCGTCGCGCGGCGCCACCTCGACGATCTCGATCACGGTCATGCGCGCGTCAGCGTCCGCACGTCGGTGATCCGCCCCGTCACCGCCGCCGCCGCCGCCATCGCCGGGCTCATCAGATGCGTACGCGCGCCGATGCCCTGCCGCCCTTCGAAATTGCGGTTGCTGGTCGAGGCGCAACGCTCCCCCGGCCGCAGGCGGTCGTCGTTCATCGCTACGCACAACGAACATCCCGGATCGCGCCATTCGAAGCCGGCGCGTTCGAAGATGTCGCGCAGCCCTTCCGCTTCCGCCTGGCGCTTCACCAGCCCGGAACCCGGCACCACCATCGCCCGCACACCGGCCGCTACCTGCCGCCCGGCCGCGACCGCGGCGGCGGCGCGCAAATCCTCGATCCGCCCGTTGGTGCACGATCCGACGAAGACGTGGTCGATGCCCAAGCCGGCAAGTCGCTGGCCGGCGGTCAGCCCCATATAGGCCAGCGCCTTGGCATCGGCGCCGTGCGGCACCGCATCGGCCACGCCAGCCACCTGGTCGGGGCTGGTTCCCCAGCTGACCTGCGGGCCGATCGCCGCGGCATCGATCGCCACCTCGCGGTCGAACACCACATCGTCGTCGCTGCGCAACGTCCGCCAATAGGCGAGCGCGCGCGGCCAATCCCCACCCTGCGGGGCGCGGGGCCGGCCGGCGACCCAAGCGAACGTCGTCCCGTCCGGCGCGACCAGGCCGGTGCGCGATCCGGCCTCGATGCTCATGTTACACAGCGTCATGCGCGCCTCCATCGACATCGCACGCACGGACGAACCGGCATATTCGATCGCATGGCCCACCGCGCCGCCCGCGCCGATCCGGCCGATCAGCGCCAGCGCCAGGTCCTTGGCCGACACGCCATCCTGCAGCGCCCCGTCGATGGTCACGCGCATGCGCGCGGCGCGCTTCTGGCGCAGCGTCTGTGTCGCCAATACGCACTCCGCCTCGCTCGACCCGATGCCGAACGCCAAGGCGCCGAACGCGCCGTGGGTGGCGGTGTGACTGTCGCCGCACACCAGCGTGACGCCGGGCAGCGTGAAGCCCTGCTCGGGTCCGATCACATGAACGATCCCCTGCCGCACGTCGGTCAGCGGCAGATAATCGATCCCCGCTTCCGAACAATTGGCTTCCAGCAACGACACCTGCGCGCGCGCCTGGTGGTCGGCGATAGCAAGGCCGCGGCTGTGCGTCGGCACCGCGTGATCGGCCACCGCCAGATGCGGGGCGGTCCGTCGCGGCGCACGGCCGGCATCGCGCAGGCCGGCGAACGCCTGCGGGCTCGACACCTCGTGCAGCAGCATCCGGTCGATATAGAGCAGGTCGACGCCGCCGGGTTCGGATACGACGACATGCGCCGACCACAGCTTGTCATAGAGCGTGGGCATGGCGCATCTCTTCCGCGCGCCTGCTGCGCGCGCAATCCCACGACCCCACACACCCGCCATGCGGGCGAGCATGCGCATGCCGTTCCACCGATGCCGCGCCGGGGTTAGCGTCACTGGCGATCAGGAGACCCGCATGACATTCGCGACGCTGCGCTATGAAAAGATCGACCGGCTCGCGATCGCGACCTTCGCGACACCGGAAAACCTGAACGGCATCACCGAAGCGCGACTCGACGAGCTCGAAGCGGTGCTGACCGATTGCGAAACCGACCCCGCGCTCGGCGCGCTGATCCTGACCGGCGAAGGTCGCGCCTTCTGCGTCGGGCTCGATCTCGACCTGCTCGATCGCGCGTTCGCCGACCTCGATTATTTCGACCGTGTCGTCGCCCGTCTCGCCGCGATCATCGCGCGGCTCGAGGCGCTGGAGATTCCGACCATCGTCGCCAATAACGGCTTCACCCGCGCGGGCGGCTTCGAACTGTCGCTGGGCTGCGATTTCATGATCGTCGCCGACGAGGCTAAGGTCGGCGATGTGCACACCGACGCGGGCGTGCTGCCGGCGGCGGTGACGCTGCGCCTGCGCCGCCGGGTCGGCGATCAGCGCGCCAAGGAGATCCTATGGACCGCGCGGTGGTACAAGGGGCCCGAAGCGGTCGCGGCCGGGCTGGCGCTCAAGTCGGTGCCGCTCGCCACGCTGCGCGACGAGGCGATCGCCTTCGCGCGCACGATGACCGACAAGCCGCGCGCCACGCTGGCCGCGCTCAAGCGCACGCTGCGTGAGGGCGACGGGCTGTCGATCCCCGACGGTGCGGCGCTCGAACTGGCGGCGTTCAGTCATTACAACCGCACCCAGCCCTATGGCCGCGAAGGCTATACCGCGTTTCGCGAAAACCGCGTGCCGAGCTGGAAGGCGGCATGAACATGGTCCGGCCTGCGTTCTGGCTGATGCTGTTCGTCCTGTTCGCCTGCCTCGCCGATCCCGCACGGGCTCAGGCCGATCCGTTGGCAGGCGCGGCCAAGGTGGTGCTCGATCAGGATCGCTGCGACGCGCTGGCCGGCGGCCGGTTCCAGAAACTCGAAGGCGCGGCGACCTGGGTGACCAAGGCGGGCTATATCGCCGCGACGCCGCAGCGTCAGGCCTATTGCGCGGTCACCGCCTATGTGAATCCCGTCAACGTGTTCGGGATGTACCTGCCGGTCGACAACTGGAACGGCCGCTACCTGGTGCGCGGTTGCGGGGGCAGCTGCGGCAATGCCGCGGTCGAGCTTGCCTGCGGGGTGCATCTGCGCGACGGCTATGCCTGCCTCATCACCGACATGGGGCACAGCTCGACCACGATCGACAATAATTGGATCGACAACAACCTGCAGGGACAGGTCGATTTCGGCTATCGCGCCACGCATGTGACGACGGTGGCGGGCAAGGCGATCGCCACCGCCTTCTACGCCAGGCCGCCCGCCAAAAGCTATTTCCTCGGCTGTTCGACCGGTGGTCGCCAGGGCATTATCGAGGCGCAGCGCTTTCCCGAGGATTTCGACGGGATCGTCGCCATCGCGCCGGCCAGCATGGGGCCATATGGGCTGAAGCGCGCCGCCACGGTGACCGACGTCGACGCGTTCAACACCCATCCCAACGGATCGCCGATCCTGCCCGCGCGCAAGGCGGTGCTGATCCACGCCGCGGTGGTGCGCGCCTGCGACGGCAAGGACGGCATCCGCGACGGCATCATCAACGATCCGCGCAGCTGCGGCTGGCGGCCGGAGGCGATCGCGTGCAAGCCCGGCGCCGGCCTCCGCGACTGCCTGACCCCGGCGCAGGTCGCGGTGGTCCATAAGCTCTACGACCGGCGCGGTGCGATGAAGGGGTCGGAACTGGGCTGGATCGGGTCATTCATCCGTTCCGCGCCGCTGCCGGGTCAAGGCTGGCAGCCATTGTTCGACCTCGGCGTCGGCCGCGGCGATCCGGCGACGATCGAAAGCCTGATCAACCCCAACAACCCCGATCTGCGACCCTTCCGCGATCATGGCGGCAAGTTGATCCTGGTCCAGGGGCTGACCGACTATTCGGTCATGCCGCCGCCGACCATCGACTATCACGAGACGATGACGCGCACGATGGGCGGGGCGGCGGAAACCGGACGGTTCGCGCGGCTGTTCCTGATCCCCGGAATGGACCACTGCGCCGGCGGCGAGGGTGCGTCGGCGATCGATTACATGGGCGCGATCACCGCCTGGGTTGAAGGCGGGCGGCCGACAGAGGCCTTGCGCGGCGTCCACACCGTGCCGGGAGCGCCGCTCGATTATTTCGGCGTCGGCCTGCCGCACCTCGACGCCAAATACATCGCCTTTCGCCGCGATCACCACGCCTATCCGGGGCCGAGCCGCGCGGTCGGCAAGGATGCGATCGCGGCGCGCGACGACCGTCCGCTCGCCACCCGGCTGGCGGGTGCGGTGCGGACCGCGCAGGCCTTCGCCACGGGCGCGGGCTATCCGCGCGCCAGCATCCTGGCGATGACGCAGCGGGCCATGTGGCAGCTATTCTATACCAGCGGTGCCGACGGCGCGTCGCAGGCCGCGGCGCTCGCCACGCTCGCCGCGACCGATCTCGATCCGATCGCCCGCGCGGCGGTGGCTCAACTCCAGGCGGAACAGGCGCTCAACTGATGGCCGGCTATATCGACATCGTCTGCAACATCTTCACGCCCGAGGCCGTCACCAATGGCTGGACCGGGCTGGACGACAATTTCAAGGCACAGGTGCGCATGCCGCCCGAGATGTGGGACGGCCTGCCGATCGACGACTACCTGCGCAAGATGGACCGCGCCGGGATCGAACGCTCGCTGCTGATCGCGGTGCGCGCGGGCGACCTGAACGTGAAGCATTCATGGGAAATCCCGTACGAGGCGATCGCGAAAATCTGTCGCGCGCATCCGGACCGGTTCTCGGGGCTGGCCGGCATCGACCAGACGCGCGGGATGCAGGGACTGCGCGACCTGACGCAGGCGGTCGAGGAATATGGCTTTGTCGGCGCGCACTGGTATCCGCACTGGTTCGGCAGCCCGCCCGACTGCGCGCAAATCTATCCCTATTACGCAAAATGCTGCGAGCTCGACATTCCGATCATGATGCAGGTCGGGCAGAATCTCGTCTACTCCAAGGAGCGTCGCCTGCCCTCCGTGGCGCGGCCGATCCTGCTCGATCAGGTCGCGATCGACTTCCCCGATCTGCCGATCATCGGCATCCACATCGGTGTGCCGTGGACCGACGAGATGATCGCGATGTGCTGGAAACACGCCAACATCTACACCGCCGGCGATGCCTATGCGCCCAAGCACTGGCCGAAGCAATTCGTCCGCTACGCCGACAGCTATGGCAGCCACAAGGTGCTGTTCGGCACCGATTTCCCGGTGATCGACCCCGAACGCGCGGTGGCTGAGGTGGCCGAGCTGGGCCTGCGCCCCGCCAGTCACGCCAGGATGATGCGCGACAACGCGCTGGCGGTGTTCACGAAGCTGCCGCGATGACGGTGCCGGACACGTTCCGGTCGATGACCCTGGGCGACGCGATCCGCGCCGCCGCCGGCCGCGATCCCCGCAAGACAGCGATCAGATACGGCGAGGTCGAGCTCAGTTTCGGCGATTATGCGCGGCGCGTCGGCAAGCTGCGCGACGCTGTGGTCGGGCTTGGCGTACGCAAGGGCGACGTCGTCGCGATCGTTTCGCGCAACCGGCCGGAATTCATGGAAGTCGTCGCCGGGGCGCCCGATGCCGGGGCCGCGGTGGCGACGGTCAACCCGCGGCTGGCCGCGGCCGAAGCGCGTCAGGCGATCGAGGATTGCGGCGCGACGATCATCTTCGTCGACCCGGAAGCGCGGATATTGGTCGAGGCAACGGGGATTGCGGATCTGAGGATCGTCGAATTCAGCGTCGACTACGAAGCACTGCTGACGAATGCCCCCACCCCGGAGAAACTGCCGCAGATCGACGAATGGGACGCCTGGACCATTCCCTACACCTCGGGCACCACCGGCAAGCCCAAGGGCGTGGTCCTGTCGCACCGTTCGCGCATGCTGGTCGGGCTGATCTGCGCGGCCGAGTTCGGGTGCTTCGGTCCTGACGATCGGTTCCTGGCGATGACGCCGATGAACCACGGCGGCGGCCTGGGCTTTCCGACCGGTATCATCGCGGTGGGCGGATCGATCGAAATCCTCGACCGGTTCGATCCCGAAACCGTTCTCGAACGGCTGAAGTTCGGGGGCATCACCGGGCTGTTCATGGTGCCGACCCACTTCCAGATGATCTTCGCGCTGCCGCCCGAAACGCTCTCGAAATACGAACGCCCGCCGATCCGCTCGATCCTCGCCAACGCGGCGCCGCTGCCGCAGGCGATGAAAGAGCGCATCATCCCCTATTTCGGCGAGACCGTCCTCCACGAACTCTACGCCGCGACCGAAACCGGGCTGGTCTGCAACCTTCGCCCGAAGGACCAGCTGCGCAAGGTCAGCTGCGTCGGCACCACTTTCCCCCATGTCGAGGCGGAAGTTCGCCGCGACGACGGCAGCATCTGCGACGCGGACGAGGTCGGCGAACTCTGGAGCCGCAGCCCGGTCCTGTTCAACGGATACTGGAACCGGCCCGAGGAAACCGCGAAAGCCGTCAAGGACGGCTGGGTATCGGTCGGCGACATGGCGCGCCGCGATGCCGAAGGATTCCTGTACATCGTCGACCGGCTGAAGGACATGGTCATCTCCGGCGGGGTGAATATCTACCCGCGCGAGGTCGAGGAAGTGCTGTTCACACATCCCGACATCGCCGACGTCGCGGTGATCGGCGTACCCGACGACACCTGGGGCGAGCGGCTGAAGGCATTCGTCGTGCCCCGCCGCGATGGCTTCACCGCCGACATGCTGGCCGCCCACTGCGCCGGCCGCATCGCGACCTACAAGGTCCCCAAGGACGTCGCGCTGGTCGATGCACTGCCGCGCAACGCCAACGGCAAGGTGCTGAAGACGGAGCTCAGGACGTGGTGACCGCCCAGCCTGCACCACGATCATCGGCTTACGCCTGGTACGTGGTGGCGGTGCTGATCGTCGCCTACACCCTGTCCTACGTCGATCGCTCCATCCTGACGCTGATGGTCGGGCCGATCCGCGCCAGTCTGAACATCAGCGACGTGCAACTGAGCCTGCTGCACGGCCTGGCGTTCGCGATCTTCTACACGATCATGGGCATCCCGATCGGCCGGCTGGTCGATCAGCGGCGGCGCACCACCATCGTCGCGATCGGGGTCGCGCTGTGGAGCCTGGCGACCGCCGCCTGCGGTCTGGCGGGCAGTTTCGCGGCGATGTTCGCGGCGCGCATCTGCGTGGGCATCGGCGAAGCGGCCTTGTCGCCCGCCGCCTATTCGATGCTGGCCGATCAGTTCGAGGGCAAGAAACTGGTCCGCGCGCTCAGTTTCTATCAAAGCGCGATCTATCTCGGCCCCGCCATCGCCACGCTGGCCGGCGGCGTCATGCTGGGCCATCTGTCGCCGCTCGACACCGCGATCGGCCATTTCGAACCATGGCAATTGGTCTTCGTCCTGGTCGGCCTGCCCGGACTGGCGGTGACGGTGCTGATCGCGACCTTGCGCGAACCCGCGCGCCGCGGCGTCACCGCCGGCACTCCCGCCCCTTCGTTCCGCGCGGTGCTGGCGCAGGTCGCCCGCCATCGCGGCGCCTACGGGCTGCTGATCCTCGGCCTCTGCTGCCAAAGCATCATGTGGAACGGCTCGGCCGCCTGGATCCCCACCCATTTCATGCGCGCCTATGGCTGGAGCCCCGGCGCGGTCGCCTGGTCCTATGGTCCGGTCATCGCGGTCGCGGGAACCAGCGGCGGGCTGTTCGGTGGCTGGCTGGCCGGGTGGATGCGCGACCGCGGCTGGCGCGATGCCAATGTCCGGATCGGCCTCGTCGCGGCGCTGAGCGCCCTGCCTTTCATCGTCGCCGCGCCGTTGATGCCCAGTGGCGAGCTGTCGCTGGCGCTCGTCGCGGGATTCCTGTTCTGCGGGGCGATGCCCTATGGCGGTGCCGCCGCTGCCTTGCAGGAGATCACCCCCAATCGCATGCGCGGTCAGGTGTCGGCGATCTACCTGTTCTGGATCAACATCACGGGGATCGGCATCGGCTCGACCGTCGTCGCGCTGGTGACGCAGCATCTGTTCGGCGGCGATCTGGGTGTCAGCGCCGCGATCGCCACCGTCGCCGGGCTCGGCGCAACGCTGTCGGCCGTCGCGCTGCTCCTATGCCTTGCCCCCTATCGTCGCGCGATCGACGGCGTCGGTGCCGATCTCGGCGGCACGTCGGCGGTGCCCGCCTGACGTTCCACGCAGCAGCAGCGCGCCGCCCAACGTCGTCGGCACCGTCAGCAGAGCCAAGGCCGTGCCCACCCTCAGCGGAGCGCCCAACGCGCCGTCCAGCAGCAAGCCGATCGCGGGCGGCCCGAGGCTCAGGCCGCAGAGATTGCCGATGAGCAGGTAGAGCGCGATCATCCGCCCCCGCAGCCGCGCCGGCGTCACCGCGACGAAGCTGGCGGTTGCGACCCCGAAACACAGCGACAGCGCGAAATAGGTGGCGCCGACGCCGACCTGCGCGATCAGCGGTGCGGCCGCGAGCGGTGCGATCAGCGCGGCGGGAACCAGCAGCGACGCGCCGATCGTCATCACCCGGAAGCTGGCGTCGCGACGCGTGCGCGTGGTCAGCCAGGCCGTCGACAGCCCGCTCGCCAGCGTACCGGCGAGCGCGCAGATCAGGACGATACCACCGATCCGCAGGCCGACCTCGGCCGGCGTCCAACCGAACCCGCGCACGAAGAGCGACGGCAGCCAGGCGGCAAGGCCGTTCGAGTAGACATACAGCAGCGCGGTGCCGCACAGCATGCCGCCGAACAGCCGCGGATGATCGCGCAGACAGGCGATCAGACCGGCGCCGGTCGCCTGCACCGCAGCGGCGTCGGACCGCCGCGGTTCGGGCAGGAACGCGATCAACGCGGCCAGGGGAAGTCCGGCGAGTCCGGCCAGGATCAGCACCACCTGCCATGCCGCCCGTCCATCCAGCCAGCCGCCGATCAGCGGCAACGACGCGGCATGGCCCGCCAGCGCGATCAACGACCCGCCCAGCATCAACGCCGCGCCCGCGCCGACCGAGATGCCGGCCGTGAACACCGCCAGCGGCAGCGCACGACGATGGGCCGGGAAGGCGTCGGCCAACAGCGATACCGCCGCCGGCACCAGCGCCGCCTCGCCGACGCCCACCCCCATTCGCGCGATCGCAAGGCCGGTGAAGCTGTCGGCCAACCCTCCGGCCATCGTCGCGGTCGTCCAAAGCAACAGCCCGGCCGCGATCAGCCGCATCCGCACCACATGGTCGGCCAGCCAGCCGAACGGCATGCCGAATACCGCGTAGAACACGCCGAACGCGGGACCCAGCAACAGCCCGATCTGTGCGTTGCCGACGGCGAAGCTGTTGCGGATGTCGCCGACCAGCAGGCTCAGGATCTGCCGATCGACGAACGACAGGGCATAGGCGAGCAGCAGGACGAGGACGATCAGCCAGCCGGTCGTCGGCGATACGGGCTGGGAAGCGTCGGCCTGGGTCATTCCGTCATCCTCGGGATCGCTCGGTCCGCAAATCACGCACGTCCAGGCCCATCGGACAAGAGCGTTGCGGAAAGCGCATGACAAACCGACTTTTCATGCATCTCCGTTCCACAGGCGTAACCTTGTGATAGCCTGTGCATCCAAGACGTTGCGAACCACACGCGCCAACGTCCCCTTTTGTAACGGGAGACAGCATGTGAAGGCGGATCAGGAACTTCGGTCACTGAAGCGCGGATTGACCGTGTTGTCGCTGCTCAACAAGATCGACGCCATCTCGATTACCGAACTGGCACGTCATCTCGAGCTGCCCCGCACCACGGCCGAGCGAATCCTGCTGACGCTGGTGGCGGAGGGCTATGTCCAGCGTGTGCCCGCCGACAAACGCTATCGCCTGAGCGCCAAGGTGTGCTCGCTGGCGGACGGATTTTCGGACGATTGCTGGATCGTGGAAATCGCGACACCGATGCTGTTCCGCGTCACCCGCCGCATCGGGTGGCCGCTGGCGATCGCCACGCCCCATGACGATCACATGGTGCTGCGCTCGACCACCGATCCCGCCACGTCGCTCTGGCTGGCGCGGCGACGGATCGGCGCGCAGACCCCGATGCTCAACTCGTCAAGCGGCCTGGTCGCCTACGCCTTCGGCGAGGAGGCGAGCGTCGAGGCCCGTCGTCAGCGCCTCATGCGCTCCGACGATCCGCATAATCGCGGCCGGGCGACCGATGCGGCCGCGCTCGACCTGCTGCTCCAGCCGGTTCACGACAACGGGTTCGCGTTTCAGCCGCCGCCCAACAACAATCCCGAACAGAGCATCGCCTTTCCCATCTTCATCGACGGCACCTATGTCGCCAGTCTGCTGATGATCTACATGACCCGCGCGATGACCAGCGCGACGGTGATCGCCGAATATGCGCCGCAGCTCGCCAACCTGGCAGCCCAGATCGGTGCCGCAGCCAGCGCGCGCGAGGCGATGGCGGAGGCGGACCTGGCGTTTCCGGCCAAATGGGGTGCACAGGCGCAGGCGCATGGCGCGATCGGCTGACCCGCGGATCAGGTACGGGCGAACAGGCTGCCCGCACCGCGTACCGGATCGGCGATGCCCAGCGACGCCAGTGCGCGCCACAACAACGCCTGCGATCCGCTGACCACCGGCCGCCGTGTCACCGCCTCGATCGCGGCGATGGCGTCGAGCGTCTGGATCGCAGTGCAGGGAATCCACAGTGCATCAACCTCGGGCGAATTCTCCAGAGCGGCCACGGCGACGGCGACGATCGCCGCCGGCGGCAGGTTGCCGACCGTCGCGATGCCGACCGGCGTCGCCACCACCGCCGCGATGGTGAAGCCGCAGCTGCGCGCATAATCGGCGACCCAGCGGTTGGTCTCGGGCGAATAGGGCGTGAGGATCGCGATGCGCGCCGCGCCGACCGCGCGCAACGCCCGGACCGACGCATCGGCCAGGCTGATCGCCGGAACGCCCGCCGCCTCGCTCAACGCGGCGACCAGCGCGGCTTCGCCTTCGCGCCCGTCGGACAGGCTGCCGACGGTACAGGCATAAGCGACGACGCCGACGCCGGCGGTGGCAAGATCACGCGCGACCGCCGGCGCCGCCGCGGCCATCGCCGCATAGCCTTCGCGACTGGGCGCGGGCATGCGCAGCCGGCCGACCGGGAACAGCACGCCCGGCGGCAGCCAGCGCGGCCATTCATGTTCCAGCATCACCCCGGGTGCCGGCTGGATGATGCCGATCCGGCCCCGCGCGCCCGGCCGGTGGCAGCACTCGCTCTCGTCGGTCATGGCGGTCAATGCACCGTCGGGGCGAGCGGGACCTCGCCGAGCAGTGCGATCGCACGCGACGTGACGGTCAGCTGTGCCGGCTCCCCGACCTGGCGGATCAATCCCTCCTGTTCCAGCAGGTCGACGACCGCCGCGGCATCGCTCTGCCGCCAGCCGTTCAGCCGCGCCAGTCGCGCAGTGTCGAGCGGGCCGCGCCGCACCAGCGTGGTCAGCACCTGCAGCCCCAGCACGAGGGAGTCGGTCTTGTCGGTCTTTTCGCTCATGACGTGCGCACCACTGGCTGTCGGGTCGTGGCGATCGTGCTCGCACGGCGGCGTGCCGCGATCATCCGCCGGCCGCGGGCCGACTAATATGCGGTTAGCGGCGGCATGGCGACGCCAGCACGGCGGAACGGCGCTATCCCCCCGCCCCTAGGCCATCATCTCGGATCGGACCCATCCATGTTTCACCTCGCCTGGTTCACCAATCCCCGCGCGCATGGCTGGACCGCCAACGGTGCCGATCGCTGGGCGGGCAACGACATCTATCCCGAACGCTGGCAGACGCTGTCGTTCCTGAAAGACATGGTCCGCCAGCTGGAAGGTGCCGGGTTCGACTTCATCATGATCGAGGATCACGTCGTCCTCACCAACGACAAACAGAATCTGGAACCGCGGATCGATCCGATGATCGTGATGCCGGTGCTCGCCGAAGCGACGCGGCGGCTGGGCATCATCGGCACCTTCTCGTCCAGCTTCTATCCCCCGTTCCTGCTCGCGCGGCAGATCAATTCGCTCGATCTCGTCTCGGGCGGGCGCTGCGGGTGGAACGTCGTCACCTCGTCCGAGGATTGGGCGGCGCAGGCGTTCGGCCGCGACAAGCAGCCGCCGCACGACGAACGCTATGCGATCGCCGACGAGATGCTCGACCTGGTCAAGCAATTGTGGGACGCATGGGAGCCCGACCCGTTCGAGATGAGCGCCGAGACCGGTCGCTACGTCGATCCCACCAAGTTCCGCGAATTCACCTTCGAGGGCAAATATCACCGCTCGATCGGCCCGCTGAACGTCACCCGCTCGCCGCAGGACCGCCCCGTCATCTGCCAGGCCGGATCGTCGCCGGCGGGCCGCGATTTCGCAGCCAAGCATAGCGAAGTCATCCTGTGCTCGACCTTTGGCCGCGACAGCGTGCCCGCGCTCAAGGAATTCCGCGACGACATCCGCACGCGCATGGTTTCTCACGGCCGCGATCCGGACGACGCCAAAGTGATGTTCCTGATCTCGCCGGTGATCGGCGATACCCAGGAGGCGGCGCAGGCGCGTTACGAGGAGATCGTCGGCATGACGCCCACGATCCTCGCGCAGCGGCTCGGCCGGCTGACGCTGCACACCGGCATCGACTGGACGCAGTTCGATCTCGACGCGCCCTTCCCCGACATCGACCCCGCCGACATCCAGGGTTTCCAGGGCTTTGTGGCGTCGATCAAGGCCAAGGCCAAGGGCGGCAAGTCCTTGCGCGAGGCGCTGTGCGAGCAGGAGACGACGTCGCTCAAGCTGATCGGCACCCCCGAACAGGTCGCCGACAAGATGGAAGCCGCGATGGCGGAGATCGGCGGCGACGGCTTCCTGATGCACGCCCGGCCGCTGACCCGGCGATACCTGGCCGAGGTACTCGACGGTCTGGTGCCGATCCTGCAACGCCGCGGGCTGGTGCGCCGCGACTATGGCGCCAGCACGCTTCGCGGCCACCTCGCCGAATTCTGACGGGCTATTCGCCGAGCATGCCCTTGACGAGGATGTCGAGGGCGCTCGGCGCCGCACCCAGCAGCGAAAGCGCACTATGCGCCTGCCCGCGGTGATGCGTCTGGTGGTTGAACACATGCATCAGCATGGCCGCGCGTGAGCCGCGATAGGTCAGGCCGCGCCATGGTTCCAACGTGGAGGAAAAGGCGAAGCCACTCTCGAGCCAGGCTTCGTCGACAGATTCCACTCGCACGATCAGCGCGGCGTCCGTGGCTTCGCGCGCCACGGTCAATCGCGCCAGATCGCCGACATCGGGCATCGGCGGCAGGTCGGCGAGCGCGCCGCCGTCCAGCAGGTGCAGCCACGCACGATCCACCTTCAGGATGTGCTCCAGCGTGGCGAACAGACTGGCGAAATAGACGCCGACGTCGCGTACCGAAGCCTCGGGCGGCAGCGCGGCCGCGTCGCGGTACAGCCGCCGGTTCGCCCATCGATTATAGTCCGCCAGCTCCAGGAAATGCCGCTGCATCGCCGATCCCGTCATGCGCCGGGGCGCGGCGGCGGCACCAGCGTGACGATCAGCACCGCGGCCAGCGCGAACAGCCCCGCGCCCGCATAAAGCGCGACGCCGTAATCATCGCCCGTTCCCACCATCCGCCCCGCGATCAACGGCCCGATCCCGCTGCCTATACCGTACAGCGTGTACAGCAGTCCGTAGATCTTGCCGTAATCGCGCCGCCCGAAGAAGCCCGCGCAGAAATAGGCGGCGATGTCGTGTTCCGCCCCCCCGGCAAGGCCGACCAGCACGATCGCGAGCGCGCACAGCCACAGATTGTCGCCCGAATGGAGCAGCAGGATACAGGCGAAGGCGGGGAGACCCAGCATCGCGGCGGCCACATTGGGGGCACGCAGCCGATCGAGCAGATAGCCGCTGACCAGCCGCCCGGCGGTCACCGCGATGCCGATCAGCCCGGCCAGCCAAGCCGCGGTCGAGGCGGAAATTCCGCGCCCGGTCAGCAACGGGACAGCGTGGACGATCACCGACGCGATCGCCAGCGCGGCGACGAAGAACGCGATCGACATCTGCCAGAAGCAACGCGTGCGCAGCGCGTCGGCGAAACGGTGGCTCCCCGCCAGCGTGTCGGGCGGTGCGTCCGCCGCCTCGCCCACCGCCGGCGGGTCGCGAAAGAACAGAAAGGTCAGCGGCAGTCCCAGCACCAGCGGCAGCGCCGCCAGACCCAGATAGGCCGCCTGCCACCCACCGCGCGCCACCAGCGCGTTGACATAGGCCGGCAACAGCGCGCCGATCAGCCCGGTGCCGACCAGCGACAGCCCGAGCGCCAGCCCGCGTCCGGCGACGAACCAGCCGGTGATCGCGCGACTCCACGTCATCGTCATCGTCCCCGCGCCGAGGATCGCGAGCATCGCATAGCCGGCGTAGAAGACCGGCAACGACGGCGGCATCGCGGCGAAGGCGGCGAAGCTGACGACCAGCAGCGCCTGCGACCACAACACCACCCGGCGCCCGCCATAACGGTCCGCCAGCGCGCCGGCGACGACGCCCGCGACCAGCCCGCCGATCGTCAGGAACAGCGGCGCGGCGGTGATCTCCGTCCGACTCCAGCCGAAGGCCGCCTGCAAGGGCGCGATCAACGCGCCGAAGCTGTAAAAGGCGATCGGCACCGCCCCCACGCCCGCGCCGAAGGCGGAGGCTACCACCACCGGCCACGCGCGCCGGAATTCGGCGGCGCGGGCTTCGCTCATACGCCGCGCACCAGCAACGCGTCCAGTTCGGCCATGTCGGCATCGCTTGCCCGCCAGTCCGCCGCGCCCGCATTGGCGGTCGCCTGCCCGGGCCTGGTGGCGCCGGCGATCACGCACGATACGATCGGTTGGTGGAGCAGCGCGCCGATCGCGATGTCCACCATCGTCCGGCCGCGCGCATCGGCAAAGGCGGACAGCCGCTCGATCACGTTATAAGTGCGCGCGTCGATCGGCTTGCCCGCCATCCGCGTACCCTCCGGCGCGGGGCGGTCGCGGCGATATTTGCCGGTCAGCCATCCGTTGGCGAGCGGAAAATAGGGGAGCAATCCTACCCCGAACCGTTCGCAGGCGGGGATGCGTTCGGCCTCGGCCTCGCGCGCCAGCAGGCTGTAATGGTCCTGCGCCGCCACGAAGCGCTCGCGGCCCGCGGTCCGCGCGATCCAGTCGGCATCGGCGATCCGCCACGGCGTGAAATGCGAATGGCCGAGATAGCGGACCTTGCCCTCGCGGACGAGTTCGTCGAGCGCGGCGATGCTTTCCTCGATGGGCGTGCGCGGGTCGGGCCAGTGCATCTGGTACAGATCGATATGATCGGTATCCAGCCGCGTCAGGCTCGCCTCGCACGCCTGGCGGATGTAGCGGCGCGATCCCCAGGCGATGTCGGTCCGCGCCTCCATCCCGGCCCCCCATTTGGTGGCGATGACGACCTGATGGCGGCGATTCTTCAGGACCTGGCCCAGAAAGGTCTCGGACCCGCCATTGCCGTACAGATCGGCGGTATCGAAGAAGGTGATGCCCGCATCGAACGCGGCATCGATGACCGCGCGGCTCGCGGCCAGATCCATCAGGCCGTAAGCGGCATTCGCGCCCGCGATGTCCGTCTGCGCACCACCGAAATTGTTGCAGCCCAGGCCGACGACCGAAACGGTCAGGCCCGATCGGCCAAGCTGGCGGTATTGCATCGCGGGTCCGGCCTTTCAGGGCGTCATGGTCACGACGGATAGCCTATGGCGCGCGCAGCGGCCATGCCGCCGCGATTCCGGGATGCCCGTTCTCCGGTCGCATCGCCGGGTCGTCGGCGCGTGCCGCGATGCACGCGATAGGACCGTGTCGTCATGCCGCTTCGTTCTTACATCTTACGTCGTGCCGGCATCCTCGGCGCGGTGCTGCCGATCGCGCCGGTCCTGGCCGAAGCGCCGATCGTCCCGCAGATGGTGCGGGTTCCCGCCGGCCGCTTCGTCGCCGGCAGCCCCCGAAGCGAGACCGACGCGGTCCGTTATCCCGTCGCCGGCGCCGCCCGCGAACAACCGCAACGCACGGTGACGATCCCGCGCCCGCTCGCGGTCGCCCGGACCGAGGTGACGCGTGCCGCCTTCGCCCGCTTCGTCGCGGACACCGGCTGGCGTCCCGACGGGCCGTGCGGCGTGCTCGCCGACGGGGCGCGCGCGCGCTGGGTCGCGGACGCCGCCCATGACTGGCGCGATCCCGGCTTCCCGCAGACCGATCGCCACCCGGTGGTCTGCGTCAGCCTGGCCGACGCCACCGCTTATGCCGCATGGCTCAGCCGCAAGACCGCGCGGCGCTTTCGCCTGCCGAGCGGAGACGAGTGGGAATATGCCGCACGCGCCGGCACGACCGCGGCGCTGCCCTGGTCCGGCAGCATCTGCCGCCACGCCAATATCGGCGATGCGGCCCGCGCGCGGGCGCACAACCGCGGCGTCGTCGATCCGGCGGTCTTCGCCCCGTGCGACGATGGCCATGTCACGACCGCACCGGTCGCATCCTACCGGCCGAATCGGTGGGGATTGTTCGACATGATCGGCAATGTGTGGGAATGGACCGTGGATTGCGACGGCGGCGATTGCGCCGCGCGCCTCGATCGCGGCGCATCCTGGAGCAATTCGCCCAGATATGTCCGCACCGCGGCCCGGCACCCCGATCTGATCGGCGCGCGCACCAGCGTGCTCGGCATCCGCCTGGTCGAAGACCTGAGCCGTTAGCGAATTTACCCGCCTATTGGTTGTGGCTGGCGGGCACGTTGATGTGTCGCTCCCTCCCGAGCCAGATGATCATCGACGCATCACGGGCGCGCATCGACAGACGGCCGACGCGTCACCGCCGCAGGCTAATCCGGACGGCTTCTGAAACGGGGAGATCACCATGACGCCACTACGAACGATGTTGCTGACGACAAGTGCATTGATCGGCGCGGTCGCCGCGACGCCGGGCGCCGCGCTGGCGCAGGCCTCGACCGCCGCCGCCCCGACCGCCACCTCGCCCGGAACGCAGGGCAGCGACCCGCAGACCAGCCCGAACACCGCGATCAATCCCGGACCGGGCGATTCCGAAGCGGTCCAGCAGGCCGACATCCTGGTCACCGCGCGCCGCCGCAACGAGTCGATCGTCGACGTGCCCCTGGCGATCACCGTCGTCGGCGCGGCAACGCTGGAGAAGCTGGACATCACCAGCACCTCGCAGCTCGCCAACTTCGTTCCCGGCCTTCAGTTCAGCGATTTCACCCCGGGCAATTCGCGCAACGATCGCGGCGGCAACCGCCCGATCATCTTTCGCGGCCTCAACCTCGCGCGCAACGGCGGCGTCACCGGCGCGGGATCGATGTTCCTCGACGGCGCGGCGGTGATCGGCAACGAGATTCCCGGAAGCATGGACATCGGCGCGGTCGAGGTGCTGCGCGGGCCGCAGAACGTCTATTTCGGACGCGCGTCGATGACCGGCGCGATCTCGTATCGCACAAAGGCGATCCCCGATACGTGGACCTACGGCCTCGACATGACCTTGGCGCAGCGGGATACGCACCGGGTCGAGGCGAGCGTCGCGGGCCCGCTCATCGACGGTCTGCTCGGCATCCGGGTCACCGGGCTCCAGGAGATGAACGACGGGTTCATCACCAATGCGTTCGCACCGGACGGCGACAAGCTCGGCGCACGCTCGCGCAAGTCGATTTCCGCAACTATCGACTTCACGCCCGCCGATGCGCTCGAGATAAAGTTGTACGCCAACTACTTCCGCGACGAGGATGGGCCATCGGCGACCGTCAACATCTTCCCCGACGCGACGATCACCACGGCCGCCGGCCCAGGCGGCGTGCCGCTCGCTGGAACGGTAACCGCACTTGGTGCGGTCACCAATTGTGTGCGCGGCATTCCGTTCGTGACGCCGGGCAGCCCGGTCGGCACGATCGCCTCGCCGGCGCGTCCGACCATTTGCGGTCGAGTGCCCGATGTGTCGCGTAGCATCGCCTATTCGCGGACGATCATCCCAACTGACCACGCGTCCGACACATTTTCCGTGCCGTTCCTGCAGGGCGAGGGCTTCGAGCGCAAGGCCGGCCTGCAGCGCAACGCGTTCAACAGCCACGGCATCGTCAATTTGACCATCAGCGACTATCTGAAGCTTCAGTCGATCACCGGCTATCACACCAATGCCGTGATTCAGGCGGTCGACGGCATCGGCCGCCCGGCGCAGGCGACATCGGCCTTCTCGATCCTGTTCTTCGGCCTGTCGAACAAGTTCGCGGATTTCAGTCAGGAATTCCGCCTGAGTTCGGATCCCGAGCGGGCGTTCAGCTGGACGATCGGCGGAACTTACGTGAACGCCAAGAACCTGAGCAATGCGACGAACACGCGGACGCTGAACGTGCCGGCACAGACCTATGCGCGGCTGTTGCTCAATATCGGTGACGACCGCGCCAAGACTTACGGCGGGTTCGCTGGCGCGTATCTCAAGCTGGTCGACGATCGCCTGACGCTGAGTGCCGAGGGCCGATATCAGGTCGACAAGCGCCGCAATACACAGATCGCATTTCTAACCGGGGTGCCGATCAACTCGGTGGCCGAGGACTTCAAATCATTTAATCCGCGGGTGTCGATCGACTTCGACGTCGGCGGCGGGCGCAAGCTCTACGCATCCTATGCTCAGGGCAGCCGTCCCGGCGGGTTCAACAACGGGCTGGCGAGCTACTTCGACGCGAGCAATTCGATCTATGCGCAAAATCCGGCGACGCCGACCGTTACACCGCCGACGGTGGCGGCCGTGACGGCGGCAATCAACAACATCTTCGGTGTCACCGATCCGACCTTCGACGAGGAAAAGCTCGCGATCTACGAACTCGGCTTCAAGGGGCAGTTCGCTGGCGGTGACGGCTATTTCGACATCAACGCCTATTACGGCACGCTGTCGGAACAGCAGATCACCTTCCAGAGTTTGGTGCCGTTGCTGGCGACCAGCCTCTCGGTGACGGTCAACAGCGGTGAGCTAGAAATTTACGGTGTCGAGTTCACCGGCAATTACAACTTCAACCGCGAACTGTCGGTCAACACGTCGTTCGCGTGGAACAAGACCAATCGCACGCGCTATATAGACACGACGCCGGCGAACATCCGGCTGTACGGCTTTTCCGACTATGCGGGGCTGGAGACGCCCAACACGCCGGAGATCACGGCATCGGGCGTGATTTCATACGAGGGCCAGTCGGACGACGACAGCTGGGCGCCGTTCGGCACGATCGCGGCGGTCTATCGCGGCAGGCAGTGGGCGGATATCGCGAACTTCGCCTACATCCCGGGCCGCGCGACCGTCGACCTGCGCCTCGGCGCCAAGAACGGCCCGCTGCGGCTCGAGGCGTTCGTTACCAACGTGACCAACAACAAGACCTATCCGGGCGGCAACGTCGCGTCGGACTTTGGTTCGCCGGCGAATTTCAACGGGTCCGACCAGGGCTTCTTCGGCGCCTATGCGGACCCGCGGACGTTCGGCGGCCGGTTGAGCGTCCGTTTCTGAATAATCCCGAAGGGATGGGGCTTCCGGCGACGGAAGCCCCTTTTTCGACGGTACGGCCTCGAAGCCGCGACAAGCCCTTGCTCGAAGGGCAGGGGCCACGGCTCGATTACCGATTAGGTATCGCTGACCGCCAGTTAGCAGCGTCGTTCACGTCGCCCTTGCCGCTGTAGCGCGCCTGCACCGGATAGGGGTATACGGGCCTCGAGAACGCGACATTTTCCGGCGTCAGATACGCCGCGTAGGTGACCGGTCCGGCGAAGCGCGCGAGCGTGCGCATCTTCTCCGCGCGAACCACGTCGGGCGCCTCGCCCCGCTCGACCCAGGCTTCCAGATAGCTGAGATAGTCCACGGTCTCCGCGCCGCCGCCGACCTGCGGAATGTGGCTCTGCCCGGGAATCATGAACAGGCGGAAGAAATCCTGCGTCGCGGCGCGGCCGCCCATCAGCCTTTCCACCGTCTCGTAATAAGCGGCCGGATTGCCCGGAAAGGTCGCCTCGTCGGCCCAGCCCTGATACAGGATCAGCTTGCCGCCCTGCGCCTTGAACGCGCGCAGATCGGGGTTGGTGGCATCGTGGAAGATCCACGCATAGGGATATTTATACGGGTTCTTCATCCGCCACAGATAGCGGCCGGGAGTGCCGTCGGGGCCGATATAGGCGCCGATCCAGCCCCGCTCCGATCCCGGCATCGCGCCATTGGCATAGACCCGGTCGAGCGCGGCGACCTGCTCGGCGGTCAGGCAGTCGGGCGTCTTACCGGCTTCGCACAGCAGCTGCATCGGCTTGAAGCCGCAGGCGCGTGGATCGGAGATGAACCCGTCGCGCGCGTTGTCGTCCATGTCGCACGCCCCGACCGCGGCAGCATGGACCATCAGCACTTCGGCCTGGGTCATGATCGGCTTGCCGCCCGGATTAAGCGCGGCGACGCTGGCGCGCAGCGCCGGCCCGGTTTCCGGCCTTATCGTGCCGGGCGCCCCCATCGCCGGTTCCCCCGCGATGATACCGTCATAATCCTCAGGGAAGCGCTGCGCCGCGACGAGGCCTTGGCGACCGCCGGTCGAGGCCCCGAAATAATAGGAAAAGCGCGGTCGCTTTCCATAGAATGCTTCCGTCAGCGCCTTGCCGGCGATCGCCGCGACGTGGGTCGAACGAAAGCCGAAATCGATGTCGCCCTGGACATTGTCGATCGCCCACAGGTCATCGTAGAACGTGCCCTTGTGCCCCATGTCGGCGGCCAGGCAGGCATAGCCCCGCGCGACCACGATCTGACACCCGTCGTCGAGGATATCGCCGCAGCGTCCGCCGCAGCCGGTCTGCGCGAACTTGCCGTTCCACACCGCCAGCGGCAGCCACATGCGAAAGCCGATGGTGGGCGCGACCCTGCCGTTGACCAGGCACAGCGCCGGCTGTTCGGCGGTCGCGGGCCTGACCGTTGCGTTGACCACCAGCGACGGCGCGTCGGGCAGCGTCGAAAAGTCCTGCGCCTTCAGCGCCGCGCAGGCGGCCGCCGGGTCGCCCGCCGGTGCGCCCGTTCCCAGCGGGGTCGGTGCCGGCACGACGGGCCGCTCGGGCGCGAGCGCGAGGATCGGCTGCGCGACGAACGCGGCCGCCGCCAATAGGGCCGCCTTCACTTGGCGGCGCCCTTGATCCTGGTCCTCTCCACCGGCCAGCCGGAACCCTGGCCTTTGCCGTCCTCGACATGCGCGATGATCTCGATCTCCTCGATCATGCCGTCCCGGATCCTGAACCGCTCGGCTTCGTGAACCGTATAGGTGCCCGCGGGCTTGACGACGGCGACCTCATATTCGGTGTTGCCCGCCTTGGTCGTACTCTGGCCGCCGCCGTTGCTGTCCTTCAGATCGATATCGAGCGTGAAGAAGGCGATGACCTCGCCCTTGGCGACATCGGTATAGAGTCGGACGCCCTTGGCGCGTTCGATCATGTCGGTCCGCACGAAACTCTCGCGAATCTCCTCGCCTTTCGCGTTCGTCAGCGCGTTTTCCGTGCGGCGCGCATTGGGCGCGATCGGCACCTTGGCACCGCTATGCGCCACCAGCCCGTCGATATAGGTGCGCGCGATCGTCTCCAGGCAGGCGCGCGTCTGCGCAGTGCACGGCGGCTTCGCTGCCGGGGCGGCCGCGACCGCGGCGGCCATACCGCCGAGCAGCCCCGCCCCGACCAGCACCGCCCCCAGCAGCACGATCCCGTTCCGATCCGTCATCGTCTCTCTCCCTCGATGTCGTCGATCTCACGCACGACGCGAAACCCCAGGCTCGAGGCGCGCGTCGCCGGCGGCAGGCTGAACCGCGTCGCCGATCGCAGCGTCGCCGCGCTGCTGTGCCATGATCCGCCACGGATCGCGCGCGCCGGGCACGGGTCGGGCGCCGGCGTGTCGCGCGTCGCCGCGAAACAGTCGGCGGTCCATTGCCAGGCATTGCCGTACATGTCGTGCAGGCCCCAGCGATTGGCGGGGTAGCGGCCGACCGGGTTGACGGTCGCATAGCCGTCGTCGCACGCCAGGTTGGCACCGGCATCGCTCGGCAGGATCGCGGCATAGCTGCGGTCGCCGCCATTGGCGCGGCTGCACAGATCGTCCGCGCCGTCGCCCCACCAGCGCGCGGTGGTCGTGCCGGCGCGCGCGGCATATTCATATTCGCGCTCGGTCGGCAGGCGATACCGTTTGCCCGTTCGCGCGCTCAGCCATGCGGCATAGGCGTCGGCATCGTCCCAGTTCACGCATACCACCGGCTGATCGTCGCGCGTCGCCCAGCCGGGATCGGTGAAACCATGTGCCCGATCGGGGGCGCTGCTCCACTTGCCTGCGGCCAGCACGACGCAGCCCGCCATGTCGCGCCGGGTGGCCTTGACGAACGCGCCGAATTCCCGGTTCGTAACATGGTGCGTGGCCATCGCGAACGGTTGCGCGATCGACACCGCGCGCCGCGGGCGCTCGAACGCCGCCAGGGCGGGCGCACGCCCCTCGCGCATGGTCTCCGCCTCGGTCGACCCTTCGACGCCGCGCCCGGCGGGAATGACGACCATTTCGGGAGCCGCGGGCCTGTCGCGGAACGGCTTCGGCTTGCCCTGCGGCAGCGCCAGCGTGGCGAGCAGGGTCAGGCCGACGATCACCTTCATGGCCGGACGCTATGCGGGAGCCGACCGTCCACCGTCCACAATCGGGTCTGCCACCGCATAGCGGGTAAGGCTCGCCGGTCGATATTCGTATGTTCCCCAAGGTCGCATCACATGAATGTGGGAATCGGGATCGCTCGCCTTTCGCTGATCGTGCTGTCGCCCGCCGCCGCGCCGGCGACCTTTGCCGATTGCCGCGACTGTCCGACGATGGTCGCGGTGCCGGCGGGCTCGGCGACACTGGGCTCCGCCGCCGAGGAACGCGCTCGCGTCGGTACGCTGCCGCTGTTCGGCGATCGCGAAGGGCCGCCCTATCGCGTCACCTTCGCCCGCGGCTATGCGATCGGCCGTACCGAAGTGACCCGCGACCAATATGCCGCCTTCGTCGCCGCGACCCGCCGCCCCGATCCGACGAGTTGCGGCGTTCACGTCGCCAAGGGGGACACATGGGGACCGCAGCCCGGCTATAACTGGCGCAGGCCCGGTTTTTCGCAAGCCGGAGATCACCCGGCGGTCTGCGTCGCCTATGACGATGCGGTCGCCTATACCCGGTGGTTGTCCAACAAGACCGGCAAGCCCTATCGCCTGCCGAGCGACGCCGAATGGGAATATGCCGCGCGCGCGGGCACGCGCACGCCCTGGCCCTGGGGCGAGTCGCCGGAGGCAGGCTGCGCCGCTGCGAACCTGTTGTCGGCGGGCACCGCGATCGCCCTCGGCTGGCCCAGGAGCATCGGCGATCGCTTCGTCTGCGCCAACCTGCGCAGCTTCAGCCAGCCGGTCGCATCCTATCCGCCCAACGCCTTCGGCGTGTTCGACATGATCGGCAACGCATTCGAATGGGCCGCCGATTGCAACAGCCCCGACAATCGTGACGCGCGCGCCGACGGCGGCACGCGGACCACCGGGGACTGTTCGCGCCGCTATCTCAAGGGCGGCGCGTTCCACACACCGTTCTGGCTGACCCGCCCGGCGGTCCGCGGCGCACCGGTTCCGGCCGACCTGCGCATGTTCACCATGGGCTTTCGCGTCGCGCGCTCGCTGCAAGGAGACGAACGATGAGCTGGAAATATCTGCTGCCCGTGTTGCTGGCCGCTTCCCCGGCATCGGCGCAGAACGCCGCCGCGGGCAAGAAACCGGGCGAGACGTTCAAGGACTGCGCGGATTGCCAGACGATGGTCGTCGTCCCCGCGGGCCGCTTCAAGATCGGATCGACCGAGGAGGAGCGCACGCGGGAGGGCGTGCCTGCGGTGTTCGGCGACCATGAGGGCCCGGTCCGCGACATCGTTTTCGGCAAACCCTTCGCGATCGCCACGACCGAAACGACGCGCGGCCAATTCGCCCTTTTCGTCAAGGCGACGAACCGCCCGATCCCGACCGAATGCTTCACCTATAATGCCACCGACGACACCTGGGCGGGTACGCCCGGCAATGTCGCCAATTGGCAGAAGCCGGGTTTCACGCAGGACGATACCCACCCGGCGGTGTGCGTCAGCCTGGACGACGCGACCGACTATGCCGCGTGGCTGAGCAAGAAGACAGGCAAGGTCTACCGCGTGCCTACCGAGGCCGAATGGGAATATGCCGCGCGCGCCGGTACGACGACGACGCGGCCATGGGGCGACGCGACGCAGCCGATCTGCACCAAAGCGCATATCATGACGACCGCCACCTTCGCCGCGATCAAGAACGCGCAAAGCTGGCAGGACGAACTGATGTGCTCGGGCGAATTGTCGTGGACCGTCCCGGTCGGCAGCTTCGATCCCAATTCCTGGGGCGTCTACGACATGCTCGGCAACACCTGGGAATGGGTCGCCGATTGCGCGGCGCCCGATCACGCCAAGCTGCCCGCCGATGGCACCGCGCAGACCGCTGCGAACGGCGGAGACTGCAAGCGCCGCCTGAACAAGGGCGGCGCATTTCACAGCCGGGTGTGGCTGGCACGCCCGGCCACCCGTGGCGGCGGTCAGGATGGATCGCACCGCCCGGTCGCCGCGAGCATCCGCATCGTGCGCGACCTGTGACGAGAAAGGCCGAACCGATGATCAAAGCACTGATCGCATCCGCGCTGCTCGCCCTTCCGGGCACGGCTATGGCGCAGGCAGCGCCCAATCCCGTGCTGGGGAAGAGCCAGTTCTCGCAATGCTCGGTTTGCCACAGCGTAACCAAGGACGGTCCGGACAAGATCGGACCGAATTTGTGGGGCGTCGCAGGGGCGAAAGCGGGCACGAAACGTCCCAGATACGCCTACTCGCCCCAATTGAAGGCGTCTCGCCTGACCTGGGACGATGCGACGCTGCATCGCTGGATCGCAGCGCCGGGGAGCGTGGTGAAGGGTACGAAGATGGAATTCATCGGCATCGGCCGCAAGGCGACGCGCGACAACATCATCGCCTATCTGAAGATGCAGAGATAATCGTCGTCAGCACGCGGCGGACGATCCGCTGCCTCGGCCCAGCCGCCGCGCCGACAGAAGGTTCGCCCCTGCCGCGGCGACGAACATCGGCACCAGCGCGTAGAATGCGATGCGCAGCGACTGGGGGCCGTGCTGTGGTTGAGCCAGGTCGCTGACCACCCCGATCAGCCATGGCCCACAACCGAGCCCGACCAGGTTGAGGCACAACAGCAGCATCGCGCCGGCCGTGCTGCGCTGCGCCGGCGGGGCGATCTGCTGCACCACCGTGACCGATGGCGCCAGATAGAACACCGACAGCGCGAGCGTGACGCCGAACAGCGGCAGCGCTACCCGCGGATCATCGGCCGCGGTCGCCGCCCAGAGCGCCGGCCCACCCAGGGCCAGTGCGACCCCCGGGACGAGGGCATACATGCGCCGGTCGCGCGGACCGAAACGATCCGCCAGCGCGCCGCTGCCCCAGATGCCGATCGCCAGCCCCGCCGCCATCGTTATGCTGAGCCACGATCCCACCTCGCTCAGCGTCATTCCCAGCACGCGGATCACATAAGCCGAAATCCAGGCCATCAGCCCGTAGCAGGTGAACGCGCCGAGTGCCGCGGCCAGGGACACCAGTATCAGCGTCGGCGAAGCTGCGAACAACTTGATCGCCCGAGACAGCGAAACCGCATCGGGTCCGGTCGCCGCGGCCCGGGCCGGTTCGCGCGTGAAGATCAGCAGCGCGGCGGCCAGCAGGACACCGGGCGCCGCGACGATGAAGAACGCCATGCGCCAGCCGAACGATGCCGCGATCCAGCCGCCCGCCGCTGTGCCGATCCCCACCCCGATCGGCACGCCCAGCGAGTAAAGTGCGATGGCGCGCGCCCGGCGGTCGGCCGGGAACAGGTCCGAGATCAACGCGTAAGACGGCGGCACCCCGCCAGCCTCGCCGACCGCGACGCCGATGCGCGCCGCGGCCAGGCTGACGAAACCCTGGGCCAGCCCACAGGCCGCCGAAAAGCCGCTCCAGAGCGTGCACGCGGCCGCGATCACCCACGTCCGCCGCGTGCGATCGGCCAGCCACGCCACCGGCACGCCGAAGGTGGTATAGAACAGCGCGAACATGAATCCCGTCAGAAGTCCGATCTGCCCGTCCGACAGGTTCAGGTCGTGCTTGATCGGCTCGGCCAGCACGCCCAGGATCTGGCGGTCCATGAAGTTGAACACATAGATCGCGGTAAGCAGGACGAGCGTGACGTTGCGGCTGCGATGATCGTCCAAGATGGTCTCCCCATTGGTTACCCGGAACTGCGCCACGCGGCGGCGGTGCGCACCAGCCGATCAGGGCGCATACCCGAATAGTGGTAGTCGACGGATGGGCTTGATCGCCGTCGTCAAGACCGCGCTACGCAGGCGGCGCACAAGGTGGAGGGACGATGATGCGCGAGTCGATGGTCATCGCGATGCTTGCGCTGGCGATGCTGCCGCACGCCGCGTCGGGACAGCTGACGGCGGCCAAGCCGTCGCCGGCCGTGATCCGGCATCGGGACGTGCCGCTTTACAGCGTCTATGCGTGGGAACGCTGGGGCAATTTCATCAACGCGGAGGCCGGCAGCAAGACCGAGATTCCCTATGATGCCGCGCATCTGAAGGTGAAGGTCTACACCTTTCCGACCGGTGAGATTCGCGCGATCCGCTTCCCGAACGGCGTGCGCACCCATCGCCACGTGAACCAGACCGACACCCTGCTTTACGGCTGGCAGGCCAATCGCGTGCAATATGTCGACGACAAGGCGGTCGTCGCAGGGCCGGGCGATTTCGCGCTCCATCAAAAAGGCGTGCTCCATTCGGGAGAGGAGATCCGTCGGGGCGGCGGCATCGACCTCGAATTCGCCGTGACGATTCCCGGTCGGCACAATGATCCGACAGGATATTGGTCGTTGGCCCGCGACCATCCCGTCGAAGCCGCGGCTTCGTGGCGGACGGGCAACCGATATGTCGAGGCGATCGGGGACGGCATCGCCGGCGCCCCGCCCGGCGCGGTTCGTTACCGTGTGCGTCGCGCCGTGTTGCCGGACTATCCGGCGCGCGAAGTGTACCTCGCCAGGGGGACAATCCTTCCCTCCCTCGACGCCGAGCACGACCGGCTCGTGTTCATACTCGCCGGGAAGGTGCGCATGACGATCAACGGAGTCGCCTATATCGTGACTTCCGAGGACGCCGCCCGCTTCGCGCGCCACGACGACGTGAAGGTCGAAGCGCTCGAAGACAGCATCTATGTGCAAGCCACCGTCCCGCCGATACCCTCCGGCCATTAGCGCGGTCCGCTGCCGCGGCACGTTCACACGGGCGCTGTCAGTCCAATGCGAACCGCTCTCTGCAGGATGCCCCTAGGTGTTTAGTCCCGGCATCTGGTGGATCGGATTGACGATGAACCGGTTTGGCTCCGACGTCCAGATTTTGGCAATGTATTCGTAGGGTGTGAGATCGCTTAGCGTTTTAAGCCGGCGGGCGAAGTTATAGGCGGCCATGAAGTCGGCGAGGTGCGTCCGCAGCTGGTCATGGCTCTCGTAGTGGAAGCGCTTGACGGTCGCCTCCTTGATGGTGCGGTTCATCCGCTCAACCTGATCGTTGGTCCAGGGGTGGTTCGGCTTGGTGAGCCGGTGCTCGATACCGTTCGCCTCAAAGATCATGTCGAAGCGCATCTGCCGCGACCAGGCGGTGTTGCGGTTGCGCGGCTGCTCGGCGAACTGGATGCCATTGTCGGTCAGGATCGTGTGGATGTGGTAAGGCACGGCTTTCCAGGAAGTGTTCGAGGAACTCCCACGCGGTTCGCCTGTCAGCCTTGTCGACGAGCTGGGTGACCGCGAACTTGCTCGTGCGGTCGATGCCGACGAACAGGTAGAGTTTGCCTTCGGCAGTTTGAACCTCGGCGATGTCCATATGGAAGAACCCGATGGGATAGCGCTTGAAGCGCTGACGCCTCGGCTTGTCGCCCTCGACATCCGGTAGCCGTGAGATGCCGTGCCGCTGCAGGCATCGGTGCAGCGCTGACCGTGTCAGGTGCGGGATCGACGGTTGCAACGCGTAGAGGCAGTCGTCGAGCGGCAGCAGCGTGTGCCGTCGGAACGCAACAACCATTGCCTCCTCGGCCTCGGTCAACGTCGTTGAATGAGGGGTCTTCGGCCCGGTCTTCAGATCCTCGACCGTGGCCCGCTTCCGCCACTTCGCCACCGTCTTTGGATTGATCCCAAGTTCCCGGCTCAGCGTCGCGAGCGAAGCTTGCGATCGCTGTATTGCTGCTCGGACGGCGTGCGTGGTCGTGGCGCTCCCGTGACGTACCTGTCCCATATGGCTTCCTTCCATTCCAACCAAGGGACCGCACCATCAAACCCTGGGATCAAACAATCAGGAGGCGGCGATGGCGCGGTTGTTTTGGTTGTTGGACGAGGTTTGGGCCAAGCTCGACCCGCATCTACCGCATGGGCGGCCGGGCAAGCCGAGGGTGGACGACAGGCGGGTGTTGTCAGGCATCCTGCATGTGCTCAAGACCGGGTGCCGGTGGCGCGACGTGCCGCCCGAGTACGGCCCCGCCACCACGGTCTATAACCGATACAACCGCTGGTCGCAGCGCGGCATTTGGCAGCGCATGTTCGAGCGGCTGGCGGCGTCAGGCGAAGTCCCGGCCGAGCTGATGCTGGATAGCACGCATGTGAAGGCGCACCGGTCGGCAAGCGGCGCAAAAGGGGGGAGTGGGCGCAAGCGGTCGGCATCTCGCGCGGCGGTCGCACGTCCAAAGTCCATTGTCTGGCCGATACTTGCGGCCGACCGGTCGCCTTCGGCCTGACGCCCGGCAACGTCGCCGACATCAACATGGCGGTGCCGCTGCTGGAGCAGATCGCCCCGCCCAGGCGGCTCATTGCGGACAAGGCCTATGACGCCGACCGGCTACGGCGCTGGTTGGCCGAGCGGCGGATCACGGCCGTGATCCCGTCCACCGCCAGCCGCTACAAGCCTTACCCGCTCAACCGCCGCGCCTATCGCCGTCGCAACGGGATCGAGCGGCTGTTCTGCCGGCTGAGGAACTGGCGGCGCATCGCTACCAGATACGACCGCCTCGCCCGTAACTACCTCGCCGGCCTAGCCCTCGCCGCCATCGTCAGCGAATGGATCGTATGAGTCCCCTACCTAGTACATAACGATGTGCTACACGCCGGGTTGGGACAACGCATTGGCACAATCGGCAAGGCTGGTGTCCGAACAGTCGGGCGTCTTCTACCCTCCCATCGGCAGGCTGGGCGACCCATATTCGGGCGCTCAACGCAGCATTGCCGCGGCTTGGAAGCGGCCGCTCGTTCGTGTGGCCCGTATGACAGACCCCGCCAGGAATATCTGTCTAACGGACGCTCCTGCCCTGGGTGAGATGGGCTTTCGCCCTTCGGCTCAGCCGCTCCACGCCCGCCCATAAACCATTGAGGGAGTAGGTGCCGATCCTGACGCTCACGACCGGTTCCACGCCAATCGGGGTGAAGCGGAAGCGTTGAGCGAGCGTCGACAGAATGGCGACCATCTCCGGTGGAGCGAAGGACGCTGCGATGCACAGCCGCGGTCCGGCCCCAGTGGCAGGACCGCCATGCGGTCAGCCGAACACAGGCCGGGCGCGACGCATGAGAGTGAGATGCGCCGCGTCTATACGGGAGGGGCCATGTCGGTGAGGTATGCGCGCGTGTTCCCGGCCGATTACCGGAACCTATCCGCCTAATTCTGGCAAAAGGCTGAAGTGGAGTGAGGCCGGCCGGGTTCGGCCGGCCTCCCCCATGTTCAGACCCGCAGGCGACCCGTGATCGTCGGCTCGACCGCACCACGGCGGCCGCCGAACCAGGCCGCGAGCGCGCCCAGGATCAGCGCGAAGGCGCTGACCAGCGCGGCAGTCGAGGCCGCCTTGGCCGCCGTGTCGGCCGCCTGCGTCGCGCGCTGCTTCACCTCGGTTCCGCGGGTGCGGGCTTGGGCCTCGGTGCGGGCGACCTCGGCGCGAGCCTGCTCGATCGGCACGCCTTTAGCTTGCGAATAGGCCTGCGCCGCCTGCTCGCGCGCCTGCGCCTGACGAGCAGGATCGTCACTGGTGGCGCCGCTCACCGCAGCACCGGCAGCGCTGGCGAGTTGACCAAGATCGGCGCCGCCGGTCGCTTCACGAACCTGCGACTGAACCGCGCCGGCGATCTCGTCGCCCTGACCGACTGCCGCCGGCGCGGCCACCGTTGCGGCCGTGCCGACCGTGCGGGCCACGCCGCCTGCCGCGTTACCGATCGCGCCGATAGCACCACCCAATACGCCGCTTACCGCGCTGGTGAGAAGGTACACGACGATCAACGACGTCACCGCCCAGGAGGTGACGCCGTGCCAACCGCCGGTCGATTCGCGCGGCTTGCCGGCCAGCCGACCCGCGATCCATCCGCCCGCGAACGAGGCGATGATGCCCGACAGCACCCACCAGATGCCCGCTCCGATCGACAGGCCGCCGGCGCTCGGATTGTCCGAGGTGCCCGGATCGAGGGTAGCTAGCCCTAGCCCCAACCCGATCATGTTGAGCAGGAGCTGGGTGATGAGCCCGATCGCCACACCGGCGAAGATCGCGCCCCAGGCGACCTGGTTGATCGCGATCGTGCGGACGTCCTCGGCCGGCGTGACCGGGCTGATGTGCGGCGCGTCCTTGTCGCCCCGGTTTCGCGGCGTGTCGGGATGGTGGTCCATATTGTTTCCTTGCTTGCTGGTGACGAACAGCCACGAAGTGACATGAAGAAGCGGCCGCCCGTGATACGCCGGGGCGGCCGAGGCACTAAACGGACGAGACGCGCTTTCCCGACGCGTCCCGCCGCTAACTCGACCGGCTCAGAAGCGGTCGCGGTCCGGTCCCCTGCCCTGTTGTGCCTCGCCGGAGCGCTCCTGCGCTTCGCCCGAGCACTTCAGATTCTCGTTTCCGATAAGCGAGCCCAGCCCCTGCTTGACGTTGCCCATCGCCTCGTTCCCGAGCCCAGCTGCCTTGTAGCCGACGCCGGAGCCGGTCATGCCGCCGAGGTGGGTCGAGGTGCCGCCCATCCGGTCAGCACACCGCATCCGGCTGCGGCCTTGCCGACCTCGATCGGCACCTTGGGGTTCTTGAACTGTCCGGCGACACGGATCAGGTCGGACGCCGTCAGGCGGCCTGGCGTAACCTCGTCTTGACTATAGACGCGCGTCGCGCGGCCGAGCTCCTGGAGTTGGCCAATCGACAGGTTGCGCTCGAGCCGGTCGCCGACGCACTGCGATTGCGAAGCATCCAGGCCGTAAGCCGTCAGCGATGTCGCGATCTTTTCGGACGGATTCACGCATCCCGAGGCGATCACGCACGACGCGAGTGAGCACGCGATCCGGCCGTCCAGTTTTCCAGCTTTCAGCATCTCGGGAGCCGTCAACCTCTTCTGCATCTGACCGGGCATAAACCGTCACTTTCTTCGACCGTTCCCGATCCGAGCGGGTAACGACCACAAAAATCGGCCCGAATACAACAAGCTGATCTAGATCAGCAGATCGACGGTGATGATGCAGGAAAGCCGGCCCGTACCTGACGGCCAGACGCCGGCGAGCAGTAACCACCTGCTCGACCGGGTGCCGCCGGACGGGCTCAAGCATCTGATGAAGCGCTTGGAGCCGGTACGGTTCGAGCCGGGTCAGGTGCTCTGGCAGCCCGGCCAGCCGCTCACCTATGTGCCCTGATCTCCCTTGTTTCCCGTCATGACCGACGGACGCCTGGCCGGGAGCGGCACGGTAGGACGCGAAGGCGCGGCCGCCATGAGCGCCAGCGGCTATGTCGACGACGCTTTCACGCGCTTCGTCGTGCGGCTTCCGGGTAACGGCTATCGCGCGACGGCTGCCGAGTTCGAACAGATGATCGACGGCAGCGTCGCCTTTTGAGTGATGGTGACCCACTGGCGCGCGGTGTTCGCTCGCATGCAGATCCAGTCGGTCGCCTGCAAGGCACCCCACAACGTCCACCAGCGGCTGACGGAGCGGTTTCGCGGCAGCGTCGTTGGAAAGCGCAACAGGGAATGCACGCGCAGTCCGCACCTAATCTATCGGAGCATGACATGACTGGAACGGCATTGGTTGTCGGGGCGAGCGGTATCGTCGGCAGCGCGACCGTGGACGCGCTGCTGGCCGAAGGCTGGCAGGTGCACGGCCTCGCCCGCCGCCCGACTGCTCGCGACGGCGTAATCCCTGTCGCCGCCGATCTTCAGGACAAGGCGGTCACCGCCGCAGCTCTCGCCGACCTTCGGCCTGATGCCGTGTTCATCACCACATGGCTGCGCCAGGAGAGCGAGGCAGAGAATATCCGGGTCAACGCGGCGATGGTGCGCCACCTGCTCGACGCGCTCCGGATCGGCGGAAGCACCCAGCACGTCGCCTTGGTGACCGGCCTCAAACATTATCTTGGGCCATTCGAGGCCTATGGGCAAGGCGCGTTGCCGCAGACGCCGTTCCGCGAGGAGCAGGGCCGGCTCGACGTCGAGAATTTCTACTATGCGCAGGAGGACGAGCTGTTCGCCGCCGCTGAACGCGATGGCTTCTCGTGGAGCGTCCATCGTCCGCATACGGTCATCGGCATGGCGGTGGGGAATGCAATGAACATGGGCACCACGCTTGCGGTCTACGCGACCCTGTGCCGCGAAACTGGGCGTCCTTTTCGGTTCCCGGGCTCACCCGCTCAGTGGAACGGGCTGACCGACATGACGGACGCAAGGCTGCTCGCCCGTCATCTCCTTTGGGCCGCGATCACGCCCTTGGCGCGAAACGAGGCGTTCAACGTCGTCAACGGCGACATCTTCCGCTGGAGTTGGATGTGGGAACGGATCGCTCAATGGTTCGGCCTGGAGCCGGCAGGCTTCGACGGAAGCGTCGAGCCGCTGGAGGCCCAGATGGCCGATGACGGGCCGCTGTGGCAGGCGATCGCCGCGCGCGAAGGATTGGCCGTGCAGGACCTGAACCGCCTCTCGTCGCCCTGGCATACCGATGCCGATCTCGGACGACCGATCGAGGTCGTCACCGACATGAGCAAGAGCCGAAGGCTCGGCTTTACGGCCTATCAGCCGACCGATGACGCCTTCTTCGACCTATTCACGCGATTGCGGGCGGAACGGCTTATTCCTTGAGGTTCCCAGTTCGATCGATCCGAAAGGTCAGCCAATGAACGATGATCGACTTACCGTCCACGCGCCCAAGGTGCTGAGCCTTTTCCGGATCATGTCCGGGCTCCTGCTCTTGGCGCACGGCACCCGTCGATCGTCGAACAGTCGATCAGGATCGCGGTCGGCGCCACCCGGCCGACCAGGCCGCCCCGCCGTACACGGCCTCCACATGCGCGCCTGCGGGGAGCATGGTGACCACCGCCTCGGCGCCGTCCACCGCCGCCTGGGCGCTGTCGGCGGGAAGGCACCCGGCCTGCTCCGCGCGGGCGAGCGCGTCGGGGGACAGGTCGAAGGCGCGGACGTCTTGCCCCGCCTTGGCCAGATTCGCGGCCATGCCGCCGCCCATGTTGCCTAGCCCGATGAATGCGACGCGTGTCACTGATTGGGTACTCCGCAGCTTGCGCAGGCTCTCGCCACTAATGCGAAAGGAGGGCCACCGGCCGCCGTGAACGACGCCCGACGGCCAGTCGCGGCCAAAACGCAGGAGAGGTTAGCGCTGGCCGAGCCATTCAACTCATGGTGGGGATGACGAAGGCGTCCTGCACCCTGCTCGCGGCGCCGTCTTCCGATCCGCGCGGCAGGTCGCCCCCACTGATCCCGGCGCCGTCGGGCCAGCGTTGGGTCACGGTCTTGACGCGGGTCCAGAAGCGCACGCC
>NZ_DASVRV010000026.1:0-3313 GCF_036388435.1 Sphingomonas sp.
CCCCTGCGCGTCCGCACTGGGCAAACCGTCCGCGCGGCGGATCGGCACGTCCTCGTCCAGCGCGCGCTGCGCCGCGCGCTGCCCCGTGATCTGCGGATTACCCTCATAAGCCCTCAGCAACGCCTCGCGCAACGTCTCCGCCCCCGCAGGCGCGGCGAGCGGGGCGAATGCCACCCCGGCGAGAAACAAGATTCGGATCACGATCGGTCGCCCCCCGGCGCTGGTCAGAAGCTGAAGCCGCGCGGCCGGCTGAAGCCGGGCAGCACGACGCAATCGACATCGGCGAAGGTCGCGAGCCCGAACCCGCCCGCGCTCCTGCGGCCCGAAGCGAGACGGATGACGTTGCGATCGATCAGGCCGGTGACCACACGGCCGTCGGGCACCAATTGCCCCAGCAACGCATCGGGCACGAACTCGACCGCGCCGTCGATCATGAGCACGTCGAACGGCGCCCGGGACGGCGCACCCGCGTCCAGCGCCCCCTCGACCAGATCGATCCGCGCCTGCGCACCCAGCGCCTCTCGGGCGATCGCCGTCAGCGCAGGATCGCTTTCGACCGCGACGACATGCTCGACCAGCTCCGCCAGCACCGCTGCCGTGTAACCGGTCGCCGAACCGATCAGCAGCACCCGGTCGTGGCGTTCCAGATAGGCCTCGGTCAGCAGCCGCCCCGTCGCCATCGGCACGTTCAGATAGCGCCCCCGCCCCAGGGGCAGGGCGGCGTCGCGATAGGCGAAGGCGCGCTGATCGTCGGGCACGAAGCGCTCACGCGGCACCAGCGCCATCGCCGCGACCACGCGCGGATCGTTGACCGCGTTGGTGCGCAGCTGGCTCGACACCATCGCCTGGCGCATCGCCTCGAACGTCTCGGGGGACTGGGTGGTGAGCGTGGTCATGGCCGCATTCTGTCGCACAAGCGTTTTAGGGAAGCAATACACCTTGTCATGTCGTCCTTCCTATCGGGCGCCGCCCGGCTCGTCGAGCCGGATGCGATCCGACCATGGCCGGCCGCGGCGGTTGACACCGCCGCCCCGTCCCGTGCAAGGGCGCGGGCCGCATCGGGGCCCGATGGCGGAGTGGTGACGCAGAGGACTGCAAATCCTTGCACCCGGGTTCGATTCCCGGTCGGGCCTCCACCTCACGCGAAGAAATCGCGGGTTTCCGCCGGGCTCTAGTCGACAGGCGAGGTCGGACCTGATCGCGGCCCGTCGCAGGCCGCGAGCGATGGCCCGCTCACAGCACCGCGTTCAGCATGTCGACGAGCGGGCGGTCCGCCGGCGGCATCGCCAGCGCGTGCAACGCGTTCGGCGCCGTCCAGCGCAGCGCCGCCGCGTCGAGAGGCCGCGGGTCGCCCGTCCATTCGCGCGCGATATACAGGAGGAGGAGCAGATGGCGCTCCCCGTGCGGCACGCTCGCGAAACCGCATGGCGAGAGCGCGCCCATGCCCACCGCGATCCCGAGTTCCTCCGCCAGTTCGCGAACCAGCGCGGCTTCCGGCGTCTCGCCCGGCTCCAGCTTGCCTCCGGGAAATTCCCAAAGCCCGGCCATCGAGCTTCCTGCCGGGCGCTGCTGGACGAGCACCCGTCCGCGCGAATCGATCAACGCCCCGGCCACCACGAGCAAGGGCGGCCCGGCCGCGTCGGTCCTGTCCTTGGGCATTTCTTAAGCCTTTCCTTCTATATCGGGCTCATGCGCTCGCTCGATGCCCCCGTCCGCCTGCTCGCCGCCGTGCTGCGGAGCCGCCGCGGCGCGACCGCGGTCGAATATGGCATGATCGCCGCGCTCGTCGTGGTCGCGATGTTCGTCGGCCTCAGCGGGCTGGCCGACACCATCAACGCCCTGTGGAACCACGTCGCGCGCGAAGTGCTCGCCAAGGCCTGAGCGACCCGGACCGCGTCGGACCCGCCTTAAGGGTTTCTCAAGACTCCCCCGATATCACGGTCCTCGCTGCCCCGGTACGTCCGGTTCAGCCGGGTGAATGAAGCTTCGAACCATGGAGACGGGAATGCAGACGATCCGCAAGTTTCTCAAGAACAACAAGGGCGCGACCGCCATCGAGTACGGCCTGATCGCCGCGCTGATCGCCGTCGCCGCGACGGTCGCCATGGGCGGTTTGGGCAACCAGCTGAAGGCGACGTTCAACAACGTCAATACGAAGATGGGCCAGGGCACGGCCGCCGCCTAAAACACTCGGTCGCCGCACCAGCGGCGACCGTATGGCGGAAGGGCGGCGGGCGAAAGCCTCGCCGCCCTTTTTGCGTTCCTATAGTCGCCCCATTGCCAGGAACTTGTCGCGCCGCCCCTGGCGCAGCTGGTCCGGCGATGTCGTGTCCAGATCGCGCAGATTCGCCTCGATCGCGTCCGCCAGCGCGCCGATCGCGGCCCCGGGGGCGCGGTGCGCGCCCCCCACGGGCTCGGGCACGATCTGGTCGATGACGCCGAAGGCGCGCAGATCCTGCGCGGTGATCTTCATCGCCTCCGCCGCGTCGGCCGCCTTGTCGGCGGTCCGCCACAGGATGGACGCGCAGCCCTCGGGCGAGATGACCGAATAGACCGCATGCTCGAACATCAGCACCCGGTTGCCGGCCGCCAGCGCCACCGCGCCGCCCGAACCGCCCTCGCCGACGATCGCCGACACCACGGGCACGCGCGCCGCCAGGCACGCCTGGGTCGACCGCGCGATCGCCTCGGCCTGCCCGCGCTCCTCCGCCTGCACGCCCGGAAACGCGCCCGACGTGTCCACCAGCGTCACGATCGGCAGCCCGAATCGGTCGGCCATCTCGACCAGCCGGATCGCCTTGCGATACCCCTCCGGCTTGCCCATCCCGAAATTGTGCCGCAGCCGGCTGGCGGTGTCGTCGCCCTTCTCGTGCCCCAGCACCATCACGCGCCGGCCGCGAAAGGTCGCGAACCCACCCTGGATCGCCTGATCGTCGGCGAAGGCGCGATCGCCCGCCAGCGGCAGCCATTCGTCGAACAGCCCGGCCACGTAATGCTTGAAATGCGGCCGCTCGGGATGCCGCGCCACCTGCGTCTTCTGCCAAGGGGTCAGCCGGGCGAAGGTGTCGCGCAGCAGCTTGTCCGACTTGGCCTGGAGCCGCGACACCTCGACCGTGATATCGACGCTGCCGTCGACCGCGGTGTCGCGCAGTTCGTCGATCCGGCCCTGAAGCTCGGCGATCGGTTTCTCGAAATCTAGGAACGATGGCATCGGCGGCGGTTAGGACCGGCGCCGTTCCAGGTCAACGAGCCCCGGATCGGCCAGGGGATGGCGCGTCTCCACCAGCTCGACCAGGCGACCCGCGTCCACATG
>NZ_DASVRV010000027.1:0-21095 GCF_036388435.1 Sphingomonas sp.
CACTCCCCGAACACGATATCCATCGCTCCCAGGATCGCGGTCGTGTCGGCCAGCATGTGCCCCCGGCTCATGAAGTCCATCGCCTGCAGATGGCTGAACGCGGTCGGCCGGATCTTGCACCGGTACGGCTTGTTGGTCCCGTTCGACACCAGATACACGCCGAACTCGCCCTTGGGGCTCTCGGTGGCGACATAGACCTCGCCCGCGGGAACGTGAAAACCCTCGGTGTAGAGCTTGAAGTGATGGATCAGCGCCTCCATCGACCGCTTCATGTCCGCGCGCCTGGGCGGCGTCACCTTGGAATTGAGCGCCTGGACCGGCCCGTCGGGCATGTCCTTGATGCATTGGCGCATGATCCGCGCCGATTGCCGCACCTCCTCGACGCGCACCATGAAGCGGTCGTAGCAGTCGCCGCGCGTTCCCACCGGCACGTCGAACTCGACCCGGTCATACGCGTCGTACGGCTGCGACTTGCGCAGGTCCCACGGGATACCCGCCGCCCGGATCATCGGGCCCGAAAAGCCCCAGGCGATCGCGTCGTCGCGGCTGACCGTGCCGATATCGACGTTGCGCTGCTTAAAGATGCGGTTGTCCGCGACCAGACTGATCGCGTCCTCGAACAATTGCGGCAGCCGCGTGTCGAGCCAGTCGCCGATATCGGTCAGCAGCTTGAGCGGCACGTCCTGGTGCACGCCCCCCACACGGAAATAGTGTGCGTGCATCCGAGCGCCCGACGCGCGCTCGTAGAAATTCATCGTGTCCTCGCGCGCCTCGAACAACCACAGGTTGGGGGTCATCGCGCCCACGTCCATCACATGCGAACCCAGGTTCAGCAGGTGGTTCATGATCCGCGTCAGCTCGGCGAAGAAGGTGCGCAGGTACTTGGCGCGCAGCGGCACCTCCAGGTCGAGCAGCTTCTCGACCGCGAGCACGAAGGTGTGCTCCATGCACATGGGCGAGCAATAATCGAGCCGGTCGAAATAGGGCAGCGCCTGGGTATAGGTCTTGTACTCGATCAGCTTCTCGGTGCCGCGGTGGAGCAGGCCGACATGCGGATCGATCCGCTCGACGATCTCGCCGTCCAGCTCCATGACCAGGCGCAGCACGCCGTGCGCGGCCGGGTGCTGCGGGCCGAAATTGATCGTGTAGTTCTGGATCGTGACGTCGCCCGTCTCCGGGTTGGACGCGCTCCGCTCGCCCAGCACCTGGTCGAGATGCGGGTCCATGGTCGTCGTCGCGGGGGCGAGCGTCGGTGCGTCGTTCATTGATTCTGTCCCTCGCGCGGGGTCGGGATGACGGCCGGGTCGACGGGCTTGCTCTCGGGCTTGTTGCCCGGATGCGGCTCGCCCGCCCCGGTCTGCGCGGTCTGGCCCGCGCCGCTGCCCGCCTTGGCATAGGTCGAGTCGGGCGCCTTGGGCGGGGTGGCGGGCGACTCCGCCGCGCTCGCCTTGCGGGCCTCATCGGGAGTCGCGGTGGTTGGGGCGCCCTTGGCCTGTGGCAGCGCTCCGCCCTTGTCCCCCGTTCCCTTTTCATCGCCGGGCAGGACATATTCCGTCCCCTCCCACGAGCTCAGGAAATCGAAATTGCGGAAATCCTGCGGCAGGTCGACGGGCTGGTAGATCACCCGCTTCTCCTCCTCCGAATAGCGCACCTCGGTGAAGCCCGTCATCGGGAAGTCCTTGCGCAGCGGATGGCCGCGAAAGCCGTAGTCCGTCAGGATACGCCGCAGGTCGCGATTGCCGGCGAACAACACCCCGAACAGGTCGTATACCTCGCGCTCCAGCCAGCCCGCTACCGGCCAGAGATGCGTCACCGTCGGCACGGGCGCGTCCTCGTCCGTCGCGACGCGCACCTGGATCCGGTGGTTGCGCGTCAGCGAGAGCAGGCAATAAACGATCTCGAACCGGTCGGCGCGCTCGGGATAGTCGACGCCGGCGATCTCCATCAGCTGCTGATATTCCAGCCCCGGCGTGTCGCGCAGCAGCGTCAGCGCGGCGGGCAGCCGGTCGCGGTCGACGAACAAGGCGACCTCGCCGACCTTGTCCTGCGCATGGAGCAGCATGTCGCCGAGCATCTCCTCGGCGCGCGCGATCACGCCGTCGTTCGGCGCGTAGCGGGGAGCGGAGGCTCTCACCGTTCGATGCTGCCCGAACGGCGGATCTTACGCTGGAGCTGCATGATGCCGTAAAGCAGCGCCTCGGCGGTCGGCGGACAGCCGGGGACGTAGATGTCGACCGGCACCACCCGGTCGCAGCCGCGCACCACCGAATAGCTGTAATGATAATAGCCACCGCCATTGGCGCACGAGCCCATCGAGATGACGTATTTCGGCTCGGACATCTGGTCGTAGACGCGGCGCAGCGCGGGGGCCATCTTGTTGCACAGCGTGCCCGCCACGATCATCACGTCCGACTGGCGCGGGGAAGCGCGCGGCGCGACGCCGAAGCGCTCCAGGTCGTAGCGCGGCATGTTGACGTGGATCATCTCGACCGCGCAGCAGGCCAGGCCGAACGTCATCCACCAGAGCGAGCCCGTGCGAGCCCATTGGAACAGGTCCTCGGTCGAGGTGACCAGAAAGCCCTTGTCGTTCAACTCGCCGTTCAGGCCGTCGAAATAGCCCTGGTCGGGAAGGATGACGCTCCCGTCGTTCGGCCGCGCCGTCAGCTCGACCGGACCGGAACTCGGAACTACTCCCAATCCAACGCTCCCTTCTTCCATGCGTATACCAATCCCAGGGCGAGCTCGGCGATGAAGATCATCATCGCGAACCAAGCGGTCCAGCCGAGCGAAAAAACGGAGACCGCCCAAGGATATAAGAACGCCGCCTCTAGATCGAAGACGATGAACAGGATGGCAACGAGATAAAAACGGACGTCGAACTGCGCGCGCGGGTCCTCGAAGGCCGGGAAGCCACATTCATATTCGGACAGCTTGTCGGGGTTGGGCTTATGCGCACCCGTCAGCCGCGACACGACCATCGGCGCGAACACGAATGTCGCCGACAGCGCGAGCGCCACGCCGAGGAACAGCAGGATGGGCAGATATTGCGACAGATCGACCATGGGGGCGCTTTAGGCGGGCGGACGGAACCCGGCAAGGCTGGGAAGGAGAGAGAATGACCTGCATCTACCCCTTTCCCGCCGGCAGAAGGATATCAGCGCAACGCCCCCGCCAGCAGCTTGTGGAGCTTGGTGTGCAGCCCGTCATTCGCCGCCAGGAATTCCGACCGCTCCATCGCCCGGTCGCCGCCGCGGAAGTCGGTGACATAGCCGCCGGCCTCCTTGACCAGCAATACGCCCGCCGCCGCATCCCAGGGCTGGAGGTCGCTTTCCCAATAACCGTCATACCGCCCCGCCGCGACCCAGGCGAGGTCGAGCGCGGCCGAACCGAACCGGCGGATGCCCGCCACCTGCGGCGCGATCGCCCCGAAGATGCGGCTCCACTGCGCGAAGTCGCCATGTCCCATGAACGGGATGCCGGTCGCGATCAGCGACTCCGACAGCTCGCGCCGCGCCGATACGCGTAAGCGCTGTTCCTGAACCCAGGCGCCCCGTCCCTTTTCCGCCCAGAAGCTTTCATCGGTCAGCGGCTGGTAGACGAGCCCGGCGGTGATCTCACGCTTGCCCGACGGCATCGGCTCCTCGACCGCGATCGAGATCGCGAAATGGGGGATGCCGTGGATGAAGTTGGACGTGCCGTCGAGCGGATCGACGATGAAGCGCGGCTTGGACGGATCACCCGCCACCTCGCCGCGCTCCTCCATCAGGAACCCCCAATCGGGGCGCGCGCGCGACAATTCCTCGTACAGCGTCTGCTCGGCGCGGCTGTCGGCGATCGACACGAAGTCGGCCGGGCCCTTGCGGCTCACCTGGAGCTGCTGGACCTCGTTGAAGTCGCGACGAAGCCGCGGCGCCGCCTTGCGCGCAGCGCGCTCGATGACGCTGATGAGACCGGATTGGACGGGCATATCATTCTCCCCCCTCCCGCTGGCGGGAGGGGTCGGGGGTGGGGCGGCGGACGGTGCGAATAGCGCCGCTATTCGTCTCAGTCCGCTCGCCGCACATATGTCTGCTCATACACGTCGACCACGATGCGCGTTCCCGCCCCGATATGCGGTGGGACCATGACGCGTACCCCATTCTCCAGGATGGCGGGCTTGTAGCTCGACGAGGCGGTCTGCCCCTTCACCACGGCGTCGGCCTCGACGATCGTCGCCTCGATCGTGTCGGGAAGCTGCACGGAGATGGGCCGCTCGTCGTACAGCTCCATCACCACGTCCATGCCGTCCTGCAGGAACGCGGCCGCGTCGCCCAGGATGCCCGCGTCGAGCGTGATCTGCTCATAATTGACCTTGTCCATGAAGGTCAGCTGGTCGCCGTCCTTGAACAGGAACTGGAAGTCGGTGGTGTCGAGCCGGACGCGCTCGACGCTTTCGGCCGAGCGGAAGCGGACATTGTTCTTGCGCCCGTCGATCAGGTTCTTCAGCTCCACCTGCATATAGGCGCCGCCCTTGCCGGGCTGGGTGTGCTGGATCTTGACCGCGCGCCAGATGCCGCCTTCATATTCGATGATGTTGCCGGGACGAATGTCCACGCCGCTGATCTTCATGCGCCGAACCTGTCTGAAAGAGTTGCCCGGCCCTTACCGGCGGGCCTTCGGCTCGGCAAGCAGCGGGTAGGGATTGACGTCCTTGCCCTGCCACCAGCGCGCGCCCGGCTCCATCCGCGCCGCGCTGAAATGCAGGTGATGGTTGCCCTTCCCCGCATCGCCCGTGTCGCCGACATACCCCAGGACCTGGCCCGCGCGGACCTTCATACCCTCGCGCAGGCCCGCCGCGTAACCCGCCAGATGAGCATAATAATATTGCCACCGCTTGTCGCCCGACCGCAGGTACAACGTCGTGCCGCCCAGCCGACTGTCGAACAGCTTTTCTACCTCCCCGGCGACGACCGCGACCACCGGCGTCCCCTCCGCCGCCATCATGTCCAGTCCCCGGTGCCCGCGCCCGCTGCCGCGCGCGTCGCCCCAGCTGTCGCGGATAGCCGAGCGGGCATGGCCCAGGACGGGGACGGCCAGTCCCTGACCGGGCACCTCGACGAACGCGGCCCGGACCGGCGCCGCAGGCGGTTGCACCGCCCGCCGCGCCGGCTTCGCCTCGACCGCCGAGTCGACCCTGACGGTCGTGATCGACACCAGCGCGGCTCCGGCCACTGCGACGACGGCGCCGATCGCGAGGCCGATCCGCTTCATGGCGTCAGGCCTGGAACACCGCGGTCACGCCCGGCTTGATCATCAGCGCCAGCCGCGCCGCGTCCCAATTGGTCAGGCGGATGCACCCGTTCGACTGGGCGCGGCCGATCTGGTGCGGCTCGGCGGTGCCGTGGATGCCGTAATGCTCCTTGGACAGGTCGATCCATACCACCCCGACCGGGTTGTTCGGTCCGGGCGGGATGATCTGCGCCTCCTTGTCGTCGCTGACCTTCTTCAGGATCTTGGGGTTGAACTTCCAGTCGGGCAGCGGCGAGATGCTGAGCACCTTCCACGTGCCAAGCGGCAGCGGATCGGTGGACGAGCCCATCGTCGCCTGGAACTGCGCCACCAGCTTGCCCCGGCCATCGAGCACGCGGAGCACCGCGTCCGACTTGTCGACGACGATCTTCTCGCCCCTGGGCTGGTTGGCGTCGACGTTGAGCTGGTTCAGCATCGCGCGCCATTCGGGCTTGGCGTCCTGCGGGTAGGCGCGCGAGGTCGGCAGCGCATTGGGGACGGTGATCGTCTCCCCCGCCGCCAGCCGCGTCCCCGGCTTGTTCATCGCCGCCAGCACCGCGGGCGTGGTGTGGAACATCTCCGCGATCTTCTCGACGGGCGCGCGATATGCCATGGCGGGGAGCCTGGCCTGCTGCTCCGGCTCCTTGGGGATGGGCGTGAACGGCCCGGCGAGCGCCGCCTCGCTCAGCCGCAACTGACGCGTCGGCCGCATCGCGCGGTACTGGTGAAGCGCGGCCAGAGTCGGGCGATCGATCTCGCCGGTGATCTTCATCCCCCGGCTCTCCTGAAATCCCTTGAGCGCCGCCGTCAGCGACATGCCGGGCCGGCCGTCGAGCACGCCCGGTGAAAAGCCGAGATGATCCAGGATCACCTGCACATGCAGGATCGACCGGTCGATCCGGACGGGCTGCTGTGCGCCCGGCGCGGGCGGCTTCGCGCCTTGCTGCGCGGTCGCCATGCTCAGCCCCGCCGCCGCGATCGTCGCCGCCGAAATCAATCCGATACGCTTCACACCAAGTCTCCAACCATGTCGATCGGAGGGTGAAACGACCGGGGACCCGCTTGGGTCCCCCGCTCAGCGGCCCCCGAGCACCTCGGCGAAGGCGCGCACGGCCGCCGCCTCGTCCCCGCCCCATAGCGAGCCGGACATGGCGAGGAAGTCCGCGCCGGCGTCGACCAGCGGCCGGGCGTTGCCCGGCGTGATCCCGCCGATGGCGACGGAGGGCAGCTCGAACAGCGCCGACCACCAGCTCAGGATCGACGGATCGGGCCGATGCTCGACCGCCTTGGTCGTCGTCGGAAAAAACGCGCCGAACGCGACGTAATCGACCCCCGCCTCTCCCGCGCCCATCGCCAGATGCCGGCTGTCGTGACACGTCACCCCGATCTGCACGTCGGGGCCCAGCACCTCGCGCGCCGCGCGCGGGTCGCCGTCCTCCTGCCCCAGATGCACACCGTCCGCGCCCAGCCGCTTGGCCAGGCTGACCGAGTCGTTGACGATGAACGCGACCTCATGCGCGGCGCAGATCGCCTGGAGTGGTTCGGCCAGCCGCGCCGCCGCATGCTGGTCGATGTCCTTGACCCGGAACTGGAAGGCCGCGACCGGCCCCGCGTCCAGCGCGCGCCGGAGCCGGTCGGGGAAGTCGCCCCCCACCCCCAAGGGCGAGACCAGATAGAGCTGGCAGGGCGGCCGCCGCTGGTCGCGCGTGAAGTTGGCGGCGAAGTCGGGGTCGAGCGGACCCAGCGGGTCCTCCGCCTCGATGCTCACTCCCCCATTCTCATTCCTGGCCCTTGTATATCCGCACCAGCCGCTGGAGCATCGCGATCGCCTCGTCGCGCGGGCGCTGAAAGGTGTTGCGGCCGATGATCGACCCGTTGCCGCCGCCGTCGCGGATATCGCGCGCGTCCTGGTACACCGCGTCCTCACCCTTGGCCGCGCCGCCCGAGAAGACGACGATCCGCCGCCCCGCGAAGCAGCTCTGGACGACATGCTCGACCCGCTTGGCCTGGGTCGACCAGTCGCCGCCCTCATAGGCCTTCCTGGCGTCGCCCTGCTCGATATGGTCGGTCGGCAGCTTGACCTTGATGATGTGCGCGCCGAGCAACGCAGCCATGTGCGCGGCATAGGCGCCGACGTCGAGCGCCAGCTCGCCCTGCTTGGACAGCGTGCCGCCGCGCGGATAGGACCAGATCACTGTCGCGATCCCGACCGCCTTGGCCTCCGCCGACATCTCGCGGATCTCGTTCATCGCGTCGAAGATGCCGTCCGATCCCGGATAGATGGTGAAGCCGATCGCCGAGCAGCCGAGCCGCAGCGCGTCGTCCACCGTCCCGGTCACCGCCTGCGCGACGCTGGTCGCCCAGCTGTTCGAGCTGTTGACCTTGAGGATGGTCGGGATCTGCCCCGCGAAGCTGTCGGCGCCGGCCTCCAGCATCCCCAGCGGCGCGGCATAGGCCGACAGCCCGGCATCGATCGCGATCTGGAAATGATAATGAGGATCATAGGCCGCCGGATTGACCGAGAAGCTGCGCGCGGGCCCGTGCTCGAACCCCTGGTCGACCGGCAGGATCACCAGCTTGCCCGTGCCGCCCAGATCGCCCTGCATCAGGATGCGCGCGAGATTGGCCTTCACACCCGGATTGTCGGATTCGTACTTGGCGAGAATGGCCTTGACCTGCGGCGTCATCGTGATCCCCTATGGTGACGTTAAGTGATTGGGGCGGCTGTTAGCGGGACCGGGCGGAGCGAGCAACGCCGGTCAAAGGTCGAGCCAGCGCTTGAGGGCAGCGTCGACCATTCTCATGGTAGCGCTCGAAACTTGCCCGATCGCCCTATCGATGCTGACGAACTTGACGGGGAAGATCAGATCGACCTCGATCTCGCTTTGCTTGACGAGGCCTGACCCTTCTCCGGGGTCGATCGGAACCCTGATCGTCGTCGCGCCCGTCAAGCTCGATGTTATGGGGCATACCGTCACCCATCGCGTCCGTCCGAGCGCGGTTTCGTTCTGAACGATCAAACAAGGACGAGCTTTGTTCGCGAGCGTACCGACTTCCTGAACGACGACGATCGATCCACGCCTCACGCCGACTTGCCCCAGTCATATCCCCCGTCCTCGTGATCGAGAGCGCCGAGGATATCGTTCGACACCGCATTATGCCACTCGCCGTTATCGTCGCCTTGAACCACGGCAATGCGTTCGATGTCTTGCCGAAATTGGTCGTCCGCCGCTTCACGTTCCAATCGTTCCAAAATCCAGTCGCGTGCGACGACGCTCTTGGGCCGCCCAAGACGGCGAGCAAAGATCGCCAGACGCTCCTCGTCCTCTTCACTGAACCGTATCCCAAGCATGGCATACCTCCGTTTAACAAGTTAAACGTAAGTGCGTCCCATCATCGCGTCAACGCCGTCACCCCCGGCAGCTCGCGCCCTTCCATCCATTCCAGGAAAGCGCCCCCCGCCACCGACACGAAACTGAACTGATCCGCGACACCCGCATGGTTGAGCGCCGCGACCGTGTCGCCGCCGCCGGCGACCGACACCAGTCCGCCATCGACCGTCAGCGCCCCGGCCGTGCGGGCGAGCGCGACCGTCGCGCGGTCGAAGGGCGTCGTCTCGAACGCGCCGAGCGGGCCGTTCCACACCAAGGTGCGGCAGTTCTTGAGCACGTCGCCCAGTGCCTCGACCGCGGCGGGGCCGATATCGAGGATCATCTCGTCGGCCGCGACCTCATGGACGTTGACGGTGCGCGTCGGCGGGTCCGCGCGGAACTCGGTGGCGACCACCACGTCATAGGGCAGGTGGACGGTGCAGCCGGCGCGGTCGGCAGCTGCCATGATCTCTTCGGCGACGCCGGCAAGATCATGTTCGCACAGGCTTTTGCCGACCTTCACGCCCCGCGCCGCGAGGAAGGTGTTGGCCATGCCGCCGCCGATGATCAGGTGATCGACGCGCGCGACCAGATGCTTGAGCACGTCGAGCTTGGTGGACACCTTCGCCCCGCCGACCACCGCCGCGACGGGATGCTCGGGTGCCCCCAGCGCCTTGGCGAGCGCGTCGAGCTCGGCCTCCATCGCCCGGCCCGCATAGGCCGGCAGCGTGCGCGCCAGCCCCTCGGTCGAGGCATGGGCGCGGTGCGCGGCGGAAAAGGCGTCGTTGACGTACAGGTCGCCCAGCCTCGCGAAGCGCGCGACCACCGCCGGGTCGTTCTTCTCCTCGCCGGGGAAGAAACGCGTATTCTCCAGCAACGCGACATCGCCCGGCTGGAGCGTCGCCACCGCCGCGTCCGCGCCGTCCCAGTCGATGAACCGCACCGGGCGCCCGAGCACCTGCTCATAGGGCTTGGTGACGAGCGCCAGCGACAGGTCCGGGCTCGGCGTCTTGGGGCGCCCGAAATGCGCGAGCAGGAGCACGATCGCGCCCCGGTCGGACAATTCGGTGACGGTGGGCAGGGTCGCGCGCAGCCGCGTATCGTCGGTCACCGCGCCTTCGGCCATCGGCACGTTCAGGTCCTCGCGGACCAGCACGCGCTTGCCGGTGATGTCGCCCATATCGTCCAGCGTCTTGAATGGCTTGCTCATGCTTCTTCGATCTCCATGCGATCACCGACCCTGATCGTCCCGCCCTCGATCACCCGCGCCAACGCGCCGCCCCGCCAATCGGGGGTCAACGCCGCTTCCAGCCCCGGCGCGACCGCCTCCATGCGCACGCACGGATCGCATTCGCCGGTGATCCGCATCAGCACCGTGCCGATGCGGATCAACGCGCCGGGTGTCTGCGGCAGGTCGAGCCCGTCCACCAGCAGGTTCGCGCGGCGCGACTGCCAGGGCAGGTCGCGGCCGAGTTCCGCCATGGCTGCGGCCCAGTCACCGCGTTCCATCAGCGACACCTGCCGCTTGCCGCGCCCACCGGGCTTGATCACGCCCCGGCAATCGCCCTCGATGCCGCGCTCCGGGGTGACGAGCACCGCGTCGAGCAGCTCCATCGGCGCCTTGGGCGCCCGCCGCCGCGCGATGCCGCCGATCATTCCTTCCCGCGCCGACAGGGTCGGACGCGGGAGGACGCTCGTCTCCCTCAGAGGAACTTCGCCATCGCGGTCGCGGTGTCGACCATGCGGTTGGAGAAGCCCCATTCGTTATCATACCAGCTGACGACGCGCACCAGCTTGCCGTCGATCACCGCCGTCTCCAGGCTGTCGACCGTCGACGACGCGGGAGTGTGGACGATGTCGATCGAGACCAGCGGCTCGTCCGAATAGACCAGCACGCCGACCATCGGCCCGCTCTCGGCCGCGGCCTTGAGGATGGCGTTCACCTCGTCGCGGGTCGTCTCGCGCGACGGCTGGAAGGTCAGGTCGACCAGGCTGCCGTCGGGAACGGGCACCCGCACCGCCGACCCGTCGAGCTTGCCCTTCAGCTCGGGCAGCACCTCGCCCACCGCGCGCGCCGCGCCGGTGGTGGTCGGGATCATCGACATGCCCGCCGCCCGCGCGCGGCGCAGGTCGGGATGGATCTGGTCTAGGATCTTCTGGTCGTTGGTATAGGCATGGATGGTGGTCATCAGCCCGCGCTCGATCCCGATCGCGTCGTTCAGCACCTTGGCGACCGGCGCCAAGCAATTGGTGGTGCAAGACGCATTCGACACGATCGCGTGATCGGCGGTCAGCTTGTCGTGATTGACCCCGTAGACGACCGTCAGGTCGACGCCCTTGGCGGGAGCGGAGATCAGCACTTTCTTCGCGCCCGCGTCGATGTGCTTTTGCGCCGATCCGCGGTCGGTGAAGAACCCCGTGCACTCCATGACCAGATCGACGCCCAGTTCGCGATGCGGGAGGTTGGCGGGATCGCGTTCGGCGGTGACGCGGATGCGCTTGCCGTCGATCACCAGGTCCTGGCCGTCGGCCGCGACCTCGCCCGGATAGCGGCCATGGACGCTGTCGCGGCTGAACAGCCAAGCGTTCGACTTGGCATCGGCCAGATCGTTGATCGCGACCAGCTCCAGCTCGCCGGGCTGCTCCAGCATCGCGCGCGCGACGAGGCGACCGATACGGCCGAAACCGTTGATCGCAACCTTGATCGTCATCGAAGTCCCCTTTATAAATTGCTGTATTCGTTCAGTTCATCATCGCGAACCCGGATCGACACCGGTCGGAATCGTCCGGGTGCGATCCTTGGCCCGAGCCTTTGCGGGTCGGCGGGCCCGGCTGTCAACACCGCCGGGCCGGCGTCTTTCCCGCTTGTGGACCGGCCCCCGCCTGCTAATCCGGGGGGCATGACCGAGACCCGCCCCGCCGCGGCCAGGATCGACGCGGCGCTTCACCGCATCGAGAACGCCATCGATGCCCGCGCCCGCGCCGCCGACGCGCTCGCCCGCCGCCATGCCGCGCTCAAGGCGCGCATGGCGGAGGCGGTGTCCGCGCTGGACGACGTCATCGCGCGCGGGAATGCCGGCTGATGGCGCAGGTCACCCTGTCCTTCGGCGGCCGCGGCCATGTGGTCGCCTGCCGCGACGGCGAGGAGGCGCGCGTCCACCAGCTCGGCCAGATCATCGAGGAGCGCTGGGCCGGCGCGGCGCGCGCGGGCGGCGGGTCCTATGAACGCACCTTCCTCTACGTCGCGCTGATGCTCGCCGACGCGCTCGACGAGGCGGAGAACCGTCCCCTACCCGACAATCTCGTCAGCGAGGACGAGCTGGCGGGGATCGCCGACCGGCTCGAATCGCTGGCGGCGACCCTTGAGCAAACCACCCCGACCTCCTAGATCGGCGCATGGCGGGTACTGCCCGGTGCGAGCTCAGCATAATCCCTGAGGCTATTCATCATCCACGGGGGCTGTCCCTGCGCGGATCCTGGTCCGACGTACATGGTCCCCATCTGACGTACGAAGCGTCAGCGGATATCAGAGCACACGGCCATGGCGGTCCCGTCACCCGCCCCCATGACTGATCCCACAATCGATCCGGCGGTCGAGAAGGCCGCCCTGCGGACCCGGATGCGCGCCGCGCGACGGGCCTTCGCGCCGGACGGACCGATCCGCGTCGCCCCGACCTTCCTGGAACGGCTGCAACGCGGGATGGTGGTCGCGAGCTATCGCCCGACGCACGGCGAGGCCGATCCCGCGCTCCTCGAGCGGGCGGCAACCGCAGCGGGCTGCGTTCTGGCGCTGCCATGGATCGAAAGCCCGGCCACCCCGCTCCGCTTCCTCGCCTGGTCGCCGGGCTCTCGGCTCCAGATCGGGCCGTTCGGGCTCGAACAGCCGCCCGCTGACGCAGCCGAACGCGTCCCCGACATCATCCTCGCGCCGCTCGTCGCGTTCGACCGCGCGGGCGCCCGGCTGGGCCAGGGCGCGGGCTATTATGATCGCGCATTCGCCCTACATCCCCATTGCTGGCGCGTGGGCGTGGCCTGGTCGGTGCAGGAAGTGCCCCGCATCCCGGTCGATCCCTGGGACGTTCCCTGCCACGCGGTCGCGACGGAAAAGGAATGGATCACCCCATGACGCCAACCTGGCGCAAGCCCGCCGGTGCCTTCGCCATCATCGGCATCATCGTCATCTGGGCGGCGATCGTCGCCAGCCTTTCGCCGATCGTCGGCGGGTGGCACTGGATCGTCCAGACGATCTTCTACCTGATCGCCGGGATCGTCTGGATCCTGCCGCTCAAGCCGTTGCTGCTATGGATGGAGACGGGCCGCTGGCGCTAGCGCGCGAGACGATGCGGCAAAAGCCGCGTCGCACGCACGCAAGTCCGGCCAGCGCGGCATAGCGCGCCATAAGGCGCGGCTTTGCCGCGACTGACGGCGCGCGGTGACATAAAACGATTTCTAGAAAGCTCGCCGCAGCGTCGGACGGGGTCGCTGCCCCGGCTTGCGCGTCTTGTCGGCTGCTCCGCCGCTATGCACGCTGCGCTTGGCGCGAGTGACGGGGCTCGAACCCGCGACCTCCGGCGTGACAGGCCGGCGCTCTAACCAACTGAGCTACACCCGCTTGTAAAGCGAAGCGGCCGAATATGCGGGGGTGGCCTGGGTGTCAACGGCCGTTTTCGCCGTCGTCGCTCTCGCCCTCCTCGCCCGCCTGTCGCTCGCGCCGTTGGCGGACGAGGGTGCCGTGCTCGAACAGGAAGCCGGCGATGTCGGGCTTGCCCGCGGCGCCGAGCACCGTCTGGAGGATGATGAGCAGCGGCACCGCCAGCAACGCGCCCGACGTCCCCCACACCCAGCCCCAGAAGCTCAGGGACACCAGGATCAGCACCGGGCTGATCGTCAGCCGGTGGCCGACGATGAAGGGCGTGATCGCGTTCGCCTCGATCAGGTGCAGCCCGACCATGATCGCGGGGGGCAGCAGCGCCAGCCAGATATCGGTAAAGGTCATCAGCCCGCCGATCGCGAGCAGCAAGGCGGCGATCACCGGCCCGAAATAGGGCACGTAGTTGAGCAGCGCGACGATGCCGCCCCACATCAGCGGATAGGGCATCCCCAGCAGATTGACGGCGAAGGCGACGATCAGCCCCAGCGCGATGTTGATGAAGGTGATGGTCCCGAGATAGGCGGACACGTCGTCCACCACGTCCTGGATCACCCGCGCGGTCGCCATCGCGCCGTTGAAGCTGGCGCGGTTGGTGATCGTGCGCCGCCGCATCCCCGTCCAGCCCGACAGGAAGAAGAACACCACCAGGATCGCGAAGAAGAATTGCAGGATCACGGCGGGCGCCGAGGTCGCGGCGAGCTCCAGGATCGAGCTGGGCGGGGCGACCGCGTTCGACTGGGGCTGGCGGACGGGGGAGGTGGCGATCTGGCGCAGGGTCCGGTTCGCATAGCGTTCGAGGTTGGAATAGACGTCGAGCAGCGGCTGGAGATTGGCCTGGATGCGGTCGATCCGCGTCGGCAGCAGCCGGAAGAAGTCGGTCGCGGGCACGATGATCGCCGCCAGGGCGACGTTCGCGGCGACGAGGAACAGCAGCACGCACAGAAGCGCCGCCAGCGACGACGGCACGCGGCGGCGCTCCAGCCATTCGAGCACCGGCACCAGCGCGACCGCGATCACCAGCGCGGCGGTCAGCGGCAGGAAGAATTCGGCCCCCGCCTTGAGCGCGAAGGGCAGCCCCAGCATCAGCCCGACCCCTGCGGTCAGCGTCAGCGCGGCGAGCAGCCGGTCGCGCCGCATCGCCACGCGCATCGCGTCGCCGGCGGCCATCCCGGCCGGCACGCCCAGCACCGAGTCGGCGGCGCCGTCCAGCGCGGCGGAGGGAAGGTTCGGGTCGCGGTCGGCCATGGCTGGGCAGCTTAGCGCGGTTTACGCGGGCCGGGTATCCCGCCTAACCTGCCCCGATGAGCGAATATCTGCTGGTCATCGACGAAGGCACGACCTCGACGCGCGCCATGCTGTTCCGGCCCTCGGGCGCGTGCGTGGCGAGTGAGGCGGCGGCGCTGACGCAGGGCTATCCCCGCCCCGGCTGGGTCGAGCATGATGCCGCCGAGATCTGGCGCCGGTCGCTGCGCGTCGCGGGCGCGATGGTGGCGCAGGCGGGCGGCCCCGAGCGCATCGCGGCGATCGGCATCACCAACCAGCGCGAGACGGTCGTGTTCTGGGACCGCGAAACGGGCGAGCCGCTCGCCCCCGCCATCGTCTGGCAGGACCGCCGCACCGCCGACAGCTGCCGGGCGCTGCGCGAAGCGGGGCATGAGGCGCTGGTACAGGCGCGCACCGGGCTATTGCTCGACCCCTATTTCTCCGGCTCCAAGATCGGTTGGGCGCTGGAGCGATGGCCCGCGCTGAAGGAAGCGGGCGACCGGCTCGCCATCGGCACCGTGGAGAGCTGGCTGGTGTGGAAGCTGACGGGCGGGCTGCACGTCACCGACGCGACCAATGCCAGCCGCACCGCGCTGATGGACCTGGAAACGGGCGGGTGGGATGCCGGGCTGCTCGACCTGTTCGGGGCGCCGCGCGCCGCGCTTGGCGAGATCGTCGACTGCGCCGGGCGCTTCGGCGAGACTCGTGCCTTCGGGCCGCCCATCCCGATCTGCGGGCTGGCGGGGGACCAGCAGGCAGCGTCGATCGGCCAGGCCTGTCTCGTTCCCGGCGAGACCAAGGCGACCTTCGGCACGGGCGCGTTCATCCTGACGCATACCGGGCGCAGGCTCGCATCCGACCACCGGCTGTTGTCGACGGTGGCTTCGCAGATCGCGGGCGAGCGCGCCTTTGCGCTGGAGGGGTCGGTGTTCGTCGCGGGCAGCCTGATCCAATGGCTCCGCGACGCGCTGGGGCTGATCGGCACCGCGGCCGAAACCGAGGCGCTGGCGCGCTCCGTCCCCGACAATGGCGGCGTGTTCCTCGTCCCCGCCCTGTCCGGCCTGGGCGCCCCCTGGTGGCGGCCGGATGCGCGCGCCAGCATCTCGGGCCTCAGCTTCTCGGCCACCCGCGCGCATGTGGCCCGCGCCGCGCTGGAGGCGCAGAGCTATCAGGCGCACGACCTGAAGACCGCCTTTGCCGCCGACGGGCAGGATTGGGCGACGCTGCGCATCGATGGCGGCATGGTCGCCAACGACTGGATGGCGCAGGACCTGGCCGACATGCTCGCGCTTCCCGTCGAGCGCCCCTGCTTGACCGAGACGACGGCGCTCGGCGCGGCGATGCTGGCCGGCGTCGGCGCAGGCCTGTTCCCTGACCTGGCGGCGGCGAGCGTCATGCGCGGCGCGGTCGAGCGGTTCGAGCCCCGACTGGGCGAGGACGAGCGGCAGGCCCGCCTCGGCGGCTGGCGGCGGGCCGCGAAGGCGGTCGTCGCCGCTGCCTGACTCCCCTCACCGGCGGCGCCGCGGCCCCGTCACGCGGCCGCCCGGTCCTCGAACAGCGACTTCAGGTCTTTTTTCAGGATCTTGCCATTGGCGTTCCGGGGCAGCACGTCGGCCACGAAGCGAATCGCGACGGGGGTCTTGAACACCGCCAGGTGCTTCCTGACCCAGGCCTGGAGTTCCGCCTCGCTCGCCTGCGCGCCCGGGGCGAGATGGACCACGGCGGCGGGCTCCTCGCCCAGCGTCCGATGCGGCAGGCCGATCAGCGCGCAGTCGGTGACCGCCGGATGGGCGTAGAGGATGTTCTCCACCTCGGTCGAATAGATGTTCTCACCGCCCCGGATGATCATGTCCTTGGCGCGGTCGACGATGTAGCAGAACCCTTCCTCGTCGAGCCGCGCCAGGTCGCCGGTGCGGACCCAGCCGTCGATGAAGGTGGCGGCGGTCGCGTCGGGCTTGTTCCAGTAACCGCGCACGATCATCGGCCCGCGCGCCCATAATTCGCCGACCTCGCCCACCGGCAGCTCGGTCTGGCCGTCCTCGTCCATGATCTTCAGGTCGGCAGTCGCGACGGGCGGGCCCGCGCTGGTCGGGCGGTTGAGATAATCCTCGCCCGCATGGCTGGTCACGGTCGCCATCGTCTCCGTCATGCCCCAGCCGTTTCCGGGCAGCGCGCCGAATTCGGCATGGATGCGCCTGACGAGATCGGGGGCCGAGGGTGCCCCGCCATAGGAGATCGCCTCCAGCGAGGAGAGGTCGTATTTGGCGCGGTCGGGATGTTCCAGCAACTGCCAGGCGATGGTCGGCACGCCGCCCGTGATGTTGACCCGCTCGCGCTCGATGATCTCGAACGCGCGGACCGTGTCCCATTTGCGCATGAAGATCATCGTCGATGCCGACGCGATCGCGCCCATCAGCGACGCCGAGCAGGCGGTGACGTGGAAGAGCGGGATGACCGTCAGCATCACCTTGGGCTCGGGCGCGGCCGGCGGGGTCTCGCCGCGCCGAAGCAGCGTCCGCGCGGCGGCATAGCCCCCCGACAGGATGTTCGACATCAGGTTGCGGTGGGTCCCCAGCGCGCCCTTCGGCGCCCCGGTGGTGCCGCTGGTGTAAAAGATCGTGGCGTCGTCGTCGGGCGCGATCGCCACGATCGGCAGGGCGCCGTCGGGCAGGGCGTGCCAGTCGGGCGGGGTGCCGATCACCTCCTCCAGCCGCCTCGCGCGTCCGTCGAGGGGAATGCTCGCGCGGGCGACCAGGACATGGGCAAGGCTGGGCAGCCGCGCATAGACCTCCATCAGGCGGACATGCCGCTCGTCGTCGACGATCAGCACCTTGGCGCCCGAATCGGCAAGGCCGTATCCCAGCTCGGCGCCGGTCCACCACGCGTTGAGCGGGACCGCGATCGCGCCCAGCGCGGTGATCGCGAAGAAGCTCGCCACCCATTCGGGCAGGTTGCGCATCGCCAGCGCGACCCGGTCCCCCCGTCCCACGCCCAGCGCCGCCAGATGCGCGGCCAGCGCCGCCGCGGCGCGGTGATTGGCGTCGTAGCTGACGCGCTCGTCCTCATAGACGGTGAAGATTTTGTCGCCGAACGCGCGCGTGGCGGCGAGCAGCCAAGGGAGCGAGGGAGGCGCGTTCTTCCATATGCGGGTGAGCCGTCCGTCGATCGACACCTCGTCCATCTCGAACTTCGCGCCGGGCGCGGTCAGCGCCGCGCGCGCCTGCGCCAACGACAGGGCCGGCCATTCGGGGGGAAGCTGGATCAGGGGTTCGCTGGCCAAGGAATTGTCTCTCCGATCGAAGAACGGGTTTGTGCTCACCCGATAGTCGGGCCAAGGTTAGAGTTGATCCGCGCGCGGCTCAAGGCCATAGGAGCGCGCGAGGGTTTAGAAACACAGGTATGGAGCGCGCATGGTGACGGCCGACCCGCAGGCGCATGGTTTCGACGGCGCGCGTCTTCGTCGGATCGACGCGTTCCTGCGCGACCGCTATCTCGACACGGGGCTGCTTCCGAACGCGCAGCTGCTGGTCGCGCGCGATGGCGAGGTGGTGCACTTCTCCAGCCAGGGCAGCGCTCGGGAAGGCGGGCGCGCGATCGACGAGGGATCGCTGTTCCGTATCGCGTCGATGACCAAGCCGATCACCTCGGTCGCGTTCATGATGCTGGTCGAGGAGGGGCTGGTCGCGGTCGACACCCCGGTCCATCATGTCCTGCCCGAGTTCAAGGGCGTCGGCGTCTATAATGGCGGCGGCGCGGGCGTGCCCTTCGTCACCAGGCCGACCGACGAACCGATGCGGATGGTCGACCTGCTCCGCCACACCGCCGGGCTGACCTACGGCTTCCAGAACCGGTCCAATGTCGACGCCGCCTACCGCGAGGGCAAGCTGGAGAATTGGCATGGCGGCCACGACCTCCAGGGCTTCGTCGCCGAGCTCGCAAAGCTGCCGCTCGAATTCTCGCCGGGTACGTCGTGGAACTACTCGGTGGCGACCGACGTGCTCGGCGCGGTGGTGGAGCGGGTGTCGGGGATGACGCTCGACACGTTCTTCGCGACGCGCATCTTCGCGCCGCTCGGGATGGACGACAGCTTCTTCCAGGTGCCCGCCGACAAGATCGACCGGCTGACCGACTGCTATACCTTCGCACCCGGCCGCGGGCGCGTGATGTACGACCGTGGCGAAGCGAGCGCGTGGAGCCGCGCGCCCAGATTGCTGTCGGGCGGCGGCGGGCTGGTGTCGACGGCGCGCGACTATCACCGGTTCAACACCATGCTGCTCGGCGGCGGGACGCTGGACGGCGCACGCATCCTGGGGCGCAAGACGCTGGACCTGATGACGGTCAACCACCTGCCGGGCAATGCCGACCTGGCGAGCATGTCGAAGTCGCTGTTCAGCGAGGCGTCGAACGCGGGCACGGGGTTCGGGCTCGGCTTCGCGGTCAACATGGACCCGGCGCGGTCGATGGTGCCCGGCTCGGCGGGCGAATATTATTGGGGCGGCATGTTCTCGACCGCCTTCTTCGTTGATCCGGTCGAGCGGGTGACGATGGTGTTCCTGACGCAGCTTTCGCCCAGCAGCCTTTATCCCGTCCGCCGCGAGCTCAAGACGATGATCTACGCGGCGCTCAACTGATTCACGAACAGGAGAATATTCACGTGACCTCCCCCATCCGCACCGAACGGCATGACGACGTCCTGGTGATCATATCCGACAACCCGCCGGTCAACGCGCTGGGGGCGGCCGTCCGCCAGGGACTCGACGCCGCGATCCGCCAAGGCGTGGCGGACGACGGCGTCGCCGCGATGGTCATCCGCTGCGACGGGCGCACCTTCTTTGCCGGGGCGGACATCACCGAATTCGGCAAGCCGATGCAGGAGCCGGGCCTGCCCACCGTCGTCGACATGATCGAGGCCAGCGCCAAGCCCGTCGTCGCGGCCATCCACGGCACCGCGCTCGGCGGCGGGTGCGAGGTGGCGCTGAGCTGCCATTACCGCGTCGCCGTGCCCTCGGCCAAGCTGGGCGTGCCCGAGGTGAAGCTGGGCCTGCTGCCGGGCGCCGGCGGCACCCAGCGGCTGCCGCGCGTCGCCGGACTCAAGCTCGCGCTCGAGATGACCGCGACCGGCAATCCCATTTCCGCCAAGCGCGCGCAGGAGGCCGGGCTGGTCGACCGGATCGTCGGCGAAGACAGCCTGGAGGCCGACGCGGTCGCTTTCGCGCGCGAGATCGCCGCCGTCCGCCCGATCCCGCGCGCCAGCGAGCGCAGCGTCGCGGCCGACCCGGCGGTCGTCGAGGCGTTCACCAGGGAAAATGCCAAGCGCTTCCGCGGCTTCGACGCCCCGGCCGCCAACATCGCCTGCGTCGTCAAGGCGACGGAGGTGCCCTTCGCCGAGGGCATCCAGTTCGAGCGCGCCGAGTTCATGAAGCTGATGATGGGCAACCAGTCCGCCGCCCAGCGCCACATCTTCTTCGCCGAACGCCAGGCCGCCAAGATCGACGACGTTCCCGCCGATACCCAGCTCCGCGCGATCAAGCGCGTGGGCGTCATCGGCGCGGGCACGATGGGCGGCGGCATCTCGATGAACTTCCTGTCGGCGGGCATCCCCGTCACCATCGTCGAGATGCAACAGGACGCGCTCGACCGCGGCACGGGCGTGATGCGCAGGAATTACGAGGCGTCGGCCGCCAAGGGCCGGATGAAGCCCGAACAGGTCGAAGCCGCGATGGGCGCGCTCACCCCCACGCTCGACCTGACCGCGCTCGCCGATTGCGATCTCGTCATCGAGGCCGTGTATGAGAGCATGGACGTCAAGAAGGAAATCTTCGGCAAGCTCGACGGTATCTGCAAGCCGGGCGCGATCCTGGCGTCGAACACCTCCTATCTCGACATCGACGAGATCGCCGCCTCCACCTCGCGCCCGCAGGACGTGGTGGGGATGCACTTCTTCTCGCCCGCCAACGTCATGAAGCTGCTCGAGGTCGTGCGCGGCGCCAAGACCGCGCCCGACGTGCTGGCGACGGTGATGGCGCTGGCCAAGAAGATCGGCAAGGTCGCGGTCGTGGCGGGCGTCACCTATGGCTTCATCGGTAACCGGATGCTGATGCCGCGCCAGGTCGAGGCCAACAAGCTGCTGATGGAGGGCGCCACCCCCGAGCAGATCGACCGCGTCCATGTCGCCTTCGGGATGCCGATGGGGCCGTTCCAGATGAGCGACCTCGCGGGCGTCGACATCGGCTGGCACCGCGATCCGACCCGGATCGAGAATATCCGCGACGCGCTGGCGGCCGAGGGGCGCTGGGGCCAGAAGAAGCAGGCCGGCTTCTACGATTATGACGAGAAGCGGAACCCTTCCCCCTCCGCCCGCGTCGCCGAGATCATCGAGGATTTCCGCAAGAAGTCGGGCTCGACCGTCCGCGAGATCAGCGACGAGGAGATCGTCGAGCGCACGCTCTACACCATGGTCAACGAGGGCGCGCTGATCCTGGAGGAGGGCAAGGCCCAGCGCGCGTCGGACGTCGATGTGGTGTGGATCTACGGCTATGGCT
>NZ_DASVRV010000028.1:0-20402 GCF_036388435.1 Sphingomonas sp.
CGTCGGTGCCGCGCTCGAGCCGCCGGCGCGCCTCGCCGAGCATCGCGTAGGTCTTGCCGACACCGGGAGCCGCGCCGAGGTAGACCGTCAGCCGGCCCCGGCGTGTCTCGTCCACAACGCCCATTGTGTGCTCAGCGCTCCACGGCCGCCTCGCGGACGGCGATGTTGAGCAGCAGGACGTTCACGCGCGGCTCCCCGAGCACCCCCCAGGTGCGGCCGGAGGTGTGGTCCTCGACCAGCCGGCGTACGGCGTCCTCGCTCAGCCCGGTGGCGCTCGCGACTCGGGGCACCTGGAGCTCGGCGTAGGCCACGGAGATGTCGGGGTCGAGGCCCGACCCCGAGGCGGTCAGGGCGTCGGGCGGGACGTCGGACGGTGCGACGCCGTCCCGCTCGGCGATCTCGGCCCGCCGGTCCTTGATCGCGGCGATCAGCTCGGGGGACTCCGGCCCGTAGTTGGAGCCGTAGGTCGAGAGCATGTCGTAGCCGTCGCCGGCGGCCGAGGGCCGCGGCCAGAAGAGCGCCGGGTCGTCGACCAGCTGCCCGACGAGGGCGGACCCGACGGCCTTGTCCGGGTCGTCGGTGTGCGCCCCCGTCGCGGTCACGAGCGACCCTTGGGCCTGCCAGGGCGCGGCCACGGCAGCGACGCCGGACACCGCGAGCGGGTAGGCGATGCCGAGCACCAACGTCGCGGCGACCAGCAGCCGCAGCCCGGCCAGGCTCTGGCGGAAGAGGTCATACAAGGACTTCACGAACGGTTCCTTTCGAGCGGCGGTTTCGAGGCTCGCTGCGCTCGCACCTCAACCACCGAGGCCCGGGATGAGCGAGATGACGAGGTCGAGCAGCTTGATGCCGACGAACGGCGCGACCAGCCCGCCGACGCCGTAGATCAGCAGGTTGCGGCGCAGCAGGTCGGCCGCGGACGAGGGCCGGTAGGCGACGCCGCGCAGGGCCAGCGGGATCAGGGCCACGATGACCAGGGCGTTGAAGACGACCGCGGACAGGATGGCGGACTCGGGCGAGGACAGTCGCATGACGTTGAGGACGTCGAGCTCGGGGTGGGCGACCACGAACATCGCCGGCAGGATCGCAAAGTACTTGGCGACGTCGTTTGCGACCGAGAACGTCGTGAGCGCACCCCGGGTGATCAGCAGCTGCTTGCCGATCTCGACCACGTCGATCAGCTTCGTCGGGTCGGAGTCGAGGTCGACCATGTTGCCGGCCTCCTTGGCCGCAGTCGTCCCGGTGTTCATCGCGACCCCCACATCGGCCTGAGCCAGGGCCGGAGCGTCGTTGGTGCCGTCGCCGCACATGGCGACCATCCGGCCGCCGGCCTGCTCCTCGCGGATCAGCGCCAGCTTGTCCTCGGGCGTCGCCTCGGCGAGGAAGTCGTCGACGCCGGCCTCCTCGGCGATCGCGCGCGCGGTGGTCGCGTTGTCGCCGGTGATCATCACGGTTCGGATGCCCATGGCCCGCAGCTGGGCGAACCGCTCCCGGATGTCGGGCTTGACCACGTCCTTGAGGTGGACGACGCCGAGCAGCCGACCCCTCTCCGCGACGACCAACGGCGTGCCGCCGGTGGTGCTGACCCCCTCGACCAGCACGTCCAGTCGCGGATCGGTCTGCCCGACCCACGCGGTGACCGCGGAGGCAGCGCCCTTGCGGAGCTCCCGGCCGTCTATGTCGATGCCGCTCATCCGGGTGCTGGCCGAGAACTCCACCAGCGTCGAATGCACCGGTGGTTGAGGAGGGCGCTCTGCGCCCGTCTCGAAACCACCGCCACCCACCAGCGCGACGACGCTGCGGCCCTCGGGCGTCTCGTCGGCCAGCGAGGCCAGCAGCGCGGCCTGCGCCAGCTCGTCGTACGCCACGCCGTCGAGCGGGAGCAGCTCGGTGGCCTGGCGGTTGCCGAAGGTGATGGTGCCGGTCTTGTCGAGCAGCAGCACGTCGACGTCGCCGGCGGCCTCGACGGCGCGGCCCGACATGGCCAGCACGTTGCGGCGGACCAGCCGGTCCATGCCCGCGATGCCGATCGCCGACAGCAGCGCCGCGATGGTCGTCGGGATCAGCGTGATCAGCAGCGCCGCCAGGATCGTGACGGGAATCGACCCGCCGGCATAAGCCGCGAAGAACGGCACGGTGCCGACGGCGATCAGGAAGATGATCGTAAGCCCGACGAGCAGGATCGTGAGGGCGATCTCGTTGGGCGTCTTCTGCCGCTCGGCGCCCTCGACCAGCGCGATCATGCGATCGAGGAAGCCCTGGCCGGGGTTGACCGTCACGCGTACGACGATCTCATCGGAGATGACGCGCGTTCCCGCGGTCACCGCCGACCGGTCGCCGCCGGCCTCGCGGATCACGGGGGCGGACTCGCCGGTGATGGCGGCCTCGTTGACCGACGCGACGCCCTCGGCGACCTCGCCATCGGAGGGGATCAGCTCGCCCGTCCGGACGCGAACGAGATCGCCGACCCGGAGCGCGCTGGCGGCCACGGACTCGACACCGGCCCCCTTCACCCGATTGGCGGTGAGCTCCGCCTTGGTAGCGCGCAAGGACGCCGCCTGCGCCTTGCCGCGCCCCTCGGCCAGGGCCTCGGCGAAGGTACCGAACAGCACCGTCAGCCATAGCCAGACGACGAGCTGGAGCTTGAAGCCGAGCCCCAGCCCGTCCTGCCCGATGACGAGCAGGACGGTGAGGAGGAGCGCCACGACGGCGGTCACGAACATGACCGGGTTGCGGACGAGCTGATTAGGGGCGAGCTTGCGGAACGACTGTCCGATCGCGGGTAGCATCAGCTCGGCGGTGAACAGCGACGAGGTTTCGGCGCGGGCCATGGTTGGGCCTTTCGATCAGGACAGCTGGCCGCGGATCATCGCGAGATGATCGGCGATGGGACCGAGCGCGAGGCTCGGCAGGAAGGTGAGGCCGCCCAGGATCAGGACGATCCCTACAAGGAGCCCGACCCACAGGCCGCCGGTGGTCGGAAACGACCCCGCGCCGGCCGGCGTGTGTCGCTTGGCCGCGAGCGAGCCCGCGATAGCGAGCATCGGTACGATAACGAAAAACCGTCCCAGCCACATGCCGGCGCCTAAGAGCCCGTTGTAGAAGGGCGTCCCCGCCGTCAGTCCGGCGAAGGCGGAGCCGTTGTTTCCGACCGCGCTGGTGAAGCCGTAGAGGATTTCGGAAAAGCCGTGCGGCCCCTTGCCCAGCGGCCCGGCTAGTCCCGTCTCGGTGACGGACGCGATCGCGGTGCCGCCCAGGATGCATAGCGGCAGCACGGCGATGGCGAGGATGGCGAGCTTCACCTCGCGCGCCTCGATTTTCTTGCCGACATATTCGGGGGTGCGCCCGACCATCAGCCCGGCCACGAACACGGCCAGGATCGCGAACAACAGAAAGCCGTAGATGCCCGCGCCGACGCCGCCGACCACCACTTCACCCAGCTGGATGTTGAACAGCGGCACGAGCCCGCCGAGCGCGGTGAAGCTGTCGTGCATCGCGTTGACGGCGCCGCAAGACGCGGCGGTGGTGACCACCGCGAACAGCGCGGAAGCGGCGATGCCGAAGCGAACCTCCTTACCCTCCATGTTGCCGCCGGCCGTGCCTAGCTGCTGGAGGATCGGGTTGCCTGCCGCTTCCTGGCTGTAGGTGACGGCGACGCCGGCGACGAACAGGACCAGCATCGCGGCCAGGATGGCCCAGCCTTGGCGCGTGTCGCCGACCGCCTTGCCGAACGTCCAGGTCAGCCCGAAGCCGATCAGGAAGATCGACACCATCTGGATGAAGTTCGTCCAGTCGCTCGGATTCTCGAACGGGTGGGCGGAGTTGCCGTTGAAGAAGCCACCTCCGTTGGTGCCCAGCATCTTGATCGCTTCCTGCGACGCCACCGGACCGAGCGCGATCACTTGGCTCGCGCCCTCGACCGTGGTGGCCGTGACCTGCTGCACCAACGTCTGCGGAACGCCGCCCGCGACGAGCACGAGCGCGTAGACCACCGAGATGGGCAGCAGCAGATAGAGCGTGACGCGCGTCACATCGGCCCAGAAATTGCCGATCGTCGCCATCTCGCGCCGCGCGAAGCCGCGGAACAGCGCAAAGGCGAGCGCGATACCGGTCGCGGCCGACAGGAAGTTATGGATAGTCAGCGCCAGCATCTGGCTGAGGTTCGACATCGCCGCCTCGCCCGAATACCATTGCCAGTTGGTGTTGGTGGTGAAGCTCACCGCCGTGTTGAACGCTCCGTCAGGCGCGATCCCGGCGAAGCCCGGCCGGTTGAGCGGCAGCACCGCCTGCAACCGCAGCACCGCATAGGTCAGCAGCAGCAGCGCGATGTTGAACAGCAGCATATGGACAGCGTAACGCCGCCACCCCTGTTCGACCGCGGGATCGATCCCGCCCAGCCGATAGAAGCCGCGCTCCACAGGGCCGAGCACGACGTGAAGCGGCGTATGTCGGCCCTCGTAGAGCGCGTGGAGCCACAGCCCCATCGGCTTGGTGAGCGCCAGCATAACGCCGACGAATGCGAGGATCAGGATCCAGCCCTGAATGGTCATGGGTTCCGGTCCTTCAGAAGCGCTCGGGCCGGACGAGCACGGCCACGAGGTAGACGAGGAGCGCGAGCGCGGTCGCAGCGGCGAGCCAGAGGTCCACCGTCATCACGCGCGCTCGCACAGCGAGACATAGGCGAAGGTCAGGAGCACGAGCCCCAGGAGAACGCCGAGCCAGAGAAAGTCCTGCATCCCTGCTGCTCCCTAGAATGCGGCGGTAAGGGAAAAGACGAACGTGCCGTCAGCGATAGAGCCGGTGCCGTCCTGCCCCCGCGAAAAGCTCGGCTGAAGATAGGCCGCCTCGCGACGTGAGATGTCGGTGTCGACATAGGAGAGGTTGAGCGTCAGGTTCTTGTACGCGGCGTCGAAGCCTAACGCATAGTCCCAGTACTTGCCCGTCGGCGCCACGCTGGTCGCGTTGGGGCCGAGTCCGCGATTGCCGTCCGAATAGCCGATATGCGCCTTGGCGGCGAGCGGCGTGCCCGCGATGGCGAGCGCGCCATCGCCGGACAAATAGAGATTGTCCTCCGTATCGCCCGGATCGTTATAGACCCCGGCAACCGCGTCCGCGCCGGTAAAGTACCAGCGACCTAGCGCCTGCTGCTTGGGTGCGTAGGCCACGCCCGCGGTGAGTGTCAGCGGCCCCCGCGTACCCGACACCTTGATGTAGGGCTCGAAGAAGTCGGTCTCGTCCGCGCCGCCCGGAAACAGATAATAGGTCAGCCCGACGTCCACCGCCGCCTTCTCGGTCGGCTTGAACTTGTACCCTGCGATCAGGTCCAGCTCGACGTTGGCGCCGCCGAACGTGCCCCAGCCCGACAGGTTCGACGCCCAGAATCCGCCGTACAGGCCGGACTCGTGATTGACGGTAAGCGAGCCTTGGACCGCAAGCTCTTCATCCGACTGCGACACGCCGCGGAAGCGGTAGTCGGAGGCGAGCGCGACCGTTCCGCTGATCGTGATCGGCGACGCGTCCTCCGCGACCGGGACCGCCGATTCGGTAGGGCGTGCGGGCGAATCCGCGCCGGGCGCGATGTCCTGCGCGAACGCCGGCGCGGACGCGGTTATCAGCAAGGTCGCCAGCGCCGCGCGCGTGGCCGTCTCGAACATCATTCATCATCCCCCATTGCCGAGCTTGCGAGTGGAAGCGGACATTTCGGAGACGGTGCAGTACGCCCGGGCCGCGTAGCATAGCGAGACGGGGTCGGCGCGATCTCCATAGTATCGGCGTATGTTTCCCCCATCGGAAGACGGACCGTCGCTGACCTCGGCCGTCGACGAATCGCCGGGCCAGATATGCGAGCAGAAGGAGGTTCAGGATGCCGGCGGCGAGCGCCAGACGGCATATCGTGGGTCTCCCCGTGATTTGATCACTTGCTGCCCTTTCGGCGTCGCAGCACCAAGATCAGCGCCGCCAAGGCGAATGAGAAGGCGGCCACCGACAGCAGCGCACGAACCCCGCGCCTTCGCCTCCGATGCGGGCCATAGTCGAACGTAGTCATCGCGCATGGCATCCATAAGCCAGCAGAATCAGGGCGCTGCGCCGCCCCGGCGTGCTGGGAGCCATTCCTCATGGAAGCGGGGTCGGGAGCATCGTCATGGCCCGAGAGTACACCAGCCGGTCGAGTCTGCCGCCCCCGAAGCGCTTATCGAGCGGCCCACTGCGTCGTACGATGCAGCGCAGATGCGGCCGATGGCTATTTGGTCCCAAACTCGGGTCAAAGCCGGAACGCGAGAGTGCTTACGGTACGAGTCAGTCGGTCAGCGGCGCGCTGTCCCGCGCGCTCAAGTGCCTACCGGAAAGCGATTTTCTTCCCGACTGACGTGCTACCTTTCACCGCCACAAAACGACGCCGAAGTCCCCGATTGACAAGCCCATCCAACGCACCCAGGCTGGATCGGCATTCGTGATTTATCACACGGGCGATCGCTGGTGCCATGCCGGCGCGCAGCAGCCGGTGTTCACCGCGCTCACCACCGACCGCGACAATCAATATCCGGCTTTCGACACCGCCGTCATTCGCGCCCATCAGCAAGCCGCGACCGGAAACCCCGTCCGTCTCGCCAGGCTCTGGCGCCGAATATGGACCCGGCCTAGGCTTCGCCCCCGGCCAGCGGCGCGAAGCGCGCGACCTGGCGGCCGACGAGGCGCAGCTGCTCGACCACCGACGGGTCGCTGGCGCCGCCTTCGTCGTCGAACTTCGTGATCTGGCTGTTGATCGCCGCGGCGAAGGGCGTGGGCCAGCCGCGAAACGCGTGAACGATCGAGCGGAGCGCCGCGATCGTCGATCCGGTCGCCTGCCAGCCATAGGCGGTCGCGATCAGCCCCACGGGCATGTCGGCCAGATAGGGACGCTCGTCGCGCGCGGTCTCCTCCAACAGGTCGAGCGCGTTCTTGACGACCCCCGACACCGACCCGTGATAGCCCGGGCTGGCGATGATCAGCGCGGACGCCTGGCGGACCGTTTCGACGAACTCGCGCTCATGCTCGGTTCGGGTCGGTGCCTTGGGATCGTAGAGCGGCAGCCGCGCCATGTCGGCGCCGCCGAACATGCGGGTGCGGAACCCCTGTTCGCACGCGGCGTCGAGCGCGATGCGCAGCGCGCGTTCGGTCGAGGACACGCCGCCGATCGTGCCGCCGATCCCGACGACCAGGGGTTGTCCGTCCAGCGATGCCGTCATGTCCGCCCCCTGCCCCAAGTCGCGGCACCCTCTAGGACCACGCTGGTGGAATGGAAAGCGCGGGGGTAGAAACAAGGCGGATGCTGGTGTAGTAGTTTGCTAGCACAGTAGAGTGACCCGATGCGGCCCCATCCTTTCGATACCAACGGCCGCGCGCGGATGCGGCGCGGGGACGAGCCCGAGCCGCCGCCGCCTGCCGTTCCCGATCCCGTCTTCGCGCCGGCCCCGTCCTTTCGGCCGGAGCGGTCGAGCGACAACTGGAATTATCCGCTGCCGCCGGAACCGCGGGTCGGAGCGCGGCGCCCCTGGGGTCGGTGGATCGGGCGGGGACTGGGCGTCGGCATCGTCCTGCTGGTGCTCGCGATCGGGTGGCTGGCGATCACCGCGCCCTTGTCCAAATCGCTCAAGCCGCCGACCCCGCCGTCGATCACGCTGACCGCCGACGACGGCACCCCGATCGCCAGGCGCGGCGCGGTGATCGGCAAGCCGGTCGACGCGGCGGCGCTGCCCGCCCATGTGCGCGAAGCGTTCCTGGCGATCGAGGACCGCGGCTTCTATGGGCATTGGGGCATCTCGCCCAAGGGCATCGCGCGCGCGGCGTGGAGCAATGTCGGCGCGGGCGGGGTGCGCCAGGGCGGCTCCACGATCACCCAGCAGCTCGCCAAGAACGCGTTCCTCGATTCGGACCAGACGGCCGCGCGCAAAATCCGCGAGATGATGATCGCCTTCTGGCTAGAGGCCTGGCTGTCCAAGAACGAGATCCTGTCGCGTTACCTGTCCAACGTCTATTTCGGCGACAACACCTATGGCATCACAGCGGCGGCGAAGCACTATTTCGGGCGCACCCCGGCCAATCTGAATACCGGCCAGGCGGCGATGCTGGCCGGGCTGCTCAAGGCGCCGTCGCGGCTCGCGCCGACGAGCAACCTGGCGGGCGCGCGCAAGCGCCAGGCGGTGGTGGTCGCGGCGATGGTCGATGCGGGCTTCCTGACGGATCGCGAGGGCGACCGGGTCCAGCCCCAGCGCGTGCTCGGCAGGCGGCCGGGCGCCCTGCCCAGCGGCACCTATTTCGCCGACTGGGTCCTGCCGGAAGCCCGCGACCGAGCGGGCGAGGTGCAGACCGAGGCGACGGTGGAGACGACACTCAACCGCCGTTACCAGCGCGCCGCCGAACGCAGCGTCCGCGCGGCGGGGTCGAGCGGCCTGCAGGCGGCGCTGGTGGCGATGCGGCCTGACGGGCGCGTGGTCGCGATGGTCGGCGGGCGCGACTACCGGAAATCGAGCTTCAACCGCGCGACCCAGGCGCGGCGCCAGCCGGGATCGACCTTCAAGCTGTTCGTCTATCTGGCGGCGCTGCGATCGGGGATGACGCCCGCCTCGACCGTCGAGGACCGGCCGGTCGACATCGCGGGGTGGAAGCCCAGGAACAATGACGGACGCTATCTGGGGACGATCACGCTGGCCCAGGCGTTCGCGCGCTCGTCCAACGTCGCGGCGGCGCGGCTGACGCAGGATGTCGGGGTGCGCAATGTCATCAAGGCGGCGCGCGACCTGGGCATATCGACCCCCATCGCCAACGAGGCGACGATCGGGCTGGGCACGTCCGGAGTGTCGCTGCTAGAGCTGACGGGCGCCTATGCCGCGGTCGCGCAGGGGCGCTATCCGGTCCAGCCGCACGGGCTGGCGCAGGCCGAAGAGAAGAGCTGGTACAGGTCGCTGACCGGCGGTGGGCGCGACCTGCCCGAGCGCGTCCATGACGACATGCTGTCGCTGTTGGGATCGTCGATGCGCGGCACCGGCTTCCGCGCCGCTCTGCCGGTCGAGTCGTTCGGCAAGACGGGGACGACGCAGGACGGGCGCGACGCCTGGTTCGTGGGCTTCGCGGGCGACCTTGTCGTCGGCGTCTGGGTCGGGCGCGACGACAACAAGCCCGCCGGGTTGACCGGCGGCGGCGCCCCGGCGCGCATCTGGCGCGACTTCATGGGCGCGGCGCTGAACATCGCCCCGCCGCCCGCGCCGGCGGTCGAGGAGGTCGTCGACGAGAATGTCGGGGACGAGGGACTGCTGGAGGGCGCGATACCGGAGCTGGCGCCGGCCTTGATGGACGAGGTGGAAGGCCTGGGCATCGACCTGCGCGTCGGCGAGGACGGGGCGATCTCGGTCGGCCCCGCGCGGCGCGGGCGCGACGAGCCCCCGCCCGAACGCGAGGAACGCCGACCACCCGAGGAGGATATGGGCGAGGAGTTCTGACGAGGGCTCCCCTTCCTGGATAAGGAGGGGAGAGCTATTGCGGCGAGAAGGGATGCTCCCTACCCGCGCCGCCATGCGCTTCTTTTCGGACAATGCCGCCCCGGTTCACCCCCGCGTGCTCGACGCGATGCTCGCCGCGAACGAGCAGGACACCGCCTATGACGGCGACCGCTGGTCCAAACGGCTCGACGCGCGGCTGGGCGAGCTGTTCGAGCGCGAGGTGCGCGCCTTTTGGGTGCCGACGGGAACGGCGGCGAACTGCCTGGCGCTGACCGCGCTCTGCCCGCCGCATGGGGGGGTGGTGTGCCACCGCGACGCGCATATCCAGAATGACGAAGGCGGCGCCCCCGAATTCTTCACCCACGGCGCCAAGCTGATGCTGGCCGATGGCGAGGGCGCGAAGCTGACGCCGGACGGCATCGCCGAGGTGCTCGACGCGATCGCGAACGACGTCCACCGCGTCCAGCCGCATGCGCTGTCGATCACCAACGCGACCGAATATGGGCGGGTCTATCGCCCGGACGAGGTGGCGGCGATCGGTCGGCTCGCGGCGGCGCGCGGGCTCGGCTTCCACATGGACGGCGCGCGCTTCGCCAATGCGGTGGTGGCGACCGGGGCGAGCCCGGCCGAGCTGACCTGGCGCGCGGGCGTCGACGCGCTGTCGTTCGGCTTCGTCAAGAATGGCGGAATGAGCGCCGAAGCCTTGGTGTTCTTTCGGCCCGAACTGGCGGCGGCGACCGCGCAGCGGCGCAAGCGCGGCGCGATGCTGCTGAGCAAGGGGCGATTCCTGGCGGCGCAGATACTGGGCCATCTGGACGACGATCTGTGGCTCGACTGCGCGCGCGGGGCGAATGCCGGGGCCGCGTTGCTCGCCGAGGCGGCGGCGGGGCGGCTGGTCCATCCGGTCGAGGCGAACGAGGTGTTCCTGCGCGTCACCCCGGACGAGGCGGCGGCGCTGCGCGCGCAAGGGTTCGACTTCTACGATTGGGGCCCCGGCGAGGCGCGGCTGGTCGTGTCCTGGGATCAGGGCGCCGACGCGATCCGGCCGCTCGCCGACGCGCTCCGGCGGCTGTGAGCGCGAAAGCCGATACCAGCCCGCCCGCGACCCGGCTCTCCATCCTCCTCCCCTTCGCGATCGTGACGCTGATCTGGGGATCGACCTGGATCGTCATCCACGACCAATTGGGGACGGTGCCCGCGACCTGGTCGGTCAGCTACCGCTTTCTCGTCGCCGGCATCGTCATGGCGGCCTGGGCGTGGCGGCGCGGCGACTCGTGGCGGCTAGACCGGCGGGGGTGGCTGTTCGCGGGCGGGACGGCGCTGCTGCAATTCTGCGGCAACTTCAACGCGGTCTATCAGGCGGAGCATTACGTCACGTCGGGTCTGGTGGCGGTGACCTTCGCCCTGCTGCTCGTTCCCAATGCGGTGCTCGGGCGCCTGTTCCTGGGCCACGCGCTCGGCGGACGACTGATCGCCGGGTCGGCGGTGGCGGTGGGGGGCGTCGCGCTGTTGTTCACGCACGAGCTGCGGGTCGATCCCAACGGGGTGGGCGTGGTCGCGACGGGGATCGCCTGGACGTTGCTGGGGGTGATGTCGGCATCGGCGTCGAACGTGCTGCAGGGGACGAATACCGCGAAGGCCTATGCGCCCGCCCCGCTGCTGGCGGCCGCCATGCTGCTGGGCGCGGCGGTGGACGGCGCGATCGCCTGGACGCTGGACGGGCCGCCGGTGTTCGAATGGCGCTGGGGCTATGTCGCCGGCATCGTCTATCTGGGGGTGTTCGCGTCGGCGCTGGCCTTCACCCTCTATTTCCGCATCATCCGCCTGATCGGGCCCGCGCGGTCGGCCTATTCGAGCGTGATCGTGCCGGTGATCGCGATGCTGCTTTCGACGCTGTTCGAGGGGTATCGCTGGTCGGCGCTGGCGGCGGCGGGGGCGGTGCTGACGGGCATGGGGCTGGTCATCGCGCTCAGCGCGCGCAGGCCGGTGCGATAATCGGGGTATAGCGGCGTCCAGCGGAGGACGCGCCGGGCCTTGCCGTTCGCGACCCGACGATTCTCGGCGTAAAAGGCGCGCGCCATCGGCGATAACCGGTCGAGCGGCGTGAAGGGCGGCGGGTCCATGCCCAGCAGTCCGGCGGCGAAGGCGATCACGTCGTTCTGCGCGCAGGGCCGGTCGTCGGCGAGGTTGTACGCACCCGGCGGCGCGTTGCGCGCGGCGATCACGCCCGACACGATGTCGTCGACATGGACACGGCTGAACACCTGGCCGGGCGTGTCGACAAGATGCGCCCTGCCCTCGCGCACCCGATCGAGCGCGGAGCGGCCGGGGCCGTAGATGCCGGGCAGGCGGAACACGCGCGCGCCGAGCGCCAGCCAGTCGGCATCGGCGCGGTTGCGCGCGGAGCGGCGGCCGGTGCCGGTCGGCGCGGTCTCGTCAACCCACGCGCCGCCCGTGTCGCCGTACACGCCGGTCGAGGACAGATAACCGAGCCAGGCGTCGCTCCGCGCTAGTCGCGGACCGTAGGCGAGGAGGACCGGGTCGGCCTCGTCGGCGGGGGGGACCGACGACAGGATATGCGTCGCGCGGGCGATCTCCGCCCCTACGGCACGCGCGTCGTCGAAGCGCACCGTGCCCGCGCGGCCGTCGCGCGTGGTCGCGGCGACGCTGCCGACTCCTGCGGAGAAGGCGGCGGCGATGCGGGTGGCGGTGTAGCCCAGGCCCAGGACCAGCAGGTGCACCGTCAGCGCGCCATCGGCCCCTTGTAGAGCGTGCCGAAATAATCGCCCTTCACCCAGCGCGGGCGATCGGGCGCGTCGGCCAGCGCGCGGGCGATGGCATGGTTGACGCGCACGAAGTTCACCCCCGCCGTCCAGTCGATCGGCTGGTCGATCTGGTCGCCGGGCTTGTGGTAATTGGTCTGGAGGAAGCGGGCGGTCGCCGCCGCGCCCTCGCCGCCGGGACCGGGCACGAGCGAGACCGACGGCACGCCTTGACGCACGAAGCTGTAATGATCGGTGCGCACGAAGCTGGCCTGTTCGGGCTCGGGATCGCGCACCAGCGCGAAGCCCTGCGCGCGCGCCGCCGTCGCCACCACGGGACCGATCGCCGACCGGTCCGCGCCGAACGCCACCAGATCGCGGAAGCGATAGGTCAGGATCGGCATGTCGAGATTGACGTTGGCGACGACCGAGCTCTTGGAAACCGTCGGATAGGTCGCGAAATAGTCGGAGCCGATCAGCCCCTTCTCTTCCGCGGTGACCGCGACGAACAGGATGGAGCGCCTGGGCCGCCTGCCCTCCGCCTGGAAACGGCGGGCGACCTCGATCATCGACGCGATGCCGATGGCATTGTCCATCGCCCCATTGTTGATCGCGTCGCCGTTCACCGGCCGGGTCACGCCGATATGGTCGAGATGGCCCGACAGGACGACATATTCGCCGCGCAGCTTCGGGTCCGAACCGCGCAGCAGGCCGACGACGTTGCTGCTCGGCAGCCGCGTCAGAGCAAAGGCTTGCCGCGTCGCGAGCGTCGCCGCCAAGGCACCGGTCGGCACGGCCCGCCCGGCGGTGTCGGCGGCGAGGATGTCGGTCCAGTTCAGCGCCGATCCGGCGAACAGCTTGGCCGCGCCTTCCCAGCTCATCACGGCCAGCGTCGGCGCCCCGCCGTCGCGCGGACGGCCGTCGGGTCCCGCCCAGGTGACCGCGCGCGCGTCCCAGTTGCGGTGGATCGCCGAGACCGGGATGATTCCCCGGCTTTGGCTGGACTCGATGAAGACCACGCCCAGCGCGCCGCGCGCGGCGGCGGTCCTGGCGCGGTCGGCGCGATTGCCGAGATGCGCCGCGACTTCGGACGGCGGACCCTTGGGGCCGCTGTAGAACATCGCCACGATCTTGCCGCGCACGTCGAGTCCGCGATAATCGTCGAGCCCGAGCGCCGGATCGACGACGCCGTAACCGGCGAAGACGACCGGCGCCGACAGGTCGATCGACGCGCCCGCGGGCGTCGAGCGGAGCGTATAGTCGGTGCCGAACACCAATGTCCGCGCCGGGCCCGCGCCGGTCAGCGTCATCACCGGTTCGCCCGCGGGCTTCGCCACGACGAGAGGGACGGGCTGGAACCAGCCGCCCTTCGCCCCCGGCTCCAGCCCCGCCGCGCGCAGGCGCTCGGCGACATAGGCCGCCGCCTTGTCGTAATCGGGCGTCCCCGCCTCGCGGCCACGAAGCGCGTCGGAGGCCAGATATGCGACATGCGCCTTCAGCGCCGCCTCCTCCCCAGACAGTGGGGCGTCCGCCGCAAAGGCCGGCGCGGTCGCCAGCAGGCCGGCGAGGATGAGGGTGCGCATCGTCATTTCGCCATCGGTCCCTTGTACAGCGTGCCGAAATAATCGCCCTTGTTCCACACGGGGCGGTCGTCGCCATCGGCGATCGCGCGCGCGATCGCGTAGTTGACGCCGACGAAGCGCGGGCCCTGGCTCCAGTCGATCGGCAGCGTTACCTCGTCGGAGGGCTTGTGATAGTTGCTGAGGAAGAAGGCGTCATAGGCCGCCTTGCCCGGCCCCTTCTGCCCCGGCCACAGGAACACCGACGGCACCCCCTTCTCGACGAAGCGGAAATGGTCGGAGCGCACGAAGATGCCCTGTTCGGGGATCGGATCGGGCGACATGGTCAGCCCCATCTTCCCCACCGCGCCGCGCACGATCGGGCCGAGCGAGGAGCGGTCGGCGCCGAACACGATCATGTCTTCGAATTTGTAGGTCAGGATCGGCATGTCGAGATTGACGTCGGCGACGATGCTGGCGAGCGGCACCGTCGGGTGATTGGCGAAGTAATCGGAGCCGACCAGCCCCTTCTCCTCGGCGGTGACCGCCAGGAACATCACGGTGCGGCGCGGGCGCTTCGGGTCCGCCTTGAAGCGCTTGGCTTCCTCGATCAGGCTGGCGATGCCCATGGCGTTGTCCATCGCACCGTTGTTGATGCGGTCGCGGGTCGGGCTGCCCTGGCCGACCGGATCGACCCCGATATGGTCGAGATGCGCCGACAGCACCACGACCTGGTCGCGCAGCTTGGGATCGGAGCCGGGGATCAGCCCGACCACGTTGCTGGACGCCACGGGCGCGAAGCCGGTGCGCGTCGCGACCGTCATCGTGCCCGGCGCGGCGAGCGGCTTGAAGCGGGCATCGGCGTCGGCGGCCTGGGCGGCGATCGCGGCCCAGCCGGAACCGAAGATCTTGGCGGCGCCCGCCTGGCTGAGCGTGCCGAGCAGCGGCGTACCCGGCGCGTCAGTGGCGCCGGTGCCGTCGGGGCGGGCCCAGGTGTAGCGCGGGCGGTCGGCGCCCGCGACGAGCGTCGCGAAGGGGCGACGCGCCTCGGACTGGGCGCTGTTGATGACGAGCAGGCCGACCGCGCCGCGCCGGGCCGCGGCCTGGGCCTTGGTGCCGGTCGATCCGTGAAAGGCCCGCTCCTCGCCCTCGAAGCGCGCGGGGGCGCCGCCGAACACCGCCACGATCTTGCCGCGCACGTCGGCGCCCGCGAAATCGTCCTGGCCATAGGTGGGCGCGTCGATCCCCCAGCCCGCGAAGACCAGCGGCGCGGTGATCCGCGTCTCGGCGCGCGCCGGGTTCGGACCGGCGATGAAGTCGACGCCCTGGACGAGCGGGGTCCGGCCGAACGACGCCTGGCTCTGGCCCTCGAGCTTGTAGGCGACGAGCGGCACGCGCTGCAGATAGCCGCCCTCGTCCCCGCCGGGACGCAGCCCCGCCGCATAGAATTGCGACGCCACATATTGCGCGGCGATGTCATATTCGGGCGATCCCGCCTCGCGCCCGCGCATCGCGTCGGACGCCAGGAACAGCACATGCGCCTTCATCGCCGCCTGATCGTCGGGCAGTGCCGCGGTCGTGGCCGCGTTGCGCTGCGCCGCGTTCGGGGCGGGCGCGGTGGGCGGAACGGGAACGCTTTGCGCACGAACGGTCGGCACGGCCTGGTCGTGCGCAAGCGCGGCGGTGGAGCAGGCGGCGAGCGCGAGCGCGAGGAAATGGCGGTGCATCGGCATCCTTCTTGATCTCTGTGCCAGCGGGTTAGCACGCGCCGCATCCCGCGCAAGCGGGTGGCGGTCGCGGCCTCGGGGTCTATATCGGGGCGCATGGACATCCAGAACGCCGTCGCCCAGCCCGCCACTCCCGTCGGCGTCACGCGCCGCGAGGAATATCGCCCGCCCGAATGGCTGGTGCCCGAGGTCGCGCTCGATTTCGACCTCGATCCCGCGCGGACGGTCGTGCGGAGCCGGTTGTCGGTCGAGCGCAACGGCGCGGGCGCGGGCGCGCTGCGCCTCGACGGCGCGGGACAGGCGCCGCTGTCGGTCCAGGTCGACGGCGTGCTCGTGAACGACTGGCGGCTCGACGGCGAGCAGCTCGTCGTGCCGCTGGCGGGCGCGTCGCACGAGGTCGAGATCGAGGTGGCGATCGCGCCGGAGAAGAACACCCAGCTAATGGGGCTCTACGCGTCGGGCGGCATCCTGTGCACCCAGTGCGAGGCCGAGGGCTTTCGGCGGATCACCTATTTCCCCGACCGGCCCGACGTGCTGTCGGTCTACCGGGTGCGGATGACCGCCGACGCGCGGCGCTATCCCGTGCTGCTGGCGAATGGCGATCCGATCGCGCAGGGCATGGGCGAGGACGGGCGGCATTGGGCGGAGTGGCAAGATCCCTTCCCCAAGCCCTCCTACCTGTTCGCGCTCGTCGCGGGCGACCTGCAGGTCAACCGCACCACCTTCACGACGCGTTCGGGACGCGATGTCGAGCTCGGCATCTGGGTGCGCGCGGCCGACCTGGCCAAGACCGGCCATGCGCTCCACGCGCTGGAGCTGGCGATGGCGTGGGACGAGCGGACCTATGGCCGCGAATATGACCTGGACGTGTTCAACATCGTCGCCGTCGACGATTTCAACTTCGGCGCGATGGAGAACAAAGGTCTCAACATCTTCAACTCGCGCTACATCCTGGCCGACCCCGATACCGCGACCGATTATGATTACGACGCGATCGCGGCGGTGGTGGCGCACGAATATTTCCACAATTGGTCGGGCAACCGCGTCACCTGCCGCGACTGGTTCCAGCTGTCGCTGAAGGAAGGTTTCACCGTCTACCGCGACCAAGGCTTCTCGGCGGACCAGGGGTCGGCGGCGGTCAAGCGGATCGAGGATGTGCGTGGGCTTCGCGCGGGGCAGTTCCCCGAGGATGCCGGGCCGCTCGCCCATCCGGTGCGCCCCGACAGCTATCAGGAGATATCGAACTTCTACACGGCGACCATCTACAACAAGGGCGCCGAGCTGATCCGCATGATGGCGACCATCCTGGGAACAGCCAAGTTCCGGGCGGCGAGCGACCTGTATTTCGAGCGCTTCGACGGGACCGCCGCGACCTGCGAGGATTTCGTGGCGTGCATGGAGGAGGCGGGCGGGGTCGACCTGGCCCAGTTCCGCCTCTGGTACAGCCAGGCCGGCACCCCGCGCGTCCAGGCGAGCCTGGAGCATGAGGGCGGCCGCGCGCGCCTCCGGCTGGCGCAGGCGACCCCGCCGACGCCGGGCCAGCCGCTCAAGGCGCCGATGCTCCTCCCCCTCAAGGTCAAGTTGTTCGGCGCCGAGACGGGCCGCGCGCTGGTCGAGGAGCGGCTGGTCATGCTCGGCGACCCGGCGGAGACGATCGTGTTCGACGGCATCGCCGAACGGCCGGTGCTGTCGATCAACCGCGGCTTCTCCGCCCCGGTGGTGATCGAGAGCGACCGGGGCGTCGCCGACCTGGCGTTCCTGAGCGCGCATGACGACGACCCGTTCGCGCGCTACGAGGCGATGCAGCAGCTGATGCTCGACGCGCTCGTCGCCGATGCCGTGGAGGGCGATCGGTCGACGCACGACGCGGTGATCGCGGCGGTGGCGCGGACGCTGGACGACCCCGCGCTCGACCCGGCCTTCCAAGCGGAGGCGGTGCTGCTGCCGTCGGAGAGCTTCATCGGCGACCAGATGAGCGTGGTCGATCCCGACGCGATCTTCCGGGCGCGCGAGGGGCTGCGGCGCGCGCTGGGCGAGCGATTGGCCGAGCGCTGGCGCGCGGCCTATGACGGCGCGCGCGAGCCCTATGCCTATACTCCCGAGGCCAAGGGCCGGCGGCGCCTGCGCAACGTCGCGCTCGGCTTCCTCGCGGCCGCAGGCGGCAATGGGGCGGACAAGCTGGCCTTCACCCAATTCGAGGCGGCGGACAACATGACCGACCGGATGGGCGCGTTGACGGTGCTGGCGAACGGCAAGTCCGGCTCACGCGACGCGGCGCTCGCCGGCTTTTATGCGCGCCACCGCGACAATGGGCTGGTGATCGACAAATGGTTCCAGGTCCAGGCGCTGTCGTCGCGCGACGACACGGGCGCGGCGGTGGCCGAGCTGGCGCGGCATCCCGACTTCACCCTGTCCAACCCCAATCGCGTACGGGCGCTGGTGGGGGCGTTCGGGGTCAACCAGCGGGCGTTCAACGCGGCCGACGGGTCGGGCTATCGCTTCCTGGCCGACCAGCTGCTCCGGCTCGATCCGCTCAATCCGCAGACGGCGGCGAAGCTGCTGCCGCCGCTGGCGCGCTGGCGGCGCTTCGATGCGGGGCGGGCGGAACTCATGCGCGCGGAGCTGGAGCGGATCGTGGGGACGGCAGGGCTGTCCAAGGACCTGTTCGAGCAGGCGTCGAAGTCGCTGGAGGGGTAGGCTCTCCCGCCGCGCCGTCGCGCTAGAAGTCGACGTCGGCGTAGTGGGGGGCCGGCCCGATGACCTCCATCCGCTCGGACAGCAACGGCCGGAAGCTGGGGCGGCTTTTGAGGCCGCGATACCAGCGGGCGGTCTGTTCATGGCCCTTCCAGTCGATGCCGCCCAGATAGTCGACCACCGAGATCTGCGCCGCCGCCGCCAGATCGGCGAGGCTCATCGTCGCGCCCGCCATCCAGGTGCGGTGGTCGAGCAGCCAGTCGGTATAATCGAGATGACCGACCGCCGCCTTCATCGACTCGCGCATCGCCTTGGCGTCCGGGGGCGAGCTTTGCGAGATGCGCTTGATCGCGCGCTCGTGGAGCAGGGGGCCGGTCACGTCCTGGTAGAATTGCGTATCGAACCAGGTGGTGAGCCGCCGGATCTCCGCGCGCTGGACCGCGGTGCCGTTGATGGTCGCCGACTTCTCGACCGTTTCCTCGAAATATTCGCAGATCGCCTGGCTGTCGATCAGCACGATCTGCTGCTCGGGGTCGATCAGGACGGGCGTCTGGCCCGCCGGATTGACGTGAAGGAACTCGTCGCGGCGTAGCCAGGGAGATTCGCGAACCAGCTCATAGCCCACGCCTTTTTCGCCCAGCAGCAGACGGACCTTGCGCGAGAACGGACAAAGGGGGAACTGATGGAGCTGCCACATGAGGCTGTGTTAGGGACGATGATGGTTCGGTGGAAGATGGCGGGCACGGATGTGGTGCGAATAAGGTCGGCGTGGTGAGCGGGTTCCTGATGCTGTTGGCCGCGATCCTGCTCGCCCTGGTGGGCGGCGGCGCGGCGTGGCTGGTCGCGGCGTCGGTGGTCGCGGCGGCCTGGGCCGGGACGACGCTCCCCGATCTCGACCTGTCCTTGGGCCTCGGGCACCGGAGCGCGCTGCTCCACAGCGTGCTGCCGATCGCGGTCGCGGCGGCCGACCGGCGCTTCTGGCCGGTAGCGGCGGGGCTGGGCCTGGGGATCGGGTTGCACATGGCGGCCGACCTGTTTCCCAACGGGATGCGGGGCTATGCGACGATCAAGCTGCCGCTGTTCGGGTCGATCGGCGCGGGCGCATCGTACCTGTGGATCGCGGTCAATGCCGGGTGCGCGCTGGTCGCGGGCGCCTGGCTGCTGGGCCGGATCGCCGCGCCGGGGCTTGCGGGCGCGACGCTGGTCGCGGTGGGGGTGGTGGGCGTCGCCTATCTGCTGCGTACCGATGGCGGCTGGTGGGCGCTCGCGCTGTTCGCGGGGCTGGGCTGGCTGGCGCTGCGGTGGGGGTAAGGCGGCCTTGCCGTGACCCGTCTTGCCGGACTCGTTCCGGCATCCATCGTCGTGCATAGCCGGCGGGTCGCGGGGCCGAACAACGATGGCCCCCGGAACAAGTCCGGGGCGACGGGAGGGGCGGAGCGGACCGGCGCGGAAGGTCACTAAAGATCACGCCAAGAACGCCTTTTGGGGAGGCGGCAAAAGGTTACGAAGCTGACGCTGGTACCCACGAAAACGCGGGTTCAGCCCTCCCCTCGTCACCCCAGCGAAGGCTGGGGTGTCCGGCCGGGAGAGCGCGGCCTCTCCGACCAACGCGATCCCCACCTATGCCGGGAGCACGAGCTTGCGGCTGACGATGAGAAAAGAGCGTACGCCCGGTCAGGGGCGAGTCGCCGGCGAACGTGGCACGAGCGGGAGTTTGTAGGAAAGCACCTTTCCTCAATGTCCGCTTTCGACCCAAAGCCGACATTCGCCGGGAGTCCGCTATCGACCCATTGCGGACGTTCAGCGCCAGTCGCGAACGGCCGCTTTCGCCTCAGTAGCGGACATAAGCAAATAAAGGTCAGCGCTGGTTGCGTGCGTCTTTTAGACGTGCTCCACCTGATGAACGCCCGTCCCAATGTTGCGATGGCTGTCTGGATTGGAGATCGCTCATGCTGACAGCAGCTGCCGTTATGCTTCTGCTTGGACAAGAGCCGCAAACCAAGATCGACCCGGTCCCGCTGACTTTACCCTCAACGTGGGTTTCTCTAGGCTCCAGACTCGTTCACAGCCAGAACGCGAGCGCGGTGGCGAGCGCCACGCCTGACAGGAAGTTGGCCGCGAGCTTGTCGTAGCGGGTCGCGACGCGGCGGAAGTCCTTGAGGCGGCAGAACGCGTTCTCGATCA
>NZ_DASVRV010000029.1:0-3159 GCF_036388435.1 Sphingomonas sp.
CTTGGGCGCGGTCGAGAACAGATAGGTCCGCCCCGCGCCCCCGGTCGCCAGCACCGTCGCGCGCGCGGTGTGGAGGTCGACCAGGCCCGTCGTCCGGTCGACCGCATAGACGCCCCACACATGCCCCGCCCCCGAATAGCGTTCCTCGTGGCGCGAGGTCGCCAGGTCGATCGCCACCTGGTCGGGCACCAAGGTGATGTTGGGATGCGCGCGCGCGGCGTTGAGCAGCGCCTCCTGCACCGCCCAACCCGTCGCGTCGGCGACATGGACGATGCGCCGGTGCGAATGCCCCCCCTCGCGCGTCAGGTGGAGCGCGTCCCCCTCGGTCGCGAACGGTACGCCCAGCGCCCGCAGCCGCGCGATCGTGGCGGGCGCGCGTTCCACCACGAACTCGACCACGCCCCGATCGTTGAGCCCGGCGCCCGCGACCATCGTGTCCTCGACATGATTGTCGAACGTATCGCCCGGCTCCAGCACCGCGGCGATCCCGCCCTGCGCCCAGGCGGTCGACCCCTCGTCCAAGCCGCCCTTGGCGAGCACGACGACGCGGAAGCGATCGGCGAGATTGAGCGCGGCGGTCAGCCCCGCCGCGCCCGAGCCGATTATCAGGACATCGGCCTCGCTCACGCCCGCGACCTCACGCGTTCGCCGCGCGCGTCAGGCTGAGGAACACGTCCTCCAGGTCCGCTTCCTTGGTCACCACGTCGACGATGCCCAGCCCGTCGCGCGTCACCGCGGCCAGCACCTCGCCCGCGTTGACGCGGTCCTTGGCATAGGTGATCTCCAGCGTGCGGGCGCCTTTCAGTACGACCTTCTCGAAGCAGACCGCCTCGGGCGCATGGGTCAGGTCGCGGTCGACCGTCACCGACACGACCTTCTCCTGCGCCTTGTTGACCAGCTCGCGCGTGGGTTCGTTGGCGATCAGCCGGCCGCCGTTGATGATGGCGATGCGGTCGCATAGCTGCTCCGCCTCCTCCAGATAATGGGTCGTCAGCACCACCGTGACGCCGGCGGCGTTCAGCTCGCGCACATAGGCCCAGAGCTGTTGGCGCAGTTCGATGTCGACCCCCGCCGTGGGTTCGTCGAGGACGAGCACGGGGGGCGAATGGACCATCGCCTTGGCGACCATCAGCCGCCGCTTCATGCCCCCCGACAGCGTGCGGGCATAGGCGTTCGCCTTGTCCTCCAGCCGCACCGCGCGGAGCAGCTCCATCGACCGGCGCTCGCGCCGGGGCACGCCGTAGAGGCCGGCCTGGATCTCCAGCGTCTCCAGCGGCGAGAAAAAGGGGTCGAACAGGATCTCCTGGTTGACGATGCCGATCGACGCCTTGGCGTTGCGGGGATGCTGGTCGATGTCGAAGCCCCAGATCGTCGCCGACCCGCCGCTCTTGTTCACCAGTCCCGCCAGGATGTTGATCAAGGTCGATTTGCCCGCGCCATTGGGGCCGAGCAGCCCGAAGATCTGCCCGCGCGGCACGTCGAAGGTCACGTCATCCAGCGCCTGCTTGCCGCCCTGATAGGTCTTCGAGAGCCCAGTGATGCTGATCGCGGCTTCATCCATGGGCGCCGCGATAGCGGTCAGGGGCGCGGAGATACACCCCTTCCACGGCATCGCTTCGCTTGCTATCCGACGGCCATGCATCCGCCGCTCGAAACATCCCGCGTGTCCCACCGCCGCGTCGCGTGCGACGGCGCGACCGACATCCCCGGCGGCGCGGCGCTCGGCCATCCGCGCGTCTATCTGCAGATCGACGAGACGGGCTATGTCGATTGCGGCTATTGCGACCGGCGCTTCGTCCTGGTCGGCGGGCCGGCGGATGGGGTGGATCAAGGCAAGCTGCACGATCGCGGGGATGGCGCGGGCAATTAAGCCCTCTATATCCCGGTGATGACCGCCATCACCGATCCCCGCCGCTTCCTCTACCGCGACCTCGATCCCGCCACCGCGCAGGCGCTGGCCGCACGCGCGCTGGGCGCGGCCGACGACGGCGAGCTCTATCTCCAGTACCGCCGGTCGGAGGCGTTCGGCTTTGACGACGGCCGGCTGAAGACCGCGAGCTACGACACGCATGGCGGCTTCGGGCTGCGCGCCGTATCGGGCGAGACCACCGCCTTCGCCCATGCCAACGAGCTGAGCGAGGCCGCGATCAAGCGCGCCGCCGAGACGATGGCGCTGATCGACCCCGCGACCGGCCCCAAGGCCGGTCCGCCCCAGGGCACCAACCGCCACCTTTATACCGAGGCCGACCCGCTCGACCTCGTCCCCTTTGCCGACAAGGTGAATCTCTGCCAGCGGATCGACGCCGCCGCACGGTCACGTGACGCGCGCGTGGCGCAGGTCTCCGTCGGCCTGTCGGGAAGCTGGAGCGTGGTCGAAATCGTCCGCGCCGACGGCTTCGTCGCCCACGATGTGCGTCCGCTGGTGCGCCTCAACGTCGCGATCGTCGTTGAACAGAACGGCCGGCGCGAGACGGGGAGCTTCGGGATCGGTGGTCGCTATCTCTATGACCGGCTGTTCGACGAGGCGACCTGGACGCGCGGCATCGACGAGGCGCTGGCCCAGGCGCTGGTCAACCTCGACTCGGTCGCGGCGCCCGCGGGCGAGATGACGGTGCTGCTCGGGCCCGGCTGGCCGGGCGTGCTGCTGCACGAGGCGATCGGCCACGGGCTGGAGGGCGATTTCAACCGCAAGGGCACCAGCGCCTTTTCCGGCCGCATCGGCGAGCGCGTCGCCGCGCCCGGCGTCACGGTGGTCGACGACGGCGCCATTCCCGACCGGCGCGGCTCCCTGTCGATCGACGACGAGGGCACGCCGACGCGCGAGACGGTGCTGATCGAGGACGGCATCCTGAAGGGCTATATGCAGGACCGGCTGAACGCGCGGCTGATGGGGGTCGAGCCGACGGGTAATGGCCGGCGCGAGAGCTTCGCCCATGCGCCGATGCCGCGCATGACCAATACCTTCATGAAGGCGGGCCGCGACGACCCCGCCGAGCTGCTGTCGCGCGTCAAGAAGGGCATCTTCGCCAAGTCGTTCGGCGGTGGTCAGGTCGACATCGTGTCGGGCAAGTTCGTGTTCAGCTGCACCGAGGCCTATCTGATCGAGAATGGCCGCCTGGGCGCCCCGATCAAGGGCGCGACGCTGATCGGCGACGGCCC
>NZ_DASVRV010000030.1:0-17332 GCF_036388435.1 Sphingomonas sp.
CCCCGCGAGATCGTCGTCGAGCGGCTGGATACCGACGCCCAGATAGCCGCGACGGACCGCCGCGCCCTTCATCAGCGTGTCGATGATCGGCTTGGCTTCCTCGGCGGGAATGGCAAAACCGATGCCGATATTGCCGCCCGACTGGGAGAAGATTTGCGAGTTGATGCCGATAACATTGCCGTTCAGGTCGAACATCGGCCCGCCAGAATTACCCTGGTTGATCGCGGCATCGGTCTGGATGAAGCGTTCGCGCGCGCCGTCCTGCGTCACGCGGTGGACTGCGGAGACGATGCCGGCGGTCACGGTGCCGCCCAGCCCGAACGGATTGCCGATCGCGACCACCCAGTCACCGACGCGGGTGCGCGCCGAGTCGCCGAAGCGCACGAAAGGCAGGCCCGTGGCGTTGATCTTGAGCAGAGCGAGATCGGACTCTGCGTCGCGGCCGACGACGCGCGCGGTATATTCCTTGCGGTCGGGGAGGGTGACCGTGATCGAATCGACATTGGCGCCGCGTGCGCCGGGCGCGATCACATGGTTGTTGGTCACGACATAACCGTCGGCCGAGATGATGAAGCCCGAGCCGAGCGAGGCGCCCTGACGCCGCTGAGGCTGCTGCCCCTGCTGACCGCCGCCGAACTGGCCGAACAGCTCGGCGAACGGCGTGCCCTGGAAGGGATTGGCCTGTTGGGCGACCTGGATGGTCTGCTTGGTCGAGATGTTGACGACCGCAGGCTGGAGCTTGGCGACCATGTCGGCGAAGCTCATCGGCGCACCGGGACGCGGCGCGGCCGATTGGATCATACCCGGCTCGTTCTGCGCGGTTTGGGCGGTGGAGGGCTGGAGCGCGACGGTGGCGGTGGCGCCGCCCAGAAGCAGGGCGCCGGTGATGGCATAGGCAAAACGCACGGTGGAGACGTTCCTCTCGATCAGATGGTCGGCGATCGATCACGCTTGTGATCGGTTGATGCTGAACACCGTTTGAATATGAACGGAAATGTCAGGGGTGCGACCCGCCGTTTCAAGTAGCCGCCTCTCCGATCAGCGCCGTCCCTGGAAGTTGCGCAGATAGTCATTGTTGGGCGACAGGATCACCGAGGTCGATCCGCCCGGCTCCGGCCCGCCATCGGCGCCGAAGGTACGGCGATAGCTCTGCATAGCGCGGTAGAAGTCATAGGCTGCGGCATCTTTGTTAAATGCTTCCGCATAGATACGCGCGGCGTTGGCGTCGGCTTCGGCGCGGATGATCTGGGCCTGCTTTTGACCCTGCGCGCGGATCGTCGCGGCCTGTTGCTGGCGGGCGGTGCGCATCCGCTGGAGCGTCGATTCGAGCGGGGAGCCGCTGGGCAGGTCGGCATGCTTGATCCGCACATCGACGATCTGCACGCCATATTGGCGCGCGACCCGGTCGAGTTCGCGCTGGATGTTGTTCATCACCCCCTCGCGCTCGTTGCCGAGCAGCACCGCGAAGGGCCGCCGGCCGAGCTCGTTGCGGATGGCGTTGCCGAGCAGCGGGCGCAGCGCGTCGGTGACGCCCGTTTCCGACCGCGCGGTGTTGACCATGAGCAGCGGGTCGACGACGCGAAAGCGCGCGAACGCGTCGACCTGGAGGCGGAGCTGGTCGGACGACAGCACCTGCTGGTCGTCCTGCTCGACGTTGAGGACGCGCTTGTCGACCCAGACGAGCCGGTCGAAAAAGGGAATACGCGCGATCAGCCCGGCGCCGGTGCGGCCGAACCGCTCGCCCGGACGGAATTCGTTGATCGTGCGGACGGGCTCCTGAAGGCGGAGGACGACCGCCTGCTTGGTCTCGGGCACCACCGCGAAGGTCGCGGCGGCGAGGATCACCGCCAGCAGCGCGAGGATGCCGAGGACGACGGGGTTGCGGAACAGGGCGGGGTTCACTGGCCCGTCCCCGGCTGCGCGGCGCCCGCGGGCGCGTTGGGGATCTCGCGCGCGGCGACCGGCGGGTCGGCGGGGCGACGGGCCCGGTCGAGCGGCAGATAGGGCGTGACGCCGCCCGGGGTTTCGACGATCGTCTTGTCGGTCCTGGCCAGCACGGCCTCCATGGTCTCGTAATACATGCGGCGGCGGGTGACCTCGGGCGCGAGGATGTATTGCGCGTAATAGGCGTTGAACGACGCCGCCTCGCCCTGCGCCAGCGCCAGCTTCTGCTGGGCATAGGCCTCGGCCTGGTTGCGGACGGCGGAGGCGTCCTGCTGCGCGGCGGTCACGTCCTTGAACGCCTCGTTGACGCGCTCGGGCGGGTCGGCCTGCTTGATGGCGACGCCCTGGATGCGGATGCCCGACTTATATTCGTCGAGCACGCGCTGCATCCGGTCGCGGACCTGCTGCTCGACGAGCGTGCGGCCCGGCCCGATAGCCTGGTCGAGCGTGACGTTCGCGACGGCCTCGCGCACCGCGCTTTCCGCCGTGGCGCGGACGGTCGCGGTCGGATCGGCGAGCTGGAAGATGTAGGATTCCGGATCGCCGATGTTCCAGCGCACCGAATAAGCCAGGTCGATCAGATTCTGGTCGCCGGTCAGCACCAGATTCTCGCCGCCGCCCTCGGGGAAATTCTCTTCCCGGAAAGCCGTCACGTCCACCTTCTCCACGCTGGCGAAGGGCGCGGGCGGGGTGAGGCGGATGCCGGGTTCCAGCGTGCCCGCATATTGGCCGAAGAACGTCACCACCGCGCGCTGCTGCGGCGCGATGTTGTGGACGGAGGTGAAGAGCAGCCAGGCGAGCAGGATCACGCCCGCGCCGATCAGCCACACCGTGCGCGTGGGCGGGTTGGGAAAACCGGCGGGCATGCCGCCGCCGCCCCCACCGCCGCCGCCGCGCGCCTTGCGCAGGAACTCGTCGAGCGCGGTCGGTTTCTGCGGACCCTTGCGCCCGCCGGGCGGCACCGCCCAGGGATTGCGCGGCGGCGTCGGGGTGCCGCTCCCGCCGGAGCCGCCCCCATTGGCACCACCGCCATTGTCCCCGCCCCAGGGATTTGCGTTCGAAATGATCGGGCGGTTGAACCAGCCCCGGATGCTCGTCATGCATATTCTATAAGGATGGTTCCGCGCGAAAAACAGTGGCGCGTGCCGGCCCGCGCCCTAAGGCGTGCGCGATGATTAACATGGATGGCGTGAAGGCGGCGATCGCGGCCGTGGCGGGCGCGCGGGCGAGCGTCAGGATCGACGGCGGACGCGTCGGCGTGGTGCTGGACGCGACCGGGCTGGACGCGACCGCGCGCGACGCGCTGGAGGCGCGGGTGCGCGCGGCGGCCGCCGGCCCCGGCGTCGCAGAAGTGCGCGTCGCGGTCACCGCCGAACGTACCACGCGCCAGCTGATCGCGGTGGCGAGCGGCAAAGGCGGGGTCGGCAAATCGACGCTGGCCGCCAATCTGGCGATCGCGCTGGCGCGGGGCGGGCGGCGCGTCGGGTTGGTCGACGCCGATATCTACGGCCCCTCGCAGCCGCGCCTGATGCGCGCGGAGGGCGTGCGGCCCGAGGCGCGCGACAAACAGTTGCTGCCGGTCGCGACCCCCTATGGCGTGCCGATGCTCTCCATGGGGCAGCTGGTCGAGCCCGGGCGCGCGCTGGCGTGGCGCGGGCCGATGGCGGCGGGGGCGCTGGGACAGCTGGTCGACGCCGATTGGGGCGCGGCGGATACGCTGGTGCTCGACCTGCCGCCGGGGACGGGGGACGTCCAGCTGACGATGGTGCAGAAGCACAAGCCGGCGGGCGCGGTGATCGTGTCGACGCCGCAGGACCTGGCGCTGATCGACGCGGCGCGCGCGATCGACCTGTTCAACACGGCCGGAGTGCCGATCATCGGGCTGATCGAGAATATGGCGGGATTCACCTGCCCGCATTGCGGACAGGCGTCCGACCCCTTCGGGCGCGGCGGCGCCGAAACCGAGGCCGCGCGGCTGGGTATCCCGTTCCTGGGCCGGGTGCCGCTGGCGATCGGCATCCGCGAGGCGTCAGACGCGGGCGAGCCGCCCGCCGCGCTCGATGGCGACCGCGTGTTCCGGCCGATCGCCGACCTGGTCGCCGACTGGCTGCGCGCCCACTGAACCGGCAGGGTCGTCGGACGTTCCGTAGCGGTGATCGGATCGTTTCATTTCCGTTCGTCCTGAGTAGGGACCGAGCGAAGTCGAGGGCCTGTATCGAAGAAGAGCCTCCGCCCGGCTGTCCTTCGATACGCCGCTTCGATGAACTCTGCGGCTACTCAAGACGAACGGTAGTGGAGAATCGATCGGTTAGATAAGGACAGACCATGCCGTTGACCCGCGACGAGGATATCAAGGCGCTGTTGGAAGGCGCGCGGACGATCGCGCTGGTGGGCGCGTCGGACCGGCCCGACCGGCCGAGCTACCGCGTGATGCGCACGCTGCAGGAGCATGGCTATCGCGTCATCCCGGTCAATCCGCAGATCACCGGCGAGCATGTGCACGGCGAGTTCGTATTCCGCGAGCTGGCGCAATTGGGCGACCCGATCGACATCGTCGACATCTTCCGCCGGTCCGACGCGGCGGGCGAGGCCGTCGACCAGGCGATCGCGATCGGCGCCAAGGCGGTGTGGATGCAGCTGGGGGTGGTCAACCACGACGCGGCGGCGCGGGCCGAGGCGGCCGGGCTGGCCGTCGTGATGGATCGCTGCCCGGCGATCGACATTCCCCGGCTGGGCGTCGCGCCGATCGCGCGGAACGGATAGGGCGGCGCACGGGCTGGCGGATCGCGCATCGGCGTCGTAACGATCAGGCGTTCCCAGTCCTTTTCGGAGCCCGTCGTCCCATGCGTTCGCCCATCCTGCTCGCCGCGCTGTTCGCCTCCGCCGCCATCGCCCAGACGGCCCCGCGGCCCGCCGGGATCGACGCGACCGCCATCGACCGCGCGGTGAAGCCCGGCGACGATTTCGAGGAACATGCCAACGGCGCCTGGCGCAAGCGGACGGAAATACCCGCCGACCGATCGGGGGTGAGCCTGTCGCTGCAGACGTCGCTGCTGGCCGAGCGGCGCAACGCGGAGATCATCGCCGGCGCGAAGGGGGTCGCGAGCGGCGACGCGAAACGGATCGCGGATTTCCACGCCGCCTATCTGGATACGGACGCGATCGAGGCGCGCGGGCTGGCGCCGCTCGGCGCCGACTTCGCCGCGATCGACGCGCTCAGGACGAGGGCGGACCTGTCGCGGATGCTGGGCGCGAACACCCGCGTCGATGTGGACCCGCTGAACGCGACCGATTTCCGCACGGAGAATCTGTTCGGGCTGTTCGTGTCGCAACATTTCGACCGGCCGAGCGAGACGGTGCCTTATGTGCTCCAGGGCGGGCTGGGGCTGCCGGACCGCGACTATTACCTGTCGGACGCTCCGGCGATGGTCGAGATGCGCCGCGCCTATCAGGCCTATATCGCCAAGGTCATGGGGCTCGCGGGGCTGAGCGACCCGGCGGGACGCGCGGCGCGGGTGATGGCGCTGGAGACCAAGATCGCGCGAGCGCACCTCGACATCGTCGCCAGCCAGGACGCGCACAAGGCGAACAACGGCTGGACGCGCGACCAGTTCGCGCGGCGTGCGCCGGGGATCGCCTGGGACGCCTATTGGAAGGCGGCGGGGCTGCCGCGCCAGCGCGACTTCATCGTCTGGCAGCCGGCGACGGTGACCGCGCTGTCGGCGATGGTGGCGAGCGAGCCGGTCGCGGCCTGGCAGGACTGGCTGCGTTTCCACCGCGTCAACGAGGTCGCGTCGGTGCTGCCGCGCGCGTTCGACGAGGCGTCCTTCGATTTCTACGGCCGCACGCTCCAGGGCACGCCCGATCCGCGCCCGCGCGACAAGCGCGCGATCGCGGCGGTCAACGCGTCGCTGGGCGATGCGGTCGGGCGGCTTTATGCGGCGCGGTATTTCCCCGCCTCGTCCAAGGCCGACATTCAGGCGATGGTGCGTGGCATCCTGCAGGCGTTCGACGCGCGGGTCGCCGCGCTCGACTGGATGGCGCCCGCGACCAAGGCGGAAGCGCGGCGCAAGATCGCGACCATGGTGGTGGGCGTGGGCTATCCCGAGCGGTGGCGCGATTATGGGGGGCTGGAGATCCGCGCCGACGATCCCGTCGGCAATCTGCGCCGCGCGCAGACCGCGGAGACGCGGCATCAGCTTTCGAAGATCGGTCGCCCCGTCGACCGGGCGGAATGGTGGATGACCCCGCAGACGGTCAACGCGGTCAACCTGCCGCTCCAGAACGCGCTCAACTTCCCCGCCGCGATCCTGGAGGCGCCCTTTTACGATCCGGGGCGCGACGCGGCCGCCAATTACGGATCGATCGGCGCGGTGATCGGGCATGAGATCAGCCATGGCTTCGACAATCTGGGCGCCGATTTCGACGCCAGCGGGCGCCTGCGGAGCTGGTGGACGCCGGCCGACCTCCAGCGGTTCGACGGGCAGGGCGCGGCGCTGGCGGCGCAATATGACGCCTATGAGGCGCTGCCGGGGCTCAAGCTGAACGGCAAGCAGACATTGGGCGAGAATATCGCCGACGTGGCGGGGCTGGCCGCGTCGCTCGACGCCTATCATCGGTCGTTGGGCGGACGGCCCGCGCCGGTGATCGACGGGATGACGGGCGACCAGCGCTTTTTCCTCGCCTTCGCGCAGACCTGGGCGACCAAGGCGCGCGACAAGGCGCTGCGCGGGCAGGTCGCGACCGACGGCCACGCGCCCGGCCGCTTTCGCGCGCAGACGGTGCGCAACCTGGACGATTGGTACGCGGCGTTCGGGGTGAAGCCGGGCGATGCGCTTTATCTCGCCCCCGCCGCACGGGTGAGGATCTGGTGAGCCTGTTCCGCCGCAAGATCGTCGACCTCGACGCCCGGCCGGAGGGCGAGCGACTGGCGCGGACGCTGTCCTGGCCGCATCTCGTCGCGCTGGGCGTCGGCGCCATCGTGGGCACGGGCATCCTGACGCTGATCGGGGTCGGGGCGGGGCTGGCGGGACCGGGGGTGATATTGAGCTTCGCGATCGCGGGGGCGATCTGCGCCTGCGCGGCGCTCTGCTATGCCGAGATGGCGACCGCGATCCCGGCCTCGGGATCGGCCTATACCTATAGCTATGTGGTGCTGGGCGAGGTGATCGCCTGGGTGATCGGCTGGTCGCTGATCCTGGAATATTCGCTGGTCGTGTCGACAGTGGCGGTGGGCTGGTCGGGCTATGCCGCGCCGCTGCTGGCGAGCGCGTTCGGCTTTCCCCACGCGCTGGCGAACGGGCCGGAGGCGGGGGGCATCGTCAACCTGCCCGCCGTCGCGATCATCGCGCTGGTGGCGGGGCTGTTGTGCCTGGGCACCAAGGAATCGGCGACGCTCAACGCGGCGCTGGTCGGGATCAAGATCGTCGCGCTGGCGGTGTTCGTGGGCGTGGCCTTGCCCTATTTCGACGGCGCGAACCTGGAGCCGTTCATGCCCTACGGTTTTCCCAAGAGCCTGGGGGCGGACGGGGCCGAGCGCGGCGTGATGGCGGCGGCGGCGATCATCTTCTTCGCCTTTTACGGCTTCGACGCGATCTCGACCGCGGCGGAGGAGACCCGGAATCCGGGGCGCGACCTGGCGATCGGCATCGTCGGGTCGATGGTGGCGTGCGTCGCCATCTACATGCTCGTCGCGGTGGCGGCGGTGGGGGCATTGTCCTACACGCGCTTCGCCGGGTCGGCCGAGCCGCTGGCGCTGATCCTGCGCGAGATCGGGCGGCCGGGGGTGGCGCGGTTCCTGGCCGTGTCGGCGGTGATCGCCTTGCCGACGGTGCTGCTGGCGTTCCTGTTCGGGCAGAGCCGGATCTTCTTCACCATGGCGCGCGATGGGCTGCTGCCGGCGAGTCTGGCGACCGTGTCGCGGCGGGGGAGCCCCGTGCGCATCACCCTGGTGACCGCCGCGATCGTGGCGGTGATCGCGGGGCTGCTGCCGCTGGGCGAGATCGCGGCGCTGGCCAATGCGGGGACGCTGGCGGCGTTCATCGCGGTGGCGGTGTGCGTGCTGGTCACGCGGCGGCGCGACCCGCACGGGGCCCGCGCGTTCCGCACCCCGCTGGCCTGGGTGGTCGCGCCCTTCGCGATCGGGGGGTGCCTATATCTGTTCTGGAGCCTGCCGACGCGGACGCAGTGGTGGTTCCTGCTGTGGAACCTGGGCGGGCTGGTCGTGTACTTCCTGTACGCCCGCCCACGGGCGGTGGCGGGGCGGTAGTCCCCTCTCCCCAAGGGAGAGGGGGGCGACGGGTTACGCCGCCAGCTTGCGCAGCACGTAGTGCAGGATGCCGCCGTTGAGGAAGTATTCCAGCTCGTTGACCGTATCGATGCGGCAGCGGGTCTCGACCTGCTCGGTCGCGCCGTCGGCACGGCGGAGCGTGACGAACACGTCCTGGCGCGGGCGGATGGCGGCGACGTGCTCGATCGTGAAGGTCTCGGTGCCGTCGAGCCGGAGCGACTTGCGGTCGACGCCCGCCGCGAACTGGAGCGGGAGGACGCCCATGCCGACCAGGTTGGAGCGGTGGATGCGCTCGAAGCTTTCGGCGATGACGGCGCGGACGCCGAGCAGGTTGGTGCCCTTGGCCGCCCAGTCGCGTGACGAGCCGGTGCCGTATTCCTTGCCCGCGATCACGACCAGCGGCGTGCCGTCGGCCTTGTGGCGCATGGCGGCGTCGTAGATCGGCATGAGCTCGCCCTTGTAGCTCGACATGCCGCCCTCGACGCCCGGCACCATCTCGTTGCGGATGCGGATATTGGCGAAGGTGCCGCGCATCATCACGTCGTGATTGCCGCGCCGGGCGCCATAGCTGTTGAAGTCGCCGGGGCCGATCTGACGTTCCTGGAGGAAATGGCCCGCCGGGCTGTTGGCCTTGATCGACCCCGCCGGGCTGATGTGGTCGGTGGTGATCGAATCGCCCAGGATCGCCAGAGTCTGCGCGTCGCGGATGTCGGTGACGGGCGCGGGGGTCATCGACATGCCGTCGAAATAGGGCGGGTTGGCGACATAGGTCGACCCCGCGCGCCACTGGAAGGTGTCGGAGATGACCACGTCGATCTCCTGCCACTTCGCGTCGCCCCGGTAGACGTCGCCGTAGCGCGCGCCGAACATGCCGGCGTCGATATTGGCGTCCATGACCGAGCGGACCTCCGCGTTGGAGGGCCAGATGTCCTTGAGGTACACCGCCTCGCCGTCCGACCCGATGCCGATCGGGGTGGTGACCATGTCCTCGGTCACGGTGCCCTTGAGCGCATAGGCCACGACCAGCGGGGGCGAGGCCAGGAAATTGGCGCGCACGTCGGGCGACACGCGGCCCTCGAAATTGCGGTTGCCCGACAGGACGGAGGCGGCGACGAGGTCGTGCTCGTTGATCGCCTGGCTGATCGGCGCGGCGAGCGGGCCCGAATTGCCGATGCAGGTGGTGCAGCCGTACCCGACCAGGTTGAACCCCATGGCGTCGAGATCGGCGGTGAGCCCGGCCTTGGTCAGGTAATCGGTGACGACCTGGCTACCCGGCGCGAGCGAGGTCTTGACCCAGGGCTTCGGCGTCAGGCCCTTGGCCCGCGCCTTGCGGGCGACGAGGCCGGCGGCGACGAGGACGCTGGGGTTGGACGTGTTGGTGCAGCTGGTGATCGCGGCGATCACCACGTCGCCGTCGCCGATGTCATGGTCGCGGCCGCCCACCGCCACGCGCTCCGGCCGGTCCTTCAGATACACCTTGTGCAGGTCGCCGTTGAACACCTCGTCGACCTTGTTGAGCGACACGCGGTCCTGCGGGCGTTTGGGGCCCGCGAGCGAGGCCACGACCTCGGCCATGTCGAGTTCGAGCGTGTCGGTGAAGATCGGGTCGGGGGTGTTCGCGTCGCGCCAGAAGCCGTTGGCCTTGCTGTACGCCTCGACCAGCGCGATCGTCTCGGCCGGCCGCGCGGTCAGGCGCAGATAGTCGATCGTCTTGTCGTCCACGGGAAAGAAGCCGCAGGTCGCGCCATATTCGGGGGCCATGTTGGCGATCGTCGCGCGGTCGGCCAGCGTCATGTGATCGAGGCCGGGGCCGTAGAATTCGACAAAGCGCCCGACCACGCCCTTGGCGCGCAACATCTGGGTGACCGTCAGCACCAGGTCGGTCGCGGTGATCCCCTCCGCCAGCGCGCCCGTCAGCTTGAAGCCGACGACCTCGGGGACGAGCATCGACACGGGCTGACCGAGCATCGCCGCCTCCGCCTCGATCCCGCCCACGCCCCAGCCGAGGACGCCGAGACCGTTGACCATGGTGGTGTGGCTGTCGGTGCCGACCAGCGTGTCGGGATAGGCGATCGACCGCCCTTCGTTATCGGAGGACCATACGGCCTGGGCGATATATTCCAGGTTCACCTGGTGGCAGATGCCGGTGCCGGGCGGCACCACCTGGAAATTGTCGAGCGCCTTGCCGCCCCATTTCAGGAATTCGTAGCGTTCGATGTTGCGGCTGTATTCGAGCTCCATATTGTCGTTCATGGCGCGGGGGGAGCCGAACTCGTCGACGGTGACCGAATGGTCGATGACGAGGTGGACGGGAACCTGCGGGTTGATCTTGGCCGGGTCGCCGCCGAGTTTGGTGATCGCGTCGCGCATCGCCGCCAAGTCCACCACGCAGGGGACACCCGTGAAGTCCTGCATCAGCACGCGCGCGGGGCGATACTGGATCTCGCGGTCGGAGCGGGCGTCCTTCTGCCAGTCGACGATCGCCTGGATGTCGTCGAGGGTGACGGTGGTCCCGTCCTCGAAGCGCAGCATGTTCTCGAGCAGCACCTTCATCGAGAAGGGCAGGCGGTCGATGTCGCCGAAGCGCTCGGCGGCGGCGGCGAGCGCGTAATAATGATAGGTCCTGCCGCCCACATCGAGGGTCCGGCGGGCGTTGAGCGTGTCGTGGCCGATGGCGGTCATGCGGGTCCTTTGGAGGCTGTCCCGCAGGGCGTCGCGCTCGGGGAGGCGGGGGCGGATTCCCCCGCGCGGGCGCGGGCGCTCGCGGGCATGCGAAGGCTGGTATCGCGGCGGCCTTAGCAAGGGGCCGGGCCGGGGGGAAGGGTGGAGGAGGCGCTGTTGCGGGCTCCGGCGCGCACGGGCATAGTCGCGCCGAAGCGGGAGAAAGCGGATGCGGGCGGGGATGATCGGGTGGGCGGCGGCGATGCTGCCGGTGGCGGCGGTCGCCCAGGAACCGGCGGCCCGGGAACCGGCGCCGCCCGCGCCGACCCAGGCGGTGCCGGGCACGCCCGCCGCCGCGCAGGGCGACGTGTCGGTGACCATCTACACCAACGACCTGGCGCTGATCCAGGATGTGCGCCCGCTGGCGCTGGGGACCGGGCGGCGGCGCCAGGATTTTCCCGATGTCAGCGCGGCGATCCGGCCCGAGACGGTGTCGCTCAGCGTCGCGGACGCGAGCGTCGTCGAGCAGAATTTCGATTACGACCTGCTCAGCCCGTCCAGCCTGATGGAAAAGGCGGTGGGCGAGACGATCACCCTGCTGCGCACCAACCCCGCGACCGGCGCGGAGACGCGCGAGCGCGCCCGCGTGCTGGCGGTGAATGGCGGCGTGGTGCTGGAGGTCGGCGGGCGGATCGAAGTGCTGCGCGACGACGGCCTGCCGGTGCGCGCGATCTTCGACCGGGTGCCCGAGTCGCTGCGCGCGCGCCCGACCCTGTCGGTGACGCTGGCGAGCACGCGCGCGGGCACGCGCCCGGCGACGCTGTCCTATCTGAGCCGGGGACTGGGCTGGAGCGCGGATTACGTCGCCCTGTTCGACCAGGCGCGCGGGGTGGTCGACGTCCAGGGCTGGGTGACGCTGCGCAACAGCAGCGGCACGACCTTCGCCAACGCCCGCACGCTGCTGGTCGCCGGTGAAGTCGCGAGCGAGGGCGAGGAGAACCAGTATCGCCCCCGTCCCCCGCGTCCGCGCGGCCGGATCACCCAAGCCGGCACCGAGACCGCGAACCGCGAGCAGCTCGGCGATTTCTATCTCTATCCGCTCCCCGAGCGCACGGTGATCGCGGACAAGCAGACCAAGCAGGTCAGCTTCCTGGACGTGAAGGGCGCGCGCGCCGGTTCGGGATACCGGTTCGAGAATGCGTGGCTGGGCACCGCCGACCAGCCGCGCTCGGCCGCCAGCGTGCTGCGCTTCGCCAATTCGGGGGCGGCGGGGCTGGGCGACGCGCTGCCGGCGGGAACGATCCGCGTCTATGTGCGCGATGCGCGCGGCCAGCCGCAATTCAGCGGCGAGAACCGCATCGATCACACGCCGCAGGGCTCGCGCATTTCGCTGAGCACGGGCGACGCGTTCGACGTCAAGGTCAAGCCGGTCGTCGAGTCGCGGACCAGGATCGGCGACTCGCGCTGGCGCACGGCGATGCGCTACACGCTGACCAACGCCCGCGCATCGCCGGTGACGGTCGAGCTGGTGCAGTCCGGGCTCGACTGGACCGACACGCGCATCCTGTCGGAAAGCCGCAAATCGGAACGCCCCGACGCCGGCACCGTGCTTTGGCAGGTGCCGGTGCCCGCCAATGGCGAGGCGGTCGTCACCGCGACCTTCGACACGCGCTACTGATGCGCGTCCCCGCGCTGGCGGTGGCGCTCTGCCTGCTCGGCGCGACCCGTCCGGTCGTCGCGCAAGTGGTGCCGGTGGTCACTTCCGCCGCCCCCGAGGGGGTCGCGGTGACGGTGTACCGCAACCCGACCCGACAGCGCGCCGTCGCGATCGACCTGCGCTATCTGGGCGGCTTCGCGCTCGTCACCGAGACGCGGCGGGTGCGCCTGCCCCGCGGCCGCGCGGTGATCCGGTTCGAGGGGGTGGCGGAGGGGATCGTTCCCGTCAGCGCGATCGTGAGCGGGCTGGCCGGCGGCACCGTCGAGAAGAACCGCGACGCGCGGCTGCTGTCGCCCGCCTCGCTCGTCGACGGCACGCTGGGGCGGAGCGTCACGCTGACGCGCACCGACCGCGCGACGGGGCGGGTGCGCAGCGAGGAAGCGGTGATCGTCGCGGGGCCGTTGCCGGGCGTCGTGCTGCGCACGAGCCGGGGGATCGAGACGCTGCGCTGCTCCGGCCTCGCCGAGGCGCTGCGCTTCGACGCCGTGCCGGCGGGGCTGTCGGCCAGGCCGGTGCTGAGCGTGACCACCAACTCCCCACGCGGCGGGACGGCGACGGTCACGCTGTCCTATCTGGCATCCGGATTCGACTGGAGCGCGAGCTATGTCGCGACGCTCACGCCGGAGGGCAGGACGCTGGACCTGTTCGCCTGGCTGACGCTGGCCAACGCCAACCCGGAGACGTTCGCCGCCGCCGAGGTGCAGGCGGTGGCGGGACGGCTCAACCGGTCGGGGTTCGACCGGCTGGTCAGGGAGGTCGGGGCGTTGCGGTTGGCCTGCTATCCGCTCGGCACCACCACCTCCGACCTGCGCGTGTTCGATGCGGAGGAGGCGGACGACATCGTCGTCACCGGCTCGCGCGTCATGTCCATGGCTGTCATGGCCCCGCCACCCCCGCCGCCGCCGCCGGTCGAAGCACCCCCGCCGCCGCCGCCCGAGGATCTGGGCGACCTGAAGCTCTACCGCGTGCCCGAGCGCGTCACCGTCGCGCCCCGCGCGCAGAAGCAGGTGGCGCTGCTGGCGCGCGCGGCGGTGCCGTTCGAGCGGCGCTATCGCCTGCCCGTACGGCCGGGACAGGCGCTGCCGCCGACCCCGACGCGCATCGTGCTGGTGCTGCGCAACACGCGGGCGGGTGGCCTCGGCCTCGCGCTGCCGACGGGGAGTACGGCGCTCTACGCCGATCGGCCGGGCGGGCGCCTGCTGCTCGGCACCGGCGCGATCGCCGATCATGCGGAGGGCGAGACGGTGCGGCTCGGCTCAGGGATCAGTCACCAAGTGCTCGTCGAACACCGAACCGCGCCGGACGAGGGAGGCACGATCGCCGCGACCAACGCCAACCGCTTCCCCGTCACGCTGGAGGTGCCGATCGGCGCGGCCGGGCAGAAGATCGAGGCGGACGGCGACGCGCTGGTCCGCATCGACGGCGTCGCGACCTGGACGGTGACGCTGCCGCCGGGCGGGCGGGCGGAGCTGGGGTATCGGTTATAGGGTGGCGGCGTGGCAGGATCGGATGATCGCGTCCGCTCTGGTCGCGGACGATCAGCGCGGTTCGCGAATTGTCCGAAAGCTGCCGCTCGTTTCACCTCATCTAGGCGTGGATGGACGGCAACTTCGTCCGCAACGTCGTGGCGCGGGTACATCGACGGGTCGGGAAGGACGGCGCGGTGGCAGCGGATCGCGGTCAGTATCGTGAGGAAGGCTGCCGGCCAGAGTGACACTTACGCCGATGTAACAGGTCGCCGACGCAAGCGTGACGCGTCATATCTTCCCGCCAAAGGCCAGTATCCGCGCGGCATAGGCGTCCGCCATCATCAGATGGGCGCGCTTGACCGAGACGTCGCCGGGCTCCGCGGCCATTTCGCGGGACTGGCGCTCGCGCGTCACGAGATAGGCCAAGTCGTTCGGCTGGATCACGGCGCAACTCCCCAATGGCAAGCGAGAGCCCCACCCGCTCTCGGTCGCCATCTGCTCGCGGCATGATCGGTGACGATGGCCGGGGCATAGCATGACCATGCTCAAGGAGTAAGCCCGACGCCCGGTCGCCACCGCCAGGCGATCTCCACGCTCCCCCTTACGAGTTCACGCGCCGGTCGCCTCGCCGATCGCGGCCAGCGCTTCGGGGGTGTTCCATTCATAGCCGCCCATGCGTCGCCAGACCTCGCGTCCCCGTGCGTCGTAGAGGACCGTCACGGGCAGGTTCGCCTGGAACGCGGTCGACAGGGCGATGGCGGGGTCGAGATAGGGCTGGAGATGCCTGAACTTGCGCCCGGCGAAGAAGGGCGCGACCTTGGCGGCGCCGTCCAGGTCCTGGCTGACGGCCAGGACGCGCACCGTGTCGCCGAGCTTGCCGGCGGCGTCGTCGAGCGTCGGCATCTCGGCCACGCAGGGCGCGCACCAGGTCGCCCACAGATTGACGAGAAGCGGCTTGCCCCTGAAATCGGCGAAGGTGACGCGGCGGCCGTCGGGGGCGGTGAAGGCGGCGGCGGGGGCGGCCTCGCCCTTGTGGCTGCGGTCGAATGTGCCCGGTTCGGACTTGGTGGCGGGAGCGGGGGCGGCGACGACCTCGTCGGACACGGGCGCCCGGCCCTGCGCGGTCGCTTGCTCCGGGGGCGCGGCTTGCCTATCGCACGCGGCGGCGAACAGCGCCGATCCCAGGAGAAGTACGACGCCCGGGCGTGATGACATGAACGGCTCCAACAGCATGTGGGGCGGACGCTTCGCCGAGGGTCCGGCGGCGGTGATGCGCGAGATAAACGCGTCGCTGCCCTTCGACAAGCGGCTGTGGCGCCAGGACGTGGCGGGATCGCGCGCGCACGCCGCGATGCTCGGCGCGCAGGGGATCATCGCGCGCGACGACGCCGCCGCGATCGACCGCGGGCTGGCCGAGGTCGCCGCCGATTACGCGGCCAACGGCGTCCCCGACGACCGCGACCTCGAGGACATCCACATGCTGACCGAGGCGCAGCTACATGCGCGGATCGGCGCGGTGGCGGGGCGGCTCCACACCGCGCGATCGCGCAACGACCAGGTCGCGACCGATTTCCGGTTGTGGGTGCGCGACGCGATCGACGAGGTGCTGGCGGCGCTGGCGGCGTTCCAGGCGGCGCTGCTCGCGCGTGCGGAGGAACATGCCGACAGCGTCATGCCCGGCTTCACCCATCTGCAATCGGCGCAGCCCGTGACATTGGGGCATCACCTGATGGCCTATCACGAGATGGCGGCGCGCGACCGCAGTCGCTTCGCCGATGCGCGCGCGCGGATGAACCGATCGCCGCTGGGCGCCGCCGCGCTGGCGGGGACGGGGTTCCCGATCGACCGCGACGCCACCGCCGCCGCGCTCGGGTTCGACGGGCCGACGCTGAACTCGCTCGATTCGGTCAGCGACCGCGACTTCGCGCTCGATTACCTGGCGAGCGCCACGCAATGCGCGCTGCACCTGTCGCGGCTGGCGGAGGAGTTCGTGCTCTGGGCGTCGCAGCCCTTCGGCTTCGTCGCGCTGTCGGACCAATGGTCGACGGGCAGCTCGATCATGCCGCAAAAGCGCAATCCCGACGCCGCCGAGCTGGTGCGCGGCCATGCCGGGCGGATCGCGGGCTGCCTGGTCGCGCTGACGGTGACGATGAAGGGCCTGCCGCTCGCCTATTCCAAGGACATGCAGGACGACAAGCCGCCCGTGTTCGAGGCGCACGACCTGCTCGCGCTGTCGCTGGCGGCGATGACGGGCATGGTCGAGAGCGCGACCTTCCGCACCGAACGGATGCGGGCCGTCGCCGAAAGCGGCTTCGCCACCGCCACCGACCTGGCCGACTGGCTGGTGCGCGAGGCGGACGTGCCGTTCCGCGAAGCGCATCACGTCACCGGCCGCGCGGTCGCGCGCGCCGAGGCGCTGGGGGTGGCGCTCCACCAGCTACCGCTGGACGACCTCCAGGCGATCGACGCGCGCATCACCGGCCAGGTCTACGACGTGCTCTCGGTCGACGCGTCGGTCGCGAGCCGCACCAGTTTCGGCGGCACCGCGCCGTCGCGCGTCCGCGCCGCGATCGCCGCCGCCCGGGAGACCCTGCCATGAAAAAGCTCCTGCCGCTTTCGGCGCTCCTGCTGACCGCGTGCGGATCGGCGGCGAGCCTGAAGCCCGCGCCGGGCCAGTCGCTCCCGGTCGCCCCGTACGGCGCGCGGGCGACGCCGACGCCCGAACAGCTGCTGACCGCGACGCCCCAGCAGCGCCCCGAACGCTCGACCGAATTGCTTCGCACCTCGGAGGAGCGGCGTTCGGACGAGTTCGACCTGCCGCCGCAATAGGATGGACCATTTCCACTACCGGGACGGCGTCCTCCATTGCGAGGACGTACCGCTCTCCCGCATCGCCGACGCGGTGGGGACGCCCGTCTATGTCTATTCCGCCGCGACCTTCCGCCGCCATGCCCGCGTGTTCCGCGACGCATTCGCGGGGCTGGCGGACGTTCACCTGGCCTATGCGATCAAGGCCAATCCCAATCTGGCGGTGCTGCGCCTGCTCGCCGACGAGGGTTATGGCGCCGATGTCGTGTCGGGCGGGGAGATGGCGCGCGCGCTGGCGGCGGGCGTGCCGCCGACGGGCATCGTCTTCTCCGGCGTCGGCAAGACCCGCGCCGAGCTGGCGCGCGGGCTGGACGAGGGCATCGGCCAGTTCAACCTGGAGCTGGAGGAGGAGGGCGAGGTGCTCGCCGACCTGGCCCATGCGCG
>NZ_DASVRV010000031.1:0-58611 GCF_036388435.1 Sphingomonas sp.
TCCAGCCCGTCGCGGATCCGCCATCGTCCTTTCCCGCTTCGCGCCGGTCGCGCGGCGCGGTCGGTGCGCGGAAATAATAGGTCGCCGCCAATATCCCGGCGACCACGGTAACGCCGATCAGGATCGGGATCACGCCGCCACCTCCATCGTCTCGCCAGCCGCGGCGTCGAGCAGCCGCGCCTCCAGCGTCCGGAGCCGCGCACGCGCTTCGATGCGGTCGCCGGTCAGGTCGGTGATGTAGAAGGTGTCGACCGCCCGCTCGCCATAGGTGGCGACATGCGCCGAGTGGATCGTGACCTGCGATTCGAACAGCGCATGGGCGAGCTGGTTGAGGAGGGCGGGCCGGTCGCGCGCATTGACCTCGACCACGGTGAAGCGGTTCGACGCGCGGTTGTCGATCAGCACGTTGGGCGCGATGTCGAAGGCGTCGGCGCGCGCGCGGGCGGCCGGCTTGGCGTGGAGCCGGTCCGCCATCCGCCCGCGATTGGCGAGCGCGTCCTCGATTCCCGAGCGCAGCCGGGCGAGCTGCCCCTGCTCGTCGAAGGGCCGCCCGAGCGGGTCCTGGACCAGGAAATTGTCGATCGCGATGCCGTCGCGCGTGGTGTGGATGCGCGCATCGATGATGTTGCCCCCCGCCAGATGGATCGCCCCCGCGATCCGGTAGAACAGCCCGGGATGATCGGCGGCGGCGATGGTGACCAGCGTGGCACCGCGATCGGGATAGACCTGCGCGTCGATCGCCAGCTCCGCCCCTTCCGCGCGTGCCATGAAACGGGCGTTATGGACGAGCACCTCGTCGGGCTCGGCGATCCAATAGGCTTCGGGCAACCGGCGGACATGCGCGGCAAAACGCGCCTCGTCCCAGCCCAGGGTCCGGTCGAGCAGCGCCTGCTTGGCGGCGACGCGCTCGGCCCGACCGCGCTGCTTGTGGCCCAGCCGCAGCACCTCCTCCGCCCCCTCGTAGAGCTCGTTCAGGAGCTGGCGCTTCCACCCGTTCCACACGCCGGGCCCGACCGCGCGGATGTCGACCGCCGTCAGCACCAGCAGCAGCCGCAGCCGCTCCGGGCTCTGCACCGTCTGCGCGAAGTCGAGGATCGTCTTGAAGTCCGACAGGTCGCGCTTGAACGCGGTCGCCGACATCAGCAGGTGGTGGCGCACCAGCCAGGATGCCGTCTCCACCTCGGCGGCGCCCAGCCCCAGCCGGGGCCCGAGCCGGTCGACCACTTCCGCGCCCAGGGTCGAATGGTCCCCCCCGCGTCCCTTGGCGATGTCGTGGCACAGCACCGCCACGTAGAGCGCGCGGCGCGACACGATCTGCCGGACGAGCACGGTGGCGAGCGGATGCTCCTCCTTCAGCTCGCCCTTCTCCATCCGCGCGAGCAGTCCCACCATCCGGATCGTATGCTCGTCGACGGTGTAATGATGATACATGTCGAACTGCATCTGCGCGACGATGCGGCCGAAATCGGGCACGAAGCGCCCGAATACCCCCGCCTCGTTCATCCAGCGCAGCACCAGCTCCGGGTCGCGCGGAGAGGTGAGGAGGTCGAGGAACAGCGCGTTCGCCCGTGGATCGTCGCGCTTCTCGTCGACCAGTTTGGCGTCGCGGGCTGCGGCGCGCATCGCCAGCGGATGCACCTCCAGCCCATGCCGGTCGGCCAGCGCGAAGATCTCGACCAGCCGCACCGGGTCCTCGGCGAAGAACTCGTCGTTCGGCAAGGCCAGGCGTCCCCGATCGAGCACGAAGCCATGGAGCTTGTTCGGACGCCGCCGGATGGTCGGCAGCTCGAACCAGCGCCGCCCGCGCCCCGCGAACCGCTCGTCGAGATGCGCCAGGAACATGCCCGTCAGCGTGCCGACCGATTTCGCCTGCAGGAAATAATATTGCATGAACCGCTCGACCGCCGAGCGGCCAGTCCGGTCGGAAAAGCGCATCCGCTCCGCGATTTCGCGCTGGACGTCGAAGGTCAGCCGATCCTCCGCGCGCCCGGTCAGCAGGTGCAGGTGGCAGCGCACCGCCCAGAAGAAGTCGTCGGCGCGGTGGAACAGCCGATATTCCGACGGCGTGAACAGCTCGACATCGACCAGCTCGGCCGCGCGCTGGACATCGAACACATATTTGCCGATCCAGAACAGCGCGTGGAGGTCGCGCAGCGCGCCCTTGCCCTCCTTCACGTTGGGTTCGACGACATAGCGCGTGTCGCCCATCTTGCGGTGCCGCGCGTCGCGCTCGTCCAGCTTGTCGGCGATGAACTGGCGCGCGCCGTCCGCCTGAACCTCCACCTTGAAGCGCCGCGCGGCCTCGTCGTAGAGTGCCGCGTCGCCGCAGACGTGCCGCGCTTCCAGCAGGGCGGTACGCACGGTCACGTCGCCCTTGGCCTGGCGGATCATCTCGTCGAGCGAGCGGCTGGAATGGCCGATCTTCAGCCCCAGGTCCCACAGCGCATAGAGCATCGATTCGATGACCTGCTCGGTGTGGGGCGTGCGCTTGCCGGGCGTCAGGAAGCCGATATCGACGTCGGAATGCGGCGCCATCTCGCCCCGGCCATAGCCGCCCACCGCCAGCACCGTCAGCCGCTCGCCCGCGGTCGGATTGTGATTGGGATGAAGCCGGGTGACGGTGACCTCGAACAGCGATTGCACCAGGCGATCGACCAGATAGGCCTGGGCGTTCGCGGCCTGCAGTCCGCGCGTCGGCCGGATGCCAAGCCGCCGCGCGATCTCGGCGCGTCCCCGGTCCAGGGCCTCCTTCAGGACGCGGGCGACCTGGCGCCGCAGAATGGCCGCGTCGGCGGGCGGCAGCGCGGCGATCGTCGCCGCGACCGCCTCCGCGTCGATGATCGCGTCGCGGTCGGGAAGGGTCGCGAACCGGTCGACCGGGGGTGGTGCGCTGGTGACGGGCATGGTGCGCGGCTTGTTTCACAACGGCGCCGGTTCGGACAGGGGCTTCTACGACCTTCACCCAAGTTAGCGTAAACCAAGAAGAAGAGTCGAAATCGGGGAGAGCCGGTTACCGAGCATTATCGAATTCTGTCTTAGGTTCCCGGCATGATCGACGAATCACGACGCACCGGCTGCCAAGGCTGCCGCAAACCCGAGCAGGATTTCCGGCTGGCGATGGCGTTCCAGCCGATCGTCGATATCGAAACGGGCCGGCCCTGGGCGTTCGAAGCGCTGGTGCGCGGCGCGGACGGGGAGGGGGCGGCGGAAATACTGGGCCGCGTCACCGAGGAAACGCGCTACGCCTTCGACCAGCAATGCCGGGTCGCCGCGATCGAGGGCGCGGTGGCGGCCGGGATCGCCGATACCGGCGCGCGGCTGTCGATCAACTTCCTGCCCGGCGCGGTCTATTCGCCCGTCGCCTGCATCCAGCTGACGCTTCAGACCGCGCGGGCGGTGAGCTTTCCGACCGATCGGCTGATCTTCGAATTCACCGAAAACGAACGCATGGTCGACACGGCGCATGTCGCGCACATCGTCGACAGCTATCGCAAGATGGGCTTCTCGACCGCGCTCGACGATTTCGGCGCCGGCCATGCGGGGCTCGGGCTGCTCGCCAAGTTGCAGACCGACATTATCAAGCTCGACATGGAATTGATCCGCGGCATCGACGCCAGCATGCCGCGCCGGATGATCGTCGCGGGCGTGGCGCGCATGTGCGAGACCATGGGCATCACCCTCGTCGCCGAGGGGATCGAGACGGTCGGCGAGTACGAGGCGCTCCGTGCGATCGGGATACGCTATCAACAAGGTTATCTGTTCGCCCGGCCGGGGTTCCGGAGCCTGCCGATCCCCGCGCGTCCCGCGCGCGATCTGCGCGTCGCCGCCTGAGCGCGGGGAGCTTACCCCCCGCGCGCCACCGCCTTCAACCCGTAAAGCGCGTCCAGCGCCTCGCGCGGCGACAGCGCGTCGATGTCGAGCGCCTCCACCGCCGCGCGCAGGGGATCGGGTTCGGGCTCCGCCGCCGCGACCGCCGCGAACAGCGGCAGGTCGTCGAGCCCCGCCGCCAGCCCGCCGGTCTTCTGCCGCCCGGCTTCCAGCTTCGCCAGCACCGACTTGGCGCGCGCCACCGTCGCGGGCGGCATCCCCGCCAGCCGCGCGACCGCCAGGCCGTAGCTGCGGTCGGCGGGCCCGTCCGCCAGCTCGTGGAGCAGCACGAGCTCGCCCTTCCATTCGCGCGCGCGGACATGACGCAGCGACAGGGCCGGGAGACGTTCGGCGAGCCGGGTCAGCTCGTGATAATGCGTCGCGAACAGACAGCGGCAGCGATTATCCTCATGCACCGCCTCCACCACTGCCCAGGCGATCGCCAGCCCGTCATAGGTGGAGGTGCCGCGCCCGACCTCGTCCAGGATCACGAAACTGCGCGGGGTCGCCTGCGCCAGGATAGCGGCGGTCTCGACCATCTCGACCATGAAGGTCGATCGCCCGCGTGCCAGATTGTCCGACGCGCCGACCCGGCTGAACAGCCGGTCGACAAGGCCCAGCGTCGCGCTCATCGCGGGTACGAACGACCCCGCCTGCGCCAGCACCGCGATCAGCGCGTTCTGGCGCAGGAAGGTCGACTTGCCGCCCATGTTGGGCCCGGTGACCAGCCATAGCCGCGACTGCTCCGACAGGCGGCAGTCATTGGCGACGAAACGCTCGCCGCGCTTCGCAAGCGCCGCCTCGACCACCGGGTGGCGTCCGCCCTCGACCTCGAAACAGGGATGGTCGACCAGCCGGGGCCGGACCCAGCCGCCTTCCGCCGCGCGTTCGGCCAGCCCGGCCGCGACGTCGAGCCGGGCGAGGGCGTCGGCGGTATCGGCGATCGCCTCGCGCGTCGCCAGCGTGGTGGCCGTCAGCTCCTCCAGATGCGCGGCCTCGGCGGCCAGCGCATGGCCGCCCGCCTGGGTCACGCGCATCGCCACCTCGTGGAGCTCGGGGGTGTTGAAGCGCACCACCCCCGCCAGCGTCTGGCGGTGGGTGAAGCCCGAATCGGCGCGCATCAGCGGGTCGGCCGCGCGCGCGGGCACCTCGACATGATAACCCAGCACGCCGTTATGGCGGATTTTGAGCGTCGGCGTGGCCGTACGCGTCCGCAGCTCGCCTTCCAGCGCCGCGATCGCCCGGCGCCCGCCGCTGCCGACATCGCGCAATTCGTCGAGCGCCGCGTCGTAACCGGCCGCGATATACCCCCCATCGCCCGTATCGGTCGGCGGCTGCGGCACCAGCGCGCGCCGGAGCAGGTCGATCAGCGCGCCATGCCCGCGCAGCCGAGGCGCCAGCTCGGCGAGCAAGGCGGGAGGGCGGTCCAGCCCCGACAGATGCTCGCCGAAGCGCCACGCGCCGTCCAGCCCGTCGCGCAACTGGGCCAGGTCGCGCGGGCCGCCCCGGCCCGCCGCCAGTCGCCCCAGCGCGCGGCCGAGATCGGGCAACGCGCGCAAGGTGGCGCGCGACCGCTCGCGCAAGACCGCATCGTCGTGAAGGAACGCTACAAGATCGAGCCGCCGGTCGATCGCGGCCCGGTCGAACAGGGGGGCGCCGATATCCGCCCCCAGCAGCCGCGCGCCGCCGCCCGTCACCGTTCGGTCGACCTCGCCCAGCAACGAACCCCTGCGCTCGCCCGCCGCCGTGCAGCACAATTCCAGGCTCTCGCGCGTCGCCGCGTCGATCGCCATCGCCTGATCGGCGGCGTGGAGCACGGGCGGGCGCAGAAAGGGGAGGCTGCCTTTGCCGACATGCTCCAGATAGGCGACCAGCCCGCCCGCCGCCGCCAGTTCCGCGCGCCCGAACCGGCCGAAGCCGTCGAGCGTCGCGACCGCGTGCAGCCGCTTCAGCCGCGCCTCGCCCCCCGCGCTGTCGAAGTCGATCTTGGGGCGCAGCGTCGTCGCGTGGTCGGGCCAGGCGGTCGCCTCCATCGCCACCACCTCGGCCGCCGCGAGCCGCGCGAGCTCGGCGGGAAGCGACGCCGCGTCGGTGCGGATCACCTCGAACCGCCCCGTCGAGATATCGGCGGCGGCGAGCGCGACCTCGCCGCCCGCTTCTCCGATGGCGACGCACCAGTTCGCCGCCCGCGCGTCGAGCAGCGCTTCCTCGGTCAGCGTCCCCGCCGTCACGACGCGCACGATCCCGCGCCCGACCAGCGCCTTGGACCCGCCGCGCGCCTTGGCCGCGGCGGGCGTCTCGGTCTGCTCGGCGACGGCGACGCGGTGCCCCGCCTTGATCAGCCGCGCCAGATAGCCCGTCGCGGCATGGACGGGCACCCCGCACATCGGGATCGGCACCCCTTCATGCTCCCCGCGAGCGGTCAGTGCGATGTCCAGGCAAGCCGCCGCGACCTTCGCGTCGTCGAAGAACAGTTCGAAGAAGTCGCCCATGCGGTAGAAGAGCAGCGCGTCACCCGCTTCTTCCTTGAGCAGGAGATACTGGGCCATCATGGGGGTAGGAGCGGACATCGCGCGGAGGACTAGCGCGGTTCGCGCGCTTCGTCATGCCGCGCGGGCGGCTTCGCCAAACAATCGACCGCCCCGGCCCGAACCGGGGTGACGCGGACGGGTTCCGTTAGGTAAAGGCCGGCGCGACACCCGCGAGGCCCCGACATGTCCGACGAACCCAATCTCCACTTCTCCGAGCGCGAGGCGCTGCTCTTCCACTCGGAAGGGCGCCCCGGCAAGATCGAGATCGTGGCGTCCAAGCCGATGGCGACGCAGCGCGACCTGGCGCTTGCCTATTCGCCGGGCGTGGCCGTGCCCGTCCGCGCCATCGCCGAGGATCCGGCCACCGCCTATGACTATACCGCCAAGGGCAACCTCGTCGCGGTGATTTCCAACGGCACCGCGATCCTGGGGCTTGGCAATCTCGGCGCGCTCGCGTCCAAGCCCGTGATGGAAGGCAAGGCGGTGCTGTTCAAGCGTTTCGCCGATGTCGACGCGATCGACATCGAGCTGAAGACGGAGGATGTCGACCGCTTCATCGACGCGGTCGAGCTGATGGAGCCGACCTTCGGGGGCATCAACCTCGAGGACATCAAGGCGCCCGAATGCTTCATCATCGAGCAGGCGCTGCGCGAGCGGATGAACATTCCCGTCTTTCATGACGACCAGCACGGCACCGCGATCATCACCGCCGCCGGGCTCATCAACGCCTGCCTGCTGACCCGTCGCCGCCTGGACGAGGTCAAGCTCGTCGTCAACGGCGCGGGCGCGGCGGCGATCGCCTGCACCGAGCTCGTCAAGGCGATGGGGGTGCGCCACGACAACGTCATCATGTGCGACCGCCAGGGCGTCATCTATCAGGGCCGCGAGGAGGGGATGGACCAGTGGAAGTCCGCCCATGCCGCCAACACCGACCGCCGCACCCTGACCGAGGCGCTTCACGGCGCCGACGTGTTCCTGGGCCTGTCGGCGGCGGGCGCGCTCAAGCCGGAAATGGTCAAGGACATGGCGCCCGCGCCGATCATCTTCGCCATGGCCAATCCCGAACCCGAAATCCGGCCCGAAGAGGCGACCGCGGCCCGGCCCGACGCGATCGTCGCGACGGGGCGGTCCGACTATCCGAACCAGGTCAACAACGTGCTCGGCTTCCCCTATGTGTTCCGCGGCGCGCTGGACGTGCGCGCGAACGCGATCAACGACCGCATGAAGATCGCCGCCGCCCATGCCATCGCCGACCTGGCCCGCCAGCGCGTGCCCGAGGAGGTCGCGGTCGCGTACGGCGTGCGCCACAGCTTCGGTCCCGAATATATCATCCCGGCGCCCTTCGATCCTCGGCTGATGGAGGTCGTGCCCATGGCGGTCGCGCGCGCCGCGATGGACTCGGGCGTCGCCACGCGCCCGATCATCGACATGGACGCCTATCGCCAGCGGCTGCGCGAACGGCTGAACCCGACCACCTCGGTGCTCACGCTCGCCTATGAGGGCGCGCGCGCGCGGCCCAAGCGCGTGCTGTTCGCGGAAGGCGAGGAGGAGGTCGTGCTCCGCGCCGCCATCGCCTTCAAGGAGGGCGGCCTGGGCACCCCCGTGCTCGTCGGGCGCGACGACGTGTACGATCGCCTGCGCGCGCTCGGCGTCGAGCGGCCGGAAGAGTACGAGCTGCACAATAGCCGTCACTCGCCGCTCGTCCCGTCGATGGTCGAATATCTCTATGGCCGGCTCCAGCGGCGCGGCTATCTGCGCCGCGACGTCGAGCGGATGATCAACCAGGACCGCAACAGCTTCGGCGCGGTGCTGCTCCAGATGGGCCATGCCGATGCGATGATCACCGGCGTGACGCGCACCTATGCCCATACCATGCGCGACCTGCGCCGCGTGATCGATCCCGCCGAAGGTCGCGTGCCCTTCGGCATCCACCTGCTCGTCGGGCGCAGCCACACCGTGTTCATCGCCGACACGACGGTCAACGAGCGCCCCTCGGCCGAGGAACTCGCCGACATCGCCGAACAGACCGCGCAGGTCGCCCGGCGCATGGGTCACGAGCCGCGCGTCGCGTTCCTCAGCTATTCGACCTTCGGCAATCCCGAGGGCAAGTGGCTGGAGGATATCCGCGCGGCCGTGGGCGTGCTCGACGGCCGCCAGGTCGGCTTCGAATATGAAGGCGAGATGGCGCCCGATGTCGCGCTCAACCCCAAACAGCTCGCCAACTACCCCTTCGCGCGGCTGTCGGGCCCCGCCAACGTGCTGGTCATGCCGGGGCTCCAGTCCGCCAACATCTCCGCCAAGCTGCTGCGCGAGCTGGGCGGCGACGACATGATCGGGCCGATGCTGGTGGGGATGGAAAAGCCGGTCCAGATCGCCCCCATGACCTCCACCGCGAGCGAATTGGTGACGCTCGCCGTCCTCGCGGCGGGCGGGATCGCGCGGTAGCGTCGATGGGTCGTCTCTGGGCTGTGGCGGGGGCCGCGCTGCTGCTCGGGGCGGCGCCCGCGGCCGGTCCGGGGCTCGTGCGGGTGCGGCTCGACACGTCGCTCGGGGCGATCACGCTTGCGCTCGACGCCCGGCGCGCGCCGGTGACGACCGCGAATTTCCTCGCCTATGTCGATGACGGCCGCTTCGACGGCACGGTCTTCTACCGCGCGGCGCGGAGCAAGGCACGGCCCGGCGCCGGCTTCGTCCAGGCGGGCGTCCGCACCGACCTACGCCGCGCCCTCCCGCCGATCGCGCTGGAGCCGACGAGCGGGACGGGCATCCGCCACCTCGACGCGACGGTATCGATGGCGCGCGGGCCGTTCGAGGCGTCGGCGACCGGCAATTTCGTGCTGACGGTCGGCCCCTCGCCGCAGATGGACGCGCGCCCCGGCTATGCGGGCTATGCCGCGTTCGGCCGCGTGACCGGGGGCATGGACACCGTGCGCCGCATCCTCGCCCAACCCTCGGGCGGCGGCACCGGCGTGATGCGCGGCCAGATGATCCTGCGCCCGGTACGTATCGCGCGCGCGGTGCGGCTCGACGGCGTACCCAGGCCGACCGGGCGGCCGAAGGTGTGGCTGATCCTGCGGGGCGCGGGGTGACGGCGTTTGCGATAGGTCCGGCGACGGCTTATGTGGCGTGCCAGGTCAGGAGGCCGAAATGAAGCATGTCGTCGTGACGGACGAGGATACGTCTTTGGGCCACCTGATCGATCGCGTCGAGGCCGGTGAAACGATCCAGATCGTTCGCCGTGGTAAGCCGGTCGCCCGCATGGTTCCTGACCAGGCGGTACGGCTTCCGATCCCGCCCGATTTCTGGGATGACATAGACCGGATCGCCACCCCGCAAGAGGAAAGTGCGGGCGTGTTCATGCGCCGGCTTCGTGACGACGCGCGGTTTTGACGCTGTATGTCGATGCGGCCATATTGGTCGCGGCGATCACCTCCGAGCCACTGACGACGGCGTCACGGGCGATCCTGGCCGATAGCGGCATGGTCGTCGCCAGCACATGGACCATGGTCGAGGCGACATCCGGACTTGCCAAGAAGGTCCGCACCGGCGACCTGACCGAGGACGAGCTGGAAATGGCGCTCGGCAAGCTGGATTTGCTGACGGCGCGATACCTTCCCCTGATCTCGCTCGATGACGGCCATATGGGCTTGGCCGCGCGTTATACCGCCCGTGCACGACTTGGGTTGAGAGCGGGTGACGCGCTGCATGTGGCGGTCGCCGCCTCGCTCTCGGCCATGCTCGTCACCTCCGATGTGGTGATGGCCAGGGCCGCCGAAGGGCTTGGCGTTCCCGTTCGCCTCCTCGCTTAGCTCACGCGTCGATGCTGGTCCCCACCGCCCCATGGACGAGCCCGCCGTCCACCGTGATGGTGTCGCCCACCACGTAATCGCCCGCCCGCGACGCCAGATAGATGGCCGCGCCCGCCATGTCCTCGTCGACGCCGATGCGCTTGGCGGGGATGCTCTTCGCGATCGCCTCGCCATGATCGCGCGCGGCCTTGTTCATCTCGCTGGCGAACGCGCCCGGGGCGATCGAGGTGACGTTGATCGAGTCCTGGATCAACCGCGCGGCCATGCGCTTGGTCAGATAGATCAGCGCCGATTTCGACGCCTGATAGCTGTACGTCTCCCACGGATTCAGCCGCTGGCCGTCGATCGACGTGATGTTGATGACCTTGGCCGGCCGTTCGGGGCTGGCGGCGTTCTTCAGCGCCGGGTGGAGCGCCTGCGTCAGGAAGAAGGGCGACTTGACGTTCAGGTCCATGACCTTGTCCCAGCCTTTTTCGGGGAACACCTCGAACGGCTCGCCCCAGGCGGCGCCGGCATTGTTGACCAGGATGTCGAGCTTGGCCTCCGCTTCCGCATATTGCGCGGCGAGCGCCTGACAGCCCGCGACGGTGCTGACGTCCTGGGGCAGGGCGACGCAGTTCGGCCCCAATTCGGCGGCGGCGGCGAAGCAGGCGTCGGCCTTGCGCGACGAGATATAGACCTTGGCGCCTTGCGCGATGAAGCCCGCCGCGATCATCTTGCCGATGCCGCGGCTACCCCCGGTGATGAGGGCCGTGCGCCCGTCGAGGCGGAACAGGTTGGTGGTGTCCATGCGTCTTCTCCCGATTAGCCGCCGCGCTTCAACGTCTCGCGCGCGATGATGACCTGCTGGATCTGGCTGGTGCCCTCATAGATGCGGAACAGCCGCACGTCGCGGTACAGCCGCTCGATCCCATAGTCGGCGATATAGCCCGCCCCGCCATAGATCTGCACCGCGCGATCGGCGACGCGGCCGACCATCTCCGACGCGTAATATTTCGCCGCCGCCGATTCGAGCACCACGTCCTCGCCCCGGTCCTTCTTGTCCGCGGTCTCCAACGCCAGCGCGCGCGCCGCCAGCGCCTCCGTCTTCGAGTCGGCCAGCATCCCCTGGATCAACTGGTGATGCGCGATCGGGTTGCCGAACTGGTGCCGCTCGCTGGCATAGGCGACGCAGTCCGCGATCAGCCGCTCGGCCACGCCGACGCACACCGCCGAGATGTGCAGCCGCCCCCGGTCGAGCACGCGCATCGCGATCTTGAAGCCCTCCCCCTCCGCGCCGAGCCGGTTGGCGGCGGGAACGGGGACGTTGTCGAAATGGACGTCGGACACCTTGGCGCCCTTCTGCCCCATCTTCTTCTCCGGCTCGCCCAGCGTGACGCCGGGCAGGTCCCTTGGGACCAGGAACGCCGACACGCCGCGCGCGCCCTTGTCCTCCCCCGTGCGCGCCATGACGGTGAAGAGCTGCGCCTTGTCGGCATTGGTGATGTAGCGCTTGGTCCCCGACAGCAGGTACGTATCCCCGTCGCGCACCGCGCGCGTCTTCACCGCGCCGCTGTCGGAGCCGACATCGGGTTCGGTCAGCGCGAAGCTGGTGATGATCTCGCCGCTCGCGATGCGCGGCAGCCACTGCGCCTTCTGTTCGGGGGAGCCCGCCATGACGAGCCCCTGGCTGCCGATTCCGACATTGGTGCCGAAGGTCGACCGGAAGGCGGGGGTGGTCCGCCCCAGTTCGATCGCGACGCGGCATTCCTCCGCCATGGTCAGCGCCAGCCCGCCATATTCCTCGGGGATGGACAGGCCGAACAGCCCCATGTCGCGCATTTCCTGGACCACCGCGTCCGGGATCGCGTCGGCGGCCTCGACATCGGCCTCCAGCGGGCGGAGCCGCTCGGCGACGAAGCGGCGCACGCCGTCGATCAGGGCGTCGAAGGTTTCGGGGTCGAGGGCCACGGGTCGCTCCAAAAGCTTAGTCGATCCGCCGGTATCGGGCGCGGGCGGCCGATGCAAGAACCCCAAACCGGATCTTCGAACCTGCCCTCATTGCCGCCGACGAACCCCCATACTATGCTTGCCAAAAGGAGAGGGCCCCATGAGGTTCGAGAACAAGCGCGCGGTGGTCACCGGCGGCGCGTCCGGCATCGGCCGCGCGACCGTGTCGCGGCTGGCGGCCGAGGGCGCACAGGTGCTGATCGGCGATATCGACGCAGGCGGCGCGGCCGAGCTGGTCGCGGGGTCGGACGGCCGCATCGCCTTCCGCCACTGCGACGTGACCCAGCCCGACCAGCTCGAAGCGCTGATGCAGGCCGCCCACGCGGAAGGCGGCATCGACCTGTTGTTCAACAATGCCGGCGCGGGCGGCGCGCGCGAGGGGATCGACGCGGTCGAACCGGGCGAGTGGGATCGCACCATGGCGCTCCTCCTCACCTCGGTCGCGCTCGGCACCCGCTATGCCGCGCCGCTCATGGCCCGGAGAAACGGGGGGCGCGGCGGCGGCGCGATCGTCAACACCGCCAGCGTCGCCGCCTTGGCCAGCGGCTTCGCGCCCACCGCCTATTCGGTCGCCAAGGCCGGCGTGCTCCATCTGACCAAGGTCTCGGCCGCTGACCTCGCGCAGCACGGCATCCGCGTCAACGCGGTACTGCCGGGGTTCATCACCACCAACATCTTCACCCGCCATCTCGGCATCGAGGGGGAGGGCCTCGCCCAGGCCAACGCCATGATCGCGGCCGCCGCGGCCCAGGCGCAGCCCATCGCGCGCGCGGGGCGGCCCGAGGATATCGCCGCCGCCGTCTGCTTCCTGCTCAGCGACGACGCGGCGTTCGTTACCGGCACCAGCCTGCTCGTCGATGGCGGGCTGACGGTCGGCAGCCGCGCCAGCTGGGACCCGGCCTCGCCTACCCTCTTCGAAGCGCTGGACGCCTTCAAGTGACCGCCGGGGCGGCGCTGCCCCCCGGACGCAGGCTCTCGCAGCGCGCGACGCTCACCTACGGCTTCGGCGCGGTCGCCTATGGCGTGAAGGACAATGGCTTCGGCACGTTCCTGCTCCTGTTCTACAATCAGGTCGTGGGGCTCTCGGCGACCAAGGTCGGGCTCGTCATCGCCGCCGCGCTCATCCTCGACGCGTTCATCGACCCGGCGGTCGGGTTCCTGTCGGACCGCACCCGCTCGCGCTGGGGTCGCCGCCATCCCTGGATGTACGCCTCCGTCCTGCCGATCGGGCTGGGCTGGCTGCTCGTCTGGAGCCCGCCCCTGTGGAGCGAGGGCGCGCTGCTCGGCTGGCTGTTCGTGTCGGCGGTGCTCGTGCGCAGCGCGGTGTCCGCCTACGAAGTGCCCTCGGTCGCGCTCACCGCCGAATTGTCGAGCGATTATGACGAGCGCACGCGGATCATGGCCTATCGCTACCTGTTCGGCTGGATGGGTGGGCTCGGCGCGCTGTTCGTCGCCTATGCCTATTTCCTGACGCCCGATCCCGTGACGGCGGGCCGCGCGGGCTTCTGGACCTATGGCACCGTCAGCGCGGCGGCGATCGTCACCGCGATCCTCGTCTCCGCGATCGGCACCCACCGCGAGATCCCGACGCTGCCCCAGGCAGTAAGGAACGAGGGCGGCTTCGCCGACGAACTGCGCGAAATGGGGCAAAGCGTGCGCAACCGCGCCTTCGGCATCCTGATGCTCGCCGCGCTCTGCCTGTACATCAACCAGGGGATCAGCTTCGCGCTTTCCACCTATCTCTACGGCTATGTGTGGCTGTTCGGGCGCGGCGCGTTCGCGACGATCCCGGCGGTGCTGCTCGTCGGCGCGGTGCTCGCCTTTGTGTTGGCCCCCCGCTTCGGGCGGCGCTTCGGCAAGCCGAATGCGGCGTGCGGGCTCATGCTCGCCGCCGTGCTGCTGCTGACGGCACCTTATCTGCTGCGGCTGGCGGGGCTGTTTCCCGCGCCGGGCGATCCGCGGATGCTTCCCATCCTGTTCGCGATCTTCGCGGTCAACGCGGCCTGCAACATATCGGCCATGATCCTGGGCGCGTCGATGATGGCCGATGTCGTCGAGGATGCGGAGGTCAAGACCGGCCGCCGATCCGAAGGCGTGTTCTTCGCCGGCTCCTTCTTCGTCCAGAAATGCACCAGTGGCCTCGGCATATTCATCGTCGGGCTGATGCTCGACGCGGTGCGCTTTCCGACCGGGGCCAGGCCGGGGGACGTGCCGGGCGCGGTGCTCGACGACCTGACATTGTTGTTCGCGATCGTCTATCTCGGGCTGGGCATCACCGGGGCGCTGCTCTTCACGCGTTTCCCCTTCGGCCGCGCCGAGCATGAAGCCAGGCTTGTCAGACTGGCCGCGAAAAGCTGATCCGGGGCAAGTCGTCGGTGCGGCAACACGCTTCGTCCCATATGGTTCCCGCGCGGCTTTTCTTTTTTTCGCACTGCCCGTAGCGCCACCCTCGAAGAGCAACCGAGGGCGGGGCTTACCTTGAAACTCAAGACTTTAGCGGCGCGTTTTGCGCTGGTGTTCTCGTGTGTCCTGAGCATGGCGGCCCCGGCCGCCGCGCAATTCTGGCAGTGCGCGCCCTATGCCCGCGAGGTGTCGGGTATCCAGATCCGCGGCAACGCCGATACCTGGTGGGGCCAGGCGGCGGGCCGTTACGAGCGCGGCAAGACGCCGAAGGCGGGATCGGTGCTGGCCTTTGCGGCGACCGGGCGGATGCGCGTCGGCCATGTCGCGATGGTGTCCAAGGTCGTCGGCGAGCGCGAGGTGCTGCTCACTCACGCCAATTGGTCGCGGCGCGGCGGCGTCGAGCGCGACGTGCGCGCAATCGACGTGTCGGCGGCGGGCGACTGGAGCGCGGTCAAGGTCTGGTACGGACCGCAAGGCGGGCTCGGCACGTCTAGCCATCCGACGCTCGGCTTCATCTATTCGGGCAGCGCGCCCAGGGCCGCCGAACTTCCGCCCGTGCGGATGGCCGGCACCGGCGGCACCCCCGACATCCGCGCCTTCGTCGACGAGCGCTTTTAATTTCTCCCAACCCTCCCCGAACTCGTTCGGGGAGGATCGAGGCATCAGCCCGCCCGGAACGTCATCGCCGCGCCGTTCATGCAATAACGCTTGCCCGTCGGCTTGGGACCGTCGTCGAACACATGCCCCAGATGCCCGCCACAATTGTCGCAGTGGACCTCGGTGCGCGCCACGAACATCGCCCGGTCGGTCTTGGTGCCGACCGCATTCGGTAGCGGCGCCCAGAAGCTCGGCCAGCCCGTGCCCGACTCGAACTTGGTCTTGCTGGAGAACAGCGCTTGGTCGCACCCCGCGCACCGGAACACACCGCTACGCTTCTCCGCGTTGAGCGGGCTGGAGCCCGGCTGCTCGGTGCTTTCGTGCCGCAGCACCGCATAGGCGGCGGGGGCCAGCCGCTTTTTCCATTCGGCGTCGGACAGCATCACCGGAAAGCGCTCGGGCGCCTTGGCGGTCGCGTCGCGGCAGCCGAACAGCAGGGCGGCGGCGCCGGCGGTGAACCCGGCCAGCAGGCCGCGGCGATCGGGATCGTTGGTCATGACGGGGATGTAGGAAGCCGTGGACGGAAGGGGAGGGGGGTGGGCCGCCCCGCTCTTCATCGGCGGGCGGAGCGGCGTTGTGAAGCCGCGCCGTCGGTCGCGGCCTGGGCCGCGCCGGCCGGGCTTGGCCAGGTCTTGCGTCGCCGCAAGACCTGGCCTGCGCCTAGTATTTCGTGATTTCCACCGGCAGCGACCGATATCCGTGCACGAAGCACGCCGCCACCCGCACCGGCTCGCCCAGCACGTTCACGCGCATCCGCCGCTTGGCCATCTCCTCCAACAGGATGCCGATCTGCATTTCCGCCAGGCGCGCGCCGACGCAACGGTGGATGCCGTGCCCGAACGCCAGATGCCGCCGCGCATTGGGCCGGTCGACGACGATCTCGTCCGCGTCGTCGCCGAACACGCTCCGATCACGGTTCGCCGAGACATACCAGAGCGCCAGCTTGTCGCCCGCCTTGATCGCCTGGCCCCCCAATTCGTAATCCTGCGTGGCGGTGCGGCGCATATGCGCCAGCGGGGTCTGCCAGCGTATGACCTCCTGCGTCGTGTTGGCGATCAGCGACGGGTCCGCCTCCAGCTTGGCGCGCGCCGCCGGAAACTTGTCCAGGCCATAGGCCAGCGCCGACATGGTGTTGCGCGTGGTGTCGTTGCCGCCGACGATCAGCAGGATCAGGTTGCCGATGAACTCCATCTGGTCCATCTCGGCCATCGCGTCCGAATGGATCATCATCGAGATCAGGTCGGGGGTGCGCTCCTTGCCGATCTTCCCGTTCCACAGTTGCTGGAAATAGGCGCCGCATTCGTACATGTGCCCCAGCCGCTGCAGGCGGAGCTCCTCGTTCTTGACCAGCTCGATGTCGCCCGCCCAGTCGGACCAGAAGGTCAGCTTGCGCCGGTCTTCCCACGGGAAATCGAAGAGGATCGCCAGCATCTGCGTGGTCAGCTCGACCGACACCGTGTCGACCCAGTCGAACCGCTCGTTCCAGGCGAGCGCGTCGAGCACCTCGCCCGTGCGCCGGCGGATGTCGTCGGACATCCGCGTCATCTCCGACGGGGTGAAGGCGGGAGCGACGGTGCGCCGCTGCGCGGTGTGGACGGGCCGGTCGCGCGCGATGAACATCGGCATCCGCACGTCGTTCGATCCCTCGATGAAGTCGGCCAGCGTGATGCCGCCCACCTCCGACGAGAAGATCTCCGGCAGCGATTCCACCTCGACGATCGGCTTGTAGCTCGACACCGACCAATAGGGGCCGAAGCTCGATTGCTCCGTGCGATGGACCGGCGCTTCGGCGCGCAGCCGCTCGAACGGGGCCTGCCAGCTATCGTCGCGGTACAGCTCCGCGCGGCTCACATCCAGCGGGTCGATTCCGGATGCCGGCCCAGGCTCGATAGTCGGTTCGGGCAGCTTGATCGCGGTCGCCATGGTCCACTCCTCTTTTCCTGAAAGAGAACGCCAATCAACATTGCTGTCAATAGTGTTACGCCCGTCGGCCCCGCATCCGCGACAGCCAGCCCGGCCCGCTTCCCGATTGCAGCACCCCGCGCCGGAACAGCCGCGCGCCGACCGTGATGAAGATCGCCACCCACAGCGCCTGCCACGCCAGCGCCGCGACATGCGGCCAGAGTGCGGGCGAATTGGCCGCGTGGGCCGCCATCGCGAAGGGGGACGACAGGGGGAACAGCTCCGCTCCGGTCGCGAGCCAGCTGTCCGGCCGCGACGCCGCCGCGGACGACAGCGCGAACATGCCGACCTGGACGATCGTGATCGGCAAGGAGAGCATCTGGATCTCGCGCATCGTCGATGCCTGCGCGCCCACGCCCAGGAACACGGAGCCGAGCAGCAGATAGGCCATGGTGAAATAGGCGAAGAACAGCAGCGCGAAAGCGGGGCCGCCGACCGCCGGGGTCAGCTCGCCCATCGCCGCGCCGACCGCCGGGGGCAGGAAGCTGCCGACCTGGCCCAGGATCGTACCCCAGAACACGACGAACAGCACGGCGACGCCGAACATGCCCAGCAGCTTGCCCAGGAACACCGACTCCAGCGGCACGGCGGCGGCGAGCACTTCGATGACTTTGTTGTTGCGCTCCTCCGCCATCGTGCCGACCACCTGCCCCGCGAGGAACAGGGTCAGGAAGAACACCCCGAACACCGCCAGGAAGGCCGACTGGTTCTGCCCCCCGCGCGACGCGCCCTGCCGGGTGGAGCGCACCTCCCGCACCGTCACGGTCGGCGCCTCCGCCCCGAGCCGCTGGTCCGCCAGCGTCTCGCGCGACAGGATGCCCAGATAGCGCGCGGTGCGCCGGTCGAGGGGGCCGAACAGCACCGTCGGCTTGTCCAACGCGCCGTACAGCACCCCGGCGGCGTCGTAATCCTGCGACTCGAACGCGGTGCGGGCCTGTGCCGCCGGGTCGGCGCTCGGCGCGATCGTCAGCAGCCGGGGCGGCGCCTCGTCGCGGCGGAACGCGGTGCGCAGCCGGCGATCGGCTTCGGCCATGATGCGGGCCTGATCGGGCGGCACGATCGCGACCATGCGCGCCTTGCCCGCCGAATCGCCCGCGACGCTCGCCGCGCCCATCCCGCCCACCGCGCCGAACGCCCCCATGATGACGGGGGCGAACAGGAACAGCAGGAAGATGGGGGTGAACACCGTCGCGACGAAATCGCGGCGCGCGACCGTCATCGTCTGGCGCAGGGTACGGCGCAGGCTCATCGCGCCTCCTCCGGCTCGCCCGCGGCTTCCCCGACGATCCGCACGAACGCCTCGTGCAACCCCGGCCGCTCGATCCTGAGCCCCGATATCCCGTGCCCGGCCTGGATCAGCCGCTCCAGCAGCCGCTCGACGCCCTCGCGCGGCAGCTCGAAACGCCAGCCGTCCTGCTCGCGCTCGGCATCGGGGGGCAGCAGCCGCCCGATATCGGGACCGTCGGCGCGCGGCGAATAGTGAACGCGGCTCGGCAGGGTCGCGCGCGCATCGTCGACCGTCCCCTCGAACCGGCGCTTGCCCCCCGCGATGATCGCCAGCCTGTCGCACAGCCGCTCGGCATGCGCCATGACATGCGTCGAGAACAGGATCGTCGCGCCCCGGTCGCGCTCGGCCAGGATCAGCGCTTCCAGTTTCTCCTGATTGACCGGGTCGAGCCCCGAAAAGGGCTCGTCGAGCACCAGCAGGTCGGGCTGGTGGACCACGCTGCCGAGCAGTTGGACCAGCTGCGCCATGCCCTTGGACAACTTGCGGATCTTCTCGTCAGTGGCATGGCCCAACCCGGCCGCTTCCAGCATCGTCACCGCCCGTGCGCGTCCGGTGCGCCAGTCGAGCCCGCGCAACGCGCCCATGAACGCGATCGCCTCCTTAGCCTTCATCGCCGGATACAGCCCGCGCTCCTCGGGCAGATAACCCACCCGGTCGCTCGCGTCGCGCGGGCGGCTGTGGCCGAGCAGGGTGCGTGTCCCCCCATCGGGTTCGATGATGCCCAGCAGCATGCGCAGCGTGGTCGTCTTGCCCGCGCCGTTGGGGCCGAGCACGCCGTAGATCGCGCCGCGAGGCACCGCGATGTCGACGCCGTCGACCACCCGCCGGCCGCCGAAGCGCTTCACCAGCCCCTGGGCGGTGATCGCCATATCGCCCTGCACTATATCGATCCCCCAGACACGGGAACGTGGTAGCGGGCAGGCGTGGCCGAACACAAGCCTTTGGAACAGCGGATCAAGGAGATGGCGGCCGAGCTCGGCTTCGCGTCTTGCGGGATCGCGCGCGCCGACGCCGCCCCGCGCTCGGGCGAGCGGCTGCGCGAATGGCTGGCCGAGGGGCGCCATGGCGGCATGATCTGGATGGAGGAACGCGCTCACCACCGCGTCTCCCCCGTCGCGCTCTGGCCCGAGGTCAGGAGCGTGATCGCGCTCGGCATGAGCTACGCCCCCGCCGCCGATCCGCTCGCGCTGGCCGGCGAAGGCGACCGCGGTCGCATTTCCGTCTACGCACAGGGCGGCGATTATCACGACGTGGTCAAGCGCCGGCTCAAGGCGCTGGGCCGCTGGCTGGCGAACGAGGCCGGCTGCGACCTCAAGGTGTTCGTCGACACCGCCCCCGTGATGGAGAAGCCGCTGGCCGAGGCGGCGGGGCTGGGCTGGCAGGGCAAGCACACCAACCTGGTCAGCCGCGACCATGGCAGCTGGCTGTTCCTGGGCGCGATCTACACCACGCTCGACCTCCGGCCCGATCGGGGCGGGGTCGCGACCTGCGGGTCTTGCGACGCCTGCCTGCGCGCCTGCCCAACCGACGCCTTTCCCGCGCCCTACCGGCTGGATGCGCGACGTTGCATATCGTACCTGACGATCGAGCATCACGGCCCGATCCCGCGCGAATTCCGCGCCGCGATGGGCAACCGCATCTATGGCTGCGACGACTGCCTGGCGGTCTGCCCCTGGAACAAGTTCGCCCGGACCGCCGCCGCGAACCGGGCCTTCCTGCCCCGCGCCGAACTCGCGGCGCCATCGCTCGCCGATCTGCTCGACCTCGACGATGCCGGATTCCGCCAGGTCTTCGCCGGCTCCCCGATCAAACGCATCGGCCGCGACCGCATGGTCCGCAACGCGGCGGTCGCGGCCGGCAATAGCGGCGACCCGGCGCTTGCTGCCCCGCTCGCGCGCCTACTCGACGACCCCGCGTCCGTAGTGCGTGGCGCGGCGGTCTGGGCGCTGGCCCGGCTCGACCCGGCGCGCTGTACGGCCGAGCGGTGGCGCGCGGCCGAAGAACCGGACGAGGCGGTACGCGAGGAGTGGGCGCACCCTGTCCTCCCCTCCCTGGAACAGGGAGGGGCCGGGGGTGGGTCGACGGGATGCGCGATGGGTAGACGTGCTTAGGCGCGGTCATGGCCGGCGTTCCCACGTTCACCGACCCCCCGCCCCTCCCTATCCCAGGGAGGGACGTATCAGCGCGCCGCCCCCCGCCGCGTCATCGCCGCCACGCAGCTCGCCCGGTCGATCGGGCTGCCGTCCGGCTCGCGCGCATCGAGATAGGTGACGCGCGGCTCCGCCCCGTTCTTGGGGTAGAGATAGGTGTCGAGCACGCAGATCCCGCTCTCGAACTGCAGCTTGCGCGCCTCGCCCTCGCGCAGATCGGCGTCGGGCTCGCCGAATAGCCGCACTAGCCCCGCCGCGTCCTGGCCCAGCACCCGCTCCAGCCCGATGCCCGTCAGGACGGGCGCGACCGGAACCGGCGCCGGACGCGCCGTCGGCGCGGCGCAGGCGGATAAAAAGGCGGGGGCGAGGAGGAGGGCGCGCTTCATGGCCCCGCGCATGGCGGCGCGGCCGGCCCCGCGTCAACGCCGGTTGCGCCGACCCGACCGCCCGGCTAGCCCGCCCGCTTTCCTCTATCGCCCGGAGCGCTCCTTGACCCAGCCCATTTTAGACGTCGTCGCGATCGGCAACGCCATCGTCGACGTCCTCAGCCCCAGCGACGACGCCTTCATCGCCACCGAGGGCATGACCAAGGGCTCGATGCAGCTCATCTTCTCCCCCGCCGAGGCCGACGCGCTCTACGCCAAGATGGGCCCCGGCCGCGAGGCGTCGGGAGGCTCCGCCGCCAACACGGTTGCCGGCATCGCCGCGCTCGGCGGCCGTACCGGCTTTATCGGCCAGGTCGCCGACGACCAGCTGGGCGAGGTCTTCGCGCACGACATCCGCGCGGCCGGCGTCCGCTTCGACACGCCCACGCGTGCGGGCGAGCCGACCACGGGCCGTTGCCTCATCTTCGTCACCCCCGATGGTCAGCGGACGATGAACACCTTTCTGGGCGCGGGCCAGTTCCTCCCCGAGGCGGCGCTAGACCGCGCGGTGATCGCGGACAGCGCGATCCTCTATCTCGAAGGCTATCTCTGGGACCCCGAGGAACCCCGCGCCGCGATGCGCGCCGCGATCGACGTGGCGCGCGGGGCCGGGCGCAAGGTCGCCTTCACCCTGTCCGACGTGTTCTGCATCTCGCGCCACGGCGACGATTTCCGCGCGCTGCTGGCGGAGGGGCTGATCGACATCCTCTTCGCCAACGAGAACGAACTGACGGCGCTAGCCCGGACCGAGGATTTCGAGGCGGCGGTCACAGCGCTAAGCGCGCAGGCGCCGACGCTGGTCGTGACCCGCGGCGAGCAGGGCGCGCTCGCGGTCCAGGACGGCACCCGCGTCGAGGTTCCGGCCGAGCCGGTCGCGCGTGTCGTCGACACGACGGGCGCGGGCGACCTGTTCGCGGCGGGCTTTCTCCACGGCCAGGCGAGCGGCCGCGACCTTCGCACCTCGCTCCGCCTGGGCGCCCTGTGCGCGGCGGAGATCATCGCCCATTACGGCGCCCGGCCCGAGGTGGACCTGAAGGCGCTGGCGGCCGAAAAGCTGGGCTGACCGCCCGCCGTCGAAACGAGAAAGGGCCGGAGCATCGCTGCTCCGGCCCTTTCTTTCTGGCGTTGCTCCGACCCGGATCAGCGCGTTCCCGGCGCCCCCGGCTCGAGCGCGCCGACTTCCGCTTCGCCGACGGTATCGAAGCCGCGCCCGACATGGCTCATCCGCCGGCTGTACAGGAAGTACACGATCAGCCCGACGCCGCCCCAGATCGGCAGCACCAGCATCGCGGCCGTCGGCAGGTTGAAGAACAGGAACAGGCACCCCGCGATCGTCGCGGGCGCGATCAGCCAGACGAGCGGTGTGCGGAACGACCGCACTCGGTTCGGATCGGTCCGCCGCAGCACCAGCACCGCTATCGCCACCATCATAAAAGCATAGAGCGTACCCGCATTGGCGATGTCGGCGAGCTGCCCGACCGGCAGGAAAGCCGCCGCGCTGGCCACGGCCGCGCCCGTCAGCATGGTCACGATATAGGGCGTCTTCCACTTCGGGTGGACCCGCGACAGCGCCTCCGGAAGAAGCCCGTCGCGGCTCATCACGAAGAAAATGCGCGTCTGGCCGAACATCAGCACCAGGATCACCGACGGCAGCGCGACGAAGGCGGCAATGCCCAGCATGTTGCCGATCGTCGAGAAGCCGATGGTGCGCAGCACATGCGCCAGCGCCTCGCGTGAGCAGACCAGCGCCTCGGCATGTTGCGGCAACGCGCATTGCCGCGCGAGTTCTTCCGAACCGGCGGGGAAGGGGATGCCGCCCGGCCCCATGATCGGCTGGCCGCCGATCGTGCCGATCGCGCCCGCCGCCACCAGGATGTAGAAGACGGTGCAGAACAGCAGCGACCCGATCAGCCCGATCGGCACGTTGCGCTGCGGGTCCTTGGTCTCCTCGGCGGCGGTCGAGACCGCGTCGAAGCCGACATAGGCGAAGAAGATCGTCGCCGCCGCCCCGACCGCGCCGACGCCGGTGCCGAAGCCGCCGAACACGCCGGCCGGCAGGAAGGGGTTGAACTGCGCCGCGTCGACGCGCGGCAATGTCAGCACGATGAACGCGGTCAGCGCCGTCACCTTGATCGCGACCAGCAGCGCGTTCAGCTTCGCGCTCTCCGACGTGCCGACGACCAGCAGCCAAGTGATCAGCCCGGCGATGATGACGGCGGGTAGATTGATGAAGCCGCCGACACTGCCGCCCAGCGCGAGCGGACCCGCGCCGAGCCAGGCGGGCAACTCTATCCCCAGGAACTCGCGCAGCACCGTGCCTTGGAAATAATCCGACCAGGTCACGCACACCGCCGACGCCGCGACCGCATATTCGAGCACCAGCGCCCAGCCGACCGTCCAGGCCAGGAATTCACCCATCGTCGCATAGGTATAGGTATAGGCCGACCCCGCGACCGGGATCATCGAGGCGATCTCAGCGTAGCAGAGCGCGGCCACGATGCAGATCAGCCCGGCGATCGCAAAGGCGAGCATCAGCCCCGGCCCCGCCTTTTGCGCGCCGGCGGCGGTGAGGGCGAAGATACCCGTGCCGATGACGCAGCCGATGCCGAACAGCGTCAGCTGGAACCAGCCGAGCGTCCGATGCAGCGATTTCTTCTCGGCGGTCGCCAAGATCGAATCGAGCGATTTGATACGGTCGAAAATCATCGAACCACGCAACTCCCCTTTGGGGCTCGTACACGGCCCCTTACCTCGTTGCGCCGGAACCTAGCCGCAAACGCGGCCCGCGCAACGCTTTATCGCGCCAGCATCGGCCCGAGCGGGGCGCCCCCGAACAGGTGGACGTGCAGGTGCGGCACCTCCTGCCCCCCGTTCGGCCCGGTATTGGCGAGCAGCCGATACCCCGGTTCGACCAGCCCCAGCCCCCGCGCGACCGCCCCCACCGCCCGCACGAACCCGGCGATCTCCGCCTCCGACGCCCGCGCGCTGAAATCGTCCCACGACACATAGGCCCCGCGCGGGATCACCAGCACATGCGTCGGCGCGGCGGGCGCGATGTCGTGAAACGCCACCGCCCATTCGTCCTCGTAGACGCGCCGCGACGGGATCTCGTCCCGCAGGATGCGCGCGAAGACGTTGGCGGGGTCGTAGGGCAGGGTGGCGTTGATCGGCATGGATCAGCTCCTCGTCAGGTCTTGAACAATGCTGGCTACCCGCGGACGCAGGACGTTCACGAAATCGTCCACGCGTGGACGCAGCCATGCGAAAGCCTGCTCGCGATTGCGGGGATCGACGAGCGGACCGAAGCGCCTGGCTTCGTTGACCCACGGTCGGCCTTGACGCTCGGTGAGCGTGACTTCCCCGCCAAGCTCGAGCCTGACATTCTCCCAGTCGGCGGCAATGGCAAGCATTGCTGTCTCACCGACGGAGTTTCGATTCGATGAAAGGGAGATGCCCATCTCGTTCCCGCGCAAGTCACGATAGACGGTCAACCATGCACTGCCACCGGGCGCGGGCAGGGTGAACGCGATATAACCGAGCTTGTAAGGCGCCGGGATCGGCTGGGCAGGATCGCTCAGCCGCAGGCCGGACAGGAAATCCGTCCAGAATGCCTGCCGCTCAGCCGAAAAGGCGACCGTCTCGGTATCCAGCGACAGGTCAGTTGAGCTCTCGCCGCCCGTGGCTATGTCATCGACGACCAGGTTTCCGTCGGGTACGGCGATCACGGTCCTGGTGACGTTCACCGTTCGCGCCACCACGCGCGGCGCGACCAGCCGTGCGCCGTCGGGCATCGTGAAGATCGGCATCTCGACCAACCCCAGTGTGAAATGTAACCCCGCCTGACCCTGAACATACTCGGTGATCGCCTCCACGCCCTCACGTATGCCGTCACCCACGATCAGCAGGAGGAAGCGCCCACGTCGCAGGTTGAGGGTCACCGCATCGGTGAAGCCGATCTCGTCGACCTGGTGCCCAGCCTCGCGTACTAGGTCGACGACGGCATTACCTGTACGACCCGTCCGCCGGCTCACCTCGCGTTGCAGATCGGATGCGGTCCAGCGGCTCAGCTCTTTGGCATAGTCCAGAATCTGACCGATCACTTCGCGTCGCGCCTGCGGATTGCGCCACAGCTTGCACTCGACCAGCACCGGCAGTCCGCTCGCGGTGATCATGACGTTATCGATGGGGCCCGCGCCCGTGCTCATCTCTGTGCACAGCGGCACGGGGTCGGCGAACAACGGATCGATTTCGCGGATCGGCAGACAGGCAGGGTGCGCCTGAATCAGCGCCTGCACCTTCGCCTCGCTCCAGCCATGCGCCTCCGGGCCGAGCGCGGCGAGCGGGACCGCAACGCCGATGGCGGGCACAATCAACGGCGTCGCGTGCTGGCGGCTCATCGCCCCGCCTTTTCCTCCAGCCCCGACACCCCCTCGCGCCGCGCCAGTTCCGCGCGCACGTCGGCCAGCGTCAGGTCGGCGTCGGCGAGCAGCACGAACAGGTGGAACAGCAAATCCGCCGCTTCCGGTACGATCGACTGGGGATCGGGTCCCATCGCGGCGATGACGCATTCGACCGCTTCCTCGCCCAGTTTCTGCGCAATGCGCGGGCGGCCCCGCGCGAACAGGCCTGCGGTGTAGGACGAGGCGGGATCGGCGCCCCTGCGCGCGCGGACCAGCGCGTCGAGTCGGTCGAGGGGGTCGTCCATGCCGCTAGTCCCCCCGCCGAAACCGGGCGCGGAGCCGCCGCCGCACGAACCACACCGCCAGCACCGCGACGACGAACAGCGCCACGTCCGACCATTCGGGCGCGGTCCGCCCGGCGGCGGGCGCGGCGGCGGTAAGCAGGAGCAGGGTCATCGTCCGCGCACGGGCACGCCGGCGGCCGCCAGCGCGCGGTGAGCGTCGGCGATCGTCGCCTGCCCCCAGTGAAAGATCGACGCCGCCAGCACCGCCGACGCGCCGCCCTCCGTCACGCCCTGGACGAGATGGTCGAGCGTGCCGACGCCCCCGCTCGCGACCACGGGCACGCTGACGCGCTCGGCGATCGCGCGGGTGAGGGCGAGGTCGTAACCGTCGCGCGTCCCGTCGCGGTCCATCGAGGTGACCAGTATCTCGCCCGCCCCCAGTTCCGCCAGCCGCACCGCATGGGCGACCGCGTCGATCCCAGCCGCCCGCCGCCCGCCATGGGTGAAGACTTCCCAGCCACCGCCCGGCCGCGCGCGCGCGTCGACCGAGGCGACGCAGCATTGGCTGCCGAACCGCTCGGCGATGTCGGCCACGACCTCGGGCCGCGCCACCGCCGCCGAGTTGACCGCCACCTTGTCCGCCCCCGCCAGCAGCAGCGCGCGGGCATCGTCCGCCGTGCGTACGCCGCCGCCCACCGTCAGCGGCATGAAGCACACCGACGCCGTCCGCCGCACGATATCGAGCAATGTCCCGCGCCCCTCATGGCTCGCCGAGATGTCGAGAAAGCATAATTCGTCCGCCCCGGCCGCGTCATAGGTCCGCGCCTGCTCCACCGGATCACCCGCGTCGCGCAACGACACGAAGTTGACACCCTTGACCACGCGCCCGTCCGCCACGTCCAGGCAGGGGATCACGCGCGCGCGGACGGTCATCGCCCGACCGTCACGCCGCGCCCGCCACGGCCAGCGCCGCGCCGAGATCGAGCCGCCCGTCATACAGCGCGCGCCCGGTGATGACGCCTTCGATCCCGTCCTTCGCGTGCACCGCGAGCAGGTGGATGTCGGCGATGCCCTTCACCCCGCCGCTGGCGATGACGGGGATCGACACCCGCCGCGCCAGGTCGACCGTGGCCTCGATATTGGCGCCCTTGAGCAACCCGTCGCGCCCGACATCGGTGAACAGCAAAGCCGCCACGCCCGCATCCTCGAACCGGCGCGCGAGTTCGACCACACCCACGTCCGACACCGACGCCCAGCCGCGCGTCGCGACCATGCCGTCCCTGGCGTCGACCGCCACCACAATCCCGCCGGGAAAGTCGCGCGCGGCGTCGCGCACGAAATCGGGATCTTCCAGCGCCGCGGTGCCGATCACGACGCGCGCCACGCCCAGGTCGAACCAGCGCTCCACCGCCGCCCGGTCGCGGATGCCGCCGCCCAGCTGGACGTGCCCGGGAAAGCGCGACACGATCGCCGCCACCGCCTCGCCATTGACCGGCGCCCCCGCGAACGCGCCGTCGAGGTCGACGACGTGCAGATGCTCGGCGCCCGCCGCGGCGAACAGCATCGCCTGCGCGGCGGGATCGTCGCCATAGACGGTGGCCCGCGCCATGTCGCCCTCGGCCAGCCGGACCACCTGACCCGCCTTCAGGTCGATCGCGGGAAAGACGATGAGGCTCATGGCCGCCACTCCAGGAAGCGGGCCAGCAGCGCCAGCCCGTAACGCTGGCTCTTTTCCGGGTGGAACTGAACGCCCAGCAGATTGTCGCGCCCGATCGCGGCGGCGACCGGCCCGCCATGATCGGTCGTCGCGAGCAGCTCCGCGCCGTCATAGGCATAGCTGTGAAGGAAATAGGCCTCGCCGCGCGCCAGCAGCGGGTGCTCGCCCAGCGGGGTCACGTCGTTCCACCCCATATGCGGCACCCGGGCATCCGCGTCGCCGGGCGCGAGCCGGCGCACCCGGCCCGGCAGCCAGCCCAGCCCCCGGTGCGCGCCATGCTCCTCGCCGATATCGGCCATCAACTGCATCCCCACGCAGATGCCCAGGAACGGCCGCGCCTCGCGCAGTACCGCGTCCTCGATCGCGTCGACCAGCCCGTGCGTCCCGCGCAACGCCGCCGCGCACGCCCCGAACGCGCCCACGCCCGGCAGCACGATCCGCTCCGCCCCGCGCACCGCGTCGGGATCGGCGGTCACCAGCACGTCGGCCGCGCCCGCCGCCCGCAGCGCGTTCTCGACCGAATGGAGGTTGCCCGACCCGATATCGATCAGCGCCAGGGTCAAAGGATACCCTTGGTCGACGGCACCGCGTCACTCTTGCGCGGATCGATCTCCACCGCCTGGCGCAGCGCGCGCGCCAGCCCCTTGAACGCGCTCTCGACGATATGGTGGTTGTTCTGCCCGTGGAGCAGTTCGACGTGCAGCGTCATGCCCGCCGTCTGGGCGAAGCTGTGGAACCAGTGTTCGATCAGCTCGGTGTCCCAGCTGCCCAGCCGTGTCTGGGTGAAGGGGCAGCGCCACACCAGCCAGGGGCGCCCCGACAGGTCGAGCGCGACGCGCGTCAGGCATTCGTCCATCGGCGACAGCGCGTCGCCGTAGCGCCGGACGCCGCGCTTGTCTCCCAGCGCTGTCGCCACCGCCTGGCCCAGCGCCAGCGCCGAATCCTCGGTCGTGTGATGCCCGTCGATATGCAGGTCGCCCTCGACCGTCAGGTCGATGTCGATCAGCGAGTGGCGCGACAATTGCTCCACCATATGGTCGAGAAAACCGATGCCCGTGCTGACCCGATACCGGCCCGTCCCGTCCAGGTCGACGGTCGCCGTGATGCGGGTCTCGGCGGTGTCGCGGGAAATGGTGGCCTGGCGCATGGCGTCGCCGATAAGCGTCGCGACCCGCCCATGCAATCGGCCGCGGCAATCACCTATCCAATCTTGACCCGCTCCGAAAACCGCCTAACCCCGTTTACCATGAGCGACGGCCTTCCCGACAGCCTGATCCCCTATGACGAGATCGTCCAGGAAGCCTTGCGCGCGGTCGTCGGCCGCGTGCTGACGACGGTGGTCGAGGGCGGCTCGACCCTGCCGGGCGAGCATCATTTCTACATCACCTTCAAGACCCATGCGCCCGGCGTCGACATCCCCAAGCGCCTGCTGGAACGCTTTCCCGACGAGATGACGATCGTGCTCCAGAACCGGTTTTGGGACTTGGTCGTCGACGACGCGCGCTTTTCGGTGGGGCTCAGCTTCAACCAGGTGCCGTCCAAGCTGGTCATCCCCTATTCGGCGATCACCGGCTTCCACGACCCCGCCGTCGCCTTCGAGCTCCGCTTCCAGGCGCAGGAAGGCCCGCATGACGGCCCGACCGAACATGACGCCGCGCAAAATGACGGCCCGACGGTGACCTCGGCCGAGGACGGGTCGAACGTGGTCAGCGTGGATTTCAAGCGGAAAAAGTGAGGCGCAGGGCGCACGCCGGCACCCTGCGGGCGAGACGCCCAAGCCCGGCCGGCGCGAGCCCGCTCGCGACCGACGACGCGGCTTAGCCGCGGCGGCTCCCGCCATTCTCCCTTCCGTCACCCCGGCCTTGAGCCGGGGTCCACACGCCTCCCCCTTGTCCGCGCCCGCGCTCTCGAACAAAGGGACGCGCATGGATACCGGATCAAGGCCGGCATGACGGAAACGGAGACGAGATGACCACCCAAACCCGCACCGAAACCGACTCGATCGGCGCCATCGACGTTCCCGCCACCGCCTATTGGGGTGCGCAGACCCAGCGGTCGATCGAGAATTTCCCCTTTGGCGCGGCCGAACGGATGCCGCTCGGCATCGTCCACGCGCTCGCGCTGGTGAAGCAGGCCTGCGCCCGCGTGAACCGCGCGCACGGCCTGGACGCCGCCAAGGCCGACGCGATCGAGGCCGCCGCCGCCGAGGTCGCGGCCGGCAAGCTCGACGACCAGTTCCCGCTCGTCATCTGGCAGACCGGTTCGGGCACCCAGTCGAACATGAACTGCAACGAGGTGATCGCCGGCCGCGCCAACGAGGCGATGAGCGGCACACGCGGCGGCAAGGTCCCCGTCCACCCCAATGACGACGTCAACCGCGGCCAATCGTCCAACGACAGCTTCCCCACCGCGCTCCACGTCGCCGCCGCGCTCGCGGTGCGCGACCGGCTGCTCCCCGCGCTCGACCGCCTCCACGCCGCACTCGACGCCAAGGCGCGCGAATGGGACGACATCGTCAAGATCGGCCGCACCCACCTCCAGGACGCGACCCCGCTGACGCTCGGCCAGGAATTCTCCGGCTATGCGCAACAACTCAAGAACGCGCGCGAGCGGATCGAGAACACCACGCGCTACAACATCATGCCGCTCGCTCAGGGCGGCACCGCGGTCGGCACCGGCCTGAACGCCCCCACGGGCTTCGCCGAGGCGGTCGCCGCCGAGATCGCCGCGCTCACGGGGCTCCCCTTCGTCACCGCCCCCAACAAGTTCGAGGCGCTCGCTTCGAACGACGGGCTGGTCGACCTGCACGGCACGCTCAACGTCCTCGCGGTGGCGCTGACCAAGATCGCCAACGATCTGCGCCTCCTCGCCTCCGGCCCGCGCTCGGGGCTGGGCGAACTCGAACTTCCCGCCAACGAGCCCGGCAGCTCGATCATGCCCGGCAAGGTCAACCCGACCCAGAACGAGATGCTGACCATGGTCGCCGCGCAGGTGATGGGCAACAACGTCGCGGTCACCGTCGGCGGGCTCCAGGGTCATATGGAGTTGAACGTCTTCAAGCCGCTGATCGGCGCCAATGTGCTCCGCTCGATCGACCTGCTCAGCGTCGGCATGACCAGCTTCGCCGAGCGCACCGTGGAGGGCGCCACCGCCCGGCGCGACAACATCAAGCTGCTCCTCGACCGCTCCTTGATGCTGGTCACCGCGCTCGCCCCCGAGATCGGTTACGACGCGGCGGCGAAGATCGCGAAGCACGCGCATGAGAAAGGGCAGACCTTGAAGGAGGCCGGGCTGGAGCTGGGGCTGGTCGATGCCGATACGTTCGACCGCGTGGTGCGGCCCGAAACGATGCTCGGGCGGTAGGCGCCAGGGCGCACGCGTCGAGCAAAGCTCGAAGCGAGACGCCTCAGCCCGGCCGGCGGGGCACGGCCCCGACCGACGGCGCGGCTTCGCCGCGACGCCTGCCCACCGGCTCGCCAAAAACCGGAACCCGCGCCCACTCCCGCGCGTCCTACCTTCCGAAGAAGGAGTGACACACATGATCGGACGTATTCTGGGCGCAGTGATCGGCAGCCGCATCGACCGGCGCGACGGCTCGGGCGGCATGAAGGGCGCGCTCACCGGCGCGCTGCTCGCGGGCGGGATGCGCCGCATGGGGCCGCTCGGCCTAGCGCTCGGCGCGGCCTATATGGGCAAGAAGGCGCTCGACCAGCGCCGGATGAACAAGCGCGGCTACTGATCCTTCCGCGTTGAGCGACGGAACCGGCGCACCGGCCGCGGTCAATCCGCGGCTGGTGCGCAGCTACGACCTGCGCGGTCGCGTCGACACCGATCTGACCGAAGCCGACGCCCACGCCCTCGGCCTGCGCGTCGCCGCCGCCGTGCGCGGACGGGGCGGGCGCACCGTCGCGGTCGGGTATGACGGCCGCCTGTCCTCGCCGATGCTGGAGGCCGCGCTTGTGGGCGGCCTCGTCATGGGCGGGGTCGGGGTCGAGCGGACCGGTCTAGGCCCGACCGGCCAGCTCTACTACGCGGTTCATGCGCGCGGGCTCGACGGCGGCGTGATGGTCACCGGGTCGCATAATCCCCCCGAGGAGAACGGGTTCAAGATCCTGCTCGGCACCGATCCGGTCCACGGCGCGGCGCTCCGCGCGCTGGTCGAGCGTCCTGCCGATCCCGCGCCCGGCGGCGAAGCGCGACCGGTCGGCGTCCAGGGCGCCTATCTCGCCCGCCTCCTCCGGGCGGCCCAGGGTGCCCCGGCGCTCCGCATCGGCTGGGACGCGGGCAACGGCGCGGCCGGCGAGATGGTCGAGCGCCTGACCGCGGCGCTCCCCGGCGAGCATCACCTGATCCATTGCAAGATCGACGGCCGCTTCCCCGCCCATCATCCCGACCCGTCAGAGCCCGCCAACCTGGTCGATCTCCGGGCGCTCGTCCGCGACCGGCGCCTCGATCTCGGCATCGCCTTCGACGGCGACGGCGACCGCATCGGCGTGATCGACGGGGCGGGCGCGATCGTCTGGCCCGACCAACTCCTCCTATACCTCGCCCAGGACGTGCTCACCCGCCACCCCGGCGCGGCGGTCGTCGCCGACGTGAAGTCCAGCCGCGTGCTGTTCGACGGCATCGCGCAGGCGGGAGGCCGGGGCGTCCTCTCTCCCTCGGGCTATGTCCTGATCCGCGCGGCGATGCTGCGCGAGGGCGCCCCGATCGCGGGCGAGATGAGCGGCCACCTGTTCTGCGTCGAGGACTGGTACGGCACCGACGACGCGCTCCACAATGCGATGCGCCTGTTGGCGGCGATCGGGCGGCGGGGCAGCCTCACCGCGTGGCGCGAGACGCTCCCCCGCACCCACGCCACCCCCGAACTGCGGCTGGCCTGCCCCGACGCCGACAAGGCGAGGGTCCTGCAGGAGATCGAGGCGACGCTGGTCGCCGAGGGTGCCGTCATCGACCGCACCGACGGCCTGCGCGTCACCACTCCCCAAGGCTGGTGGCTCCTGCGCGCGTCGGGCACCGAACCCAAGCTCACCGCGCGCGTGGAGGCCTGGGAGGCGGAGGGGCTGGATCGGCTGCGGGAGGAGCTGACGGGGCGATTGCGGCGGTCGGGTGTGGATTTCCGCTAAGGTTGGAAAGCGGACATTCAGTCGAGCGCGGGTTCGTCGTGGCGCAGGTGCATGTAATTGCTGTCGAAGTCACCCGCCTCCGCCAGCTTCTTCCAATCACCGATCGTGATCCCCCGGCTGCTCCTACGGCTGATCAGCTTGTCGGCTTCGAGCGCTTTCAAGGTCCGGTTGACGTGCACAGGAGTTAGACCAACGCAGTCGGCAATCTGCTCCTGCGTCATAGGCAGCTCGTAGTCGCTCTCCTTCCCCAAGCCTGCGACTTTCAGCTTCAGCGAAAACTCGCAGAGAAGATGAGCAATGCGAGCATGCGCATCCCGACGACCGACATTGGCGATCCATTCCCGGAATATCGATGCATCGACGAGCGTGTCATGCCACATCGCCATTCCGATATTCGGCCGCTCGAAACTCAATTTCTTGATGGCCTCGCGAGGGATGAATGCCGCCTCGCTGTCCGTCAAAACCTGTACGCTGTGGTCGGCCACACCGAGAAAGGAGTTCTGAAGGTCGACGATGTCGCCCCTCATGTGCACGGCCACGATCTGCCGAGACCCGCCCATCACGATCTTGTGTCGGATCGCGTAGCCGGAGAGCAACACGCAGGAATGGGTCGTCCTCTCCCGTTCACGGACGATATAGCCGTGCCGCTCCACCCTCTTCATTCGATACGGAAGGCCTAGAATCGCCTCGGCATCTGCCTCGGTGAACTCGCCCCAGTAGGTGTCCAGCTTGGCCCAGCTCGCGAGCTTATCGACCATCGGCTGTAGAAGTGGCTGGGACTGGCCTGACACATTGCTCTCCGCTCTGGCGGGAGCACGCGCGCTCGCAGTCGATAGCGGCCGGTTGTGCCATCGATACGATACGGTAACATCGACCCATGCAGTTAGCTAACTGTTTGATAAAATTTATCTTAACATCGTTTTTAATCTATGCTAATTCCTCGTCATCGTCGGACGAGCTTAGGCTTCGGCGGCTGAGAGACCAGCGTGCTCCCGCCTATCGACCCGGAGCTATGCGCGATGAAGTATTTCATGAATCTTCGTGACGGAACCGAGGAGTTGCTCGATCCAGAAGGCACGGAGTACGAGTCGATGGACGCGCTTCGCAAAGCCGTCCTAACAACGGTGCGTGACCTCATGTGCGGCGATATGGTCGGGGGTGTGCTCGACTTCAGGTTCCGCATCGACGCCGAAGATGCAGACGGGGTGATCGTCTATACCTTACCGTTCAAGCATGCCGTGAACATCATCCCTGATACGGTTAGCTACGACTGATCTAGCAGGCTCGCGTCGTCGCCGAAGGCCCATTTAGGATCGGAAGCGGACAATCGATCAGACCGTCACCCCAGCGAAATCTCAGACCATTGCGGTGAGGTCGCCCTCTCGCTCCGCCCGCAACCGCGCCGCGCGGCGCCGCGCGACCATCTTATGCCTGAACCTTCATCGAACTTCCGCGGCCGTCATGCCCGCATCACCCGCCGCCGCACGGTCGTTCGCGCCTCCGCGCCCCAGGCATATTTGTACGGCTCCTCTCCGCGCAGGAAGTGGAACTCGCCCGCGCCGCCCGCGACCGCGTCCTCGATCGCGCAGGCGAAGGCCAGCGTGCCGAAGCTCTGGCCGGGAATGCTCTGGTCGACCCCGTTGATGTAGGAATAGCCCGAACGCGCATCCGCGAAGCCCAGCAGCACCGCGACGATCCGCCCGTCGAGCCGCACAACGCTCAACCGGAGCAGCCCCGCCTCGGCCAAGGCGGGCGCGGCGGCGCGGTGGAACGCCTGGACCCGTGGGTCGGCGAGCACCCCCGGCTCCCCGGCCGCCGCCCAGCGCGCGGCATGGAGCGCGAACAGCGCGTCCAGCGCCTGGTCGATGCCCTCGGCTCCGACGATCTCCTCCCGGACCTCGCCGAGCGCGGCCGCGCGGTGGCGGTCATGCACCACCTTGCGTCGCCGCGACTTGGACAGCCCGGCGAGCAGCGGCGGCACGGCGGGCAGCATCATCACCGGGCATATCTCGCCGGGCTCATCCACCGCGCGCCACCCGTCGGGAACCGCGCCCAGAAGGGCTGAGTCGGCGCGCAGGTCGGGCAGGAGCAGTTCGTCCCAACGCCCGGCCGTGGCGAGTACCGCGTCCCACAGCCCCGTCAGGGCGCCCGGCCCGGCAGCGACATCGACCAGCGCGTCCGAATAGTCGCTCGTCCCCGCCGCGACCGGCACCAGCCGCCGCACGCCCCCGTCATGCCAGACCGTCAGCGGCAGCGCGGCGAACAGCCGCCCGTCGGCGCCTCGCATCTCCACGTCGATCCGCTCGCCCCTGCCCAGCTGCGCCCACCACGCCTCGATCCAGGCCGGCGACTGGAAGGGCGTCGCGCGGGGGTCGCGCCGCCACAGATTCCACCACTCGTCCTGCGTCACGGGCGCCGCCGCAGATGATAGCCCGTCGCATCCCAGATCGCGAAGGGCCGCTCGCCCGACCGCACCACCGCGAACCCCGCCGCGCCCGCCGCCTCCCGGGCGTCCGCCGCGTCGTCGCCCCGGTAGGACCAGTTGAACACCAGCAGGTCGCCGCCAGGCTTCAGCACCCGCGCCATCTCCGCCAGCCGCGCCTCGATCACTCCGGCGCGGACAAGATAGGGAAAGCTGTCCACCGCCAGCACCAGATCGAACGCCGCGTCGACAAAGGGCAGGGCGCCCCCGTCGCTCACCTCGAACGTCACATTCGCCAAGCCCGCCGCGCGCGCGCGCGCCTGGCCCACCATGCCGCCCGAGATGTCGACCCCGACCACGCCGCTCGCATGGGGTGCGAGCGCGATCGCCGCCCGCCCGATCCCGCACCCGAAGTCCAGCACCGCACGGTGGGCCACCGGAACCCAGGCCCGCACCACGGCGACCAGCTCGGCGGTCGCCGCCGCTAAGAGCGCGGGGTCGCCCAGCGAGTAGAAGGCCACCGCCGCCTCCGGCTCCTCGCCCGCCAGCCGGTCGAACAAGGCAGCGGTCGCGGCGAGGAGATCCGGCCCTTCCGGATCGAGCCCTTGTCGGGCAATCCGCCCGAGCGTCGCCAGCCGCGGTGCATGCGCGGCGGCGAGCGCGGCCAGTGCGTGCAGGGGCGACGCCGCCGGCTCGCTCGCCGCGCGAACCGCCAGCGCCTCCGGGTCGACCGGCTCGCCCGACAGTACCAGCCGCGCGACCGCGATCTGCGGTGATATCTCGCCCGCCGCGCAGGCCCGCAGCACCGCCTCGGTCACGCCGCCAGCCGCCCATACAGGTCCAGATAGGCGGCGGTCGTCCGCTCCAGCGCGAATCGCGCGCACGCCGTCCGGCGACACGCGGCCGGGTCGATCACCCCGATCCGCCCGATCGCCTCGGCCATCCCCGCCACGTCGTCGACGATGAAGCCCGTCACCCCATGCTCGACGATATCGGGCAGCGCCCCGCTCCGATAGGCGATCACCGGCGTGCCCGACGCCAAGGCCTCCATGGCGACCAGCGACGAGGTCTCGGGCGCGGTCGAGGGGATGAGCAGGCAGCGCGCCTCCGCGATCAACCGCCGCTTCGCCGCGCCCGTGACCGCGCCGATCCAGCGGCGCTCGCCATCGAGCCGAGGCGCGACCGCCTCGTCGAAATAGCGCCGGTGCTCGGGATAGGGGAAGACCGGTCCCGCCACGACCAGCGGCACCCCCGCCAGCCTGGCCGCGTCGATCGCGTCGGCATGGCCCTTTTCCGGTGCGATCCGCCCGATCACGACCGCGTGATCGCCCCGGGTTTCCGCCGGGCGGTAGCGCGCGACATCGACCCCGTTCCCGATCGGCGGCAGCAGCCGGGCGCGCGCCGGCGCGCGCCGCACCTGCGACGCGGATACCGGCAGCAGCCACAGATCGTCGCGTTCGGGGCGCAGCATGTCGGCGGCGTACCAATCGAGCGGCAGGTGCAGCGTCACCAGCGTCCCGACGCCGGGCGGCGGAAGATAGTCCGCGAAGTCGATCCCGTGCAGGTGCACCAGGTCCACCGCCTCGCGCGCCAGCACCCCCGCGATCGCCGCCCGGACCGCGCGGTGGACCTCCGCCCGCCGCGCCGCGTCGATATCCACCTCCGTCGCGGGAATGGCGACCAATTCACCGGCGACACCCGATCCTTCGCACGCGACCACGATCGATCGGTGCCCCGCCGCGACCAGCGCCTGGTCGAGCTGCGCCAATACCTGTTCCGCCCCGCCCGCCGGGTCGGCGGTGACGGGCGCGAAGGGATAGGCGACGTTCAGGACCGTCAGGCCCATGATGCCGCCCGCTCCCGCCACCGCGCCGAGGTGAGCGCCCAGCCGAAGCCGTCGTACAGGCATTCCCGGCCCGGCGGCGGACGGGTGAAATCGTACCGCGGTGCCGCGCGCCAGCGCTCGACCTCGGGTCGCCAGTCGCCGAACACCCCGGCCTGCGACCGGTGCGCCGCCAGCGCGCGGTCGATCCGCGCACGCTCGTCGGGGAGAAGCGGGCGGCTGTGTTCGGGGTAGGCCGGATCGGGCTCGAACCGCGCCCAGACCCGCTCGCCCGCGTGGAGACGATAGCAGGCGAACTCCACCACCGGCACGCCCAGCCGATCGGCCACGACCCGCGCCGCCAGCGCCGCCGCGTCATGGTCCGGGTGGCCGCCCTCATAGGGGTGCGTCACGATCGCCGCGACCCCGGCGCAATCGACCGTCAACCGCTCGATGAGCCCGTCCAGATGCTCGACCGCCTCCTGATCGGCCACGCCGTACCCCAGCCGCGCCGCCGTCGCGCCGAGTTCGACCAGCGCCGCGTCGAGTTCCGCGGCGCGGGCCGCGGCGTAATCCTCCCGCGTCGCGAACCCCAGCCGCCGCGCGTCGCCCCCGTCGCGCGGGCTCGAATCGGTCAGGTGGATCAGCCGGCACTCGGTCATCCGCCCCAGCGCCGCGCCGGCCCACAAGGTCTCGTCATCGGCATGGGCGACGACCACCGCCACCGGCTCGCGCACCGGCACCCCGCTCGCGAGCAGCCGCGCGAAGGCGTCGGCCCCGCTCAAGCGCCGGCCAGCAGCCGGATCGCCGACCGATAACCGCCCAGCGTCCCCACATCGACATAGGACGTGCCCGCACGGACCCCGACCGCCTCGTTCCCCAGCGCCAGCCAGGCGTTGACGAGCGTGCCGATATATTCGTCGCCGCGCCCCGGCTCGCACCACAGGCGGTGGAGCGCGTGGAAGACGTGTCCCGGCATCCGGAAGGCGCCCCAGACCCAGTTGGACCGCGCGCCCGCCCGCTTGACCTCGATCTCCTCGACCCGGTCGCCCTCGCCCAACACCACCGCGTCGAACAATTCGGGGTTGTCGACCGGAAAGAGCAGAAATGCGAGCCGGTCGCCCGGCAGGCGCGCGAGCGCGTCCGACGGGAACCAGATCGTGTCGGGCAACCCGATCACCACATCCTCGTCCGCCGCGATCAACGGGCGGGCGCGGAAGATCGCGTCGCACAGCCCCGCCGCCGCCGGCTGGACGACGAAGGCGGTGTCGACCCGCCCGATCCCGCCGCCATAATAGCGCACGATATCCGATTTGGTCGGGGAGATGACGAAGCAGATCTTGGTCGCGCCGCCCTCGACCATGCGCTCGACCAGATATTCGCTGACGGCCTTGGGCCGCTCCGATCCGTCGGCCTCGACGCGCGAGCCGACGGGGAGGAGTTCCTTGGAAAAGGCGAGCGGCTGGATGCGGGTGCCGTTGCCCGCGGCCGGGATGATGCCCCACATATCGCTTACGCGGCCGCCGCCTGGGCATCGTCGGCGGACTCGATCAGCCCGACCAGCTCGCGCGCGCGGTGCTCGGAGCTATGCTCCGCCAGCACCCGCGCCCGCGCCGCCGCCGCGATCCGCGCCAACTCCGCATCCGACAGCGCCAGCGCGTCCAGCGTGTCCTGCGCGCCGCCCGCGAGCAGGATCTCCTCGCCCGGCGTGAAGAAGCGGTCCAGCCCGTCCCAATCGTCCGACACGATCGGCACCCCGCACGCCGCCGCCTCGAACAGCCGCCCCGAGGGGCACCAGCCCATCGCGGCCATGTCCGCCCGCGTGACGTTCACCGTCAGCCGCGACGAGCAGAAGAACGCCGGATGATCGGGCGGCGCCACATGGTTCATGAACCAGATATTGGGCTGCCACGGGAAGTCGGCGGGATAGCTCGATCCGCCGAGCACGAAGCGTTGACCGGGCGCGCGCGTGGCCGGCTCCACGAACAGCTGGTCGAGCGTCGGCTGACGATCGGCGGCATAGGTGCCCAGATAGGACAGGTCGCCCCGGAACAGGTCCCGCGGCGGCACCGGGCGGTGCGCCGCCGGGTCGACATGCCCGTAGAGCGGCGCCGTCCGCCGCGCGCCCAGCCGGTCGCGCAGGGCCTGGAGCGCTGGGCCTCCGGTATAGCTCAGCACCAGGTCGAACCGGCCGAGCCCGTCCTCGGGGAGGTAGTCGACGGGCTCCCCGGCGGCGAGCCGCCCCAGCGTTACCGGCGTGTCGAGGTCGTAGAAGATCGTCCGCCCGCGCCCGCGCTCATGGATCAGCGCCTCGGCGGCGCGCGCATCGGGGCAATAGGAGGTGACGACCAGCGCATCGGCGTCGAGCAGCTCGCGCCCGCGCGCGAGCACGTCCGACCAGTCGCGGTACAGGATCAGGCGCCCGCCCGGCAGATCGTGCAGATCGCGATTCTCCGCATACCAGGGCTGGTCGCGCTCGACGAAGGTCAGCTGGTGCCCCTGCGCGCCGAGCGCCCGGATCAGCCCGCGCCACAAGGTCGCATGACCATTGCCCCAGGACGAGCTGACGGTCAGCCCGAACACGACGATCTTCATCCGATTCCCCCGATCACGGGGGTGTAACGGTATCGCGCCCCGCGCGTTCCGTCCCCGCGGGAGGTGCTCGCTCAGGCGAGTTCGAGCGCCGCCTGCGTCTCGGCGATCCATCCGCCGCCCAGCACGCGCTCGCCCGCGTAGAAGACGGCGGCCTGGCCCGGCGCCACGCCATATTCGGGCCGGTCGAACAGGATGCGTTCGCCTTCCAGGCGTGCCGGAACCGGCTTGGCCATCGAACGCACCTTGACCGTCACGGCGCCGTCCGACGTGGCGCCGATGCGGTTCAGGTCGGTCAGCCGCGCGGCGTCGACCGCCAGCGCCCGCCTGGGCCCGACGACCACCCGCCGCGTCGCCGGCTCGATCCGCACCACATAGAGCGGCTCGGGGGCGCCGCCGATCTCCAGCCCGCGGCGCTGGCCGACGGTGAAGTGGATCAGGCCCCGGTGCGCGCCCAGGGTGCGCCCGGACAGGTCGACGATCTCGCCGGCCGTATCGGCGTCGGGGCGCAGCTTGCGGACCAGCCCGGCATAGTCGCGGTCGGGGACGAAGCAGATGTCCTGGCTGTCGGGCTTGGCCGCGACCTCCAGTTCCAGCTCGGCCGCGATCTCGCGCACCCGTGCCTTGGGCAGCCCGCCCAGCGGAAAGCGCAGATAGTCGAGCTGCGCGGTGGTGGTCGCGAACAGGAAATAGCTCTGGTCGCGCGCCGGGTCGGCGCCGCGGTGGAGCTCGGATCCCGCCGTCCCCTCGACCCGGCGCACGTAATGACCCGTCGCCAGACAGTCCGCCCCCAACTCGCGCGCCAGCCCCAGCAGGTCGGTGAATTTAGGTCCCATGTTGCATTGGACGCACGGGATCGGAGTGCGTCCCGCCAGATATTCGTCCGCGAAACGGTCCACCACCTGGGTGCGGAAGCTCGTTTCGTGGTCGAAGACGTAATGCGCGATGCCCAGCCGGTCGCACACCGCCCGTGCGTCGCGGATGTCGCGTCCCGCGCAGCACGACCCCGCCCGCCCGGCCGCCTCGCCGTGATCGTAGAGCTGGAGCGTGATGCCGATCACCTCGGCACCGGTGCGCGCGGCGAGCGCGGCCACGACCGAGCTGTCGACGCCGCCCGACATGGCGACGACGATGCGTTTCGCGGCGAGGTCGCCCCCGAGCTGGAAATCGACATGGGTCATGAATCCCCGCGCAGATAGTCGCTCGGGCGGGCCGATGCAAAAGCGTCCGATCTCAAGGTTCACAAAGCCTTGAGGCGGGTTTTACCCGACCTTCATGCGCTGCCGGTTAGGACGGGGCTCACTCGGACGCAGGCAGGCATGACGATTGGATCTGAGCTTCACCCGTTTCGACCGCGCGTCCGAGCTGTGCATGTTGCCGGCGGATCTGGCCGTGTTGATGGTCGGCGTCGCCGCGCGGCAGGCGGCAAGCGTCACTGCGGGCGTTCAGATCGAGCTGACGCGCGCCGCCCGTGCACAGCCGGCGACGCCGTTCGCCCCGGCGGAGGGGCGTTTCAGCGCGGCGACCGGGTCGTGTCTGGCCGAATGGAAGAACGGGTGAAGGCGTTGTTCACCAAGCCGTTTTAGCCGGCGTTCAAGCCCGGCGATGTAGCAGGAAAGCGTAAGGGGGCTCCCCGCCCCGATAGAAGGTGCAGATGATCGAGAACCAGAAGATACGGCCCGCCAAAGTCATCGGCCCGCTCGGCGAATCCCTGACGATGGAGTCTCTGCCGCCGCCCAGCACGACCCGCTGGGTGGTGCGCCGCAAGGCCGAGGTGGTGGCCGCGGTCAATGGCGGGCTGTTGTCGGTCGACGAGGTATGCGAGCGCTACTCGCTGACCGCGGAAGAGTTCGCCGGCTGGCAGCGCGCGATCGATCGTTCGGGGATGCCGGGCCTGCGCGTCACGCGCATCCAGCATTATCGCGACCTCTACGAGCGCCAACAGAACTACTAAATCGAGTTACGCAGGCGGAACAATGACCGGGGTTCGCACGTCATGCCGGGGTGCCCGAATGTAACGGGTGTTAACGGAGGGACGTTATGATCAACTTCATCATCTGGCTCATCGTGGGCGGCGTGATCGGCTGGCTGGCCAGCATCATCATGCGCACCGATGCGCAGCAAGGCATCTTCCTCAACATCGTCGTGGGGATCGTGGGCGCGTTCCTGGGCGGTCTGATCATCAATGGCGGATCGATCAACAATGCTGGGCTCGACATCAAGTCGTTCCTGGTTTCGCTGCTCGGCGCGGTCATCCTGCTCGCCATCGTGAACCTGGTCCGCCGGGGGCGCGTGCGCTAACAAGCGTAACGTCGACGACCAGGATCGAGAAGGCCGTCCGGGCGACCGGGCGGCTTTCTTCGTTGGCCGGCGGTTTGCGGCATCCGCCGCCCGTTCAGCGAAGCAGGAAGCGAACGCTCACCGTCGCGGTGACTTCGGCCTCGCCGGCGGCGACCTCGGTCTTGGACTCGCCCCGCCGCATTTCGCGCATGGTGTCGGCCGTAGGCGACGGCCCGGCCATCGGCGAGCCGCCCTCCGTGATCGCCAACACCCGCACGACACGAAGCCCCGCAGCCCGCGCATAGAGCTCCGCTCGGGCACGGGCCCGGCTAATGGCGTCGCGTCGTGCCTCGTCCAGCGCCGCGTCGGGCTGGTCGAGCGAGAGCGACGGCCCGTCGATCTGGTTCGCGCCCTCGGCGACGAGCGCGTCGAGGATCGGTCCGGACCGGGCGACGTCGCGGAACCGCACCGCCACGCTGTTGGTCGCCTGATATCCCGTCACCGCCGGCGGCTGGTTCTCGGCATAGCGATATTGCGGTTGCAGATTGACCTGCGCCGTCTGGATGTCGCGCGCGGCGATCCCGGCCCGGCGAAGTCCGGCGAGCACGCGTGTCATGCGATCGGCATTGTCGCGCATCGCCGCGGCCGCGGTGGCGCCCTGCGTGATCACCCCTGCGCGGATCATCGCCAGGTCGGGCACCCGCGTCGTCCGCCCCTGCGCGACCACGTCGAGCACCGCGCCCGAGGCGGGAACCAGCGGCTCCACCGTCGCCGGAACCGTCTGCGCGGGGGCCGTGCCCGCGACCAGGATCAATCCCGCGGCGGTCGCCTTCATCAAACCAAGCATCTCGTGATCTCCCCAATATCGTCGCTCACGGCCGGGCACTGGCCCGGCCCGGTGCAACCGAAGCTGAACGGGATCGGCACCGCCCGCGCGCGTCCCCGCTTGCGGCGGAAAGCGGTCCAGCCCATGACGGTGCCGGGGGCGGGGTGCCGGGCTTGAGCTGGGTGCTATATTCCGCTAATACAGCTTCGAGATATCGCGGCGGGGTCGAGGATTTGGTGGCGCGGATGAATTACGAGTCGGGGACGATCGAAGGGCAGGGCGCGCACGCGCTGCCCGACATGGGCCAGGGCGCCGAACGGCGCGGCAAGCGTCGGATGCTGATCGTCGCGGGCTTGATCGCTATCCTGGCGGCGCTGGCGGCGGCCTGGGCCTTTTCGGGCGGGGGCGCGGCCGGCAAGGACGGCGCGGCGGGCAAGCGCGAGGCCCAGCTTCCCACCGTCACCGTGATCGCGCCGGGCCGTGAATCCGTGGATCGGACGATCTCCGCCACCGGTACGCTGGCCGCGCGTCGCGAAATGCCCGTCGGTGTGGCGGGGGAGGGCGGGCTCGTCACCCGCGTACTCGTCGAACCGGGCCAATGGGTCGGGGCGGGGCAGGTGCTCGCCACGATCGATCGCTCCGTCCAGACGCAGACCATCGCGCAGCTCTCCGCGCAGGTGAACGTGGCGCGCTCCGACGCGGTGCTCGCCCAGGCCGAGCTCGACCGGGCGCGGGCGCTTGTCGACCGCGGCTTCATCTCGAAGGCCGATCTTCAGCGTCGCGGGGCTACCCGCGATGCCGCCCAGGCGCGCGTTAGCGTGGCGCAGGCGGCGGTCGCCGAGCAGCGCGCGCGAACCGGTCGGCTCGACATCCGCGCACCCGCCGCCGGGTTGATCCTGACGCGTCAGGTGGAACCGGGCCAGATCGTCGGGCAGGGCACGGGTGTCATGTTCCGCATGGCGCAGGGCGGCCAGATGGAGATGCAGGCACGGCTCGCCGAATCGGATCTGACGGGGCTGTCGGTCGGTGCGCGCGCCAAGGTGACCCCGGTGGGGTCGCAACAGGCGTTCGACGGCGAGGTTTGGCAGGTCGCGCCGGTGATCGACCCGCAGACACGCCAGGGCATCGCGCGGATCGCGCTCCGCTACGACCGCGCACTGCGGCCGGGCGGCTTCGCTTCGGCGACCATCGTCGCGGGCGCGACCGTCGCGCCGCTGCTGCCCGACTCCGCCCTGCAATCGGACGAGCGCGGCAGCTTTGTGTATATCGTGGATGCGGCGGGCAAGATCGCGCGGCGCGACGTGCGGATCGGCCAGGTGTCGGACGGCGGGGTCGCGATCGCGGCGGGGCTGGACGGCAGCGAGCGCGTGGTGCGGTCGGCGGGCGGCTTCCTGGCGCCGGGGCAGACGGTCAAGCCGGTTCTGGCAAAGGCGAGCTGATCCATGGATTTCCGCAACATCTCCGCCTGGGCTATCCGCAACCCGGTTCCCCCGATCGTGCTGTTCCTGGCCCTGACGCTGGCGGGGATCGTCTCCTTCATGGGGATGGACGTCAACGACGATCCCGACATCGACTTCCCGGTCGTCATCGTCGTGATCAACCAGCCCGGCGCCGCGCCCAGCGAGCTGGAAGGCCAGGTCACCCAGCGCGTGGAGGCGGCGGCGCGCGGCCTCCAAGGCATTGACGAGATCAACTCGGAGGTGACGGAGGGCTCGTCGGAGACCGTGGTCCAGTTGGCGCTGGGCACGCCCATCGACCGTGCGGTCAACGACATGCGCGACGCGATCGCGCAGATCCGCGGCGACCTGCCCGAGGGCATCCTGGAGCCGCAGGTGTTCCGCGCGAACACCACCGACCGCGACCTCGCCAGCTATTCGGCGATCGCGACCGACATGACGGTCGAACAATTGTCCTGGTACATCGACAACACCGTCGCCAAGGAACTGCTCGCGGTGCCCGGCCTCGCCAAGGTCAACCGCAATGGCGGCGTGTCGCGCGAGATCCGCGTGATCCTCGACCCGCTCCGGCTCCAGTCGCAGGGGCTGACCGCCACCCAGGTCAACCAGCAGCTCCGCCAGATCAATGTCGACGCGTCGGGCGGGCGCGCGGAGATCGCCGGGTCCGAACAATCGGTGCGCGTGCTGGGCAACGCCAAGACCGCCTATGAACTCGGCCAGACGCAGATATCCGTCGGTGCGGGCCGCACGGTGCGGCTGACCGACATCGCCCAGGTCCGCGACGCCTATGCCGAACAGCGCAGCCGCGCGGCGGTCGACGGGCGGCAAACGGTGTCCTTCGACATCCAGCGCTCCAAGGGCGCGTCCGACGTGACGGTGTTCCACGAGGCCGAGAAGAAGCTGGAAGCCCTGGCCAAGCGGAATCCGCAGGTGCGCTTCGTGCTCCGGCAGAACAGCGTTAAATATACCGAGCAGCAATATCACGCCGCGATCAGCGCCATCATCGAGGGCGCGGTGCTGGCGGTCGTGGTGGTCTTCCTGTTCCTGCGCGACTGGCGTGCGACGATCATTTCGGCGCTGGCGATCCCGCTATCGGCCATTCCCGCCTTCTGGTTCATGGACCTGATGGGGTTCAGCCTGAACTCCATGACATTGCTGGCGCTCAGCCTGGTCGCCGGTGTGCTGGTCGACGACGCGATCGTGGAGATCGAGAACATCGTCCGCCACATGCGGATGGGTAAATCCGCCTATCAGGCCTCGATCGACGCCGCCGACGAGATCGGTCTCGCCGTGCTCGCCACCACCATGGCGATCGTGGCGGTGTTCCTGCCCGTCGGCCTGATGCCGGGCATCGCCGGGCAGTTCTTCAAGAATTTCGGCCTGACCGTCGTCGCGGCCGTGCTGATGAGCCTGGGCGTCGCGCGGCTCGTCACCCCCATGATCGCCGCCTATTTCCTGAAATCGGGCGGGCCCGCCAGCCATGGCGAGGGCTGGCTGATGGACAAGTACATGGCCGTGCTGCGCTGGTCGCTGGAGACCGGCCGCGCCAAGGCGGTGGCCGCGCGCGGCGGGTTCGCCCGCGTGACGGGGCGCCTGCGCGACCACCGTCTGTGGGTGGTCGGCATCGGCGGCGTCGCGTTCGCGCTGACGGTGCTGATGTTCGTCCTGCTTCCCAAGACCTTCCAGCCGCCGCGCGACAACGACCGCGCCACGGCCACCGTCACCATGGTCCCGGGCACGACGCTGGCGCAGACGGAGCGGGTGGTGGAGCGCGTCTACGAGCTTCTCAGCCGCCAGCCCGATGTCGAGTCGGTCTATTCCCGCAGCTTCGTCGGCAACGGACGCGTGACCGCCACCCTGCGCGAGGATCGCAAGCAGACATCCACGGAATTCGAGCGCGGGCTGGCACCCCAGCTCGCGGCGATCCCGGACGCGCGCGTGTCGTTCCAGTCGCAATTCGGTTGGGGCGGCAGCGGGCGCGACATCACCATCGTGCTCGGCGGCGACGATCCCGAGCTGCTCAACACCACCGCGCAGAGGATCGTGGCGGAGATGGCGACCTTGCCGACGCTGCAAAGCCCGCGCGTCTCGGGCGACCTGAAGCGGCCGGAGATCGTGATCCGGCCCCGGCTCGATCTGGCCGCTAATCTGGGCGTGACCACCTCGGCGCTGTCCAACGCCATCCGCATCGCGACCCTGGGCGACATCGACCAGAATTCGGCGCGCTTCTCGCTGTCCGATCGACAGGTGCCCATCCGGGTGGCGCTCGACCAGTCGGCGCGCGCCAGCCTGTCGACGATCGAGAACCTGCCGGTGTCGACCCAGTCGGGCGGGTCCGTGCCGCTGAGCCTGGTCGCCGACATCGGGCTGGGCGCGGGGCCGACCAAGATCGAGCGGCTCAACCAGCAGCGCCAGATCACGCTGGGTGCGGACTTGGCGCCGGGAGTCGTATCGTCGATCGCGCAAAAGCAGATCGATGCGTTGCCCTCCATGCGGAACCTGCCCGTCGGCGTCGCGCGTCCCTCCGTGGGCAGCTCCAAATTCGAACAGGAGATGATCAAGAACTTCATCACCGCCGTCGCCTCGGGCGTGTTCCTGGTCTTTGCGGTGCTGCTGCTGCTCTATCGCCGGGTGCTCCCGCCGCTCGTCAACCTAGGCTCGCTGCTCCTCGCGCCGCTCGGCGGGCTCGTCGCGCTGTGGCTCGCGGGACAGCCCATCTCCATGCCCGTCTATATCGGCATGCTGATGCTGCTCGGGATCGTCGCCAAGAATTCGATCCTGCTGATCGACTTCGCGCTGGAGGAGATGAACAAGGGCGTGGACACGCTGACCGCCGTGATCGACGCGGGGCACAAGCGCGCCCAGCCCATCGTCATGACCACGGTGGCGATGGTCGCCGGCATGGTCCCGACCGCCCTGTCGCTGTCGGGCGACGGATCGTTCAACGCGCCCATGGGCCTGACGGTGATCGGCGGGCTGATCCTGTCGACCCTGCTCACGCTGCTGATCGTCCCCGCGACCTTCAGCCTGGCGGTCGGGGTCGAGCGCTGGGTCGGCCCGCGGCTCGGACGGCGGCTGCTCACCTACCGCCCGGGCGACGACGGCGCGCAGGTGGTGGGCATTGCGGGTCCGAGCGGCCCGCGGCTCGCGCCCGCGCAGGGCAAGCTCGGCTATGGTGAGGATGGGGTGCAGCCTGCCGAATGAGCGTCGCGCGCCGCTCCCGTCCGCCGGGAGCGGCGCGTCCGGCATGAACTTCCCGCCCGTCCGCGCATTGCCCCCGTCATGAAGCACCGGTCCGTCACGCGCCCCGTCGGCGAACCCGCGCCGGCGGCGCTCGTGCGGATGCGGGTGGTCGCGACCGGGCTGCTCGTCGCCATGGTGATCCTGTTCCTCGTCAGCCGCGCGCTGGTCGACATCGATCCCGCGCGGGGCACCGCCTGGAGCTTCGTGCGTGCCTTTGCCGAGGCGGCGATGGTGGGCGGGCTGGCGGACTGGTTCGCGATCACCGCCCTGTTCCGCCACCCGCTGGGTATCCCCATCCCCCACACCGCGATCGTGCCGCGTAACAAGGACCGGATCGGCGACACGCTCGCGCAGTTCCTCCGTGACAATTTCCTGATCCCCTCCGTCGTCGGGCGCCGGATGCGCCGCCTCGACGTCGCGGGCGCGGCCGGGCGCTGGCTCGCCGATCCCAAGGGCGGCAGCGGGCGCGTGCGGCGCGGCGGCTCCAGGCTGGTCGCCGAGATGCTCCAGGCCTTCGATCCCGAGCGGCTGGGCGGCATGGTCAAGGCGGCGGTGGGCGCGCGTATCCGCGCCAACGAGGCGTCGCCGATCCTGGGTCAGTTGCTCAAAGCGGCGATCGCGGAGAACCGCCACGCGCCGCTGCTCGACGGCGCGATCCGCTGGGCGGCGCGGACGCTGGGGCAGAACGAGCATCTGATCCGCGCCATGGTCCACCAGCGCGCGGGATCGATCCTGCGCTGGACCGGGCTGGACGAGACGGTGTCGGACAAGCTGATCGACGGGCTCGACAAGCTCCTGAACGAGATGGCGGTCGACCCGACCCACCCGCTGCGGCTCAAGGCCGAGGAAGGGCTCGATCGCCTCGCCTGGGACCTGCAATATGATCCCGAGGTCCGCGCGCGGATCGAGGCGCTCAAGGCCGAACTGGTCGACAATCCCGCGGTCCAGCGCTGGCTCGACGGCTTGTGGGAACAGGCGCGCGCCGGCCTTCTCCGTGTGGCGCGCGATCCCGAAGCGGCGATGGCGGGCAAGCTGGGCGACATGCTCCGCCAGCTCGGCGAGACGCTCCAGACCGATCGCCGGCTGGGCGTCACCATCAATCGCTTCGTGCGCCGCACCGTGGTCGGGATCGCGGCCGATTATGGGGACGGCATCGTGCAACTCGTCTCGGAAACGGTGCGGAGCTGGGATGCGCGCACCATCACCCGCCGGCTGGAGAACGCCGTCGGGCGCGACCTGCAATATATACGCGTGAACGGGACGTTGGTCGGCGGGCTCGTCGGGCTCATCATCCACGCGGTCGACCTCGCTTTGGCTTGAAGCCGCGCTATCGGGGAACCGAGCGCAACCGCCTTGCCGCCCCCGAGCAATTCCCCCATTAGCGGACGGGCATGAGCAGGGCGGCCGATTTCTCGACGACGGACGATGACGGCGGCGTCGTGCGCTTCAGCGGCGATCTGTCGTTGGCCCGGCTCGGCTCGCTGCCCGAACGGCTGACGGCCTATCAGGGGCGGGTCGCGCGCATTGACCTGTCGGGGATCGACCGGCTCGACACGATCGGCGCCTGGGTCGTCCACCGCTTCGCCGCCCGCCACGAAGCCGCGGTCGAAGGCTTGGGCGAGAATGACCGTCACCTGTTCGCCCAGGTCGAGGATGCCGATCAGGGGGCGGCCGTCCGGCCCGTTCCGGTCAGCCCGTTCAAGCGTGTGCTGGGCGAGGTGGGGCAGGCGGTCTCGACCAGTTTCCGCACCATGTACGGCCTGCTCGGCTTTCTCGGCGCGACGGCGCTCTCCTTCGTCAACATCGCCCGCCATCCGCGCCGCTTCCGTTTCAACGCGGTGGTGCACGAACTCGAAGCGGTCGGCGTCTCCGCGCTCGGCATCGTCGGGCTGATGAGCTTCCTGATCGGTATCGTCATCGCGCAGCAGGGAGCGGTGCAGCTCCGTCAGTTCGGCGCAGAGGTGTTCACGATCAACCTGGTCGGCCGGCTGACCCTGCGCGAACTCGGCGTGCTGATGACCGCGATTATGGTCGCGGGGCGCTCGGGATCGGCCTTCGCGGCGCAGATCGGCACCATGAAGCTGACCGAGGAGATCGACGCGCTGCGCACCATCGGCGTCTCACCCATGGAGGCGCTGGTCGTGCCGCGCACCGTCGCCGCGATCCTGCTGATGCCGCTGCTCGGCTTCTACGCGTCGGTCATCGCCATCATCGGCGGCGGGCTGCTGTCCTGGGCGACGCTCGACATCCCGCCCGTCACCTTCATCCAGCGTATCCGCGAGGTGGTGCCGATCACCGACCTTTATGTCGGCCTGATCAAGGCGCCCGTCTTCGGCGCGATCATCGCGATCGCCGGGTGTTTTCAGGGCATGCAGGTCGAAGCGGACGCCGAACAGGTCGGCAAGCGCACCACGGCGGCCGTCGTCCAGGCGATCTTCCTCGTCATCGTCCTCGACGCCTTTTTCGCGGTGTTCTTCACCTGGGTCGGGTGGAACTGATGGCGGGTAAAAGCACCGACGAACCGATCGTCCGCGTGCGCGGGCTGCGCAACGCGTTCGGCGATGCGGTCATTCATGACCGACTCGACCTCGACGTCCGGCGCGGCGAGATTTTGGGCGTTGTCGGTGGGTCGGGGACGGGAAAGTCGGTGCTGATGCGCTCGATCATCGGGCTGCAGGCGCCCCAGGCGGGCGAGATCACCGTTTTCGGCAAGCCCACCATCGGCCGCGAGGAAGGCGAGATGGCCGAGATCAGCAAGCGCTGGGGCGTGCTGTTCCAGGGCGGCGCGCTATTCTCGACGCTGACCGTCGCCGAGAACGTCCAGGTCCCTTTACGCGAATTCTACCCCGCGCTCGACCAGGCGCTGCTCGACCAGATTTCCTCGTTCAAGGTCGTGATGACCGGCTTGCCCGCCGATGCCGGTCCCAAATATCCGGCCGAATTGTCGGGCGGCATGAAGAAGCGCGCCGGCCTCGCGCGCGCGCTGGCGCTAGATCCCGACCTGCTCTTCCTCGACGAGCCCACCGCCGGGCTCGACCCGATCGGCGCGGCCGCGTTCGACGAGCTGACGCGCTCGCTCCAGCGTACCCTGGGGCTGACGGTATTCCTGATCACCCACGACCTCGACACGCTGCACGCGATATGCGACCGGGTGGCGGTGCTCGCGGACAGGCGCGTGATCGCGATCGGCACCATCGACGAATTGCTGGCGACCGATCACCCCTGGATCGCCGAATATTTCAAGGGGCCTCGCGGACGCGCCGCCGTCGCGACCAAGGACCTGGCCCGGGCGAGGACGAATAGCTGATGGAAACCAGATCCAACCATGTCCTGGTCGGCGCGGTCGTGTTGCTGCTGCTGGCGCTGCTCGGGCTGTTCACGATCTGGATCGCCCGGCTCGGCGGCGCGTCGGAGAAGGAGTACGACATCTTCTTCCCGCAATCGGTCGACGGCCTCGCGCGCGGCTCCGGCGTCACCTTCGCGGGCGTGCCGCTCGGCCAGGTGACGCAGATCGAATTATGGCGCAACAACATCGAGTTTGTCCGCGTCCGCATTCGCGTCAACGAGGATACGCCGATCCTTCAGGGCACCACCGCGAGCATCTCGTCGGTCGGTTTCACCGGCGTCAGCCAGATCTCGCTCGACGGCGCGCGCAAAGGGGCGCCCCCGATCGCCTGCCCCGAACCCGACACCAGCAGCGCCTGCCCCTACGGGGTTCCGGTCATCCCGACGCGGACCGGCGGGCTGGGCGCGATCCTCAATTCGGCGCCCCAGCTGCTCGAGCGGCTGTCGACGCTGACCGACCGGCTGACCGGGCTGCTCACCGACAAGAACCAGGCGTCGATCGCGGGCATTCTCGAAAATACCGGCCGCCTGACCGACGCCTTTGCGGACCGCGCGCCCGAGATCGCCGCGACGCTGGCGCAGACGAGGGTTGCCATCCAGCAGGCGGGCGACGCCGCGCAGCAGGTCGGCGCGCTGGCGAATACGACCAACGGCGTGCTCGCCAACGACATCCAGCCGACCGTCGCCAATCTCAACCGCACGATCGACTCGGCGCAGCGCTCGGCGGATGCGCTCAGTGGCGCGATCGGCGACGCGCGGCCGGGGCTCCAGGCCTTTTCCAAGCAGACGATTCCCGAAGTCGGGCAGTTGGTGCGCGACCTGCGCCAGACCAGCGCTGCCCTGTCGTCGATCGCGGAAAAGGTCGATCAGGGGGGCGCGGGCGCGCTCGTCGGGCAGTCCAAGCTGCCGGATTACAAGGGTAAGTGAGGCCGATCATGCGCTATGCCATCCTCCTGCTCGCGGCCCCACTGGCGGGTTGCATCAGCTTCGGCGCGGCACCCCCGCCGTCCCTGCTGACGATCGAGACGACCGCGACGGTGCCGGTCGGCCCCGTCCAGCGCGCGACCGGGACCGGCGCGGTCACCGTGGCCGTGCCCAGCGTCCCCCAGGCGCTCGCCACGGCGCGCGTGCCGGTGCGCGCGACCCCGACGACGATCGCCTATGTGAAGGACGCGCAATGGGCCGAGCCGCCCGCGCGTCTTTTTGCCCGGTTGCTGGCCGACACGATCACCGCCGGTACGGGCCGCCTCGTCCTTTCGACCGCGCAATCGGCGGTCGATCCGGGCGCGCGCCTGAGCGGCGAGATCCGCCGCTTCGACCTCGACGCGACCACGCGCGAGGCGGTGGTGACCTTCGACGCCTCGCTGATCCGCGGCGATGCGACGCAGGTGGAGAAACGCCGGTTCGAGGCGCGCGTGCCGGTCACCGCGATCGACGCCGCCAATGCGGGCTCCGCGCTCGGCGACGCGGCCAACCGGGTCGCCACGCAGGTCGCGGAGTGGGTCGGGCGCTGACGCGCTTCCCGCGAAGTGATGTTTCGCTGGAGTTGAAAGGTCAGGGTTCTCGCCGCACCGGCACGGGTACGTTGCAGATGTCCGCGCCGCCGGCCGGGCGGATGAAGAACGCGTCGCGGCGGTTCGCGCGGGCGTCGGCGTAGCGCGCGAAGCTCACGCTCTCGGTCGACAGATACTGGAAGCGTGGCCGCTCCGCCGCGGGCAGGTCGCTTGCCAGCCGGATCGATCGGATCGGCGTGCGCTCGGCGGCGGTCTTGTAGAAACCCAGCGCTTCCGTCCCGCGTGGGAGCGAGGACAGATGCTCGATCCCCTCGATCACGCGTCCGACGACCGCGATGTTCCGATCGAGATGACGCGGCGCATGGCCGATCACGGTGTACAGTTCGGCGCCGGTGCCGGTGTCGGGCGACAGGTTGCGGCCGACACCGACGGCGGCGTAGCAGTGGACGGGCCAGATCGCATCCGTACCAAGGTCGAACATAGTCGGCCATCCCATCAGAAATTGCGGAAGGCCGTCATATGGATCCTGGCTCCGACCCGGATAATAGCCATTCCCCTTTACCCGATCGAGCCGGGCGACATATCCGCTCTCCGGCATCTTCCCCAACCCCGCCGGAAGCACCTTCTTCTCCGTCGCATCGCCCCATTGCGCGACGTAATTGTCCTGCACCCGGTTGACGCTCGTTCCGTCCCACCAGCGCGCCCGCGCCAGCGTCCGGATGTTCGCGATCCAGCCTTGGCCGAAGGGCGGCGGCATCAGCTGGATCACCACCCGCCGCGCCCGCCCGCGCGCATCGGCGGCAAGGTCCATGACGATCAGGTCTTCGGCCGTGATCGACGACCACTGGTCCGGCGAGGCGGCGGCGACGATCTCGGCCGGCGACCGCGCATCGGGCGCGGTCCGCCCGGCGGACTGCGCCGCCGCGGCCTGGGCGAGGAGCAACGGCAAAAGAAGGGTGATCATGCCCGATAGCCTGCCCCACCCCGACCGCGCGCGCAACGCTGCCATGTCCGGCTTGCGCGCGAGCACCAGCCGCGATACGGCGCACCCCTTCCAGGCAAATCTTTGCGGAGCGGTGGCCGAGTGGTCGAAGGCGCTCGCCTGGAAAGTGAGTATACGCCAAAAGCGTATCGAGGGTTCGAATCCCTCCCGCTCCGCCACCCAGTCCTAGGTCATGCGAAAAATCTGAGAAACTCGCCAAGAACCGCGCCAATGCGGGAGTTCTCCGGTCGGTTTGGTACTGCGGAGGATCACGAGTGGACGAGCAGTACGGCTTTCAGGCCGACGTTCTCTGCCGAGGTAGCGCGCAGTACGGAATGGCAGTTGGATGGCCGTTCCCTGTTCCCGCCAGAAAACAGGGTGAACGGAAGAAATGTGCAGCGCTCATTGCGCGCCAGACATTGCGCTGAGCCGCAGTTATCAGCCACTTTTTTACTTAAGCCAGTAGTTTTGACTACAAATAAACAGGGTAGGAAGTCAGAGCGGATCAGGGACATTCCGGATCCATAGCAGGGTTATTACGCGGGTTGTGCAGGCGGCTTTATCGTTCCGTTAACCGCCGTGTTTACCTTTGCATGCAAAGGCGGTGGGGCAAAGGAGACACGCCATGCATCAATCCTCGCCTTGGGCAATGTGGGACCGCACGCAGCCAGGGAACCTTAGAGCTCGGCTCGACCGTGGGCAGGCGATCGGTCCGGATGATCTGATTGAGGTACTCAAGAACAGCGAAGCCAGCGTTCCCGACCCGCTGCTGTGCGAACTTCTGCTACGCGCGCTTCGAGGTGACCTGCGTGCGGGGCGGGGCCGTCCGCGCTCGAAGCTTTCCTTGTCTCAATGCTTGGTGGCGGACGTCCTGCGTGAGATGGAGGCGGAAGATGTTCGCCGTGAGATCGCGGCGGGCGAGCTCCAGCGAAGCCGCGGCGAGCTTGAGCCGAAGGTGATTGCTGCTGACCGGGTGGCGAGGAGGTTCGGCAACATCACTGGTCGCCATTTGTCCAATCAGATCTCGGCCATGAAAAAGGGTCGGCATTAATCTGAGAGCGTAGCGCGAGCGGTAGGATCAGTGGGTCTGCTCCCAGAACGAGGAGCAGACCTGTGGTTCACTTTCCCGAGAGGCTCGAAACCGTGGCGGTCGTATCGCTACGCAGTCATGACCGTAACGCCCGTACGCACTCCAGGGCGCAAATCGAGCAGATCCGTCGCAGCATCGAGCGCTTCGGCTTTACCAATCCGGTGCTGGCCGATGCGTCGAACACGATCATTGCAGGACATGGTCGCGTTGCAGCAGCGAAGCTGCTTCATCTCGATCGGGTGCCGGTTCTCAGGCTCGAGCACCTGTCCAAGGCGGAGCGGCGCGCGTATGTTATTGCCGACAACCGGCTTGCCGAACTCGCTGGCTGGGACAAGGAACTGTTGCAGCTTGAGCTCGGCGCCATTCTGGCCGTCGATGCGGGCTTTGATCTCGCTCTGACGGGGTTCGATGGCGGTGAGCTGGAAGCACTGCTCAACGCCAGCGATACGCCTGCGCTGGACGCCGACGCAGCGCCCGAAGTTGAGCGCGACGATCCCGCCATTACCGGTCGCGGCGACATGTGGTTGCTCGGCAATCACCGTTTGCTGTGTGGCGATGCTCGTGACGCTGGCGCTTACGCGACTCTGCTCGGCGATGATCGTGCGCAGGTGGTGGTTACCGATCCTCCTTATAACGTACCGGTAAACGGGCATGTCTGCGGTCTCGGCAAGGTCAAGCACCGCGAGTTCGCGATGGCATCGGGAGAAATGACCGAGGCCGAGTTCATCGACTTTCTGACCAATGTATGCCGGCAGCTAGCGACGTTCAGTGTCGATGGATCGATTCACTTCGTCTGTATGGACTGGCGGCACATGCGCGAGATGCTGACTGCGGGACACGCCGCTTACGCCGAACTGAAGAACCTCATTGTCTGGAACAAGGATAACGGCGGAATGGGCGCGTTCTATCGTTCGAAGCACGAACTGATATTCGCGTTTAAGAACGGGACTGCTCCTCACATCAATAATTTCGAGCTTGGTCAGCATGGCCGCTATCGCACCAACGTATGGGATTATGCGGGTATCAACTCGATGAGGGTGGGCCGCGACGAGGAACTGGCGATGCACCCCACGGTAAAGCCCGTGGCGATGATCGCAGACGCGATCCGTGACTGCTCGAAGCGGCGCGGCATTGTGCTCGATGCATTTTCTGGATCCGGCACGACGATCATGGCCTGCGAAGAAACCGGACGTTGGGGACGGGCGCTGGAGATCGATCCGCATTACGTCGATGTAGCCGTCCGGCGTTGGCAGAAGGCGACCGGCAAGTCGGCCATGCTTGCCGGTACTGAGGCGACGTTCGACGAGGTAGCTTCGACGCTCGCGTAGGCACGACTCCGTCATTCTTAATCGCTGATTTGAACGGAGAGCCCGCGGCTGCGGGCTCTCCTACTGGTGTCTCTCCTTTGGAGGAGAGAGCGATGAATAAGGACGAGGGTAAGGCCGGGTACAGGAAGCCCCCCGCCAAGCACAGGTTCCAGAAGGGCAAATCGGGCAACCCGCGAGGACGGCCGAAGAAGGTGCAACCGCTGGTGCAGACCAACGACCGGCTGATCATGCAGCGACTTGATGCGGAGACGATCGAGATTGATGGAGTCATGAAGTCGAAGCGGGAGGTGGAGCTTCGCATCCTGCAAGCCAAGGCGCTGAAAGGGGACCTCCGCGCCATGCGGATGCTGGATCAGAAGCGCACGACGCTAAAGCTCGACCAGCCGCCGCCTCGTGGTGGAGTGTTGGTGGTGCCTAGAGCGCCTTCAGCGGAAGAATGGAAGGAGCGTGCTGCGCGGAACCAGGCAAAGTTCAGGGAGGCGAACTACGCTCCAATGGACGATTGGGAGAAGGCGCAGGAGAAGAAGCCGTCTGCCTTCAGTCCCGCGCCGTCGCCTCAGCCTGCAGAGGTCGATACTGCGACTGGTACCCCGCACGATATCAGCCCCGCCCTGAAGCTCTCGTCGAGCGGGTAGGGACGTATCCCGTTCTTGGTCAGCAGACCGACACGCCGATCGGCGCCGGTCGGGAGACCGTAGCCGGCGGTGGCTGCTGCCGCCCGGAAGACCAGCCCGCTGCCGGCCAGCATTTCCTTCAGCATTGCGCGGGCGGTATCGCCGCCCGCGACCGTGCCGGTCGCGGTCGCAGCGGCAACCAGCCGCATCTGCTGATCGATCAGCTGCTGCATGGCGGCGTTGCCCGGCGGGATGGCGGATACGGTCGCGCCTGCCGGGTTGTCGGCAGCCGACAGCGTCCGGTATGGCTGGCCATCGACCCGCCATACTATGTCGCCGGTCGGCGTTCGGAACCGGCCACCGCTGCCCACCCCGACCAGCACGCCGTGGGTGCTGCTGTTCTCGACGAACGGATACAGCGCACCAGTGCGGGTGTAGCTGATACCGCTCGCCTGATCATAGGCAGCGACGATGCAGCTGGCCGCGCCGGTGATCGGGTCGCTGCTTCGCGCGACTTGCCAGACAAGCCTGGGCGCCTTCTTCGCCGATAGCGCGGGGACGAAGCCGATCGCGGCGATGGTAATCGCAGTGCCGATGAGGCGCGACTTACGCATGGTTGGTGTCCAATTCGATCAGCGCATCGCGGAGCTGGCGGCAGAGCAGGTCGAGGTGAGGCAGCTCGTTCGTGAAGTCGTTGGCGCCGAAGTGGTCTGCACGCGCTTCCATGAACAGAGTGGTCCAGAGCAGAGCGGCGTCGCCCGGCCAGCACCCGGTATCCTTCTGTGCCTGACGCTGCCGGTCTAGGAACACGTCAGGATCGCCGCGGTCGAGCAGCTCGAGGAGGCGAAAGCCGTCCACCAGGTGAGCAAACCGTGTCGCATCTTCGCCCCACGCCAAACCCTCGGGGATCGCGGTGAAGTCTCCGTCGGCTACCTCCGCCAGCCAGCTTGCCTCAGGAAGGTGACCGAGCTGCAGCCGCGAGCGCAGGAAGGCGAGTGGGTCGTGCGGCAGGCGGCCGAAAAGCCGGTCAACGAGATGGGCGGTGTCGGCAAGGCGCTCGAAGCGGCGAGCAGGCAAAACCCGGTGCTCGGGCCGGTCCGCCTTCACCCCCTGGCTGTTGCCGCGGCTGTGCTTGGCGACCTTGGTACCCAGGTCGGGCAGCGGTTCGCCCGGACGGCTGCCGAACCACCGGATGTCGCAGAACTCGCGCGCAACGGGATCGTAGGTCAGCCACACCACACAGCCCGACGGGCGAGTGGCGAGCCGGGTGTGCACGGTAATCTCACTGCGCGCGCCGCCCTTGATCTTCACCTTCAACTGGGTGTGACGCTGGATGTGGCCGGCTTCGAGCATGACGTCGAAGCCCTCCTTGTCGACGCTGCTGTGATACTCGTCATAGTCGACGCCGCGCGCGAGCAGCTCGGCGCCGATCTGCCCCAGGAGCACGTGTTCGAATGCGTTCTCGCGCGTCGATGACTGATGGGTGAGCTGGCGCGCGCGCCATCCGTAGCGGGCATGCGGCCGCGCTGCGAAAGATTGATCCGGACCGGTCATGACGTCTCCTGATGCGGGCGACGCCGGTGCCGATGACCTCGTTCGTCGCGCCTATGTCCTCTCGGAGCGACGGCCGAAGCCGGATGTTGAGAACCTGACCGTAGGCACAGGCGCATGCGCCTTTACCGTTGCCGGCTGGACATGCGCGCATGCCACCCGGCCCCGACAAAGTCGTGACCGAGTTCCTACAGTTTGAGGTTCTCACGCCCCGCCCCCCGGCTTTCACGAGGGGCATGGGCGTGATTGCTCTGGTTGGCGCGACAGGCAAGTGGAATGTGACTAAGAGCGACGGTATTCGGACCGGTGCCGGCACACCGGCGGCAAAAATCAGGCGACCCCGGTTGCGCTCCGCGGTACGGCTCGGGCCATATTACGAGGCGGCGGGTCAGCGCCAGAAATCAACCGGAGCACGATCATGCCGTTTTCCCTGTACGATGCCGTGGTCCCGTCCAACCTACAGACACTGGCGGCTATCGACGCATTGCTCGAGAAGGCGGAGACATTCTGTGCCGAGAAGAAGATGGCCGAGGCAGACCTGATCGACGCGCGGCTCGTGCCGGATATGCTGCCGTTCGGCTATCAGGTAAAATCCTGCGTCGCGCACTCCGTCGGCGGCATTGAGGGTGTACGCGCAGGCACGTTCTCGCCTGACATGTCGCCATGGCCGACCGATTTCGCAGGCCTGCATGGCGCTATACAAAGGGCCACAGCCAGCCTGAAGGCGATCGACCGCGACGCGTTCGAGACTTTGGCAAACCACGATACCGAGTTCGCCTTTGGCGAGACCAGGCTACCGTTTACGGGCGCCAACTTCCTGCTCTCGTTCTCGCAGCCGAACTTCTATTTCCACGCGACCACCGCTTACGCGATCCTGCGTGCGCAAGGCATGAAGCTGGGCAAGCGCGACTTCCTCGGCACGCCGAGGATCACACGA
>NZ_DASVRV010000032.1:0-62619 GCF_036388435.1 Sphingomonas sp.
TGGACGGGGTGGGGTCGGGGGGGGGGGGACGGGATAGGATCGGCCACCGTCTCACGTCTACCCACCCCTTGATCCTCTCCCTGTCCAGGGAGGGGAGAAGTTTCGCCCCCCGCCCGCGCGGGCGTGGTCATGACCGGCGGCACGACCTCGTCGACGCCGGGATTCTCCGCGCCATATTGCTCGGCCACCTCGGCCTGCTCCGACGTCGGCGGCGCGGCGTCCAGCTCGGCGGGGGCGTCCGCCGCTTCCGTCTCGATCACCACCAGCGCGGAGCCGATCGCGACCTGGTCGCCGACCTCGCCCGCCAGTTCGACGACGACGCCCGACACGGGCGACTCCATTTCGACCGTCGCCTTGTCGGTCATCATGTCCGCTACGGGTCCGTCCTCCTCGATCCGGTCGCCGACCGCGACGTGCCAGGCGACGATCTCGGCCTCGGAGATGCCCTCGCCGATATCCGGCAGCTTGAAGGTGAAGCGCGCCATTCCGTATCAGTCCTTCATGATCTTCTTGAGCGCCTCGCCGATGCGCACGGGGCCGGGGAAATAGGCCCATTCCAGGCTGTGCGGATAAGGCGTGTCGAACCCGGTCACCCGCTCGATCGGTGCCTCCAGATGGTGGAAGCAGCGTTCCTGGATCAACGCGGAGAGCTCCGCGCCGAACCCGCCGGTGCGCGTCGCCTCATGGACGATCATGCAGCGCCCGGTCTTCCTGACAGACGCCTCGATCGTCTCGATGTCGAGCGGCACCAGCGTGCGCAGGTCGACGATCTCCGCGTCGATTCCCGACTCCTCGATCACCGCGCCCACGACATGGACCATGGTGCCGTAGCACAGGATCGTCAGCGCCTCGCCCGGCCGGACGACATCCGCCTTGCCCAGATCGATGCGGTAATAGCCCGTCGGCACCTCGCCCGCCGGATGCGCGCTCCAGTTCTTGGCGGGGCGGTCCCAATGACCGTCGAACGGGCCGTTATAGATGCGCTTGGGTTCGAGAAAGAGGACGGGGTCGTTGTCCTCGATCGCCGCGATCAGCAGCCCCTTGGCGTCGTAGGGCGTCGCCGGGATCACCGTCTTGATGCCCGATACGTGCGTGAAGATGCCCTCGGGGCTCTGCGAATGCGTCTGCCCGCCGAAGATGCCACCGCCATAGGGCGAGCGCACGGTGATCGGGGCCGTGAATTCGCCCGCCGAGCGGTAGCGCAGGCGAGCGGCTTCGGAGACAAGCTGGTCGAGCGCGGGATAGATATAATCGGCGAACTGGATTTCCGGCACCGGGCGCAGCCCGTACGCGCCCATGCCGATCGCGACGCCGACGATGCCGATCTCGGTGATCGGCGTGTCGAACACGCGCGTCTTGCCATGCTTGGCCTGGAGCCCGGCGGTCGCGCGGAACACGCCGCCGAAATAGCCGACATCCTCGCCCATCACGAGCACGTCGGGGTCGCGCGTCATCATCACGTCGAGCGCGGAGTTGATCGCCTGGATCATGTTCATGCGGACGGCGCCGGAGGCGTCCGACGACTCGCGGACGGTGGCGGGGGCGGAGCCGTCGTCGTTCGACGAGTCTTCCATCGGCATCACCTCGCTCACTTCCGCGCCCATGGCCGCCCGCTCGCTTGTTCCTCGGCCATCATCTGCGCCTGCTGCTCGCGCAGGTGCCAGGGCATTTCCTCGAACACCCCGTCGAACAGGGTGCCCAGCGGCTGGTGGAGACCGTGGCCGAGGATGCCGTTCTTCTCCGCTTCCTTCTGCGACGCCTTCACCTGGTCGGCGAGCTCGCGATCCTGCGCCGCGTGGCGGTCGTCGTCCCATTCGCCGATCGCGATCAGGTGCTGCTTCAGCCGCTTGATCGGGTCGCCGAGCGGCCAGGCGTTCGGCTCGCCCTCCGAGCGGTACTGGCCGGGGTCGTCGGAGGTCGAGTGGCCCTCGGCGCGGTAGGTGAAATGCTCGATCAGCGTCGGCCCCTGGTTGGTCCGCGCGCGCTCGGCGGCCCATTCGGTCGCGGCGTAGACGGCAAGCGCGTCGTTGCCGTCGACACGGAGGCCCGCGATGCCATAGCCCACCGCGCGCGCCGCGAAGGTCGTCGCTTCCGCCCCCGCGAAGCCGGAGAAGCTCGATATCGCCCATTGATTGTTGACGACGTTCATGATGACGGGCGCCCGGTACACGCTGGCGAAGGTGCAGGCGGAATGGAAATCGCCCTCCGCGGTCGATCCCTCGCCGCACCACACGGCGGCGATGCGCGTATCGCCCTTGGCGGCCGACGCCATCGCCCAGCCCACCGCCTGCGGATATTGCGTGGCGAGATTGCCGGAGATGGAGAAGAACCCCGCCTCCTTCGCGGAATACATGATCGGCAGTTGCTTGCCCTGGAGCCGGTCGGCGGTGTTCGAATAGATCTGGTTCATCATGTCGACCAGCGACCAGTCGCGCGCGATCAGGATGCCCTGCTGCCGATATGAGGGAAAGCACATGTCCTCGTAATCGAGCGCCATGGTCGCCGCGACCGCGACCGCCTCCTCGCCGGTCGCCTTCATGTAGAAGCTGGTCTTGCCCTGGCGTTGCGCCCGGAACATCCGTTCGTCGAAGGCGCGCAGCAGCACCATCGCGCGCAGCATCCGCCGCAGCCGGTCGGGCGACAGCCGCGGGTTCCAGGGACCGACCGCCTGGCCCTGCTCGTCGAGCACGCGCACCAGCGTATAGGCCAGGTCGGTGAAGTCGCGCGCCGCCGCCGCCGTATCGGGCCGCCGCGCCTGCCCCGCCGGGGGCACGTCCACCTCGGCGAAATCGACCGGATCGCCCGGCCGGAACTTGGGCTCGGGCACGTGCAGGGTCAGCGGGGGCAGATTGGCACGCCGGGGGTCTTGCGGCTGCTCGCCGGCCATGAAGATCTCCTGGATCGCCGCCGTCTGGCGCGGCGGATCGTCGGCGCGGGTCTTTGAACGGTTGAAAGATTATTTCAAGCCGGTTGTGGGCGTCCACGGTTGCGCGGGGACGGCACCGGCTCTGCTGAGCGCGGGCCTTAGGTCGGGATCGGAGCGAAGGGCGCGTTTTGTTGGTGTGTTCCGATCGGCCGCACGCTAACCCGACGGGAAGCCACATCAATTTGGGCGCGGAGAGCAGGAACATGGCGACGGTGCAGCCGATCGGGTCGGAGTTTCTCGTCAACACGGTGACGGAGGGCGCGCAGGACGCGCCGGTCACGGCCCGGCTGACGAACGGCAATGTCGTGGTCGTCTGGCGCAGCGCCGAGAACGGGGGCGACATCAAGGCGCAACTCCTCGACGCGAACGGCGCCAAGCTCGGCGGCGAGTTCGGCATCAACGCCGGCGTAGCGGGCGAGCAACGGGCACCGTCGGTGACGGCGATCTCGTCCGGCGGGTTCGCTGTCGCCTGGGGCGACGACAGGCGGATTCAGGTGCAGCAATTCGACCAAAGCGGCGTCGCGGCGGGAGTTGCCGCTTCTTGGCCGGTCAACAACTCCGTCGCGCAGTCCGCCGCGCAGACGACCGTCGTCGATCTGGGCAACGGACGGCTTGCCGTGACATGGGAAGGTCTGGCGGAACGCGATTACACCCGCAGTCCGGTGTTCACGCGTGTGGTCGAGAACACGGGCGCGATCGGCCCGATCACCAACGTGACGGACGGGTCCGGGGGCCTGGAACTCGACTCCGCACTGCTGGAATCCGGGAATTACCTGGTCGTGGTCAGCAATAGTTTCACGCTCGTAGGTCAGGTCTATGACAGCACGGGAAGTCGGGTCGGAGCGGCGTTCGGCCCCGACGGGCTGGGCGAGGTTCGCGACGCGTCGGTTGCGGCGTTGGTATCCGGGGGCTTCGTGGTCGCGGCCGAGACAGGCAATTTCTCGCGCTTTCCGCCGCTGAACATCCCGCCGGTGATCGCGATTCAGCGTTATGACGAAAAAGGCGCGCGGGTGGGCCCTGCCCAGACCGTCGAGACCGGGTTGAATCCGTCGGTCCAGTCCCTGTCCAACGGCGCGTTTCTGGTGACCTATGACACGGGCGCGGGCATTCGAGCCCAACTGTTCAGCGCGGACGGGCTCGCTGCGGGAGGGCCTGTCACGCTCGACCCGACCCCCAACGGCGCGGGTTCGTTCGCGGAGTTCACGCTTGCCGACGATGGCCGTGGCATCCTGACCTGGCAGGATTCCAGCGGCACCGGCGGCGATCCGGACACGGGCATAAAGGCGGTGTCGTTCCAGATCACGGCCTTGCTCGGCGGCACGGGCGCGGACACGCTCGTCGGCACGGCCGGTGCGGACGAGTTCTATGGTTCGGGCGGCGGCGACACGCTGGCGGGCGGGGCCGGTGACGACATCTACCGCGTCTATGCCGGCGACACGGTGGTGGAGCGCGCGGGCGAGGGCGCGGATATCGTGGCGGCGGTGGACGGCTTCACGCTGTCGGCCGACGCGGCGGTGGAGACGCTCGCCACGTCGAACGCCGGGGGCACGGCGGCGCTGACGCTGATCGGCAACGACGTGGCCCAGAGCATCTACGGCAATGCGGGCGCCAACACGCTCGATGGGCGCGGCGGCGACGACGTGATCGTCGCGGGCGCGGGCAATGACGCGCTGTTCGGCGCGGACGGCGCGGACCTGCTCCTCGCCGAGATCGGCGACGATTATCTGGACGGCGGTGCGGGCGCCGACCGGCTCTATGGCGGCGCGGGCGACGACACGCTCGCCGCCGGCGCGGGCGCGGACCAGCTTTACGGCGGGGACGGGGCCGATCTGGCCTTTGGTCGCGAGGACGACGATCTCATCGACGGCGGGGCCGGCCAGGACCGGCTCTACGGAGACGGGGGCGCGGACATTCTCGTCGGCGGCGGCGGCCGGGACGAACTCTATGGCGGCGATGGCGACGACGACCTGTTCGGCGGCGACGATGACGACCCGTTCGACGGTGATAGCGACGACTTCCTGGACGGCGGGGCGGGTCGCAACCGGCTTTACGGCGGGAGCGGCGGCGACACGCTGGTCGGCGGCGCGGAGGGCGATCAGCTTTACGGCGAGGCGGGCAACGACTTTCTGCTCGGCCGCGAGGGCGACGATTTCCTGGACGGGGGCGCTGGCCGCAACGCCCTGTACGGCGAGACGGGGAACGACGTCGCGGTGGGCGGTGCGGACGCCGACCAGGTCTATGGCGGTGAGGGCGCGGACCTGCTGCTCGGCCGCGCGGGCGACGACTTCATCGACGGCGGCGTCGGCGACGACAGCCTGTACGGCGAGACCGGCAACGACCTCCTCGTCGGCGGTCTGGGCAATGACCAGCTTTACGGCGAGGGCGGGGACGATGAGCTGCTCGGGCGCGACGGCGACGATTTCGTCGATGGCGGCATCGGCGCTGACCGGCTTTACGGTGAAGCCGGCGCGGACACGATCCTGGGCGGCGCCGATGCCGACGGCATCTATGGTGGCGAGGGCGCGGATCTGATCTTCGGGCAGGACGGGGCCGACTTCGCCGAGGGCGGCGCGGGCGCGGATGTCGCCTATGGCGGCACGGGCGCGGACACGCTGGTCGGCGGGGCGGGTAACGACCAGCTTTACGGCGAGACCGAAAACGACGTGCTGCTGGGCGAGGACGGCGACGACGTCGCGGGCGGCGCGGACGGCGACGATTACGCGGACGGCGGGGCCGGGCGCGACGCGATCTATGGCGGTCGCGGCCTGGACGTGCTGGTGGGCGGCGCGGACGCCGACCAGCTCTACGGCGAGGATGGCGACGACGAACTCCAGGGCGGCGACGGCGACGATTATCTCGACGGCGGCACCGGCCGCGACCGCCTGGTCGGCGGAAGCGGCGCCGACGTCGCGATCGGCGGCGCCGACGCGGATCGGCTCGACGGCGGGGACGGCGACGACCAGCTGTTCGGCCAGGACGGCGACGACGAGGTCGATGGCGCCGCCGGGAACGACCTGCTGACCGGAGAGGCCGGCGCCGACCTGATCCTGGGCGGCGCGGGCACCGATCAGCTTTACGGCGGCATCGGCAATGACGAACTCCACGGCCAGGACGGCGACGATTATCTCGACGGCGGCGAGGGCGCGGACCGGCTGTCGGGCGAGGCGGGCGCGGATACCGTGCTGGCCGGATCGGGCGGCGATACCGTGTTGGGTCAGGAGGGCGACGACGCGCTCTTCGGCGAGGATGGCGACGATTATGTCGACGGCGGTGAAGGCGCGGACCGGCTCTATGGCGGGCTGGGCGCCGACGTGGTGCTCGGGGCCGCGGGCGGTGACCAGCTTTACGGCCAGAACGGCGGCGACCAGCTGTTCGGCGGCGACGGGGCGGATTATCTCGACGGCGGCGAGGGCGCGGACGCGCTCTACGGCGGCGGCGACAACGACGTGCTCGCGGGCGGGCTCGACGACGACCAGGCCTATGGCGGCGCGGGCGACGACGAGATCCTCGGCGATGACGGGGCCGATTATCTCGAAGGCGGGGAGGGTCGCGATACGCTGCGCGGCGGCGCGGGCAACGACATCCTGATCGGCGGCACGGGCGCGGATGCGCTGTTCGGTGGAGTGGGCGCCGACCTGTTCGTCTTCACCGGAATCGGCGAAGGCGCGGGCGTGATCGACCAGTTGCTCGACTTCGACGGCGGGGCGGGCGACCGGATCGACCTGTCGCAGATCGACGCGGACAGCTTCGCGGGCGGGAACGAAGCGTTCAGCTTCATCGGCACCGCCGCGTTCACTAACCGCGCGGGCGAGCTGCGCTACGCGGTCGTCGACGGCCAGGCCCGCCTGTTCGGCGACGTCAACGGCGACGGCGCCGCCGACTTCACCCTGCTGGTCAACGCCGGCTCGCTCGGAGCCGCCGACTTCCTGCTGTAGCGCATCACGCCGCCGGTCCTTGAGACGACCGGCAGCGCACCGGTCGCACGCCATCCGGCCCCGGCGATCATGGGGAGCGTGATCCCCGAACGTCCGCCTTTGGTCGAAAGCCGACGGAAGACAGGTCGCTGTCCTACAGACCTCCACCCGTGCAAGGCTCCCCCGACTCGGGATTCTGGGCCTCCTGCCCGCTTTTTGGCGTCGGTTCGGACCCGCGCCCGATAAGGGCGGTCGATCCGCATCGATCGCGCGTGGTACTCGGTTCGCCGCGCGTTCGGCATCGATCCGTATGGCCTGGATACCTTCGCTCACGACATCGGACGTTCTTGGCCTGAACTTCCAGTGAACTTCCACGTCGCGCGCGCGATCCGGATAGAGTGGGTGCGACGCCCGGCCCGCCCGTCTCTGTCCTGGACGGCATTCACGACGCGATTGACTCGACTCTCGATTGGAACAAAGTAGGAACACGTTCCGTTGCCGACTCGAACCGCGTCAGAGAACCAGCCGTGATCCAAATCCCGTGACCCAGGTGCCATGACCCAGACTTTAGCGGAGCTACGCGAGACGCTGCGCCGCATCGAGGGCGATGGGCATCAGCGGCGCCCCGCTTTGCCCTTCGGCGTGGCGGCGATCGACGCGCGGCTGGCGGGCGAAGGGCTCAGGCTCGACGCGCTGCACGAGGTCGCCGCCGCCACGCCGCGCCACGGCGACGATGCGTCGGCGACCCTGTTCATGGCGGGGATCGCCGCGCGCGCCTGGGGGCCCGTCCTGTGGGTGATGCGGCGGCGCGACCTGTTCGCGCCGGGCCTCTACCAGGCGGGGCTCGCGCCCGAACGGCTCCTTTATGTCGAGGCGCACGACGACAGCGAGCTGCTGGCGGTGATGGAGGAGGGTCTGCGCCACCGCGGGCTGGGCGCGGTGATCGGCGAGTGCAAGCGCGCCGGGCTTGCCGCGACCCGCCGGCTCCAGCTCGCCGCCGAGGGCGGGCGCACCATCGCCCTGCTGCTCAAGCGCCATGCCCAGGGCGGGGCCGACCCGCTGGGCCAGCCCTCCGCCGCCCTCACCCGCTGGCGCATCGCCTCCGCGCCCTCCGCCCCGCTGCCGCATGAGGGCCTGGGCCGGGCGTGCTGGCATCTCGACCTCGCCCGCCAAAAAGGCGGCGAGCCTTTTCAAATCCTTGTGGAGGCATGCGATGAAACGGGTCGCCTCGCTTTACCTGCCAGAATGGCCATTGGATCGGCTCAGACGCACCGGTCGCGTTCCGCGACCGGCGGCTGAGCCGTCAATGGCCACGACCGGCCGACGTGCCGACCACGGCACGTCCGACGACAGCGGCCGGCCCGTCGCTCGCGACGGGTCCGACGCGACGGCCGACTCACTCGGTCGCGCCGCCCTGGCCGAGCGCCCCCCGACCTGCTCCGTCCCCGATACCCCCGAAGCCCGTCCCGGCGCACTCTGGTCGCAGGAGGAGCGCGCCCGCTCCGCCCAGCACCAGGGCGCCAACCCCGGCTGGCGACCCGGCGCCAAATGGGCGAAGGCGGAGGTCGCGGCGGAGGTCGCCCGACTCCCCCTCCACCAGCGCCCGCCCATGCGCGAGATGGGCCGCCGCAGCGAAGCCGCCGACCATCCCTTCAAGGCCATGCCCCCCGACGAGGCGTGGTCGCCCGTGGCGTCGCGGGGCGGCGTGACTCCGGTCCGCCGGGGCGGCGAAGACGCCCACCCGCCCGGCACGCGCCGCGCGGGCGACGGACCCTATCCGGGCGAGGGCGCCTTTTTCCTGACGGGGCGCATGTCGGACGGCGCCGTCGGCCGCGCCTGCGCCGGGTCGGGTGCCGACGTGCCGTCCAACCCGGGGCGGACCCCGGGCCGCCGACCGGCCGGTGACCATGGGCGGGGCCATGCGCTGCCCATGGTCACCGCCCACCGCGTCGACGGCCGCGACATCATCCATGCCGCCTGTCCCCGTGCCCGCGCGCTGGGGCTCGATCCCGGCACCTGGCTGACCCAGGCGCGCGCGACCGTGCCCGGCCTGCTGATCCTTCCCGCCGATCCGGAGGGGGACCGCGCCGCGCTCCACCGGCTGGCGGTCGCGCTCGCCCGCCGCTGGGCGCCGACGGTCATGATGTCGGACGATGCGGGCCTGTTCATCGACCTGACCGGCGTCGCGCATCTCCATGGCGGCGAGGCCCGGTTCGCCCGGCGTCTCCGGCGGTTGCTGGCGCGGCTGGGCCATGCCGCCCGCATCGGCATCGCCGACACGCCCGGCGCCGCCCATGCCTTTGCCCGACGGCGCCGCGACCCGATCGCCATCTGCCCGCCAGGCCGCCACCGCGAGGCGCTCGCCCCCCTTCCCGCCGACGCGCTCCGGCTGGAGCCCAGGCATCTGGAACTGCTCCGCCGGTTGGGGGTGGACACGGTGGGCGAGCTGGCGAGGCTGCCGCGCGGGCCGCTCGCCCGGCGTTTCGGCGGCGCGCTCGTCCGGCGGCTCGACCAGGCCCTGGGACACGCCCCCGAGCCGCTCGATCCGGTGGCGGTGCCCGAGCGGATCATGGTGGAGCAGCGCTTCGCCGAACCCATCGCCACCGCCGAGGCGATCGCGCACTGGCTGGACGTGCTGGTGCCCCGGCTATGCGCGGCGCTGGCGCGCGCCGGGCGCGGGGCGCGGCTGGTCGAGCTCGTCGCGGTGCGGGTCGACGGCGTGCCGCAGATCATCCGGGTGGGACTGGCGCGGCCCGCGCGCGATCCGGCGCGTCTCGGGCGCCTGCTCGTTCGCCGGATCGAGGAGATCGCCCCCGGCTTCGGGCTCGACGCGCTGGCGCTCCATGTCCTGCGCAGCGATCCGCTCGGCCCCGAATCGCTCGCCCCCGCGCTGGCGGAGGACGCCGCGCCCGACCTCGCCCCCCTGGTCGACGCGCTCGCCAACCGGCTCGGCGGCCGCCTGCCCTGGCGCGCTCGGCCGGTCGAGAGCGACGTGCCCGAGCGATCGGTGGCGCATCGTCCGCCACTCGACGCGCCCGGCCGCGCGCCGCCCGTGCTCCGGCAGGGCGATGTCCGCCTGCTCGACGCGCGCGCGGCCGATCATCCCTGGCACCCCCGCTGGCCGCGCCCCGCCCTGCTCCTGCGCCATCCCGAGCGCATCGAGCATGTGCTGGCCGAACTCCCCGACCAGCCGCCCAAACGCTTCACCTGGCGCGGCACCAGCCACTACGTGGTCCGCGCCGACGGCCCCGAGCGCATCACCGGCGAATGGTGGCGCCGCGTCGCCGAGGAAGGGGCCGTGCGCGACTATTTCAGCGTCGAGGACGAGGCGGGCCACCGCTTCTGGCTGTTTCGCCGCGGCGACGGCGTGCGCGCCGAGACGGGCGACCTGAGCTGGCACCTGCACGGTTTCCATGGGTGAGCTAGCGCCGCGCGTCGATGGCGCTGAGAAGGCCGGCTTGGGCGTATCGAAGGATAAGACCATCGCCGGTCAGCACCGGACAGCCAAGTGCGCGGCTGGTGGCGATGATGATACGATCGCTCGGATCGCCGTGGATGGTCGACGGCAAGGACCCCGCATCCATGCCGATTTCAGGCGTGAGCGGCACGAACTCGACACCGGGCCGGGCCAGAAATGCTCGAACCCAGTCGACCACCGGCCGGCCGAGCGTCAGCCTGTTCTTGGAAACCAGCATGGCCATTTCCCAAGGCGTTATGGACGCCATGCCCAGTCCTTGTCCGCCGGCCGCATGGTCGATCAACCGCCTTGCCGATCCACCAAGTCGAGGATCGTCGAGTCCGGCCCAGACCACCACGTTCGTGTCGAGAAGGATCACCGTTTCGAGTCGTACAGCTCGGCGGGATTGTTGGCGTCCCACTGGTCCATGTCGGACACCGGCGTGAACGGGTCGTCGAACCGGTACACCGACGAAGCCATGCATCCGATCAACGAGCCCCGACGAGGCTCTTCCGCCTTGGCGGCCGTCAGCATCGCCACCGGCTTGCCGCGCTTGGTGACGGTGATCGGCTCGCCGCCCGCCTGGACCTCGTCCATCAGACGCAGGCAATTGGCCTTGAACTCGGCCGCGCCGACATATTTCATCGCTTCCGCTCCCGAACTGGTCATCTCACCTAGTCATCTCGGACCGGTCCGGCAATGAGCTATGCCGAGCTTCAGGTCACCACCCATTTCTCGTTCCTGCGCGGGGCGTCGTCGCCCGAGGAGCTGTTCGCGACCGCGTCGGTGATGGGCTATGCGGCGCTGGGGGTCACCGATCGCAATTCGGTGGCGGGCATGGTGCGCGCGCTGGTCGCGGCGGAGGAGGTATCCAGGCAGCACGCGCGCGTCCGCCCGATCGTCGGCTGCCGGCTCGACCTGGTCTCGGGCGCGTCGCTGCTCGTCTGGCCCGAGGATCGCGCCGCCTGGAGCCGGCTCACGGCCCTGCTCACCCGCGGCAAGGCCCGCGCCGACCCGCGGCATGGCGAAAAGGGCCGCTGCTTTCTCCACTGGGAGGACGTGGCCGAAGCGGCGCCGGGGCTGGTCGCCGCGCTGGTGCCAGGCCGTGACGGCGCCGACGCCGATCAGTTGCGCTGGATGGCCGAGCTGTTCGGGCGCGACCGGGGGCATGTGTGCCTGACCTTTCACCGCCGCCCCGGCGATGCCGGCCGCCTGGCCCGCGTCGCGGAGGCGGCGCGTCGGCACGGGCTCCGGCCGCTCGCGACCGGCGACGTGCTCTATCACGCGCCCGACCGCCACCGGCTTCAGGACGTGGTCACCGCGATCCGCGAGAAATGCACGATCGACGAACTTGGCCTGCGCCGCGAGCGCCATGCCGATCGCCACCTGCAACTCCCCACCGAGATGGAGCGCCGCTTTCGCCATCACCCCGACGCCCTCCTCGCCACCGCCGCGATCGCCGAGCGCTGCACCTTCTCGCTTCGCGACTTGCGCTATCAATATCCCGACGAACGCGTGATGACCGCCCATTCGCCGCAAAAGGCGCTGGAGAGGATGACGTGGCGCGCGCTCAACGCGCGCTTCCCGACAAGGCCGGCCGGACGCTATCGGCGTCTGCTCCGCAAGGAACTCTCGCTCGTCCGCAAGCTGGACTACGCGCCCTATTTCCTGACGGTCCATTCGATCGTCCAATATGCGCGCAGTCAGGGCATCCTGTGCCAGGGGCGCGGTTCGGCCGCCAATTCGGTGATCTGCTTCGTGCTCGGGGTCACCTCGATCGACCCGGTCAGGCATCAGCTGCTGTTCGAGCGCTTCCTGTCGGAAAGCCGCCACGAGCCCCCCGATATCGACGTTGATTTCGAACATGAGCGGCGCGAGGAGGTGATCCAGTGGATCTACGACACCTATGGCCGCGACCATGCCGCGCTAACGGCGGTGGTCAGCCGGTTCCGCACCCGCGGCGCCATCCGCGAGGTCGGCAAGGTCCTGGGGCTGGCCGAGGACGTGACCGCGGCGCTGGCCGGCCAGGTCTGGGGATGGTCGAGCGACGGGGTGCCCGCCGACCGGGTCGCGGCGCTCAACCTGGACGGGGGTGAACAGCGACTCGCGCTCGCGCTCGACCTCGCCCGGGAGTTGATCGGCACGCCGCGCCACCTGTCGCAGCATCCCGGCGGCTTCGTCCTCACCCGCGACCCGCTCGCGTCGCTGGTTCCCGTCGAACCCGCCGCGATGATCGACCGTCAGGTCGTAGAATGGGAAAAGATCGACATCGAGGAGCTCGGCTTCATGAAGGTCGATATCCTGGGACTCGGCATGCTCGGCTGCATGCGTCGCGCGTTCGATCTGCTCGCCGCGCACAAGGCCATCCGCCTCACCCTGGACGACGACATCCTCCAAGCCGAGGACGAGCCGACTTTCCAGATGATGTGCCGCTCCGACACGCTGGGCGTGTTCCAGATCGAGAGCCGCGCCCAGATGTCGATGCTGCCGCGTATGCGCCCCGAGAATTTCTACGATATCGCGATTCAGGTCGCGATCGTCCGCCCCGGACCGATCCAGGGGGACATGGTCCATCCCTATCTGAAGCGGCGCGAGGACAAGCGGGCGGGCAGGAACAGCGTGGAATATCCCAGCCCGAAGCTGAAGATGGTACTCGAAAAGACGCTGGGCGTACCCTTGTTCCAGGAACAGGCCATGCAGGTCGCGATACTCGGGGCGAGTTTCTCCCCCGACGAAGCCGACCGGCTCCGCCGCAAGATGGCGACGTTCAAGATGACCGGCGGAGTCGGCGAGTTTCGTGACAAGTTGATCGAAGGGATGCTTCGCAACGGCATCACCCAGGAATTCGCCGAACGGCTGGTCAAGCAGATCGAGGGGTTCGGCTCCTACGGCTTTCCGGAAAGCCACGCGATGAGCTTCGCCAAGATCGCCTATGCCTCGTCTTGGATGAAGTGCCACCATCCGGACGTGTTCTGCGCCGCCCTGCTCAACTCGCAGCCCATGGGCTTCTACGCGCCCGCCCAGATCGTCCGCGACGCCGTGGCGCATCATGTAGAGGTTCGGCCGGTATGCGTCCGGGACAGCGACTGGGACACCAGGCTGCTCGACGACCATGGACGCCGCCCCCTTCGGCTCGGCATGCGCATCGTGACCGGTCTTGCCGCAAAGGACGCGAACAGGATCCTGAACGCCCGCGCCTCGGCGCCCTTCGCGTCGCTCGAGGACGTATGGCGGCGATCGGAGGTCAAGCTGGCGGCCTTGGAAGCGCTCGCCCGCGCCGACGCGTTCCATGGCTTCGGGCTGAACCGGCGCGGCGCGCTCTGGGCGCTGCGCGGGCTGGGCGAGCGATCCTTGCCGCTGCTCGCGCTGACCGGGACGCACGAGCAGCCGACGATCCTGAAACCGCTCTCGGCCGGGCGCGAGGTGGTGGAGGATTACCGCTTCACCCAGCTTTCCCTACGCGCCCACCCGCTTCAGTTCCTGCGCGCCGAGCTGGCCGGGCGGGGCATGATACGGTGCATCGATCTGGGCCACACCAGGGACGGCACGCTCGTCGAGGTGGCGGGGGTGATCCTGGTGCGCCAGCGGCCGGGCAGCGCCAAGGGCGTGTTGTTCATCATCCTGGAGGACGAGACGGGGGTGGCCAACATCATCCTGTGGCCGGACATATTCGAGACGCATCGCACCACCGTGATGAGCGCGGCGATGCTGTCGGTCCGCGGCCGCGTCCAGCGCCAGGGCGTCGTGATCCATGTCATCGGCGACGGCCTGACCGACCGCACCCCCATGCTGCGCCGCGTCGGCGACATGGAGATGCCACGCCTCACCAGCCCCAGCGACGGGATGCGCGGCGGCAGCCCGGACCGGGGCGAGAAGGGCTGGGAACCCAAGGTCCGCTCCGACTATCATTTCCGCGACCGGGCTCGCGACCGGGAGAACGACATCCCGATCAAGTCGCACGACTTCCACTGATGCGGTCAGACCGCGCGGACGCTCTGCTCGATCACGCCGAAGATGGGGTGATGACGATCGTCCTCCGCCCAGATGCGCACGGTGTCGCCGTCCTTGAGGAAGGGCGTGACCGCCGCGCCGCCGGTGATCACCTCCACGGTGCGGACCTCGGCCAGGCAGGAATAGCCGACCCCGCCCGCCGCGACCGGCTTGCCCGGTCCGCCGCCCGCGTCGCGGTTGGACACGGTGCCCGACCCGATGATCGTCCCCGCCCCCAGCGCGCGGGTCTTCGCGGCATGGGCGATCAGCGTCCCGAAGTCGAAGGTCATGTCCTCGCCCGCCTCCGCGCGGCCGAAGGGCCGGCCGTTGAGGTCGACCATCAGCCTGCGGTGGAGCTTCCCGTCCCGCCACCAGTCGCCCAGCGCGTCGGGCGTGACGAAGACGGGCGAGAAGGCCGATGCGGGCTTGGACTGGAAGAAGCCGAAGCCCTTGGCCAGTTCGGCCGGGATCAGGTTCCGAAGCGACACGTCGTTGGTCAGCCCGACCAGCCGCACCGCCGCCAGCGCCGCGTCGCGCGAGGCGCCCTGCGCCACGTCGCCGGTGACGACGACCACCTCCGCCTCCAGGTCGCATCCCCAGGCCTCGTCGGCGAGCGGGATCGCGTCGCGCGCGCCGAGGAACCCGTCCGATCCGCCCTGATACATCAGCGGATCGTGCCAGAAGCTTTCGGGCATTTCCGCGCCCCGTGCCTGCCGGACCAGCGCGACATGGTTCACATAAGCCGATCCGTCCGCCCACTGATAGGCGCGCGGCAATGGCGCCGCCGCGTCATGCTCGTGGAAGCGGTCGCGCGGGATCACCCCGTGATCGAGATCGGTCTGGAGGTTGCGCAGGTCGGGCGACAGCCGGTCCCATTCGTCGAGCGCGGCCTGGAGCGTGGGCGCGATATGCCGGGCATCGGTGCACCAGGCGAGATCGTTCGACACGACCACGAGCTTCCCGTCGCGACCACCTTTGAGACTGGCGAGTTTCATGGGTCCTGCTCTCCTTCGCTCCCTGCCCTAGCGGGTCGCGGCCGGAGTGGGTAGCCGCCGAGGCGCGAACATGCCCACCATAACAATTGTTACTTGACGCTCGCGGCACCCCGCCGCACGTTCCCGGCATCCGCTTTCGAGAGGTTTCCATGCTCACGCTCGACAACATCGCCGGCCGCTTCGCCTACAACGACGACCATGAAGCGTTCCGCCAGACGGTCCGCAGCTTTCTGCAGAAGGAGGCGGTGCCCAAGGTCGACGAGTGGGAGAAGAACCGCCTCGTCCCCAAGGAGTTCTGGCGGGCGGCGGGCGAGATCGGGATGCTATGCCCGACCGTGCCCGAGCAATATGGCGGGCTGGGCCTCGATTTCGGCTACAACGCCATCGTCGACGAGGAGATGAGCTATAACGGCGTCCCCGCCGGCTTCTCGCTCCAGTCCGACATCGTCGCCGACTATATCGCCCATTACGGATCGGAGGAGCAGAAGGCCGAATGGCTCCCCAGGATGGTGTCGGGCGAGACGATCACCGCCATCGCGATGACCGAACCGGGCACGGGCTCCGACCTCCAGGCGATCCGCACGAGCGCCAAGAAGGACGGCAATCATTACGTCATCAACGGGTCCAAGACCTACATCACCAACGGCCAGAACACCGACCTGACGCTGGTCGTGGCGAAGACCGACCCCGACGCCAAGCCCGCCTGGAAGGGCATGTCGATCATCCTGGTCGAGTCCGACCGCGAGGGGTTCCGCAAGGGCCGCAAGCTCGACAAGATCGGCCAGGACGCCGCCGACACCAGCGAATTGTTCTTCGATGACGTCCGCGTGCCCATCACCAACTGCCTGGGCGAGGAGGGCAAGGGCTTCATCTACCTGATGAGCCAGCTGCCCCAGGAGCGGCTGTCGATCGCCGTGTCGGTCCAGGCGTCCGCGCAAAAGGCGTTCGACGAGACGGTCGCCTTCACCAAGGATCGCAAGGCGTTCGCGGGGATGGTGTTCGACTTCCAGAACACCCGCTTTGTCCTGGCCGACATCAAGACCAAGCTCCAGGTCGGCTGGGCCCATCTCGACTGGGCGATCGCGCGCCACCTGAAGGGCGAGCTGACCAACGAGGAAGGTGCCGCCGCCAAATTATGGCACACCGAGCTGCAATGGGAGATCATGGACAAATGCCTCCAGCTCCATGGCGGCGCGGGTTACATGAACGAATATCCGATCGCGCGGTCGTGGCGCGCGGCGCGCGTCACGCGCATCTTCGGCGGCACCAGCGAGATCATGAAGGAAGTGATCGGGCGCTCGCTATAGCGCGAGCGGCGTCTTGTAGTTTGTTCCACTAACGTGAAACCGGCATCGGCCCGCTCCCCCCACCCGGCCACCCACGGATCATACTGGATGGGTGGCCGGACGGGGGAACGGGCCGGTGCCGTCTTACTCAACGGAGTTCAGCCCGCCTTTGGAATCACCAGCCGCGGTGTCGACAGATGCTCGCGGTGATCGAAATTGGTCAGAAATGTCTGGAGCGCCGCGAGTTCGATCGGGGGCGAGATCAGATAGCCCTGGATCATGTCGCACCCCATGACGCGCAGCAGCGACAGCGCGAGCGGGTCGTCGACTCCCTCGGCTGTCACTTCCATGTCGAGCGCATGGGCGAGGTCGATCGACGAGCGGACGAGCAGCGGGTCGCGGTGGCTGTCGATCAGCCCCGACACGAACATCTGGTCGATCTTGAGCTCATTGGCGGGAAGCTGCTTTAAATAGGACAAGGAGGACAGCCCCGACCCGTAATCGTCGATCGCGATCTTGATCCCGGCCGCCGAAAAGGCACGCAGATTGGCCAGCGCGCCCTCGGGATCCTGGATCACCGCGGTCTCGGTCACCTCGAACCCGATCCGGCCCCTGGCGGAGGTCACCGTCGCTAACGCGCGTCCGGCGAATTCGGCATCGGGCAGCAGCACCCCCGATATGTTGACGTAGATAGTCAGGTCGTGCCCCGACGCCGCGAGCCGCGCCTGGTCGGCGACGGCCTTCGCCAGCACCCATTCGGTCAGGTCGCGAATCGCGCCCGTGCTCTCCGCCAGGCGGATCAGCCGTTCGATCGCGACGGTGCCGCGTGTCGGATGCGGCCAGCGCAGCAATGCTTCGGCCGAGTCGATCGCGTTGGTGCGCGACCGCAGCTTGGGCTGGTAATGGAGCCGCAGCTCGTTCTGCTCGATCGCGCGGCGCAGGTCGCGCATCAGCGCGATGTCGTCTAGGCCCGACTCGTCCTCGCTCTCCTCGTCGGCGAAGCAGACGGGCTGGCGCGTGGCCTGGGCGGTCGCGATCGCGGCGGCGGCATGGTCGAGCACCTCCTCGCGCGTGGCGTCGGCGCTCGCCTGGGCGGCGCCGATCAGGACGGTCAGGTCGAAGGTCAGCTCGTCGATGGTGATGCGCTTCGTCAGGCGCTTGACGAGCGCCGTCAGCGCCGTTCGCGCGGCTTCCAAATCGGCGGCGACAAAGGCAAACTCGATCGATGTGCGCCCCGTCCGGCCTATCTCGCATCCGTCCAGGTCGGCCGCCACGCGTTCGGCGACATGGGCGAGCAGGCGGTTGGCGAGCCGGGCGCCGATGTCGCGGCGCAGCGTGGCGAACCGGTCGACCTCCAGGATCGCGACGAAGCCACCCCCCTCTCCCGCCGCAATGTCAGGCGGCTCGGCGCGAAGCCGGTCGAACCAAGGCGGCGCGACCGGTCGCCCGCGCCGGCGCGGCACGAGGCTCGCCAGGACGGCGCCTGCGACGAAGACGGCGGGAAGAAGGAACAGGTCCACGGGCTCAGCTAGCGCCATCAACGCTAAGGCACCGTTAAGTCCCATGGTGATCAGCGCACAATCCGGGCGCCTCGCCTGTGAAGCGCGCCGCGTCGACCAGGCCTGACCCATATCGACCAAGTCATGGATCGAGCACGGAAATCTGGAATCCGGGCGATCAGATTCCCATATCCTGGTTATCGTCAGGAGTAGATATGTTAACGCTTTCGGCACGGGTCACGCGTGGCCCCGACAAGGGCCGGCCGCTGGTGCTGGCCCGCAACCGGCACGGCAAGATCGTCACCGCGCTCGACCAGGCAGGCGCCGGCTGGCTTGAGCCTGACCGCGAGGATGTGGCCGCTCACCATGTCTATGCCAGTGGCCATGGTGCCTGCTTCAGCCATGACGGCCGGGGTGCCCAGGCGGCGTTCCACAAGCCCAGGCGGCACGCGCGTTGAGCGGCGCCGGTCCTTATGTGCTGGCGTTCGGCGACAGCCTCACCGCTGGCTATGGTCTGGCGCCCGACCAGGCCTTTCCCCGGCAGCTTCAGGCATTACTCGCAGCCGGTCGCCCGGGCGCGGTCGTCGATAATGCGGGCGTCTCGGGCGATACGACGGCCAGCGGTCGCGCGCGCTTGCCGCGCCTATTGTCGCGGCTGACGCGCAGGCCGGATCTGGCTATTCTGGAACTCGGCGCGAACGACCTGCTGCGCGCCGTCGATCCGGCACGGACGCGCGACAATCTCGACTGGATGCTCGGCGAATTTGAGCGGGTGGGCGTGCCGGTGCTGATCGCGGGGATGCTCGCGCCGCCCTTTCTCGGTGACCGGGCCGCGCGGTTCAACGCCCTTTATCCCGATCTTGCCAGATGCCACGGAGCGGCACTCCACCCCTTCTTCCTCGACGGGGTGATCGGCGACCGATCATTGGTGCTGGCGGACGGCATCCATCCCAATGCCTACGCGATTGCCATCGTCGCGCGACGCATCCTTCCCCATGTCGAGGCCGCGCTCGACCGGACAGCACGTCGAGCAGCATAAGGAAACTGGCGGAGAGGGTGGGATTCGAACCCACGGTACCCGCAAGGGCACAACGGTTTTCGAGACCGTCCCGATCGACCACTCTGGCACCTCTCCGCAGAGGTCTCGCGCCGCTTCGATGAGCGGGCTCGGCGGTCGAGCGCGGGCCTCTACCGACTTGCCTGCGCCCATGCAAGACCGTCGCGCTTGTGTCCGGCCCCGCATCCACTAAATGCAGTTTCATGCAGTTCAGCGATCTTCCCGAACCGGCGGCCCGCGCCGCAGTCTCCGCACCGCCGATCGCTCATGCGCGCTTTTCGATCGGTGATGTGGTGCGTCACCGCGTGTTCGATTTCCGGGGCGTGATCTTCGACGTCGATCCCGTCTTCGCCAATTCGGACGAATGGTATGACGCGATTCCGGCCGCGATCCGACCATCCAAGGACCAGCCCTTCTACCACCTGCTCGCCGAGAATGCCGAGTCGAGCTATGTCGCTTATGTCAGCCAGCAGAACCTGCTCGTGGACGACAGCGACGAGCCGGTCGATCACCCCGCCATTTCCGGGCTGTTCCGCGGGTTCGAAGATGGGCGCTATGCCCTCAAGCACGAGCATCGCCACTAGGGCCGTATCCACGCCGCGCGGTTGACACGCGGACGAGGCGCGACTAGCTGGCGCTTCTTTCCCGATGGGCCCGCGCGCCTGTCGGGTGTTCGAGATTTAGGAAGTGATAAGGCCATGTTCGCGATCGTGCGCACAGGCGGCAAGCAATACCGCGTCGCCGCCGGAGACAAGATCGTCGTCGACAAGATCGACGGCGAAGCCGGTTCCTCGGTGGAGCTGGGCGATGTCCTGCTCGCGGGCGAGGGCGCGGAACTGCGCTCGGTGGAAGGACTGACCGTCGCCGCCGAGATCGTCGCGCAGGCCAAGGGCGAGAAGGTCATCGTCTTCAAGAAGCGGCGCCGGCACAATTACCGCCGTCGCAACGGTCATCGCCAGCGCCACACGATCCTCCGGATCGTCGGCATCGGTGGCGAGACGCGGTCGGCGGACACCGCCGAGCCGGCGCAGGCGTAAGGAGTTAGTGAGCAATGGCACATAAGAAAGCAGGCGGCTCGTCGCGCAACGGTCGCGACTCGGCCGGTCGGCGCCTCGGCGTGAAGAAATTCGGCGGCCAGGAGTGCGTCGCGGGGAACATCCTCGTGCGCCAGCGCGGCACCAAATTCTATCCGGGCACCAATGTCGGTATCGGCAAGGATCACACCTTGTTTGCGCTCGTCGATGGCCGCGTCGCGTTCGCGCAAGGCAAGCTCGGCCGCAAATTCTGTTCGGTCCAGATTACCGCGCAGGCGGCCGAATAACGGACGACCAACGGGGTCGTCCACCAGGGCGATCCGGGTTCCTGCAGCGGAACCAGCCATCCAGAAAGGGAGTCGGGTCACCCCGGCTCCCTTTTTTCCTGCTCCCTTCACACCCGCTCTGTCGTCGTCACGTCATCCCGGCGTGGCAACGGCGCGCGATAAGGAGGAGAGCCGACGATGTTCGCCCTGACGCCCCGTCTGACACTTCGGCCCGGCTGGCCGGACGACGCAGCTACCCTCGCCCGGGCGATCGGGCATGAGGCCGTGGTGACTAGGCTCGCGCACGTCCCCTGGCCGTACCGGGTGGAGGACGCCCGCACCTTTCTCGCCCAGGCTCACGCGACCGACGCGCCGGTCTTCGTGATCGCGACGCGCGGGACGGAGCCGGAGCTGATCGGCGGGATCGGACTTCACCGGTGCGGCGACGCGCACGAGCTCGGTTATTGGCTCACACCGGACGCCTGGGGCCGCGGCTACGCTACCGAGGCCGGGCGCGCGGTGGTGGCGATCGCGCGCGACGGGCTGCGGCTGCCTCGGCTGATCGCCCGGCCCATGGCGAGCAATCCCCGCTCCGCGCGCGTCCTGGCGAAGCTCGGCTTTCGGCCGACCGGGCGCATCGTCCCGCTTGCCTGCCGCGCGCTGGGCCACGCTGTCGACGCGGTCGAGACGGTTCTCGACTTGGACGATGCGCGAACCGGGCCGATGCCGCTCGCGGCTTGACATGATCAGCCCTTCCCGCGCTTGTCGGGACGGGCCAAGCCGGCGACGCGATGATTGCCTTTGCCCGTCAAAACGTCGAACAGCCTGCCCCATGTCCGCGTCCACCCTTCCTACTCGCCGGCGCAACTCGCCCGAGGAGTCGCGCGACGCCGCGCTCGACGCCGCGCGCGCCTTGCTGGTCGAGGACGGCCCGCAGGCGGTGACGCTGAAGGCGGTGGCGGCGCGGATCGGGCGCACCCACGCCACCCTGCTCCACCATTTCGGCTCGGCCGAGGGGCTGCAAAAGGCGCTGATCGAACGCATGGCCAAGTCGATTACGAGCACGATCCGCGACGCCGTGCTTCGCAACCGCGCCGAGAATCGTAACCCGCGCGAGGTCGTCGATCTCACCTTTGACGCGTTCGGCAAGGGCGGCGCCGGGGCGCTGGCGAGCTGGATGATCCTGTCGGGCAACGAAAACGCGCTCGATCCGATCCTGACCGCGATCCACGATCTGGTCGACGAGCTCGCGGCCGACGAACATGTGCAGTCCAAGCGGCCCATTCACGAGGAAACGCTCCAGCTCGTCCTGCTCGCGCTGGGCGACGCGCTGCTGGGGGCGCCGATGGCCCGCGCGCTCGGGCTGCGGCGCGATGCGGCGCGCGATATCGCCTTTAGCGCACTCAATGCTGGCGAACCCGGCGCGCGGCCCTAGATAGCGTCCATGCATTTTCTGGATCAGGCCAAGATTTACGTCAGCTCGGGCAGCGGCGGACCGGGAGCGGTCAGCTTCCGGCGCGAGAAGTACATCGAATATGGCGGCCCCGATGGCGGCAATGGCGGCAAGGGTGGCGATATCGTGTTCGAGGCGGTCGCCGGCCTCAACACGTTGATCGACTTCCGCTATACTCAGCATTTCCGCGCGCCGCGCGGGTCGGGCGGATCGGGGTCGAACCGCACCGGCGGCGGGGGTGACGATCTGGTGATCAAGGTCCCCGTCGGGACGCAGGTGTTGTCGGAAGACAAGGAGGAGGTGCTGCTCGATTTCACCGAGGTCGGCCAGCGCGAGGTCTTCCTGCGGGGCGGCGACGGGGGGCGCGGCAATGCCAGTTACAAGACCTCGACCAATCGTACGCCGCGCCAGCACGGAACCGGCTGGCCCAGCGAGGAGGCGTGGCTGTGGCTGCGGCTCAAGCTGCTCGCCGATGCCGGGCTGGTCGGGCTGCCCAATGCCGGCAAGTCGACCTTCATCAACGCGGTGACGAATGCGCAAGCCAAGGTCGGTGCCTACGCCTTCACGACCACCCGTCCCCAGCTCGGCGTGGTCCGCCACAAGGGACAGGAGTTCGTCGTCGCCGATATTCCCGGGCTGATCGAGGGTGCGGCCGAGGGCGCGGGGATCGGCGACCGGTTCCTGGGCCATATCGAACGCTGCCGCGTGCTGCTTCACCTGGTCGACGCGCAGGATGCCGATGTGGCGACGAGCTACCGGATCGTCCGCGACGAACTCGCGGCGTACGGCGCGGGGCTGGTCGACAAGCCGCAGGTTCTGGCGCTCAATAAGATCGATACGCTAGACGACGAACTGATCGAGGCGCTCGTGTGCGAACTCGAAGAAGCTAGCGGGGCGGAGGTCATCCCGATCTCGGCCGCCGCCGGCACCGGCGTCGACTGGGCGCTGGACCGGCTGCTCGAGGCTATCGGGCCGACGGCTGCGACGGTCAGTGCCGACGACGAGGGCGGAGACGCGATTGAATGGTCGCCGCTTTGATCCGGTGACGGCACGCGAAGTCATGCGGGCGTGCTGATCGCGCTGACCGGCGGGACCGGTTTCGTCGGGGGACGCGCGCTCGATCGGCTGGTCGATGCCGGTCACGAGGTACGCGCCCTCACCCGCCGCCCACGACCGGCGCGGGATGGTGTGGCCTGGATCGAAGGCGCCCTCGACCGGTCGGACAGCCTGGACGCGCTCGTCGCTGGCGCCGATGTGGTTCTGCATATTGCTGGGGTGGTGAATGCCCCCGACCGCGCAGGCTTTGCTGCGGGCAACATCGCCGGAACGCACGCGGTGGTCGATGCGGCGGCGCGGGTCGGCGTCGAGCGTCTGGTCCACGTGTCCTCGCTCGCCGCTCGCGAGCCCGCGCTCTCCGACTATGGCTGGTCCAAGGCGGAGGCGGAGCACGTCGTCGAGGCATCGCCGCTAGTCTCCACGATCGTCCGCCCGCCCGCCGTTTACGGGCCGGGCGATCTCGAGATGCGCGACATGTTCCGCCTGGCGAGGCTCGGGCTGGCTTTGCTCCCCCCACCGGGCCGGATGTCGGCGATTGCGGTCGATGATCTTGCGCGGCTGCTCGTCTCGCTGGTGGAGCAACGCAGCGCGCGAGCCTGCTACGAACCCGATGATGGCTGCACCTATAGCCATGCCGAATTCGCGCGGGCGATCGGCCGCGCGGTCGGGCGGCGTGTTCTCCCCCTGCCCCTCCCCGCCGCGCTGCTGCGTCTCGGCGCGCGGATCGACGGGCGGCTGCGTGGGCAACGCGCCAAGCTTACGCCTGACCGCGCCGCCTATCTGACGCATCCCGACTGGACCGCCGATCCAGCCAGACGCCCACCCCCGTCGCTCTGGGCGCCGCGCGTCGACCTTGCACAGGGTCTGGCCGACACCGCGCGCTGGTACGCGGATCACGGGCTGTTATAGCCCCCCGACCGTCGAACTCCCGCCGCATTCCCCGGCCAAGGACCTTCATCATGACTGACCGCCAGACCATTCTCGACACTATCACAACCCAGATCGAACCCTTCAACAAGAAGGGGGTCGCGGTGACGGAGGCGACGACCTTCCAAGGCGATCTCGAATGGGACAGCCTGACCGTCATGGATTTCGTAGCGGCGATCGAGGACGAATTCGACATCGTCATCACCATGAACATGCAGGCCGAGATCGAGACGGTCGGCCAGCTGGTCGATGCCGTCGGCAAGCTCCGCCCATGACCGAGACCGGCCTCCAGCCCGAGACGCTCGACCTTGATCCGCCCCCGGTTTCCGCGGCACGCGACCTGTTCAGCAAGTTCGATCCCCTGATCGCCGAGCGCGAGGCCTTGCTGACATCGGGCGTACGCGATCCGTTCGCGATCGTCATGGAGGAGGTGCGATCACCGACCGAGGCGGTGATCCAGGGGCGCGAGACGATCCTGCTCGGCACCTACAACTATATGGGGATGACCTTCGACGCCGACGTGCTCGCGGCGGGCAGGCGCGCGCTCGACGCCTTCGGGTCGGGCACCAACGGCAGCCGGATGCTCAACGGCACCTTTCGCGACCATGTCGATGCGGAGGAGGCGCTCAAGGAATTCTACGGCGCGCGTCACGCGATGGTGTTCTCGACCGGCTACCAAGCCAATCTGGGCATCATCTCGACCATCGCGGGCAAGGGCGAGTACATCATTCTCGACGCCGATAGCCATGCGTCCATCTATGATGGCTGCGCCCTCGGCAATGCGGAGGTGGTGCGGTTCCGGCACAATTCGGTCGAGGATCTCGACCGGCGCCTCGGCCGCCTGCCCCGCGAGCCGGGGAAGCTCGTGGTGCTGGAGGGCGTCTACTCGATGCTCGGCGACATCGCCCCGCTCAGGGAGATGGTTGCAGTGGCCCGCAGGCACGGTGCGATGGTGCTCGTCGACGAAGCGCATTCGATGGGGTTCTTCGGCCCCAATGGCCGCGGCGTGTACGAGGACCAGGGGCTGGAGGGCGAGGTCGATTTCGTGATCGGCACCTTTTCCAAATCGGTCGGCACGGTGGGCGGCTTCTGCGTGTCGAACCATCCCAAGTTCGAGGTGATGCGCTTCGCCTGCCGGCCCTATATCTTCACCGCCTCCCTTCCGCCCTCCGTTGTTGCCACCGCCGCGACCTCGATCCGCAAACTCATGACCGCGCACGACAAGCGCGCGCGCTTATGGGCCAATGCGCGCCAGCTTCATGACGGGCTGACCGCCATGGGCTTCGCGCTCGGCACCGCCAGCCCGGAATCGGCGATCGTCGCGGTAATCTTGGAGGATCAGGTTCAGGCGATCGCGATGTGGCAGGCGCTTTTGGAAAATGGCGTCTATGTCAACATGGCGCGGCCGCCCGCGACTCCTGCGGGCACCTATCTCCTGCGCTGCTCCCTTTGCGCCGAGCACCGGCCGGACCAGCTCGCCCGCGTGCTCGACCTGTTCCGGGAGACGGGCAACGCGCTCGGCGTGATCGGCTGATCTTCACCGTCTTTTAACCCTTCCCGGCTTGTAGTATCGCTGTGGATATGGACGGCGAGGCTGGGGAGCTTGAGCCTCTAGGGGGCGGTCCGCCTTGGCGGACGATCACGCTGATCGCGATGGCGGTCCTGGGCGTGGTTACCCTTGCCGCCTTGATCTTCACCGTCGGGGCGGCCAATCGCGAGCGCGACCGCGCGCTCGTGGCGCAGGGCCGCAGTTATGACGTGATGATCGTCGCGCGCACCCTGGCGGGAACGATCGCGCGGTCAGAGGCGTCGCTCGGCCGTTACGTGATCTCGACCGACCGTTCGCTTGGGCAGCTCTATTTCGACGAATGGCGGTCGGCGGCGGCGCAGATCAATTATCTCGATCGGCTGACCACCAGCGATGCCGATCAACAAGGCCGGATCGACGCGCTTCGCCGCGCTTATAACGATCGCGGCGCCGAGCTGTCGATGATCGCGCTGTCGACCAGATATGGCAAGAACGGTCAGGCGCTGGCGCGTTATCACCAGGCGCGCAACGCGAGATCGTTGCGCGTGATCGACCGCTCGCTGAGCCGGATCATCCGCGGCGAGCGTCAGATCCTGGATCGCCGGACCACGGCGGCGATGCTGCTCGTGGAGCGCTCAACCGCCGCGGCGGTCGGGCTGGCGGTGTTCGGCGGAATGCTCGTGCTTGGGGCGGTGCTGCTCGGCTGGTACACGGTGAGTACACTGGGCGAGAGCGCGATCGCGCGCGCCGAAGCCGATGCCGCCCAGGCCCGCGCCGACGAGCTCGCCACCGCCGTCCGCGTCGCGACCGACGAACTGCGCATCCAAGAGGCCAAACTTCGCCAGGTTCAGAAGATGGATGCGGTCGGGCAGCTCACCGGAGGCATCGCGCATGATTTCAACAATATGCTCGCGGTCGTTCTTGGTGGACTCGAACTCGCGCGCCGCAACCTGGGCAAGGAATCGGCCGCGCGCCACCTCGACAGCGCGACCGAGGGAGCCGTCCGCGCCGCCGCGCTGACGCGGCGGTTGTTGGCGTTTTCGCGGGAGGAGGCGCTCAAGCCCGAACCTGTTGATCCGGGGGCGCTGGTGGCAGGCATGTCCGACCTGCTCGACCGGACGCTGGGCGATGCGGTAACGATCCGGGTGCGCGACGAGGCGGCCGGCTGGCGGACCCATGCCGACCGGGTGCAACTGGAGAACGCGCTTCTCAACCTGGCGGTCAATGCGCGCGATGCGATGAACGGGCGCGGCGATCTGACGATCGTCACCGGCACCGCCACGCTGGGAGCGGGGGCGGTCGGCCAGTGCGCGGGCGGGGAGTATGTCACCTTTGCCGTCACCGACAGCGGCTGCGGCATGGCGCCCGAAGTGGCGGAACGCGTGTTCGAGCCCTTTTTCACGACCAAGCCCGTCGGCAAGGGCACGGGGCTCGGACTCAGCCAGATCTTCGGTTTCGTCCGCCAACAGGATGGCGAAGTCGGCATCGACAGCGCACCGGGCCGGGGCACCACCGTCACCCTTTATCTGCCGCGGCACCTGGGCGAGCGGGCGGCGGAGCTGCCTGTCGAGCCGCCGCCCGAGGCGGTCGCCCCCTCCGCGACGCTCAAGGTGCTGGTGGTCGAGGACGACCCGCGCGTGCTCGCGGCCACGATGGGGGCGTTGGACGAATTGGGGCATGTCGGCATCGCGTGCGACGATCCCCTCCGGGCGCCCGGGATCGTGGAACGGGACGGCGACATCGAGCTCGTCATCTCCGACGTGCTGATGCCACGCCAGACCGGGCCGGAGATGGTCGCGGGCCTGACCGCGCGCTTCCCCGGCCTCGCCATCCTGTACGTGACCGGCTATGCCGGCGACGCCGGCGGCGCGAACGAGTTCGGCGGGCATCATGTGCTGCGCAAGCCGTTCACGCTGAGCGCGATCGAACGCGCCATCACCGCCGCCATGGCGGATCGCGCGGCGTTTCCCGAGCAGATCGCCGCCGAATAGCGCCCCGCGCGCCGGGATATTAGGCGTGGCGCCCCCGCCCCCCCTTCCCTATAGCGACGGCCTTCCGCCATGGCCGAACCCGCATGAAATCGATCGATCGCTACATGGTCCGGCTGATCGCGGTGCCGTTATTCTCGACGCTCGTGATCGCGGCGATGCTGCTGGTCCTGGACCGCATGTTGCGCTTGTTCGATTTCGTCGCGACGCAGGGCGGACCGGTCAGCGTGGTGTGGCGGATGCTCGCCAACCTGCTCCCCGAATATCTGGGGCTGGGCATCCCGATCGGGCTGATGCTGGGTGTCCTGCTCGCCTTTCGCCGACTGGCGACCACGTCGGAGCTCGACGTGCTGCGCGGCGTCGGCATGAGCTATGGCCGGCTCCTCCGCGTGCCTTATTATTACGCGATCACGCTCGCGGCGCTCAACCTCGCCATCGTCGGCTATGTCCAGCCGATCGCGCGTTATTATTATGAGGGGCTGCGCTTCGAATTGCGCACCGGCGCGCTCGGCGCGTCGATCAAGGTGGGCGAGTTCACCCATTTCGGCGACAGCATGACGCTGCGCATCGAACAAAGCCGCGACAAGGGGCGCGAGCTGAGCGGCATCTTTGTCCATTACGACAATCCCAAGGGCGCGAGCTATTCGGTCACCGCGCGCCAGGGCCAGTTCCTGGCGACCGACGATCCCAACACCATCATCTTCCGGCTGACCGACGGAACGCTGATCCAGGGCGACCCGAAATTCCGCGCGCCCCGCGTCCTGACCTTCAGCGCGCACGACCTGCCCATACCGCTGCCCCGGTCCGAGCGGTTCCGCGTGCGCGGTGGACGCAACCTGGAATTTACCCTGCCCGAACTCGCGCGCCTGGGTCAGACCGCCGCGTCGGAGGCGCAGCGCGCGTCGTCGCGATCCGAATTCCATTTCCGCATCGTCGAGGTCGCGACCATGTTCCTGCTACCGATGCTGGCGGTCGCGCTCGGCGTTCCGCCCAAAAGGTCGACCTCGTCGCTGGGCGTCTTCATGGGGGTCGTGCTGCTGGTCACCTATCACAAGATCAATGAATATGCCGCATCCTTCGGCGAACTCGGGCGCGTCGATCCGGTGGTCGCCCTCTGGGGCCCGTTCGCGATCTTCGCGGCCTTGGTCGTGTGGATGTTCCACACCGTCGCCTATGTTCCCGGCGGCCAGCCGATCGGCGCGCTGGAGCGCGTCTTCTCCAAGGCGGGGTCGGCGATCGCGCGTCGCGTGCCGGGCCGATCGCGGCGGGCGGCGGCATGAGCCTGCTGCGCATCTTTCCGTCGCGGGTCGTCGCCTGGTATATGGCGCGCATGTTCCTGGTCAGGACGTTCGGCATCACCTTCACGCTGGTGCTGATCCTTCAGGCGCTCGACCTGCTGAGCGAGACGGGCAACATTCTGGGGGTCCCCGGCAACGGCCAGACGGAGGTGCTGCGCTATGTCAGCCTGCGCGCGCCGCAGATCACCGCCTTCGCGCTGCCCTTCTCCGTGCTGCTCGGCACCATCCTGACCCTGATTACGATGAACCAGAATAGCGAGATCGTCGCGCTCAAGGCGTCGGGCCTGTCCGCGCACCAGGTGCTGGCGCCGCTGCTGATCGCCAGCTTGGGGGTCGCGATCTTCTCCTTCGGGTTCAACGAGCGGGTCGTCGCCCGCGCGACCGCGACGCTGGAAGCGTGGAAGCGGGTCGATTACCGCGCGCTGCCGATCGACCGGGGCGACCGCACCAATGTGTGGGTGCGCGAGGGCGACGACCTGATCGAGGTGACGCGCATCACCGGCCGCGGCGACGCCGCGCGGCTGACCGGCATCGTCATCTACGACCGCGAGGGCGGCTCGCTCCGCTCGACGATCAGCGCGCCCGATGGCGTCCGCGCGGGCGATGGCTGGCGGATCGCGCCCGCCGAGCGCTTCGATGTCGCGACGGGCAGGCTGAGCGCGCTCGGGTCGATCGTGGTCGCGCGCGGGGTGCGCCCGGACCAGTTCACGCTGGCCACCGTCAATGCCGACGGGCTTCCCTTTCGCGCGCTCCGATCGGCGATCCGCGACCTGGACGATGCGGGCCGGCCCACCCAGGCGCTGGAAAGCGCCTTGTGGCACAAATTGTCGGGACCGTTCTCGTCGGTGCTGATGCCGCTGCTCGGCGCGGTCGCCGCGTTCGGGATCGCGCGGTCGGGCAAATTGTTCATCCGTGCGGTGATCGGCATGGCGCTCGGCTTCGGCTATTTCGTCGCCGACAGCTTTGCGCTCGCCATGGGCAATCTGGGCGCCTATCCGCCCTTCCTGGCGGCCTGGGCACCGTTCCTGCTCTTCTTCCTGATCGGCGAGGCGGTGCTGATCCGCACCGAGGAATAGGGGCTCAGCGCCGCCCGAAGCTGCTCCGTACCAGGCGTCCGAGCAGGCCCGGCAGCCCCTCATAGCTCGCCTTGTGATAGGGCGAATGGACGTCCACCACCGCGGAGATGCGGCGATGCGCCTCGCCCAGGTTGTGATAGGGCAGGCCGGGCAGCAGATGGTGGAGCGCGTGGTAGCGCAAGCCGACCGGCGCCCAGAGCGCGGGCAGCAATGTCGGCGGCGGCACGTTGACCGAGTCGAGATACTGCGCGGTGACCGACATGACCTCGCCGTCATTCTCCCACAGATGCGCCACCAAGGTGCGCACCTGATTGATCACCGTCACGGCGGACACGACGCCGAGGAAGATCGCGAAGGCGCGCAGCGGCACCACACCGGCGGCGACCGACGTCAGTATCGCGATCGCCCACAGGCTGGTCGCGATTTCCAGCCGGGTCCATTGCGCCTTGGCCTCGCCCTCGGGGCTGCGGCGACGGAATTGCGGGTTGATCGCCAGCGCCGACAGTCGCTCCACGACGAAGCGGCGCATCCCCGGCACGACGAAGGACAAGGGCGTCAGCACGGCATAGCGCAGCAGCAGCCCGATCGGCGCGAGTGCCGCGACGAGCACGAACACCGGAACCGTCCAGGGCTTCATCAGCGCCAGCGGCAGATATTCCGGATCCTCGACGGTGCCGTAGCGCATCTTGGCATGGTGGAGATTGTGCACGCCTTCATACATGAAGGACGGCACCATCAGCGGGACGCCGACCAGCGCGTTCCAACCGCCGCGGAAACCGGGCAGCGCGGTGTGCTTGATGTGGCTCAGCTCGTGAATGAAGCTGCCGGCACGATAAAGGGCGAGCACCGCGACCAGCCCCGCCGCGATCGCCCAACCGACCGGCCTAATCAGCATGGCCGCCGCGAGCGCGCCATAGCCGACCGCGACCGAGGCGATCAGGTCGCCCCAATAGACGGCGGCACGCGGCGCGTGGAGATCGCGCGTCAGTTCGGCCGCGGTCCGCAGCATCGCCTTGTCGTCGGTCACGCGCTCGACGCGCGCACGCGGTTGGGCGCCGACAAAGGGTGACGCGCCGCCGCGCCGGAGGGAAAGGGTGCTGGTCATGGCAGGCTGCATTGTCATGACATAGTGGCGCCATCGTGGCGATTACAGGGGGTCGCCCCCGCTTGTCCCGGTCGTCCGAGCGGGTAGAGGGGGCGAATGACAGCGGTTCGGGACGCCTTCAGGATGAACAACAGCGACGTCACGATCCGCCCGGTACGGAGCGCGCGCGACCGGCGGCGCTTCGTCGATCTGCCTTTTCGCCTTTATCGCGACGATCCGAACTGGGTGCCTCCGCTGAAACGCGAGGCGCTGGGGCTGATCACGCCCGCGAAGAATGGCTGGTTCAGCCATGCGGAGGCGTGCCTGTTCCTGGCGGAGCGCGGCGGCGCCGTCGTCGGCCGCATCTCCGCGCATATCGACACGCTTGCGCTCACCATGCCCCCCGAACAGGGATTCGGCCCCGGCGTCGGGCAATGGGGCCTGTTCGAGGCGGAGGATGCCGGGGTCGCCGCCCGTCTGATCGTAGCGGTGGAGGCGTGGCTGCGCGATCAGGGCATGACGCGCGCGCTCGGCCCGATCAGCATGTCGATCTGGGAGGAGCCCGGCCTGCTGATCCAGGGTTTCGATCACCCGCCCACCGTCATGATGGGCCATGCCCGGCCCGAATATCGCGGCTGGATCGAGGGCGCGGGCTATCACCCGGTCAAGCAGCTCTTCACCTACGAACTCGACATCACCCGGCCCTTTCCCCCGCTGGTCCAGCGCATCGTCAAATCGGGCGAGAAGAATCCGCGCATCCGTATCCGCACCGTCGACAAGGCGCGCTTCGACGAGGAAGCGGCGTTGATCCTGCGCATCCTCAACGATGCCTGGGCGGACAATTGGGGGTTCGTGCCGCTGACCGAACCCGAGATCGCCGATGTCGGCGTGAAGCTGAAACCCATCGTCTACGAGGACCTTATCCGCGTCGCCGAACTTGACGGGCGGCCGGTCGCGTTCATGATCACCCTGCCCGACCTGAACGAGATGCTGAAACCGCTCGGCGGCTCGCTCCTGCCATTCGGCTGGGCCAGGCTCCTGCGGTGGCTGCGCCGGCCCAGGGTGCGCACGGTGCGGGTGCCGTTGATGGGCGTGCTCAAGGAACTGCAATCGACGCGGCTCGCAAGCCAGCTCGCCTTCATGCTGATCGAGACGATCCGCGCGGCATCGGTCGCCCGATATGGCGCTTCGCGGGCGGAGATCGGCTGGATCCTCGACGACAACCAGGGAATGCGGTCGATCGCGGACGCGATCGAGTGCAGCGTCAACAAGGTGTACCAGATCTACGCCCGCGACCTTTGAGCGCGAAGCGGTCGCGGCGGACCCACCGCCGCGACCCGCTGTTCACCGGCCCGCCGCGAGCGGATCGAAGCCATTGGCCAGCCACTCGTCGCGCGTGCGGCAGGTCTTGCGCGCGATGCGGGAGCTGGTCATCGTTCCCATCACGCAATAGCGTACTTGCTTGGATCGCACGGCGGGGCTCTCGGCCTGAGCGGGTATCGCAGCCGGGGGCGAGCCGCGCGTCGGCTCGGGGCGGGCATTCGCGACGGGCGCCGCGGCGGCGGCGATGATGGCGGCGAAAACGATGCTGTTCACGGCTTTACCCTTTCGGTTGCACGCGGACAATCCCGCGAGCAACCGTGTCACTGCACTAATGATGCCAAACACCTGCCGGTCGTATAATCAACGACTTACACCGACTTGGCCCTCTGTACCGGTAGCATAACACACCTATTTCCGGCGAGATCGGCCAGATCGCGGCGTGCTAGAACAGGAAAGCCGCGCCGGTCAGGAGGCGCAAATCGGGCGAGCTCCGGTTCAGCCCGGCCGCCGCGAACAGGTCGACCTGCAGCCCCTCGCGCGGCTGGAACACGAGCGAGAGCGCGCCGAGCGCGAGGGTCGAGCCGCCCGCCGGATCGTCGTCGCGCCCGATCTGGACCTCCGCGACCGTGCCGAGCCGGTCGGTGAGCGCGTACCCGATGCCGAATGCCGCGCTATAAGCGGGGTGACGACCGTTCCCGTCGCCATCGACCGCAGCGTCGAGCTCGGCCGTCATCGCCAGGCCGACGCGGGGCGACAATTCGTAGTTGACCGGCACGACGACGCCCCCGCCCCAGTCGCCCGCGCCGATCCGATCGCGCCCGGCGGGCAGGCGGACGAACGGTTCGATCGCGATCGAAAGCCCGGAACCGTCCGGGTTGCGCAGGTTGCGTCGCAGCCCGAGCCGGACATCGCCGATCCCGTCGACCGTCGACACGCGACCGGTCGCCTTGTCGCGGACTCGCGCATGTCCATAAGGCGTCCAGCTGAACTGCACCTCCGTGCGCGGATCGACGCCGATGCGCGCCTGGAAATCGCCGAACAGCACCGAATCCTCCCGCGTGTCGGCGCCGTCGTCGCGCTGCCAGTCGATGCCCGACACCTCGACCAACAGGCGCCCGGGGTCGACGGTACAGGAGGACGCGCCGAGATCGGGGCGGTTGGGGCAGAAACGTGGAGGACCGGCCTGCGCCCATGCGGGGGAGGCCGTCAGGAGCGCGACCGCGCCGAACCACCGCTTCGCCATCATCGCTCCCGTCGTCTCGGCCGACCGGCCGGCCTTGCAGGGCCAGTCTAGCGCAACCGTACCCAGGTCGGGGCGTGATCGCTCGCCTTTTCGCGGGCGCGGTGCGCCTTGTCGACACCCGCGCCGAGCAGCCGGTCGGCGACGGACGGGCTCAGGAGCAGATGGTCGATCCGGAAGCCGGCGTCGCGCGCCCACGCGCCCGCCTGGTAATCCCAAAAGGTCCACACCCCGCCTCCGGGGGCGCGGGTCCTGAGCGCGTCGGTCCAGCCCTGGGCGAGGAGGCGCCGATAGGCCGCGCGGCTTTCGGGCTGCATCAGCGCGTCCTCGGCCATGGCGGCGACCGAATAGCTGTCGTCGTCATGGGGGATGACGTTGTAGTCGCCCGCCAGCACCGCCGGCGCCTCCGCGTCGAGCAACCCGCGCGCATGGGCGAGCAACCGCTCCATCCAGCGCAACTTATAGTCGAATTTCGGGCCGGGCCGGGGATTGCCGTTGGGCAGGTAGATCGACCCCACCACCAGCCCGTCGACATCGACCTCCAGATACCGGCTCTGCTCGTCCTCCGGCTCGCCGTCGAGCCCGTGGCGGCGCAGTACGGGGTCCCGACCGCGCGCGAGGACAGCGACGCCGTTGAAGCCCTTCTGCCCATGCCACAGCCCGCCATAGCCCGCCGCGCGGACCTCGGCTTCGGGGAAGGTCTCGTCGGTGGTCTTCAGTTCCTGGAGACAGACGATGTCCGGCTGCTCCTCGGTCAGATACTCGATCAGGCGCGGCAGCCGTGCCTTGATGCCGTTGACGTTGTAGGTGACGATCTTCACGTCAGATCGCGAAGCTCGACCCGCATCCACATCCGCTCGCGGCGATCGGGTTCTCGACCCGGAAGGCCGCGCCGCCCAGCGACTCGACATAGGTCACCTGCGCGCCACGCACGAGGTCCAGGCTGACGCTGTCGACGACCAGCCTGACCCCGTCGGTCTCCGCCACCGCATCGTCCGGCTCGGCGGCGTCGGCGAACCCGAACCGGTATTGGAAGCCCGAACAGCCGCCGCCGTCGACCGACAGGCGCAGAATGGCCGGGCGACCCTGTTTCGCCGCGATCGCCGCGACGCGCCCCGCAGCGGCAGGGGAAAGCGAAATGTCGGGCGAGAGACTGGTCATGCCCGCGAGATAGGCGCGCAGGCCGACAGGGGCAACATGCGCCCCGCCGCCGAGGCGACTAGTCGAGCGACGGCGGCACGTCGGCGGAAATCGGCACGACATGGACCGAGCGGTCCTGCGCGGCGAGCAGGTAGTTGGCGGTGGTCAGGAACGGCACGGGATTAACCGCGCGGCCGTCGATCCGAACCTCATAATGAAGGTGGCTGCCGGTCGAACGGCCGGTCGAGCCCATCAGGCCGATCAGCTGCCCGCGCTTCACCCGCGCGCCCGCCACGACGAGCAGCTTGGACAGGTGGCCGTAACGCGTGGCGATGCCCTTGCCATGATCGAGTTCGACGAGGTTGCCATAGCCGCCCCGACGATCCGATTCGGCGACGATCCCGTCGGCTGTGGCGTAGATGGGGGTGCCCAGCGGGCCACGGATATCGACGCCGGCATGCATCGCCGCCGTGCCCCGGAACGGGTCGGAGCGGATGCCGAAATTGCTGGTGTAATCCATCCGCGCGACGGGCTGGACGGACGGAATGGCGATCTGGCCGATGCTGCTCGGCCCCTGCCCGCCATCGAGCTTCTTCCAGGCACTGAAGAGCGAGCGGAAGTTCCGGTCCGCATTCAGATCGGAGGATGCCTCCGCGCTGCCGGCGGCGATCAGCGGACCGCCGGTCTGGGCCGACGCCCGTCCCGCGGAGGACTTGGCGGCGGGCTCAGCGGCGAACGCCTGGGCGGCGCCGATCGTGGTCAGCAGGACGGCCGCGACAATCCGGCCCGAAATCATGTGCTTGTTCATCAAACCCCGGCAGCTTTCGCTCGCCGACACACCGCGGATGCGGGATGTCGGCCCCCAAAACACCGTCTGATACGCAGCCCCTCCGCGCCCCAAGACAATCAGGGGTGTGTCCGAAGTCAGTTAACAACCGCAATAGAAGCGGAGCCGAACCGGGTCGGACCGCCGCCGGGGCGCGGCGAACCGTTGATCGGGCCAAAGGTTCCAGCCCATTTTCACGATTCGACTCAGCGCAGCGGACGGGCGGGGCCGGCCTCGCCGCCCGTCTTGGCGGCGGCGAGCACCGCCTGGGCATGTCCCGGCACCTTCACCTTGCGCCACGACTGGACGAGCAGCCCCTGCGCGTCGAACAGGAAGGTCGACCGTTCCAGCCCCATATATTTGCGGCCGTACATCGACTTCTCGACCCACACCCCGAACGCGTCGCTCGCGGCGCCGCTCTCGTCGCTGAGCAGCCTGGTCCGCAGATCATATTTGGTCGCGAACCTGCCATGGCTGGCCACGCTGTCCCGCGAAACGCCGACCACCTGGATTCCCGCGGCCTCGAACTCGGACGCCAGCGCGGTGAAGTCCTGCGCCTCGCGCGTGCAGCCCGACGTGTCGTCCTTGGGATAGAAATAGACAATCGCCCACCCTCCCACGAGCGAGCGGAGCGGAACGGGCCCATTCTCGTCCGCCAGGGTCACATCGGGTATCGGCTCGCCCTTATCCATCATCACCTCCCACTCGTCGCCAGAATCCGATCACCTCCTGACGGGTGCGATCGAACTCGGCAACCGCCGCGGGCCAGTCGGGCAGGCGCAGCGCGCGGGCGATCACGTCGCGGGTGCCGACCGCCGGCTCCCGCGCATCGGGCGCGAGCAGGCGCGCGGCGACCAGGATGCGGGTGAGCAGGTCATGCGCGGCCACCATGCCGCGAGGCGCCAGACCCTGCGCGACCAGCGCGTCGATCGCCCGACCGAGATGCGGCTCGAATCCGGTCAGCGCGGTCAGCTGCACCACATGGACCGCGAATTCGAGGTCGACGAGCCCCCCGGCGAGCAGCTTGGCGTCGAGCGGTCCGCCCGCGGGCTTGTGTGCGCGCAGCTCGGATCGCATCGCCCGCGCATCGGCCCGGATGTCGCGGCCGGGCCGCCCGCCCGCCAGCACATCGGCGACGATCGCCCCGACGGCCGCCCGCGCGCGCGCCGATCCGTGGACGACGCGCGCGCGGGTCAGCGCCATATGCTCCCAGGTCCATGCGTCTTCGCGCTGATAGCGCTCGAAGCTGTCGACCGACACCGCCAGCGGCCCCTTGCCCCCCGATGGCCGGAGCCGGGTGTCGACGGGATAAAGCGGCCCCGTCGCGGTCGCGACGGACAGCGCGCCCGTCACCCGCTGCGCCAGGCGGTTGAAGTACAAGGTCGCGCCCAGCGGCTTGGCGCCGTCCGACTCGGCGTGGAAATCGCCGGTGAACAGATAGACAAGGTCCAGGTCGGAGGCATGAGTGAGCAGCCCGCCCCCCATCCGCCCGAGCGCGACCACGACGAGCTCGCCGCCGGGAACCTGCCCATGAGCGCGCTCGAACTCCGCGGTCGTGCGCGCGGCCAGGGTCGTGATCGCCGCCTCGGCGACGCGTGCATAGCCCTCGCCCACCGCCAACGGGTCGGCCGCGCCCGCCACGATCTGCGCGCCGAGGGCGAACCGCGCCTCCCCCACCACCGCGCGGACATGATCGAGCCGCGCCTGGTAATCGCCCGCCGGATCGCCCGCCATGCGTTCGCCCGCCATCCGCTCGCCCAGGGAGCTTACCGATCCGACCGGCTCGAACGCGCTCGCGTCGACCAGCCCGTCGAGCAAGGCCGGCCGCCGCGCGAGTTCGTCCGCCAATGGCGCCGCATGGCTTAATATGGCGACGAGAAGATCGGCGAGCGCCGGCCGCGCCTGGAGCAGCCGCAACAGGTTCACCGCGCTCGGCAGCCGTTCGAGAAGCCGGTCGAGCCGGATCAGCGCGCCCTGCCGGTCGGGCGCGCGGGCGAGCGCGGCCAACAGGCTCGGCAGCACGTCTTCGAGCGCGTCCTGCGCCGCCGAGCTGCGAAGCGCCGGATAGGTCCCCGCCCGCCATCCGGCGATCCGATCGACCGGCTGGCCCGGATCGTCATAGCCCGCCTGCGCCAGCGCGCGGCCCAGCGCATCGAGGTCGCGCGGCAGCCGCGCCGAGGGCTCGTCCTCGACCGCGTCGTAGATCGCCCCCACACGCTCGACATGCGGCGCAAGCAGGTCGAGCAGGGCGCGCGCACCGGCCAGCCCGTGGAGCCGCGCGACCCGATCGAGCGCGTCGCCCATGGGCAGGGCATGGGTCTGGCGATCGTCGATCATCTGGACGCGGTGCTCGATCGTGCGCAACAGCGTATAGGCGTGCGCCAGATCGTCCGCCTCGCCGGCGTCGATCCGGCCCGCCGCCGCCAGTCGCGCCAGCGCGTCGCGGGTCGCGGGCGCGCGCAGGGCCGGTTCGCGCCCGCCATGGATCAGCTGGTGCACCTGGGCGAAGAACTCGACCTCGCGAATGCCGCCGCGCCCACGCTTCAGATCGAATCCCGGCCCGAAGCATTGACCCTGGGCATGATGGTCGCGGATGCGCCGCGTGATCCCGCGTATCTCGCCGATGGCGCCGAAATCGAGCGAGCGTCGCCACACGAAAGGCTGGATCGTCCGCAGGAACCGTTCGCCCAGCGCGCGGTCGCCGGCCGCGGCCCTGGCCCGGATGAACGCCGCACGCTCCCAGGGCAGCGCGAGGCTTTCATAATAGGCGATGGCCGCGTCCACGGGGATCGCGATCGGCGTCACCTCGGGCGACGGGCGCAGCCTCAGGTCGACGCGCAGCACATAGCCGTCGCGGTCGCGCGTCTGCAGGAGGTCGATCACCCGCCGCCCGATGCGGACGGCGGCGTCGCCCGGCTCCTCGCGCGCACGACATGGCAGGGTGGCGGGATCGAACAACAATATGGGATCGATGTCGGAGGAATAGTTGAGTTCGCCGCTCCCCTGCTTGCCGAGTGCGATCGCGACGAAACCGACGGGCTCCGCGCCGGGCGTCCGCTCGGCGATGGCGGCGCGGATCGCCAGGTCGAGCGCATGGTCGGCGAAGTCGGTGAGCGCGGCCGTGACCTGGCCCAGATCCCAGGCGCCCGACAGATCGGCCAGCGCGACCGACAGCGCCAGCCGATTTCGCGCCAGCCGCAGACGCCGCGACGGCGGCGCGTCGCACGCGTCGACCGCGAAGAAAGGAACGGCTTTGCCCGACCCCAATGCCCGAGCGATGTCGGGATCGCGGTCCATCAGCCCCGACAGGAAGGGCGAACAGGCCCGCGCACAGGCCACCACGACCGCGAAATCCGCCTCACGACCGGCGAAGACATCACCGATCCTTACGCTAGCGCAACGACAATATTCATCTAAATCAGTATAGTTGGGGAAACGATCAGGGTTCTCCGACGTTTCCGACGACATGATGACTATCGCATCCGGAACCGACGAACGACCCGAGGGCGGCTACGCCGTTCGCCGGCCGCTCGTGACCGATGCGATCGGGGGAGCGTTACGCCGCAGCTTCGACCACATGTCGACCTTGCCGGAAGACATGCGCCGATCGGTGGAGCGGCTCGACCGACTGCCTCGACTTCATGGTTTTTGAGGCGAGGCATCGGACCCGTCACCGTTCCCGGCTGAGTTCGTCCACCTCGCCCATGATGGTGTCGAGCGCGGTCTTGTTGACGTCCTGGGCGTGATCGCGGCGTGACGGCAGGGCGCCGTTGGTCAGCAACGCTTCCAGCGCGACGCGACCGCGCGCGACGCGGCTCTTGATCGTCCCGACCGCCACCTGACAGATCTCGGCCGCCTCTTCATAGGCGAACCCGCCCGCGCCGACCAGGATCAGCGCCTCGCGTTGCGGTTGGGGCAGATGCAGCAACGCGCGCTGCATGTCGCCCAGCTCCACATGCCGGTCCTGGCTCGCCGGCGCCGCGAGAATGCGGTCGGCGACCAGATCGTCCCACTCGCCCTTGAATCGCGCCCGGCGCATTTGCGACAGGTACAGGTTGCGCAGGATGATAAAGGTCCAGGCGCGCATGTTCGTGCCCGCCTGGAACCGCTTGCGCGCCGCCCAGGCCTTGAGCAACGTCTCCTGGACCAGGTCGTCGGCCAGGTCGCGGCTGCCCGACAGCGAGCGCCCGAACGCGCGCAGGTGAGGGATCACCTGCGCGAGTTGGGTCTTGAACTCGGGGTCCGACAGCGAGACATGCTCGACCGGCTCGGCCGAGGGAAGCTCGTCCCGCGCGACAGCATCCGTCATGTAGATCCGATCATCCCCCTAGCGAGCCCAGGCGCCCAGCGTCCGCCCGAGATAGGCACTTGCCGACGCGATTGCCAGCAACCTTGGCCGACGAGCCGCTCAGGCCAGGATTATATACGCGAAAAGAGCGATCACCAGGACCAGCGAGACGGGCAGGATGACCCGTGTCATGTGCGGGGTCGCGCCCGCGCGCGCGCGGTCGGTCTTGATGTGGATCGGTTCGTTCTCGTCGGCCATGTAGTGCCAAACCCCTTATGGTCGTTTTGGGTCCGTACCTTATCTACGCGACCGGTGCGGGAATGGTGGACTGGTCGAAGAACAGCGCCTGGCTGATCGCCGCCTTCACCGTCGACCGCTGGAACGGCTTGGTGATCAGGAAGGTCGGCTCGGGCCGCTCGCCCGTCAGCAACCGCTCGGGAAAGGCGGTGATGAAGATGACGGGCACCTGCAGCTCGGCGAGGATGTCCTTGACCGCGTCGATGCCCGAGCTGTCGTCGGCGAGCTGGATATCGGCCAGCACCAGCCCCGGACGGTCGTCCATCGCCAGCGCCACCGCCTCGTCGCGCGTGACGGCGACGCCCGTGACCTCATGGCCGAGATCGCGGACGATGGTCTCGATGTCCATCGCGATCATCGGCTCGTCCTCGATGATCAGCACGCGCGCGCGCGTCTGCTGCTCGATCTCGGACAGCGCCTCGGCCACGAGCTGGTCGACCTCGGTCGTGTCGACCTCGATCAGATAGCCGGCGTCCTCGGGCGTGAAGCCTTCCATCGCGGTGAGCAGCAGCGCCTGGCGCGACAGCGGCGTCATCTTGGCCAGTCGCGCGCGCGCCACCGCCTCATTGCCCTCGCCGGCTTCGGCGTGACCCTCGACCTCGTCGTAATTGGTCGAATTCCAGATGCCCTGGAACATGCGGTACAATCCCAGCCGGGGATCGACCTCGCGCGGGAACTGGTCGGGCGCGGCCACGATCGCCTCCAGCGTCGCGCGAACATATTTGTCGCCCTGGCTCTGGCTGCCCGTCAGGGCGCGGGCATAGCGTCGAAGGAACGGTAGATGCGGTGCGAGTTGCTGTCCGAGCGACATGGAAAAAATACACTCCCTGAATAACACGCGCTTCTCTGCGCCCACGCGATACGGGTTGCAACGCCTGATGGCCGAAGCGGTCCCCCGGCGCGGTCCGGAGTTTTTTTCGCGCAATCCGGGGAACCCGCGACCCGGTCTTTGGTTTCACGCGCACGGATTCGTTTCGACCATGCCGGTCGATGCGGTTTCGCGTGGTGCCTGTCACGACACATGATCGGGCCGGCTGTTCAGGGGGACGGGTTGAGTTTGGAACATAAGTCGTCCGTCAAGAAGCCTGCCGCGAAGACGCAGGGGCCGGGATCGGCACGTGATCGGGAGATGGGCGAGGCGCTACGCTCGGTCTACGACAAGGCCGTGCAGGAGATGGTGCCCGACGAAATGCTCGACCTACTGAGCAAGCTCGACTAACCGAATGCATGACCATCATCGCCGACGTTGAGGACGGCGCCCGACCCGAGCTCCGCGGGGGCTCGCCGTTCGGAGCGGTGTCGCGGCTACCGACCGGCGCCAAGCTCTTCCTGATCCTGTCGGCGGCGCTGCTGCCGCTCGCGCTGATCGCCGTCATCGCCACCCTCCAGACCAGCCGCGTCGCGGACGCCGAGGCGCGCGCCCGGCTTCGCGTCGCCGCCACGGAAAGCGCGCGGGCGATCGCCATCGAGCTGGTGGGGGACATGACCGCGTTGCGGTCGGCGCTGGGCGCGCTGGGGCAGAACGCGCTCGACGCGCCCAGTTGCGCCCGGGTCGAGGGCGTGTTCGCGCAACAGGCCGAGAAGGGTACGCGCTTTGTGATCCTGGACCGGTCGGGCCGCGCCGTCTGCGGCGAGCCCTTCCAGCCGGCGCCGCCCTCGCTCGGGACGGCGGGCGGGATCACCGGGATCATCGCGCCCGAGCGCGGACTCGTCCTTTCCGTCGCGGGCACGAACGGGCTGACCGCGCGCGCTTTTTTCTCGCGCGATTTCCTGGCCCAGCTCGGCGCCCCGAGCAGCCAAGCGATCATCTATTCGCAAAGCCTCATGCTCGACCAGGAGGCGCTGACGCTCGCCAGCATCCCCGGTGCGGGCCCGCTCGACCGGATGGAGACGATGCGCACGCCGCTCGGGCTCGCCGATCTGTCCTTGCGCACCAGCATCCGCGCGGCGCCGATCACCTCGTCCTTCATCGTGGCGATGCTGCTGCCGCTGCTGATGTGGGCGGCGGCCGCCGGGATCGGCTGGTTCGTCGTCGACCATCTGCTGATCGCCCCGCTGCGGCGCCTGCGCACCAGCGCCGCCACCTACCAGCCCGGCCAGGTGATCGACATCGGCACCAGCACCCTCCCGGCGCAGGAGATCCGCGAGCTGGGCGAGACCTTTACCGCCATCACCCGGACCGTCGCGCTTCACGAGGCCGGGCTCGCCCAGGGGCTGGTACGCCAGACTAAGCTGACTCGCGAGGTCCATCACCGGGTCAAGAACAACCTTCAGGTCATCTCCAGCCTGATCAACTTCCACGCGCGCGGGGCGCCGACGCCCGAGGCCGTCGCCGCCTATGCGTCGATCCAGCGCCGGGTCGATGCGCTGGCCGTCGTCCACCGCAATCACTTCGCCGAGATGGAAGACAATCGCGGGCTGGGGATGCGATCGGTGCTGGGCGAGCTGGCATCGAACATCCGCGCCACCGCGCCCGACGGCGCCACCAGCGTCGGGATCGTGCTCGACATCGACAATTACCTCGTCACCCAGGACATCGCCGTCGCGGTCGCCTTTCTGGTGACGGAAACGATCGAACTGGCGATGAGCGTCGATCCCGCCGCCCGGATCCGCGTGTCGCTCAAGCCCGCGGAGGTGCCGGATCGCGCCTGCCTGCGCATCGTGTCGCGCGCGCTGGTGGAGGGCGACGAACTGCGCGAACTGATCCGGACCCGCTATGGCCGCGTGATGGAAGGGCTGTCGCGCCAGTTGCGCGGGCAGTTTCACCACGACCCGCTGACCGGTGCGTTCGAGATCACGATCGCCATTCTGGGCCGCGACTGAAATTTTTTCATATTTCGTGGAAACCGCCGGAACCAGCTTTCGGTCGCGTCGTTCTACATTCCGAACAGCGACTTTATGCCCCCCCGCTCTCGCTGTTCAAGTGATAGGCCCGGAAGCGTCCACCCCTCCCCCCCCCCGGTGACGCTTCCGGGCCTTTTAGCCTTCAGGGCATTCCCGACATTCGGCTTTGGCAATGCGCCGGCAGGCCGCAGGCTCAGCGAAACCAGGCGCTCCGGGCAGCCCTGGTGACGTCCCGATGTTCGTTGTTACGGTTCGCGAGCGGAACGATGCCGCCTGCGGATCATTTCCTTCACGCGGCGATCACGCCCGGATTTTTGGAGAAACCATATGCGTAAATTGCTCGGCTCGGCGCTGATCGCCGGCATGATGATGATGGCCGCGTGCAACACCGTCGAAGGTGCCGGCGAGGATCTGCAGTCCGCCGGCAAGGCGGTCGAAAAAGCGGGCGACTAACCTCCGGCCTGGGCTCGGCTATTCGGCCGCCGCTTCGTCGGTCGCGGCCGAGCCCTTTGCCCGGCGCCGTTCGGTGATCCAGATCCCGACCAGCGCCAGCTCGTACAGGATGCACAAGGGAATCGCGAGCAACAGCTGCGATCCCACGTCGGGCGGCGTCAGCACCGCCGCGATCGCGAAGGCGCCGACGATCGCATAGCGACGCGCGCCGACGAGCTGCTTGCGGGTGACCACGCCCGCGCGCTCCAGGAACATCAGCAGCACGGGCAAAAGGAACGCGATCCCGAACCCGAACAGGAACTGCATGATGAACGACAGGTAATAACCGATGGCGGGCAACGCCTCGCGCCGGACTCCCCCTACCTCCCCGTCGAAACCGAGCAGGAAATGGAGTGCGGTCGGGATCGCGACATAATAGGCCATCGCCGCGCCCAAACCGAACAGCACGGGCGTCGCGAAAAGGAAGGGCAGCACGGCGCGGCGCTCCTTGCGATAGAGGCCGGGCGCGATGAACTGCCACATCTGACTGGCTATGATCGGAAACGACACCATCGACGCGGCGAAGAACGCCACCTTGATCTCGACGAAGAACGCCTCGAACACCTGAGTGTAGATGACGGTCTTCTGCCCCGCCTCCAGCAGCGGCTGCAACAGGAATCCGAAGATCGGCCGGGCGAAGTACAGGCACGCGCCGAACGCGACCACCACCGCGGCGAGGCAGTAGAGCAGCCGCCGTCGCAGCTCGAGCATATGGTCCATCAGCGGCGCGCGGGTCTCGTCGATGTCGCTCACGACGTCACCCCGCTATCAGGCGTCGGCAGCGTCTTGCCCGGCGCGGAACGGATCACCGGTTGTTCCACATGAACGGGCTCGCCGGTCGCGTCGCCATCATGACCGGCGGCCCGAATCTCCGGCATGGAGGCCGGGGGGGCGCTCGCGGTATCGGGGACACCGTCGCCCGACGTCGGATCGCCCTCCGGACTGGCCCGGTGTTCGCGCATGATGCGCTCGTTCTCGGCGGCCCAGCGCTTCTCCATCTCCTCCAGCTCGGCCTCGCGCACCATGGAGTCGAACCCCGACCGGAATTGCCGCGCGACGCCGCGCATCCGGCCGACCCAATAACCGACCACGCGCATCGCCTTGGGCAGATCCTTGGGACCGATGACCAGCAGCGCCACGACCGCGACGAGCAGGAACTCGGTAGGCGCTACGTCGAACATGGTGGCCGCGCCTCAGGCGTGAAAGCTGGGATCAGCGATCGTCGCGAACGCGGGTGCCATCGCGGTCGTGAGCGGGCTCGACGACCTTCGCGGATTCGATACGTCCGGCGGGCTTGGCGGGCTCGTCTTCTTCGACCATGCCCTTCTTGAAATTCTTCACGCCCTTGGCGACATCGCCCATCAGGCTCGAGAAACGTCCGCCCCCGAGCAGCAGGATCGCGACGATCGCAAGAACGAGCAGGTGGATCGGGCTGAAACCGCCCATAACGAATCTCCCTTGGCAAGGGGTCCTATCTAGGGCGTCACGCGGGCATTTGCCACCGTCGCGTATCAGGCGAGCGCGAGGAACGCATCGCGACGGGCGATCAGCTCGTCGAAGTCGCCCTGGGGCGGCCGGATCGCCGTCATCGCCCGATCGAGCCGCGCGCGCGACGCGTCGGAGATGTCGCCGAGCGACGCCGCGATATCCTCCATCTCCGTCATCCGCGCCCAGCAATCGAGCGCCAGGTCGCAGCCCGCCGCGACCGCGCCGGCCGCTTTTTCGCCGGCCGTGCCCGACAGCGCCTTCATATCGATATCGTCGGTCATCAACAGCCCGTCGAAGCCGATCCGCCCTCGGATGACCTCCTCGATCACCACCGGCGACAGGGTGGCGGGTCGATCGCGGTCCCAGGCCTCGAACACGATATGCGAGGTCATGCCCATCGGCGCATGGGCGAGGGTGCGGAACGGTTCCAGATCGACCTCCAGCTCCGCGTCGGTGGCGGTTACCGTCGGCAGATGATGATGGGTATCGACGACCGCGCGGCCATGGCCGGGCATATGCTTGACCACCCCGACGACGCCGCCCGCCGCCAGCCCTTCCAGCGTCGCGCGGCCGAGCGCCGCGACCCGCATCGGCTCGCTGCCATAGGCACGCGTCGCGACCGCCTCGGTCGTCTCCGGGCGCGCGACATCGAGCAGCGGCAGGCAGTCGACGTTGATCCCCACCTCCGCCAGCATCAGCCCCAGGGCCTGCGCATTCGCCCGCGCGGCCTGGATCGCCGACATGGGCGCGACGTCGTAGAGCCGGTCGAAGGCGGGACCGGCCGGAAAGGCGGGCCATTCGGGCGGCCCCATCCTGGCGACGCGCCCGCCCTCCTGGTCGATAAGGATCGGCACATCCGCGCGCCCGGTCAGGTGACGCAGCGAGTCGGTAAGCGCGCGGAGCTGCGCGCGGTCGACGACGTTGCGGCGAAACAGGATGAACCCCGCCGGCTCGGCGGCGCGGAAGAACGCGGCTTCATCGGCGGCGAGGACCGGCCCGGACAGGCCGAAGATGACGGGCTTCATGGGCCGATCGTTAGCGCGACCCGGTCGGCCGCGCCACGCCGTTTCAGCTCGTCACGAAACAGGATTCGCCCGCGACGCGCAACCGGCCGCAGATATCGGCCGCCTGGTTGGCGCTGCCCGCATTGACGCGCAGCCGATAGACGGTGCGCCCGTTCACGTCGGCGGCCTCGACCGACTTGCCCAGCGCGGCCAGATAGCCGAACCTTTTGGCGAAATTACCCCAGGCGCCGTTCGCCGCGCCCTCGCTGGGGAAGGCGCCGAGCTGGACCAGCGCGCCGCCCCCGACCGCACCGGGGACGTTGCCGCGCGACGGGCCCATGGGGGCGGCGGCGACCAGGCGTCCACCGGAAGCCGGGACCTGCGCGACCGCGCTCTTGCCGGCGGCCGGGGTGGGAACCGCGGTAGGTCGCGTCTCGGGCGAACCCGCGATCGGCGCCTCGGGCACGGCCTTCAGGTCGACCGCGCCGTTGCCGGCGCCCGCGCCCGCGCTCGTCGCGATCGCCGCGTCGCCCTCGCCCTCGACCTTCAGCCCACCGGGCTCGTCGGGCCGGACCTTGTAATCGCCGTCCTGCGCCGCGATCAGCGTACCGTCGCCGCCCGCATTCCGGCTCTGCTGCCAGCGCGTCAGGCCGATCAGGATCGCGAGCAGCAGGCCGATGCCCAGCAGCACGAGCGCGACCGTCCGCCCCGTGTTGGAGCGCGGCGGCTCGTCGGGCTCGACGGTCTCGAGCCAGGGCAGGCGATCCTCGTCGCGCAGGTTCATATGCTCGGCCATCAGTTCATCTCCTCGACCGCCACCACGCCCATGATGGCCAGCCCGTTGCGGATCGTCTGCCCGATCGCCGCGCTCAGGAAAAGCCGCGCACGCGTGAGGTCGTGATCGTCCGCCCGAATCGCGCGGCGCGAGGGATCGTCATTGCCCATGTTCCACCACGCATGAAATGTCGCCGCCAAGTCGTAGAGATAGAAGGCGATCCGATGCGGCTCGCGGGTCGCGGCCGCCGTCTCGACGGTGCGGGGGAACTGGGCCGCGAGCTTCACCAGCGCCAGCTCCGCCGTATCAAGCCGGGACAGGTCGGCCCGGCCCTGCGCGATCCCGCCCTCGTCCGCGCGCCGGTGCAGCGACGCGATCCGCGCATGCGCATATTGGACGTAGAAGACCGGATTGTCCTTCGACGCCTCGACCACCTTGGCGAAGTCGAAATCCATCTGCGCGTCGGCCCGGCGCGTCAGCATGGTGAAGCGCACCACGTCGCGCCCGACCTCGCGCACGACGTCCGCCAGCGTCACGAAATTGCCCGCGCGCTTGGACATCTTCACCGGCTCGCCGCCGCGCAGCAGCCGCACCATCTGGATGAGCTTCACGTCGAACCGCGTCCGGCCGTCGGTCAGCGCCTGGACCGCCGCGACGATGCGCTTGACGGTGCCGGCATGGTCCGCCCCCCAGATGTCGATCAACGCGTCCGCGCTCTGCGCCTTCTGATAGTGATAGGCCAGGTCGGCGCCGAAATATGTCCATTGCCCGTTCGACTTCCGGATGGGGCGATCCTGGTCGTCGCCATAGCGAGTGGATCGGAAGAGCGGCAGCTCGACCGGCTCCCAATCGTCGGGCAGCTCGCCCTTGGGCGCCTCGAGCACGCCGTCATAGACCAGGTCGCGCGACCGCAGCTCGGCCTCGGCCGCCTCGGGCTTGCCCGCGGCCTGCAGCTCGGCCTCCGACGCGAACACGTCGTGATGGATGCCCAGCAGCGCCAGGTCCTCGCGGATCAGCACCAGCATCGCGTCGACCGCCTCCGTGCGGAAGGTGGCGAGCCACTCCGCCTCGGGCGCGACGGCGTAGCGGTCGCCATATTTCTTCGCGAGGTCCTTACCGACCGAAACCAGATAGTCGCCCGGATACAGGCCCTCGGGGATCGCCACCGTCTCGCCCAGCGCCTCGCGGTAGCGCAGATGCGCCGACCGGGCGAGCACGTCGACCTGGCCGCCCGCGTCGTTGACATAATATTCGCGGATCACCCGCGCGCCCGCGAACTCCAGCAGCTTGGCGAGCGCGTCGCCGACCACCGCGCCCCGGCAATGGCCCATATGCATGGGACCGGTCGGGTTGGCGGAGACATATTCGATGTTGACCGTCGTGCCCGCGCCCGTCGTCGAGCGGCCATAATCGTCGCCCGCGTCCGCGATGGCGGACAGCTCGCCGCGCCAGGCATCGTCGGTCAGCGTCATGTTGATGAAGCCCGGCCCGGCGACCGCGACCGACGCCACATCTTCCAGCTTCTCCAGCTCGCCCGCGATCGCCTCCGCCAGCTTGCGGGGGTTGGTGGCGGCGGGCTTGGCGAGCACCATGGCGGCGTTGGTGGCGAGGTCGCCATGCGCGGCGTCGCGCGGCGGCTCCACCGTCACGTTCCGACGGTCGAGGTCGGGCGGGATCGTCCCGGCGGCGGCGAGGGCGTCGAGGGCCGTGTCGATATGCGCGGCGAAACGGGTATAAAGGGTCATGGCCGGGGCCTTAGCCCAGCACGCGCGCGGCTAGAACCCCTCGGGCAGGTCGATGACGCCGACGACCTCGCGGTAGCGGGTCACCGCATAGCGATCGGTCATGCCGGCGATGAAGTCGGCGACGTGGCGGCTCCGCCACGGCTCGGCATCCGGCAGCCGCGATCGCCATTCCGGGGGCAGCGTGTCGGCGTCGGCGCGGTACGTCGCAAACAGCCCGGTCACCACATGATGCGCCGCCTCCGCCGCCGCGATCTGGCGCGGGTGATGGTAGAGATTGGCGTACATGAACCGCTTCAGGTCGCGCTCCGCCTCGCGCATCGCATCGGAAAAGCCGACCAGCGCGCGGCCGGCGCCGCGCACGTCCTCGACATCGCCGACACCCGACGCCGCGACCCGGCGCTCCGTCTCGGCGATCAGGTCGTTGACCATGGCGCCGATCTGCCCGCGCACCATCTCGCCGAGCAGCCGGTCGGGCGCGACCTCGGGAAAGCGCGCCCGCGCCGCCTCCCAGCTCCGCCGGACGAGGGGGACGGCGAGCAGCTGGTCGAGCGTCAGCAGCCCGGCGCGCAGCCCGTCGTCGATGTCGTGATTGTCATAGGCGATATCGTCCGCGATCGCGGCGACCTGCGCCTCCAGCGACGGCCAGCGATCCAGCTCCAGCGGCAGATCGGCGTCGGCCTGCGCCAGCGCCCAGCCCGGATGGCGGACCGGGCCGTTATGCTTGGCGAGCCCTTCCAGCGCCTCCCAGCTCAGATTGAGGCCGTTCCAGCGGGGATAGGGTCGCTCGATCTCGGTCAGGACGCGCAGCGTGTGGCCGTTATGATCGAACCCGCCCTCGCCCGCCAAGGCCGCCTTGAGCGCATCCTCGCCCGCATGGCCGAAGGGCGGGTGGCCGATGTCGTGCGCCAGGCAAAGCGCCTCGGTCAGGTCCTCGTTCAGGCCGAGCGCGCGCGCGATCACGCGGCCGATCTGCGCCACCTCGATGCTGTGGGTCAGGCGAACGCGGAAATGATCGCCGTCCGGCGCCATGAACACCTGGGTCTTGTGGCGCAGCCGGCGGAAGCTGATCGAATGAACGACACGGTCGCGGTCGCGCTGGAACGCGTCGCGCGGGCCGCGTTCGGCGTCGGGTTCGGCGTAACGGCGTCCCCTGCTGCGCGCCGGGTCCGACGCGCAGGACGCGGCCACCCTCATTTGGCGGATAGCTTGGTCATCTTCTGGCCCGTCGTGCTCGTGAACTGAAAGGCCGAAACACCCTGCTTCGCCAATTGGTTCACGAAGGCGCGCGCTTCGGCATCGGTTTTGAAGGGTCCGGTGACGACGCGATTGGTAGCCCGCAGCGGCGTCGTATAGGCGGCGCGACCCTTAAGCGCCGCGGCCTTTTTCTGCGCCGCGCTCCACGCCTTGGGCAGATCGCCCTCGCTCGCGCCGCCCGCGACCTGGACCCAGATGCGCTCGGGTTCGCCCTTGGTCTTCGCTTTTTCGGCCCTGGCGAGCGCGGCCTTGTCGTCCGCCGCCTTTTTGCGGTCGGCCGCTCGTCTTTCCGCCGCGGTCCTCGTCTTGGCCGGGGCGTCGGCATCGGCGTTCGCGGCCAGCTCGGTCCGGCCAGCACGTTCCTTGCGACTGGCGAGCTTCGTATCTTCGGCCGCGCGGCCCGTGCGCGCGCCCGGCCGGGCATCGCCGGCCGGCTTCCTGGCCGCGGCGGCGATGGTCCGTGCGGCGGCGAGGCGGTCCGCCGTCTGGCTAGCCAGCTTCGCCTCGCCTGCCGCGAGCGTGCGCGCCGTGGCGGGATCGACGGCCGCGACCGCCGGAACGCGACGCTCGGGCTCGACCACGCCCAGTTCCTCGCCGGGAATGGTGATCGATGCGACGATCCGCGCCAGGATCGAGTCTTCGCTGCGCACCGCCGTCACCGGCGCCGGGACAGGCGTTATCGAGGCGGTCTCGACCGGCGCGGGTGCGAGGCTGGTGAAGCCCGGTGCACTCGCCACCGGCACGGCCTCCGCCGAGCCGACGGTCGACGCGAGCGCCGTCGCGGGCTGCGCGGGCGCACTCGCGACGGCGGCGGGCAGCGAATAGGGTTGCTGGAGCGGCACCGTCGCCACCGGAGTTGCGGCGACCTGAACCGGGTCGGCCGGCCGGGGCACCACCGCTTGCGACAGCGCCGCGCCAACGACCGGCCGGGGTACGGCGCCCGACGCCGCCGGCACGGGCGCCGGGACAATCGGCTGCGACGGATCCAGGGCGGCATAGGTGGGCGATGCGGTCGCCGGCCCGACGCGGTCCAACTGAGCGAGCGATTGGAGCGCAGCGGCGGCGGGCGCGTCGATCGCGGCGGGCGCGACGGCGGCGACCTCGACCCGTTCGCGACGAAGCGTAGCCGGAGCCGCTGTCGGCGCCGTCGTTACGGGAACGCGCCGCCCGGCCGACGCCAGGACCGCGGGCGCGACCGGCTGCACGGCCCGCCGATCGACCGACGCCACGACCGGGGGAGGGACAGGCCGGGCGACCGGTGGCGCGACACGCCGCGCGACGGACGCCGCGACCTGCGGCTCCCGGCGCGATCGTCCGCGCCGACGATCCGACGTCGCCGCCGTCATGACCACCGGACCGGCGGGACGCGCGGCGACCTGGACAGGCGCGTAGGGATCGGGACCCAGCGCGGCCAGGGCCGGCTTCATGCGCGCATCGGCCAACCGCGCGGCCGTGGGCCGCACCTCGCCGAAATGGACCGCAAAGGCACGATCGGTAGCCGGCAAGGAAGGCAATCGCTCGAAAAAGGGCTGGAGCCCCCCCGCCATGCCGCGCGGCATCATCGTCGTCGCGATCGTGGACGCGCCCGCCACATCGCCGTTCATCGCCAGCACGAAGGCACGCACCCGCCACGCCGCCCGGTCCTGCCGACGCGTCAGCGGCTCGATCTGCTCGAGCGCCAGCGCCTGCTTGCCGGAAATGCCGAGCGACAGCGCGTAGCGGCGCACCGTCTCGTCATCGCTGCCCGTCCGCAACGCGAGCCGGTAATCGCGCTGCGCGCGCTCCTGCTCGCCGAGCAGATCGTAAGCGAGCCCGCGATCGGAGGCGAAACGCATCGCGGAATGACCGTAATTTTCCGCCATCTGAAAGTAGCGCAGCGCTTCGCCCGGACGCTCGGCACGGACTAGGATGGCGGCCATGCCCGCCTTTACGCGGCCATTGCGGGGGTCGATCTTCTCCGCGCGCGCGAAAAAGGCGGCGGCCGCGCTCATGTCGTCGAGCTTCATCGACAGCTCGCCGGCCGAGACCAACGCGAACACATCGGTCGGCGCGGCCGCGACGCGCCGCATCACCGCGGCGAGCTGGTCGGCCGTGGTCATCGGCTGCACGGCCGGTGCGCTCGCGCGATATTGCGCCAGGGCGGGTCCCGCAAGCGTCGTGGAGAGAGCCAGAGCTACGAAATAGAATGTTCGCATCGGTATCGCCAGTTTAGACCCGAGCGCGGCTGAACCGGCAATGACGCACCGGATCATACACGACCGAGCGAGCCCCGCGCACGGCGAAGCGGCCCGGTCGCGCCGTCAAATCACTGATTATTCTGGCGATGCAGAAAACGCGGAATGTCGAGCGCATCCTTGCCGTCCGCCACCGGCTCCTCGCGCTGCGCGCCGCGCGCGGCGTTGGACATGCGTTCGAAGAGGGTTCCGCCCATCTTGACGCGCGGTGCTGCGGGCGCGGGTTCGCCCGCCGCCTGGACTTCGGCGCCGGGCGCCAGCCAGCGGCGGCGCGCGTCGTCGCCCCCGGTCGGCGCGACCGGCGGGGCGGGCACGGGCTGTCCGGCATAGCCATCCGCATGAGGCGACGGCGATTGCGGCACGATCGTCTCGGCGCCGAGCACCAGTTCCTCGTTCGCCGCATCCGCCGTCTCGGGCAGGGCGTCGGCGGCCTGCGCCTCGGCGGTCGCCAAGTCTAGCGGCTCCTCCTGGGCGGATGCGGACGGAACGGGCGCGGCGGTCGCGTGCGACGTCACCGGAGCAGGCGCGGCCGGCACCGAGGAGGTCGGCGCGGCCGGCGACGATGCCGCGGGACGGAAGGACTGCGGCTCGTCGTTCTTGCGCCCCAGCCCGAAGCCGAAGGACCGCGTAGGCTCGGGCTGCGTCGCCGGGGACGCGGTCTGCGCCTCGGCTTCGATACCCGTCGCCACGACGGACACGCGGATGCGGCCTTCGAGGTCCTGATTGAATGCCGAGCCCCAGATGATGTTCGCGTCGGGATCGACGAGATCGCGGATATGGTTGGCGGCCTCGTCCACTTCCAGCAGGCGCATGTCGTCGCCGCCGGTGATCGAGATGATGACCCCCTTGGCGCCCTGCATCGACACGCCGTCGAGCAGCGGGTTGGCGATCGCCTTTTGCGCGGCCTCCAGCGCGCGGTTGTCGCCGCTCGCCTCGCCGGTGCCCATCATCGCCTTGCCCATTTCCTGCATCACCGACCGGACGTCGGCGAAATCGAGGTTGATGAGGCCGGGCATGACCATCAGGTCGGTGATGCCGCGCACGCCCTGCTGCAGCACCTCGTCCGCCATCTCGAACGCTTCCTTGAAGGTCGTGTTGGCGTTGGCGATGAGGAACAGATTCTGGTTGGGGATGACGATCAGCGTATCGACATATTTCTGCAGCTCCTCGATGCCCGCCTCGGCGCTCTTGGCGCGACGCTTGCCCTCGAAGGCGAAGGGCTTGGTGACCACGCCCACCGTCAGGATGCCCATATCGCGCGCCGCCTTGGCGATGACGGGCGCCGCGCCCGTGCCGGTGCCGCCGCCCATGCCCGCCGCGATGAAGCACATATGCGATCCCTCGAGCAGCTTGCCGAGCTGGTCGATCGTCTCCTCGGCCGCCGCGCGCCCGATCTCGGGGCGCGAGCCCGCGCCCAGCCCTTGCGTGATCTTGGCGCCGAGCTGGATGCGCTGCGGCGCGGTGGACTGCTTGAGCGCCTGACTGTCGGTGTTGGCGACCAGGAAGTCGACGCCCTGGACGTCGGCGCGCATCATGTTGGCGATCGCGTTGCCGCCCGCCCCGCCCACGCCGATCACCGCGATGCGCGGGGTCAGCTCGTCGACGTCATTGGTGTCCATGAACTCGATCGGCATTCGATACTCTCCGCGATACCCCCGAAGCCGACCCCACGGCTCCCCGTCATTAACCTTGTGTGCACCAACGGCACACGCGCCGCCAGTTCAAATCTCGGCCCTTCTCAATAATTCGCGCGCGCCGCCTGGATGAGCTTGCGAACCAGCTGAAAGCCGCCCGGCCGGTGCACCGTCTGCGCCTGCGGCGCCATCGCGCGCAGGTCGATCGGGTCGGACGCCGCGTAGAAGGCGAGCCCGGCCAATGTCGCGAAGGCGGGCCCGGCATGGGCGTCGGGCAGTCCGGTCAGCCCGCGCGGCCGGCCGATGCGGACCGACCGCCCCAGCGCCGCCTGCGCATAGTCGGCAAGGCCCTTCAGCTCCGCGCCGCCGCCGGTCAGCACCACCTGGCGCCCGACCGGCCCCTCGAACTTCAGGTCCTTCAGCGCGCGACCGATCTCGCCCATCACATGCTCCAGCCGCTGGCGGATCACGCCGATCAGCTGCGCCTTGGTGATCTGCATCGCGTCGCACGCCCCCTCCCCCGAGCTATCCTCCGCCGAGATGGGCAGCACGGGGATCATGTCGTGATTGTCGCGCGGCGACGTGTTCGCCGATCCATGAAAGCACTTCATCCGCTCCGCCTGCTGGCGCCGTGTCCCGAAGGCCGAGGCGATGTCGTCGGTCACGTCCGCCGCGCCGAACGGGATGGAGGTGAGCCCGACCAGCATCCCGCCCGCGAACAGCGACACGTTGGTGATCCCCGCCCCCATCTCTACCAAGGCCACGCCGAGCTCGCGTTCCTCGTCGGACAGGCAGGCCAGCCCCGTCGCGACGGGCGAGGCGATGATCGAGCGTACCTCCAGATGCGCGGAGCGGACGCACAGGTCGAGGTTGCGGACGGGCGAGCCGTCGGCGGCGACCACATGGATGTGGACGCCCAGCCGGTCGGCGTGGAGACCCAGCGGCTTCTTGACCCCGGTCAGCCCGTCGAGCGTATAGAGCGCGGGCTGGGCGTGGAGCACCATGCGCCCCTGCGGATCGATCGACTGACGCCCGGCCGCCAGCAGCGCGTCGATATCGCCCTGCTCGACGCGGTGGCCGCCCAGATCGGATTCGACCGACGCCACGTCGGAGATCAGCCCGCCCGCGGAAAAGCCGACCCAGACATCCTCGATGTTGAGCCCCGCGACGCGTTCGGCCTGTTCCACCGCCTCGCGCACGGCCGCCTCGGTCGCGCCCATGTCGGCGATATAGCCGCGCTTGACGCCCCGGCTCTCGCGCTGGCCGGTGCCCAGCACGATCAGCTCGCCGCCATCGCCCTTCTGCGCGATCATCGCGGAGACTTTGGACGAGCCGATGTCGAGCGCGGTGATCAGTCCTTCCGGTGCAGTCTTCGCCATGTTCAGCCTTCCCCGCTGGCCCGCGCGACGCCTGGCGCGACGCCCGGTTTTCCACCCCCATCCGCGCCGCCCCCCGGCGTCGCGGTGACACGATCGTTCATCCCCGGCTTGCGCGCCACCAATTTCGACGGGTCGCGCATATCGAACCTTTTCCACCCGCGCCCCAGCAGCGCGCTCGACCGGTCGAGTTCGGCGAACTTCACGATCGCGCGCTGCGCGTCCTCCTCGGGCAGCGCGAGCACCTCGCCCGTCCGGAAGGTCAGGTCCCAGCGCCGATTGCCGACCCAGGTCGCCGCGCGCACCCGCGGCTTCAACCCCGGCGCGGCGGCGAGCAGCGATTGATAGCCCCGCTCCTGCCGGTCGGCGCCCGGACCGATGCGCAACGGCAGGTTGGGCGTCTCGCCCGGCTCGACGGGGGCGAGCAGCACGCCCTCCGCGTCGATCAGCGTCAGCTGCCCGCCGTCCTGCCAAATGGCGGCGGGTTCGCGCTCTATGATGTTGACCAGCAACGTATCCGGCAGACGCCGGGACACCTGCGCGTCCGCGATCCAGCCGTAGCGCAGCAGCTTCTCGCGCACGGCGCCCAGATCGACCAGCGGCATGGCGCGCGAATCCTGCTCCAGCGCGACGGCATAGACCGACATGCGGTCCATGCGCTTCAGCCCGGTGATCTCGATCCGCCCGACGCGCAGGCCCGCGCGACCCGCCCCCTCGGCCAGCTCGGCGCCGATCATACCGGGAATCCCCGCCCAGCTCGCCGCCGCGACCAGGCCGACGCCGACGCCGCCCAGGATCGTCCAGGTCGCGGCCTTGGCGATCAGCTCCGGGCTGACGGGCAGCTTCGCGATCATGCGGTCGAAAAAGGGCTGTTTCCTGACGACCTTGCGGCGGACGGGCTTGCGCGGGGGCGGGCCGCGCTTGATCGTGCGGCTCATGTCGCGCCGTCCCGCGCCATCGCGTCGTCGACGATCGCCTGGACCAGCTCGGCATAGCTCATGCCGGTGTGCCGCGCCTGTTCGGGAACCAGGCTGAGCGGCGTCATGCCGGGCTGGGTGTTCACCTCCAGCAGGAACAGCCCTTCGACGCCCTGGCTGTCGTCCCAGCGGAAATCCGCGCGCGACGCGCCCCGGCAGCCGAGCAGCCGGTGCGCCGCCAGCGCGATCGCACGGCAGGCCTCGGCGACCGCGTCGGGGATGTCGGCGGGAAACACATGCTCCGTCATGCCGTCGGTGTATTTGGCGTCGTAATCATACCAGCCGGATTTGGGCTTGAGCTCGGTGACGCCCAGCGCGCGGTCGACCAGTACCGCCGTGGTGAGCTCGCGTCCGCGAATATACGGCTCGGCGAGCAGCTCGTCGAACGCCTGCCACGGGCCCTGAACATCCGCCGCGATCGGATTGCCGTAATTGCCCTGGTCGGTGACGATGGCGACGCCGACCGAGGAACCCTCGTTGACGGGTTTGAGGACATAGGGGCGGGGCAGCGGGTCGCGCTGGTGCACCTCGGCCGACTTCACGATCCGCCCACCCGGCATGGGCAGGCCGTGCGGCACCAGCACCTGCTTGGTCAGCACCTTGTCGATGGCGATGACGGACGTGGCGAGGCCGCTATGCGTGTAGCGCAGCCCCATCAGGTCGAGCATGCCCTGGACGGAGCCGTCCTCCCCGGGCGTGCCGTGGAGCGCGTTGAACACCAGGTCGGGCGCCGCCTCGGCCAGCCGCGCCGCCACGTCGCGCGCCATGTCGATCCGCGTCACGCGGTGGCCCAGCGACTCCAGCGCGTCGGCCACGCCCGCGCCCGACGAGAGCGACACGTCGCGTTCGGACGACCAGCCGCCCATCAGCACCGCGATGTGGAGGGGCGTCGTCATGCGGGCAGTCCCACGCGCTGTATCTCCCACTCCAGCCCGACTCCCGAATGCGCGAACACGCGCGCGCGGACTTCCTCGCCCAGCGCCTCGATCTCGGCCGAACGCGCCTGCCCCAGATTGAGGAGGAAGTTGCAATGCTTCTCCGACACTTGCGCGTCGCCGTTGCGAAGCCCCCGGCATCCGGCGGCGTCGATCAGCGTCCAGGCCTTGTGCCCGGCCGGGTTCTTGAAGGTCGACCCGCCGGTGCGCGAGCGGAGCGGCTGCGACGCCTCGCGCTCGGCGGCGATGCGGTCCATCTCGGCGCCGATCACGGCGGGGTCGCCGGGCTCGCCCGCGAAGACCGCCTCCACCACCACGGCCCCGGCGGGCAGGTCGGAATGGCGATAGCGATAGCCCAGTCGCGCGGCGGGCCATGTCTCGACCGCGCCGGTGCGGGTCACGACGGTGACCTCGATCAATATGTCGCTCACGTCGCGGCCATAGGCGCCGGCGTTCATCCGAACGGCGCCGCCGACCGTGCCGGGGATGCCGCGCAGGAATTCGAGCCCGGCGACCCCCGCGTCGCGCGCCGCGCTGGCGACGCCGATGCCCATCGCTCCCCCGCCGGCCCGCACGCGTCCATGCTCGACCGCGACGCGCGCCATCGCCTTGGGCAGGCGCACCACGATGCCGGGCACGCCGCCGTCGCGCACGATCAGGTTCGACCCGACGCCGATCGGCATGACCGGCACCTCCGGATCGAGCGCATGCATCGTCGCGGCGAGGTCTTCCACATCCGCCGGACGCACCAGCCACTGGGCGGGCCCGCCCGTTCGGAACCAGATGAAATCGGCGAGCGAGCCGTTCGGCTCCGCCTTGCCGCGGGTGACCGGCGACACCGGGCGATCGATCACGCTCACGCGGCCACCACCGCCCGGCGCGCTTCGATCGCGTCCGCCAGTCCGGCGGCCCAGCGGGTGATGTCGCCCGCGCCCAGGCAGACGATCATGTCGCCCGGCTCGATCGATCCCGCCAGCTCGTCCGCCAATCCCTCGGCATCGGCGATCACGCCCGCCTGACGGTGCCCGCGCCGCTTCAGCCCCTCGACCAGCGCGTCGGCATCGACGCCCGCGATCGGCTGCTCGCCCGCCGCGTAGACGGGCGTCACCAGCACGCGGTCGGCATCGTTGAACGCGGTCTGGAAATCCTCCATCAACGCCTGGAGTCGCGAATAACGGTGCGGCTGCACCACCGCGATCACGCGTCCGCGCATACCCTCGCGCGCGGCGGCCAGCACCGCGCGGATCTCGACGGGATGGTGGCCGTAATCGTCGATGATCGCGACCCCGCCCACTTCGCCGACCTTGGTGAAACGGCGCTTGACCCCACCGAACTTGGCAAAGCCGTTCTGGATCGTCGCATCGTCGATCCCCAGCTCCAGCGCGACGCCGATCGCGGCCAGCGCGTTCTGGACATTGTGCCGGCCGGGCATGGGCAGCTCGATCCCCTCGATCGACCGGACCGACCCGTCGCGCGCGCGCACCAGGCATTCGAAGCGGTTGCCGCCCGGCACCGACACGACATTGACGCCGCGCACGTCCGCCTGCGCCGAAAAGCCATAGGTCACCACGCGCCGATCCCGCAGCCGCGGCAGGATGCCCTGCACCTCCGGATGGTCGAGACACAGCAATGCCGCGCCGTAGAAGGGCACGTTCTCGACGAACTGGACGAAGGCGTCCTTGACCGCGTCGAACGAGCCATAATGGTCGAGATGCTCGGGATCGATGTTGGTGACGACCGCGACCGTCCCGTCCAGCCGCAGGAAACTCCCGTCGCTCTCGTCCGCCTCGACCACCATCCAGTCACTGGCACCCAGTCTGGCGTTCGACCCGTAACTGTTGATGATCCCGCCATTTATCACGGTCGGATCGACCCCGCCCGCATCGAGCAGGGCGGCGATCATCGAGGTGGTCGTCGTCTTGCCATGGGTTCCCGCGACGGCGACGGTCGACTTCAACCGCATCAGCTCGGCCAGCATCTCCGCGCGCCGCACCACCGGCACGCGCCGCTCCAGCGCCGCTTCGACCTCCGGGTTGGAACGCGTGATCGCGGTCGACACCACCACCACGGCCGCGTCGCCCAGATTGTCCGCGCGGTGCCCGATGGCGACGGGGATGCCCTTGTCGCGCAGGCCCTGGACCACATAGCCCTCGGTCACGTCCGATCCCTGGACGCGGTAGCCGAGGTTCATCATCACCTCGGCGATCCCCGACATGCCGATCCCGCCGATGCCGACGAAATGGATCACGCCGATATCGGTCGCCACGCCCTTCACGCGAAGGCGGCCTTGCGCTTCGGCGCCACGCCGACCGGCAGTCGCGAGACCGGAGCTCCGAGGCTCTCGACCAGATCGGCGAGATCGCGCGCGGCATCCGGCTTGCCGCAGGCACGCGCGCGCCCGGCCGCATTCTCCAGCGCGGCAGGGTCGAGCCCCAGCTTCTGCATCTGCTTGGCGAGCTCGACCGCGGTGAAATCGCCCTGCGCGATCGTCCGCGCGCCGCCCGCGAGCGTGATCTCGCGCGCATTGGCGGTCTGGTGGTCGTCGGTCGCGCTGGGCAGCGGCACCAGGATGCCGGGCCGCCCCGCCGCGGTCAGCTCGGCGATCGTCGAGGCGCCCGCGCGCGCGATCACCAGATGCGCCCAGGCCAGATGCTCGGGCATGTCGGGCAGATAGGTCGCGAGATCGGCCGGGATCTGATGCTGGGCGTATTTGGCGCGCACCGCGTCGATATCCTCGATCCGCGCCTGCTGCGTCACCTGCAGCCGGCGGCGAAAGGTGACGGGGAGCATCGCCAGCCCGTCGGGCACCACGTCCGCCAGGATCGTCGCGCCCTGGCTGCCGCCGGTGACGAGCACGCGGAAGATGCCGTCCTCCTCCAGCAGCGGATAGGGCCGCGACCGGAGCGCCAGCACCGCCTCACGCACCGGATTGCCGACATGGCGGACCTTGTCGGCGAGTTTCGACTTGAGCCGCTCGGTCACGGCGTACGAGGTCGCGATCGCGTCGACGCGACCCGCGACCAGCCGGTTGACGCGGCCCAGCACGGCATTCTGTTCGTGCACCGCCGTCGGCACCCCGTCGGCGAAGGCCGCCAGCAGCGCGGGCAGCGCCGGATAGCCGCCGAAGCCGATCACCGCGGCGGGCTTGAAGGTCTTGTACAGTTCGCGCGCCATGGCCCGCCCGCGCACCATCTCGCGCCCGGCCCGAACCCAGCCGATCGGGCCGCCCGACAGCCGTCCGGCGGGGAGCACATGCGTCTGGATGCCCTCGAAAAGGCCCGGAAAGCGCACGCCGCGCGCGTCGCTGACCAATGCGACCCGGTGACCCCGCCTCGAAAGCTCCGTCGCGAGCGCCGCGGCGGGCACCATGTGACCACCGGTGCCGCCGGCCGCCAGAACGAAATGCCGGCTATTCGTCATCGACCACTCCAGCGGACCACATAAGGGCTCCGCGTCAGGAACGGATTGCGCCGCGTGAAGGCCAGCAGCAACCCCATCCCCACCGACAGCGCGACCATCGACGATCCCCCATAGCTGATAAAGGGCATCGTCATGCCCTTGGACGGCGCCAGCCCGGTATTGACCGCCATCGACACCAGCGCCTGCGCCCCGAACTGCGTCGCCAGCCCGGCGGCGGCGAGCAGCCGGAACTCGTCCTGTTCGTCGAGCAGCTTCACGAACACCCGCACCACGATCGCGAGGAATACCAGCGCGATGACCGAACAGGCGAGCAGGCCGAACTCCTCACCGATGACGGAGAAGATATAGTCGGTATGCGCCTCGGGCAGCCCAAACTTGGCATTGCCGCTGCCCGGTCCCGTGCCCGTCCAGCCGCCCGAGGTCAGCGTCCGGTGGGCCGCGTCCGTCTGGAAATGGTCGCCCGCGCCGACGCCCTCGACATCGGGGAACAGAAAGGCGTCGATGCGGTTGCGCGCGGTGCCGTAGAAGAAATAGGCGGCGACCAGCCCGACCGGCACCATCGCCGCGAGTCCCGCCATGACCTTGGTCGGCGTGCCCGCGATCATCAGCAGCGCCATCCAGACCAGGCAAAAGATGATCGTCTGGCCGAAGTCGGGCTGGAGCATCAGCAGCATCGCGACCAGGCCCGTGGCCCCGCCGGTGATCAATACGGTGGGCAGCTCCTCGTCCTTGGCCTTGAGCGACAGGAGCCAGGCGACCGAGACGATGAACATCGGCTTTAGGAACTCGGACGGCTGGAACTGCGCAAAGCCGACCCCGATCCACCGCCGCGCGCCGTTCACCTCCACGCCGATCAGGGGCGTGAGCGCCAGCAACGCCACGAATATCGCCGCCCCCGTCAGCGCCAGCCGCCGCGCGAGCGCCACGGGCAACATCGAGGTCGCGACCAGCACGGGGAGCGACACGCCCACCCACATCAACTGCCGCCAGAAATAATAAAGCGGCGCGATCTGATGCGCCTCTCCCGAATAACGTCGCGCGCTGGCGGGCGACGCCGCCGCGACGGCGAGCAGCCCGATCGCGATCAGGAACAGCGTCAGCAGCAGCAGCACCCGGTCGATATCCCAGAACCAGGTGCCCAGCGGCGATCGGTCGCCGCGCCCGCCCCTGCCCTTCATGCGCGACATGATGCCGCCCGCCTGTTCGCCCCGACCGATCGCGTCGCTCACGACAGCTCCCCTACGCAGGCGCGGAATACATCGCCGCGCTCCTCGAAATCACGAAACTGGTCGAAGGACGCGGCGGCCGGCGACAGCAACACCGTGTCGCCCGGCCGGGCGGCCCCCGCCGCCGCTTCGACGGCGCGGACGAGCGTTCCCGCTTCCTCCACCGCCACGCCGGCGTCGCGCAGCAACGCGGCGAAGCGCGGCCCCGACTCGCCAATCGTATAGGCGCCAGCCACCCGGTCGAACCAGGGGCGGCACGCGTCGAGGTCGTCGCTCTTGGCGCGGCCGCCCAGGATCCAGTGCACACGCCCGAACGCGCCCAATGCGGGTGCCGTGGATTCGGCGTTGGTCGCCTTGGAATCGTCGACGAACGCGACCCCGCCCCGCGACCCGATCCGCTCCATCCGGTGCGGGAGGCCGGCGAAGCTCTCCAGGCCCCGGTCGATGTCGCGCTCCGCCACGCCCAGCGCGCGCGCGACCGCGATCGCCGCGAGCGCGTTCTGCGCGTTGTGTGGCCCCTGCAGCGCGGGCCAGCGTGACTGGTCCATGCAGATGCCCGGCGCGATCTTGGTCAGGTGCTCGCCGCGCGCCGACAGCGACCGCGCGATCATGGCGGACGCGGTGTCGCCGATGCCGATCACCGCCTCGTGCGCGGATGATTGCATCGCGAACAGCCGCGCCTTGGACGCGGCATAGGCGTCGAACCCGTCATAGCGGTCGAGATGATCGGGGGTGACGTTGAGCAGCACCGCGACCTCGCAATCGAGCGAGCGGGTGAGGTCGAGCTGGTAGCTCGACAGCTCGAGCACATAGACGCCGCCTGGAGGCAGCGGCTCGGCGGCGAGGATCGGCAGCCCGATATTGCCGCCCATCAGCGCCGGTGTGCCCGCCGTGCGCAGGATGTGGTGGACGAGCGCGGTGGTGGTCGACTTGCCGTTGGTGCCGGTGATACCGACGACCTTGTGCGGCGGCAGCTCCGCGCGCGCGTTGGCGAACAGCTCGATGTCGCCGATGACGGGCACCCCGGCGGCCCGTGCCTTGGCCGCGAGCGGATGCGTGTTGAGCGGCACGCCCGGCGACACCACCAGCGCGTCGAACGCGGCCAGGTCGACCGTGTCGAGGTCAGCGATCGCCGCACCCTCGACCGCATCCCGCCGGGCCGCGTCGCCGTCCCATGCCGTCGCCTCGGCGCCGCCAGCGACCAAGGCCGCGACCGCCGCCGCACCCGATCGGGCCAGCCCCAGCACGGCGTAGCGCCGCCCCGCCC
>NZ_DASVRV010000033.1:0-13117 GCF_036388435.1 Sphingomonas sp.
CGCTATTCGGGGGCGGGGCATGTGTGGGGCGTCTATGCGGTCGACCGGACGACGGGCCTGGTCGACCTCCACACCGCGCGCGCGACGGTGCTGGCGACCGGGGGCGCGGGGCGGACCTATCTGTTCTCGACCGCGCCCAAGGGGGCGACCGGCGACGGCATCGCCATGGCGTGGCGCGCGGGGTGCCGGGTGTCGAACATGGAATTCATGCAGTTCCACCCGACCTGCCTCTACGATCTCCAGGTCAAGAACTTCCTGATCACCGAGGCGGTGCGCGGCGAGGGCGGGCGGCTGGTCAATCCGACGACGGGCAAGAACTTCATGCCCTATTACGACCCGCGCCTCGAACTGGCGCCGCGCGACGTGGTGGCGCGCGCGATCGACGCGGAGATCAAGCGTTACGGCCTTGATTACGTCCATCTCGACATCAGCCACATGCCCGCCGATTTCGTCCGCGAGCACTTCCCCAACATCCACGAAAAGCTGCTGGGGCTGGGCATCGACATGACGCGCTCGCCCATCCCGGTGGTTCCCGCCCAGCATTATACCTGTGGGGGCATCGTCGTGGACCGGGACGGGCGCACCGACCTGCCCGGCCTCTACGCGGCGGGGGAATGCACCCAGTCGGGGCTCCACGGGGCCAACCGGCTGGCGTCGAACTCCCTGCTCGAATGCTTCGTCTTCGGCGAGGCGGCGGCGGCGCATATCGCCCGGCGCTGGGACGACCTGCCCCCGCCGCCGCCCGTGCGCCCCTGGGACGAGAGCCGCGTCGCCGATTCGGACGAGGAAGTCGTCATCAAGCAGAACTGGACGGAGATCCGCCGGTTCATGTGGAATTATGTGGGGATCGTCCGCACCACCAAGCGGCTGGAGCGCGCGGCCAACCGCATCGCCATGATGACGGAGGAGGTCGCCGATTATTACGGCCATTTCCGCGTCACGCCCGACCTGATCGAACTGCGCAACCTGCTCCAGACGGCGGACCTGATCGTCCGCTCCGCGCTGCACCGCAAAGAAAGTCGGGGGCTGCATTATACGCTCGACCATCCCGACATGCTCGCGGACGCGGTGGACACGATCCTGGTGCCCTCGCATTTCTGATCCGCAGCCCGGCGCGAGCGGTGCTCGTTTCGTCGCACCGGGCGCATCCCGCTGTTTCGCCGGGACGAAACCGGGGCCAAGTATCGTCGCCGGGGTTGGGGTGCGTGATATCGTGACGAGTTTTCGGGGCCGCTGGGCCCGCTTTTCCATGCTGGCGATCCCGATCGCGCTGGCCGCCTGCGTGCCCGAGTCGCGGCCCAACGCCACCTCGCAGCCGAGCGCGCCGGCGCCCGTGCCGGTCGCGGTGGTCTCCGTCCCCGTGCCGCCGCCCGCGCCGCGACCGGTGCGCGCCGCGCCCGACCTGCTGTCGGCGGCGGTGAGCGAAGCGGTACGCGGTTTCGGCGGGCTGGCGGGCGCCGCGGTGCGCGCCGTCGACGAGGGCTGGACCGTGGAGGCGAATGGCCGCCGCCTGATGCCCCAGCAATCGGTGTCGAAATTGTGGGTCGCCATCACCGTCATGGAGATGCGCGACCAGGGCCGTCTGCGGCTGGAAGACGAGATCACGGTTCGCCGCCAGGACCTGACCCTGTTTCACCAGCCCATCGCCTATCTGGTCCAGAAGAACGGCAGTTTCACCACCACGGTGGGCGGGCTGCTCACCCGCGCGCTGACGCAGAGCGACAACACCGCCAACGACCGGCTGCTGACCTTGGTGGGGGGGCCTGCGGCGGTTCGCGACGTCATCGCCAACAAGAGGCTGGGCGACATCCGCTTCGGCCCGGGCGAGCGGCTGCTCCAGGCGGGGACGGCGGGAATCGAGTGGCGGCCCGAATATTCGGTCGGCGGCGGCTTTCAGACGGCCCGCGCGGCGCTGTCGCCCGAGCGGCGCCGCGCCGCGCTCGACGCCTATATCGCCAACCCGCCCGACGGCGCGGCCCCGCTCGCCATCGCCGACGCGCTGTCGCGGCTGGCGCGCGGCGAACTGCTGTCCGAATCGTCGACGCGCGTGATGCTGGAGACGATGGCGCGTACCGTCACCGGGCGTTCGCGCCTGCGCGCCGCGATCGCGCCGGGCTGGCAGCTGGCGCACAAGACCGGCACCGGCCAGGACCTGAACGGGCGCAACGCCGGTTTCAACGATGTCGGCATCCTGACCGCGCCCGACGGGCGGCGCTACGCGATGGCGGTGATGATCGGCGACACGACCCGCTCGGTCACCGCGCGCCAGCAACTGATCCAGACGGTGGCGAGGGCGGTCGTCGCCCATGCGCCGGGACGGACCGGCGGCGCGGCCGCGAACTGACTTCCCCTGAGCGCTGGCCTTCCCCCTCCGACGCGGGCATGACCGGGACGGGGAACAGGGGAGCGACCGTTCAGTGAGTCCAGCGACGATCATGGGGGGCATCCTGTCGGGGACGCCCCCATTCGTGTGGGGAATCCTCGCGGGACTGGTGTTCCTGGGCGCGCGCCGGCTGCGTACCCGCCGCGCGCCGCTGGCCCTGGCGGCGGCCGCGCCGATCGGTTTCGCCATCTGGACGGTGTTCACCCTGCTCGGTCCCGCGCCGGCCCCGCAGGGCGCGCGCATCGTGGTTTCGGCGGGCGCGGCGCTGATCGGCTTCGCGAGCGGCCCGTTCCGGCTGGTGCCGCGGCCGGTCCATCTGGGCGGCGGGGTGTTCGAGCTGCCCGCGACCCGGTGGCCGCTCCTCTTCTACATGCTGATCTTCTGGACGCGTTACATGCTCGAAATGGCCGGACATCTCGATCCGGCGCGCGCGGCGACCTGGTCGCTGATCGCCACCGCGCTGATGTCGCTGGCGGCCGGACGCGCCCTGGCCGATTTCCTGCCGCTCGCCAGGGCCGCGCGCCACGATCGGCGCCGGACGGCCTGAGCGCCGGGCGCGGGACAAGTTCAGAATGACGGGTGGCGGCGGCTAGGCTAGGCTGGCGCGCGATGCCCCATCTCTATCTCGTCGACGGCTCCGGCTATATCTTCCGCGCCTATCACCGGCTGCCGCCGCTCACCAACAAGCATGGCGAGCCGGTGGGAGCGGTCTATGGGTACACGACCATGCTCTGGCGCCTCGCCGACGCGCTCCACAAGGCCGATGGCCCCACGCACATGGCGGTGGTGTTCGACAAGGCGTCGAAGACGTTCCGCAACGACCTCTATGCCGGGTACAAGGCGCATCGCCCGCCGCCGCCGCCCGACCTGGTGCCGCAATTCCCGATGATCCGCGACGCGACGCGCGCCTTTTCGCTGCCGTGCATCGAGGAGGAGGGGCTGGAGGCGGACGACATCATCGCCTCCTATGCCCGCGCGGCGCAGCGCCAGGGGTGGGAGGTGACGGTCGTGTCGTCCGACAAGGACCTGATGCAGCTCTTCGCGCCCGTTTCCGATGGCGATGCCGGCATTGACATGCTCGACACGATGAACAACCGGCGGCTCGGCCCCGATTACGTCGTCGAGAAGTTCGGGGTCGGGCCGGAGCGGCTGGGCGACGTGCTCGCGCTGATGGGCGACGCGGTCGACAATGTGCCGGGCGTGCCGGGCATCGGCCCGAAGACCGCGGCCAAGCTGATCGGGGAGCATGGCGACCTGGAGGGCGTCCTCGCCGCCGCGCCGGGGATGAAGGCGGGCAAGCTGCGCGACAATCTGATCGCCCATGCCGCCGAGGCGCGGATGAGCCGGGTGCTCGTGACGCTCAAGGACGACGCGCCGCTGCACGACCCGCTCGACGCGCTCGCCTTGCCGCAGGCGGGCATCCCCGCCGAGCCGCTCAAGGCGTTCCTGGAGCATCACGGGTTCAAGTCGCTGCTCGCCAAGCTGGGCGAGGTGGCGGGCGAAGCCGGCACCGCGCCCGGCTCGGCCGGCGGGGCCGAGGCCCCGTCCGACGACGCGGACGCCGATCCCCCCTGCGACCTGGACGGCTACGAGACCGTGGTCGACGCCCCCGCCCTCGAACGCTGGATCGCCGGGGCGCGCGCGCAGGGCTGGGTCGCGGTCGATACCGAGACCACCGGCATCGACGCGACGCGCGCCGATCTGGTCGGCGTGTCGATGGCGCTCGCCCCCAACCGCGCCTGCTATGTGCCCCTGGGCCATGGCGGGTCCGACCTGTTGAGCGAGACGCCCGTCCAGCTCGACCGCCGCGTCGCGCTCGACCTGCTCAAGCCGCTGCTCGAGGACGCGGCCGTGCTCAAGATCGGTCACAATCTGAAATACGACATGATCGTGCTCGACCGGGCCTATGCCGAAACCGGGGGTCTGAACCTGGCACCCTTCGACGACACGATCCTGCTCAGCTTCGACCTCGACGCGGGGCGCCACGGGCACAAGATGGACGAGCTGGCGGCGGAGCACCTGTCGCACACCTGCCTGGGCTTCAAGGAGGTGGTCGGCACCGGCAAGAACCAGCGCGGCTTCCACGAGATCGACCTGAAAACCGCGACCCGCTACGCCGCCGAGGACGCCGACGTGACGCTCCGCCTATGGCGCAGGTTCAAGCGCCGGCTTCCGGCCGAGGGCGCGACGCGGGTCTACGAGATGGTCGACCGCCCGCTCGTCCCCGTCATCGCGCGCATGGAGCAACGCGGGATCAAGGTCGACGTGCCGCGTCTGGCGGCGCTGTCGACCGAGTTCGAGGGGCAGATCGCGAAGCTGGAAAAGATCGTCCACGACCTGGCGGGCGGTCCCTTCACCATCGGTTCCCCTAAGCAGCTGGGGGAGGTCCTGTTCGACCGGCTGGGCCTGAAGGGTGGGCGCAAGGGCAAGTCCGGGGTCTATTCCACCGACGTGACCGAACTGGAGCGTATCGCGCGCGCGGACGGGCCGGGCGCCGAGGTGGTACGGCGCGTGCTCGACTGGCGCCAGCTCACCAAGCTCAAGAACACCTATACCGACGCGCTGCAAGCGCAGGTCAATCCGGCGACCGGCCGGGTGCATACCAGCTATTCGCTGACGGGCGCGCAGACGGGTCGGCTGTCCTCGACCGACCCCAATCTCCAGAACATCCCCATCCGCACCGAGATCGGCCGCCAGCTGCGCGAGGCGTTCGTGGCGGAGGAGGGCCATGTCCTGCTCGCCGCCGATTATTCGCAGATCGAGCTCCGGCTGGCCGCGCACATGGCCGACGTGCCCGAGCTCAAGGCGGCCTATGCGGCGGGCGAGGACATCCACGCGCTCACCGCCCGGCAACTCTATGGCGAGGTGAACCGCGACACGCGCGGCCAGGCCAAGACGATCAACTTCGCGATCCTCTACGGCATCTCGCGCTGGGGGCTGGCGGGGCGGCTGAACATCACCGCCGACGAGGCGCAGGCGCTGATCGACCGCTATTTCGAGCGCTTTCCGGGGGTCAACCGCTACATGGCCGACACGCTGACCCAGGTCCGCGACCGGGGCTATACCGAAACGCTGTTCGGCCGGAAATGCTGGTTCCCGCGCATCAAGGCCAAGACGCAGAACGAGCGCCAGGGCGCCGAGCGCGCCGCGATCAACGCCCCCATCCAGGGGACCAGCGCCGACATCATCAAGCGCGCCATGGTCCGCATGGAACCCGCCCTCGCCGAAGCCGGGCTGCCGCAGGTGCGGATGCTCCTCCAGGTGCATGACGAACTCGTCTTCGAACTGCCCGAAGGCGATGTCGAGGCGGCGAGCGCGGTCATTCGCCGGGTGATGGAGGGCGCGGCGGCGCCGGCGGTGACGTTGTCGGTGCCGCTGGGGGTGGAGATCGGCACCGGGCATAGCTGGGGTTCGGCGCACTAGTGGCGACGGCCGATCCCGAGGATATCGCGGCGCTCGCCAAGGGGGGCCGCACGAACATCGCGGGCTTCGCGCTCCGGCTGCTCGCGCGTATCCCGTTCCTGTTCATCGCGGGGCGTGTTTATGGGCCCGAGCTGGTCGGGCGCTTCGCCATCGCGGTCGTCGTGGTCGAGCTCGCGGCGCTGCTGGCGACCTTGGGGCTGAAGCGCGGGCTGGCGCAGGCGCTGGCGACCACCGACCGGCCGCATGCGCATGTCGTGTGGGATGCGATGGTCGTAGCGCTCGTCGTGTCGATCGCGGCGAGCGCGGTATTGTTCAGCTTTCCGCAGCTCCTGTATCCCAACAGCGCGATCACCGGGCTCGACCGGTTCCTGCCGCTGATTATCGTCGCGACCGCCTGGTCGGACGTCAGCCTGGCGGCGCTCGCCTATCGGCTGAACGTCAAGGCGGCGGTGACGGCGCGCGCGGTGGTGGAGCCCTGGACGATCTCGATCGCGGCCTGGGTCCTGTCCTATTGGACGCTGCGCGACGGGCTGGTCCTGTCCTATGTCGTGTCGATGCTCGCCGCGCTGGTGGCGAGCGCGGTGCCGTTCATCCGCTCCTATGGGCTGCCGCGCGGCTGGACGCCGCGCGTGCGGCCGCTGCTGGCGCTCGCCCAGGCCAATGCCCCGCTGGCGGGAGCGGACGCGTTGGAATGGGGAACGCGCAACGTCGATCGCTTCATCCTGGGGGTGCTGTTCCCGCCCAGCGTGGTCGGCATCTACTATATGGCGCAGCAGGTCGCCTCGCTTCCCGCCAAGCTCAAGACGAGCTTCGACCCGATATTGGGTCCCGTCGTGACCGAGGCGCTGGCGCGGGACGACAAGGCGGCGGTCGCGCGCCAGGTGTGCCAGGTCGCCTTCTGGATCATGGCCGCGCAGGGCGGGCTGGCGCTGATGGGATCGATTCCGGGCGAGGCGGTGATGGGGGTGATCGGCCCGGAATTCGTCGCGGGCACCGCCGCGCTCGCGTTCCTGCTGACCGCCGAATTCGCGGCGTCGGCGGGGGCGGTGTCCGAATCGGCGCTGATCTACATCGCCCGCAAGCGCAACCTGCTCATCTCGCTGGGGATGCTGCTGTTCCAGATCGCGCTCAGCTTCGCCTTGGTGTTCGCGATGCGCGCGCTGGGCCGGCCGGCGGCGTGGCAGGCGGCGGGGCCGGCGGTCGCGCTGTGCTTGAGCCTGGGGGTGACGAGCGTCGTCAAGCTGCGCTTCCTCCAGCATCTGCTCGATCACGCCGTCACGCCCTGGCGCTGGTCGCTGCTCTGGGCGGCGCTGGCCGCGATCGCGGTAGGGACGATCTTTACCGCGCTCCCGCAGCGTTATGAGTGGACCGAGCTCGTCATCGGCGTGCCGGCGATCGCGGGGACCTATCTGTTCGTGTTGTGGCGCTGGTCGTTCGGCGACGCCGACCGCGCGCTGTTCCGGCGCAAGGCGGCGCCGGAAACGGTCGCGCTGCCGGCCGGGGGCGCGGCCACGGGCTGACGCGATGTGCTTACGCGGGGGCCGCGCCGCGCTTCGACGCAAGTCGAAGCCTGACCAACTCAATGCCGGAAGTGGCGCATCCCGGTGAACAGCATCGCCAGCCCCGCCTCGTCGGCGGCGGCGATCACCTCCGCGTCGCGGATCGAGCCGCCGGGCTGGATCACCGCGGTCGCCCCCGCCTCGACGGCCGCCATCAGCCCGTCGGCGAAGGGGAAAAACGCATCCGACGCCACCGCCGATCCGATCGTGCGCGGCTCGGCCCAACCCGCCTTGTCGGCCGCGTCGCGCGCCTTCCAGGCGGCGATGCGCGCGGATTCGAGGCGGTTCATCTGCCCCGCCCCGACGCCGGCCGTCGCGCCGTCGCGCGCATAGACGATCGCGTTCGACTTGACGTGTTTGGCGACCGTCCAGGCGAAGCGGCAATCGGCGAGCTCCCGCGCGGTCGGCTGGCGCCTGGTGACGACCCGGAGCCCGTCGTCGGACAGCGCTCCCCCGTCGCGCGACTGGACCAGCCAGCCGCCCGCGATAGACTTGACCGACAGCCCGCCGCGCGCCGGATCGGGAAGCGCGCCGGTCAGCAGCAGCCGCAGATTCTTCTTGCGCGCGAACACCGCCCGCGCCTCGGCGTCGGCGTCGGGGGCGACCACGACTTCGGTAAAGATCTCGGCGATGGCGGCGGCGGTCGCGCCGTCGAGCGGGCGGTTGAGCGCGACGATGCCGCCGAACGCCGACACCGGGTCGCACTGGAACGCGGCGCGGTAAGCCGCCTCGAGCGTCGCTGCGGTCGCGACGCCGCAGGGATTGGCGTGCTTGACGATCACCGCCGTGGGGCCGGCGTCGCGGAACTCGGCGAGCAGCTCGAGCGCGGCGTCCGCGTCGTTGAGATTGTTGTAGCTGAGCGCCTTGCCGCCCACCTGCTCGGCCTGGCCGATCCCGCGCGCCGAGGGTCCCCGGCCGGTGTAGAAGGCGGCGGCCTGGTGAGGATTCTCGCCGTAGCGAAGCTCGTCCTGGCGCTGGAGGATCAGCGGCAGCGTCCTTGGAAACAGTTCGCCCTGGTCGGCGAAGGCGAACCAGCCGGCGATCATCGCGTCATAGGTGGCGGTGGCGGCAAAGGCGGCGGCGGCGAGGCGGCGGCGCAGATCGAGCGTCGTCGCGCCGTCATGGGCGTCCAGCTCCGCCAGCAGCGCGGAATAGTCCGCCGGATCGGTGACGATCGCGACATGGGCGTGGTTCTTGGCGGCGGAGCGCACCATGGACGGGCCGCCGATGTCGATATTCTCGATCACCTCGCCGCGTGCCGCGCCGCGCGCGACGGTGGCCTCGAACGGATATAGGTTGACGACCACGAGATCGATCGCGCCGATCCCGTGCGCGGCCATGGCCGCGACATGCGCGGGGTCGTCGCGGACCGCGAGCAGCCCGCCATGCACCGCCGGATGAAGCGTCTTGACGCGCCCGTCCATCATCTCGGGATATCCCGTCAGCTCGGCCACGTCGCGCACCGCCAGCCCCGCGTCGCGCAGCGCGGTCGCGGTGCCGCCGGTCGAGACCAGCTCGACGCCGCGTGCCGCCAATGCGCGGGCCAGGTCGACGACCCCCGTCTTGTCGGACACCGACAGAAGGGCGCGGTGCACGGGGACGAGCGACATGGACGGGCTCCGACGATGGGGAGAGGGGGTTCGCGGGCGCCCTGCCCGTCTAGCGCGCGCGCTTCAAGAGCCAGCCGATGCTGGCGCCTCCGGCCGCCGCCTCGCCGGTGACGACGAGCTGGCGCGTCGCGACCGGGCGCCCGCCCTCGTCGATCCACAGCGAGTCGTCGACCAGGAGCGCCCCGCCCCGGCAGCGGAACTGCCACAGCCCCCCCTCGGGCGTGCGCAGGATCGCGGCCTGGCCGTCGGCGGTCGGCTCCGCCGCGACCCCCCGGCCGAGATGGAAGCGGATCGCGAAGGCGGTCGCCCCCGCGCGGCGGCGGCGCCCGCGCGGGAGCAGCGCGTCCTCGCCACGCACTTCGCGACCATCGGCGGTCAGCATAAGCTGGCGGCGATGGACGAAGCCGAAGCGGCGGACATAGCCGTCATGCGCCCCCTCGATCCGGCTCCCCGCCTCGCTCTCCTGGCGCGACAATTCGACCTCGCCGACCCCGCGCCCCAGCGTGCCGTCGGCGAGGATCGCGGTGGAGTTCGAATCGGCGAGCGTCAGCGTCGAATGCGCCGCCGTCGTCCGCAGTCCCTCGGCCAGCGCCGGCGGAAGCGTAGCCAGCGCCGCGCGCGCGCCGCCGCAATTGACGACGATGCGCGCCGGCCCGTCGGAGAATTCAAAGGCCAGCGTCGAGGCGCAGCCACCCTCGACCACGCGCGCGACCGGCGGGGGCGCGGCGTCGACGATCAGCACCGCGCTGCCCGCCGCCAGCCGCTGATAGCCCCAGTCGCGCGACTGGCGCAGCGGGCGCGTGCGCACCCCGCTCGCCTCCACCACCGCCGCGACGCGCTCCGCCGATATGGGGCCGCCGCCCTGCCAGCCCGACAATCCCCGGTCGCCATGCGCGACCCCGAGCAGCGCGGGCACCATCCGGGCAAGCGCAGCCGTCGTCGCGTCGGCCGGGTCCTGCCGCCGCGCGTCGTAGCAGGCGGCCAGCATCGCGAGCAGGTCGATCGTTTGAAGCAGCATCGCGGGCGAGCGCGACACCGATCCGCCATCCTCGAACAGGCTGACGCCCAGCGCGCGCTGGAGCCCCGCCTCGCCGAAGCGCAGCCGCGCCTCGCCCTCGGGCAGCAGCAGCCCGCACGCGACCACCCCGCACCAGGCGGCGATGCGCGCGGTGCCGGGCGGCGCCTTGTCGGCATAACGGTCGAGATGCCGCCCGCCCCGTGCCAGCGCGTTCAGGACGCGCGAGCGGTAGACGATGTCGGTCGAGGACAGGATCAAGGGGGCGTGCGCGGTCCAGAACAGCACGCGCCGGCCCCACAGATCGGCCCGCCACGCCGCCTGGTCGACCGTGTCGGCATGGGCGTGGAGCCAGCGCGCCATCAGCGCCTCCGCGACCGGGGCGGCCTGCGCCCGCGTCGCCACCGTCGACAGGTCGCGCAGCCAGGCGAAGCTCTGGAAATGGTCGGCGAAGGGCTTGCCCCAATCGGCGCGGCGCGGGTCGAGCAGGTCGATCGCCCGCTCTTCGCCCAGATAGAGCAGCCGTCCCGCGAGCAGCGCGCGGCCGCGCTCGACATCGCCGGGTACGGGGTCGTCGGGCACCGCCATCAATTTCAGCGGATGCCGCCCCTTCAGCCGCAGATCGTGGAGCGGGGTGCGCCAGGTCAGCCGGTGAAGCCGTTCCGACAGCCGCTCGGCGAGCGACAGGCCCTTGTCGCCGCCGACCCGGATCAGCCGCTTGCCTTCCTCGATCCCGTCGCGGGGGGCGAGCATGGCGGAGTCCGGGTCGTGGAGGCTCATGCCGGGCGCAGCCGGGCGATATTGGCTGCGTAATCGCCGCCCGCGCCGAACACGGACGTACCCGCGACCAGCACGTCGGCGCCCGCGTCGATCGCGCGGGCGGCGGTGGCGGCGTCGATGCCGCCATCGACCTCCAGCGCGATGTCGCGCCCGGTCGCGTCGATCATCTTGCGGACGGCGGCGATCTTCTTGAGCTGCGACCCGATGAAATGCTGCCCGCCGAAACCGGGATTGACCGTCATCACGATCACCTGGTCGACCAGGTCGATCAGATAATCGAGCATCTTGGCGGGAGTGCCCGGATTGAGCGCCACCCCGGCCTTGAGCCCGAGCGACCCGATATGCCCGATCGAGCGGTGGATATGGGGACCCGCCTCGACATGGACGCTGATCCGGTCGGCCCCGGCCTGGGCGAAGGCGTCGAGATACGCATCGACCGGGGCGATCATCAGATGGACGTCGAACGGCTTGGCCGTCAGCGGCCGGATCGCGCGCACGACGCCGGGGCCGAACGAGATGTTGGGGACGAAATGGCCGTCCATCACGTCCAGGTGGATCCAGTCCGCCCCCGCCTCGTCGATCGCGCGGACCTCGTCGCCCAGCCGCGCGAAATCGGCGGACAGGATGGACGGGGCGATGCGGATCGGTCGGGACATGGGTTGGGCCTGTATCAGTCCCGAACGTCCCGGCAAGTCAGCCGTTGCGTGTCAGGCGCGCGATGAAGAAGCCGTCGCATCCGCCCGGTATCGACGATGGCAGGACGCGCAGGCCGAACGCTCCACGATCGACGGGGACCGGCACGGAGGGGGAATCCAGCGCATAATCGCCGCGCCCCGCCAGGAACCGCTCGACCTGCGCCTCGCCTTCCGCGGGTTCGAGCGAGCAGGTGGCGTAGATCAGGGTCCCGCCCGGCTTCACCCATTCGGCCGCGCGGGCGAGGATGCGTGCCTGGACCTCCGCCATATCGGCGATGAAACGCGGATGCGCGCGGTGGAGCACGTCGGGGTGGCGGCGGAAGATGCCCGTCGCGCTGCACGGCGCGTCGACCAGCACGGCGTCGGCCTGCTCCGTCGGCGCCCAGCCGAGCACGTCGCCGAGCGCGATCCGCGCGACGAGCCCGCACCGCGCGAAATTCTCGCGAAGTCGCGCCAGGCGACTTTCCGACTGGTCGACCGCGACCACGTCCCACCCCGCCGCCGCGAGCTGGAGCGTCTTGCCCCCGGGCGCGGCGCACAGGTCGAGCACCCGGCCGGGCTCGCGGTTGCCCCGACCCTCCAGCAGCACGCGCACCGGCAGCGACGCCGACACGTCCTGGACCCACCACGCCCCATCCGTATAGCCGGGCAGGTCGGCGACGGCGCCGCGTTCGGGCAGCCGCACATGGCCGGGCATGTAGCTCTCGCCGCCCAGCCGTTCGGTCCAGTCGGCGGTGTCCGCGGGCCGGGCGAGCGTCAGGTCGAGCGGCGGCGGCGCGGCGATCGCGGCGGCGGCGGCCCGGACCGTTTCCTCACCCCATTCGCGCGTCCAGCGCTCGGCGACATCGGCCGGCAGCGTCGGCGGATCGGGCAGGACCGCCGCGCTCCGCATCACCGTCCCGAACACGCCATGGACCAATTTGCGCGGCCCGCCATCGACCAGCGGCAGCACCGTCGCGATCGCGGCATGGGGCGGCGTGCCCAGCACCAGCGCCTGGGCCAGCGCGATGCGCAGCGCCGTGCGCGCCTTGGCGTCATTCGGCAGCGGCCTGGCCGTCGCGCCGTCGATCAGCGCGTCGAGGTCGGGCATGCGCCGCAGCACGGTGGCCGCGATCATGTGCGCCAGCGCCCGGTCGGCGCCGCGCACCTCGCGCGTCGCGCCGGCCAGCGCGGCCTCGAGCGGGCGCCCCTGGCGCAGCACCGCGTCGAGCAGCTTGAGCGCCGCGCGCCGGGCGGGGACGCCGGGACCATTGTCCGACGCGAAGCGGGAGGGTTGCGAAGCGGTCATGCGCCCCCGATCTGGCGTTCCTACGCCGTTCACGCAACCGGAGCCGTTCGATGGGCAAGCGCCCCGACCATGTGAAGCCCCCCGCCTATCTGACCCCCAGCCCCCCCGTGCCCGAGCCCGAGCTGGTGCGGGAGCCCGAACGCGACCCGATGGGCAAGAACCCCGTCCGCTACGGGGATTGGGAGAGCAAGGGCATCGCCATCGACTTCTAGGCGGACCGGCCAAAGCCTCATCGAGCCGGGTAAAGCCGTTCGTCCTGAGTAGCCGCTGAGCTTGTCGAAGCGGCGTATCGAAGGACCGGAGGCCGGGACCTGTCCTTCGATACGGGACTTCGACAAGCTCAGCCCCTACTTAGGACGAACGG
>NZ_DASVRV010000034.1:0-11076 GCF_036388435.1 Sphingomonas sp.
CATCTTCGCCAAGTCGTTCGGCGGTGGTCAGGTCGACATCGTGTCGGGCAAGTTCGTGTTCAGCTGCACCGAGGCCTATCTGATCGAGAATGGCCGCCTGGGCGCCCCGATCAAGGGCGCGACGCTGATCGGCGACGGCCCGACGGTGCTGACCAAGGTGCTGGGCGTCGGCGACGACTTCGCGCTCGACGAAGGGATCGGCGTCTGCGGCAAGGGCGGGCAGAGCGTCCCCGCCGGCGTCGGCCAACCGACCCTGCTGGTCGACGGGCTGACGGTGGGCGGCACGGCGGTCTAGCCGTCCCCCGGCCAATTTTCGGACCGGAGCCCGTCGACGCGCAGGAATTCGCCGAGATTGCCCGTGACCACGATCAGGCCGCGACTGCGCGCATGACCTGCGATCAACAGGTCATAGGCGCCGATCATCCGGCCCTTGGCCGAGAGATCGGCCCTGATGTCGGCGGCGTGGTCGGCCGCCTCGTCGTCAAAGGGCATCATCGGCATTCGGGCCATCAGCCGATGCACCTGCTCGCGCTGATGGTCCGGTCGCGCCGACCGCGCGGCGCCGAACAGGAGTTCGTGCAACACCACTGACGAGGTGCAAAGCCCCGATGTCTCGGCCTTGAAGCGGGCGCGAAGCCGCTCGTCACGTTCGCGCAGCACACGGATACAGATATTGGTGTCGAGCAGGTAGCGTAACGTCAAAGCCAGTCGCGCTCCTGCGGCATAGGCTGGTCGCGATCGGGAAATTCGATGCCCGGGGCGTCGAAGAAGTCGTCCCACATCGAGTCGAGGGGCGCGATCACGAGCTTCGTACCCTCGCGCCATATCGCGACCTGCTTCACATCGTCCGAGAAGGCGAGTTCCTTGGGCACGCGCACCGCCTGCGAACGATTGGATTTGAACAGGGCGGTCCGGATCGGCATGTTGACCAGAATAAGGTCCGTATCGGGATATACAAGCGGCATATCCCTGAAAAGGCATGTCATGGCGGAGTTCTTCGATCATATCTCCGACGACCACCGCGCCTTCATCGCGCGCCAGCCGGTATTCTTCGTCGCGACGGCGGCGGCGGGCGCGCGGATCAACCTCAGCCCCAAGGGCATGGACAGTTTCCGCGTGCTGGACGAGCGGCGCGTCGCCTATCTCGATGTCGGCGGGTCGGGGAACGAGACCAACGCGCATCTGCTCGCCGACGGGCGCATCACGGTGATGTTCTGCGCCTTCGACAATCCGGCGCTGATCATGCGGCTCTACGGCCGGGGAACGCCGGTCCTGCCGCAGGATGCGGGCTGGGACGCGCTCGCCGCCGGGTTCGAGTTGCTGCCCGGCACCCGCCAGATCTTCGAGATCGCGGTCGACGGGGTGCAGACCTCGTGCGGCTGGGGCGTGCCGCACATGGCGCTGGAGCGCGAGCGGCGGACGTTGAGCAAATATCACGCGAAGTTCACGCCCGAGGCGATGCTGGAAGTCTACGCGACCGAGAACGCCCGGAGCATCGACGGCCTGCCCGCACGCGTGCCGACGGTCGTCCCGCCCGAGACCGGGCGTTGAGCCTCGTCGAGCTCGGCCGCTTCGCGCGCAACGAGGCGCATATGGTCGTGGGCATGCTCGGCGGTCAGGGCATCGACGCGATCGCCTTCGATGGGGAGGCGTCGATCGGCGAGGGGAGCTGGTTCCTGATCCCCGTGCGCGTGATGGTCGACGACACCGACCTCGACCAGGCTCGCGCCCTGCTGCCCGAATAACAGGCAGTTTTCGCCCGCTGCCTCAATTTACGGCTGCGTAACGACTTCGGATCGGAGTTCGCGGCCTCGCTGCCCGGAGCGAGCCGTCTGGCATGGTTGTTGCGACGCACAATCCCGGCACAGGAGGACTGCGCATGAAGATGGTGATGGCGATCATCAAGCCGTTCAAGCTCGACGAGGTACGCGAGGCGCTGACGGCGCTGGGCGTCGCGGGCATGACGGTGACCGAGGTCAAGGGTTTCGGCCGGCAAAAGGGGCAGACCGAGATCTACCGCGGCGCCGAATATTCGACGTCGATGGTGCCCAAGCTCAAGGTCGAGGTGGTGTGCGCCGACTCGCTCAGCGCGCGCGTCGTCGAGGCGATCCAGCAATCGGCGAACACCGGCGCGATCGGCGACGGCAAGATCTTCGTGCTCGACGTGGGCGAGGCGGTGCGCATCCGCACCGGCGAGATCGACGAGACCGCATTATGACCGACATCGGAGCAATCGGGGGGACGAACATGAACCGAGCGATCACACGCGCGGCGGGGGCCGGCCTGGCCGCCCTGCTCTTTGCGGCGATGCCCGCCTGGGCGCAGGAGGCCGCTACGGCGCCGCCGCCCGTGCCCAACAAGGGCGACACGACCTGGATGCTGATATCGTCCGCCTTGGTGCTGATGATGTCGATCCCCGGCCTGGCGCTCTTCTATGGTGGGCTGGTGCGCACCAAGAACATGCTCAGCGTGCTGATGCAGGTGTTGATGATCGTGTCGGTCGCCAGCCTGGTCTGGGTCTGTTGGGGCTATAGCCTGGCCTTCACCAGCGGCTCGCCCTTTATCGGCGGGCTCGACAAGGCGTTCCTGCGCGGGGTCGACGCGACCACGCTGGCGACGACCTTCTCCAACGGCGTCTACATCCCCGAATATGCGTTCGTCGTCTTCCAGATGACCTTCGCGTGCATCACCCCGGCGCTGATCGTCGGCGCCTTCGCCGAGCGGGTGAAGTTCACCCCGCTGATCCTGTTCACCGTCGCCTGGCTGACGATCGTCTATTTCCCGATCGCGCACATGGTCTGGTATTTCGCGGGCCCCGACTTCCTGCCCGCCGCGCCGACGGACTCGGGCTATCTCTACGGCATGGGCGCGCTCGATTTCGCGGGCGGGACGGTGGTGCACATCAACGCCGGCATCGCCGGGCTGGTCGGCTGTCTCATCATGGGCCCGCGCGCCGGGTACAAGCGCGACCCCATGCCCCCGCATTCGCTGGTGATGACGATGATCGGCGCCTCCTTGCTATGGGTCGGCTGGTTCGGGTTCAACGCGGGGTCGAACCTGGAAGCGAACGGCGTCACCGCGCTGGCCTTCATCAACACCTTCCTCGCCGCCTCCGCCGCCGCGGTCGCCTGGGCGGTGATCGAGCAGGTCACCCACCGCAAGCCGTCCTTGCTCGGCGCCGCGACGGGCGCGGTCGCCGGGCTGGTGGCGATCACCCCCGCCAGCGGCTTCGCCGCGCCGATGGGGGCGATCCTGCTGGGGCTGGTCGCCTCGCCCATATGCTTCCTGTTCGTCACGACGATCAAGAACCGGCTGGGCTATGACGACACGCTCGACGTGTTCGGGGTCCACTGCGTCGGCGGGATCGTCGGCGCGATCGGCACCGCGATCGTCGCCGACCCGGCGATGGGCGGGCAGGGCTGGTTCGATTACACCGTGCTTCCGGCCGTGGCCGGCACCTACGACATGGGCGGGCAGCTCTGGACGCAGATCAAGGCGGTCGGGATCACCCTGCTCTGGTCGGGCGTCGTGTCTGGCGTGCTCTTCTTCCTGCTCGACAAGACGATCGGCCTGCGTCCCACGACCGAGGTCGAGGTCGAGGGGCTCGACATCAACGAGCATGGCGAGCGCGCCTATAATTACTGAGTTTCGGGGGCGGGCGGTGCCCGTCCCCTCATGATGTTCCTCCTGCGGACGCACTAGCCCGGCACAGAAATGTGCCGGGCATTTTTCATGCCCGCGCATTTCCGCGCCGGGCCGGCCAGCGGGGCCGAAGCCTCGTCCGACGGCGCGGGTTCGCCGCGACGCGCCCCCTCAGGCCCGCAACACCGCCACCGTTCCCGCCAGCGACAACCCCAGCAGCCCCACCAGCCGCAGCAGCGAGAACCACCAAATCCCCCGATTCTCGTCCTTGCGGCCCATGCGGGTGACCAGCCAGACCTCCTTGCCGCGCCAGGTGTCGACCACCATCCACCCCAGGATCAGGTCGACCACCAAGAACGGGAGGAGCAGCCCGATCATCCCGCCCGCCCGGCCCCGTGCGGCCCGTCGCGCGCGTCCCATTTGGCGCGGATCGTCTCGCTCGTGTCGCGGCTGCCGTCGTGGCTCCAGCCGGGCGGGCGCCACATATAGCCCAGCTTCGCGCGCCAGCCGGGGGCCGCCCGCACGTCGCGCGCGATCGCGATCCATTCGTGGAAGGCCGCCCAGAACAGGCCGAACGATCCGAGATTGTGGACCAGCCCGTAACGCGGGCGCTCCTCGTCGCGCTCGCGCTCGAAGGTGCCGAACAGCCGGTCCCAGACGATGAACACCCCGGCATAATTGCGGTCGAGATAGCGCGCGTTGGTCGCGTGGTGGACGCGGTGGTGCGAGGGCGTGTTCATCACCGCCTCCACCCAGCGCGGCAGCCGCCCCACCACCTCCGTATGGATCCAGAACTGGTATATGAGGTTCAGCGCCGCCACGAAGAACACCATCGCGGGCGGAAAGCCGATGAGGAACAGCGGCAGGCGGAACAGAAAGGCGAGCGAGAAGAACCCCGTCCAGCTCTGCCGCAGCGCCGTCGACAGGTTATAATGCTGGGAGGAATGATGGATGACATGGCTCGCCCAGAACCACCGCACCCGGTGCGCCGAGCGGTGGAAGGCGTAATAGGCCAGGTCGTCGAGCACGAAGCACAGGGCGAACCAATACCAGCCATAGCCGATGTCGAAGACGCGAAAGGCCGACACCCGACTCGCCAGCGCGAACACCGCGCCCGCCGACAGCGCGCCCGCGACGGTGCTCCCCAGGCCCAGTGCCAGGCTGGTCAGCGTGTCGCGCGGGCAATAGCGATCCCGCCCGCGCAGCCGCGCCACGATCATCTCCGCGAGCACCAGCAGCACGAAGCCCGGCACGGCATAGTCGATCGGATCGGGCAGGGCGGCGGTCATCGGACGGCGAGCGTACACCCGGGGGGCCGTCCGCGCCAAGCCGGACCCCGACCTAGCCCGTGCGCGCCACCGCCAGCCGCCGCATGTCGAGCGCGTCGACGCCCTTGACCGGCACCCGGCCGAAACGGCGCTCGCCCGTCTCGACGACGATGCCCTCGGGGGTGGACCGCACCGCGTCCCAGCCGACCTCGCGCACCGCGATCCGCGCGCCGTGGCGCTTGCACACCGCGAGCCGCACCGCGTCCCGGTCGACCGCCAGCGCCGCCATGCCGTCGGCGCCGACCACCGCCCCGCCCGTGCGGAAGCCGGGAAGCGCGTGGTCGGCGGCGTCGGCCGCCGCTTCCGGGCTCTCGATCCGCGCGTCGCGCCCCAGCCGCAGCCACCAGGCGATCCCGGCGAGCAGCAGGATGGCGAGAAGCGACCCGCCGAGCTGGACCCAGTCCACCCTCAGGCTTCCGGGCGGCTCGCGAGCGCGTCCAGCATCGGCCCGATCGGCCGCAGATCATATCCCGCCGCCTCGGCCTGCGCGACGAGCAGCCCCGGATCGCGCCCCGCCTTGGCGGCGGCGAGCGCCCATAGGTTGCACGACCGCGTCCCCGACCGGCAATAGGCGAGCACCGGCCCCTCGGCGGCGCGCAGCGCGTCAGCCATCGCGTCGAGCTGGGGATGGCTGAACCCGGCATGGGTGACCGGCACCGCCGCGTAACGCAGCCCCGCGGCCTCGGCGGCGGCGCGGATCGCCTCGCCGGAGGGCTGGCCCGGCTCCTCGTCGTCGGGGCGATTGTTGACGACGGCGACATAGCCCGCCGCCTTGATGGCGGGCATGTCGTCGGGCACGATCTGGGGCGCGACGGCGACGGCGTCGTTCAGGGGGCGGATGTCCATGGCGTCGCTATACCGTTCCCGGTGCGCGACGAAAGCCCGGCGGGGCGGGTCGTCGATTCACGCGAAGGCGCGAAGATAAGAAGGTTGGTTCACGCGGAGGCGCGGAGACGCGGAGAAGGGCCGCTCGCCGCGCCAGCGGCTCTCATCGTCACAGACGGCTACTCGATGATGCCGCTGACGCGGGGCAAGTGCGGCCAGCGACCGCGAACTCTCTCCGCGCCTCCGCGCCTCCGCGTGAACCAATCTCTCGCCACGTCACGCGGCCTCCCGCACCACCTCCAGGAACGCGTCGCCATAGGCGTCGAGCTTGCGCGCGCCGATGCCCGACAGCACCGCCAGCTCCGCCCGGCTCGCCGGCCGCCGCGCCGCGATGTCGCGCAGCACCGAATCGTGGAAGATGACATAGGGCGGCACCCCCGCCGCCTTGGCCAGGTCGCGCCGGCGTTCGCGTAAACGCTCGAACAGCGGATCGTCCGCGGTCGCTCCGGCCACGACCGGCTCGCCCCGGCGGCGGCGTTCGCGCACGGGGGTCGGCGTCACCGCCAGCGTCGCCTCCCCCTTCAGCAGCGCGCGCGCGCCGGGGCCGAATTCCAGCCCGCCATGCTCGTTCGCCCGCAGCGCGTCGCGCAGCAGCAGCGCGCGCCCGACCGGCTTCAGCAGCGCCGCCTCCTCGCCCTCCACGATGTTCCACACCGACAGGTTCTCGTGCCCGTTCATCAGGCTGCGTTCGCTCGACTTTCCGGTGAGCAGCTGTTCGATATAGGTGACGCCGAACATCTGCCCCGTCCGGAACACGGCCGACAGGAACTTGCGCGCCAGCTCGGTCGCGTCGATGCTCGTCGCGCCGCCCGTTCCCAGGCAATTGTCGCAATTGCCGCAATCATCCGACCGATCCTCGCCGAAATGGCGCAGCAGCACGCGCCGCCGGCACCCCCCCGTCTCGACCAGCGCGCTCAGCGACTGGAGCCGCGCATTCTCGCCCGCGCGGCGTTCGGGCTCGACCTCGCCGATCCGCTGGCGCGCGCGGACGAAATCCTCCGCGCCCCAGAACAGATGCGCCTGCGCCGGATCGCCGTCGCGCCCCGCGCGGCCCGTCTCCTGATAATAGCTTTCGATCGATTTCGGCAGCCCCGCATGGATCACGAAGCGCACGTCGGGCTTGTCGATCCCCATGCCGAAGGCGACGGTGGCGCAGATCACCATGTCCTCCGACGCGACGAAATCGGCCTGGTTGCGCGCGCGCACCGCCGGGTCCAGCCCCGCATGATAGGCGCGCGTCGGCCGCCCCGTCGCCACCAGCGCCGCCGCCATCTTCTCCGTACCGACGCGGCTCGGGACATAGACGATGCCCGGCCCCGGCGTGCGCCGGACCAGGTCGGCGATCTGACGGTTCGCCGACGCCTTGGGCGCGATATGGTAGCGGATATTGGGCCGGTCGAACCCCGACACGATCAGCCCCTCGGCCGGGATGCCGAGCTGCGCCAGGATGTCGGCGCGGGTATGCGCGTCGGCGGTTGCGGTCAGCGCCAGCCGGGGCACCTCGGGAAACGAGTCCATCAGCGGCTTCATCAGTCGGTAGTCGGGGCGGAAATCATGCCCCCATTCGCTGACGCAATGCGCCTCGTCGATCGCGAACAGGCTGAGATCGGCCTGGGACAGCAATTCGCGGAAATGATCCCCCGACGCGCGCTCGGGCGCGACGTAGAGCAGGTCGAGCTCGCCGTCGCGCAGCCGTCGGCGCGTCTCCGCCTGGTTGGTGTCGACCGAGGTCAGCGTCGCGGCGCGGATGCCCACGGCCTCGGCCGCGCGCAGCTGGTCGTGCATCAGCGCGATCAGCGGCGACACCACCACGCAGGTCCCCCGCATCATCACGGCGGGCAGTTGATAGGTCAGCGACTTGCCCGCCCCCGTCGGCATCACGGCGAGCGTCCGCTCCTGCCGCAGCACCCGGTCGACCACCTCGCGCTGGACGCCGCGAAACTCGGGAAAGCCGAACACGCGCTGGAGATGGGGAAGGGGGTCGGGGAGCATCGGAGGCGATCTAGGGAGAGGGAAGGACGGCGTCGAGCTATTCGGCCGCCAGCGCCGGCGGCTCCTCGCGTTCGCGGGCCTGGCGGGTCCACATATCGGCGTAGAGCCCGCCCCGGCGCAGCAGTTCCGCATGGGTGCCGCGCTCGGCGACCCGGCCGGCGTCGAGGACGACGATCTCGTCGGCGTGGACGACGGTCGACAGCCGGTGGGCGATGACGATGGTGGTGCGCCCGCGCTCGATCCGCTCCAGCGTGTCGAGGATCGCCGCTTCCGTCCGGCTGTCGAGCGCGGAGGTGGCTTCGTCGAGGATCAGCACCGGCGGGTTCTTGAGCAGGGTGCGCGCGATCGCCACGCGCTGCTTCTCGCCGCCCGACAGCTTCAGCCCGCGCTCGCCGACGCGGGCCTCGTAGCCGCCCGCCTGCGCCTCGATGAAGGGGGCGATCGCCGCGCCGCGCGCGGCTTCGCGGATCTCGGCCTCGCTCGCCCCCTCACGGCCATAGGCGATGTTGTAGCCGATCGTGTCGTTGAACAGCACCGTATCCTGCGGCACGATGCCGATCGCCGCGCGGAGCGACGCCTGCGTCACCGCGCGCACGTCCTGCCCGTCGATGGTGATCCGCCCGCCATCGACGTCGTAGAAGCGGAACAGCAACCGCCCCAAAGTCGACTTGCCCGCGCCCGACGCGCCGACCACCGCCAATGTCCGCCCGCCGGGCACGTCGAGGTCGACGCCGCCCAGGATCGCGCGCTCCCCTTCATAGCCGAAGCGCACATTCTCGAAGCGCACATGGCCCTGCGTCACGACGAGCGGCCGGGCGTCCGGCGCGTCCTGGATCTCGGCGCCGGTGTCGAGCAGGTCGAACATCGCCGCCATGTCGATCGCGCCCTGACGGATCGTGCGATAGACCATGCCGAGCAGGTCGAGCGGGCGGAACAGCTGAGCCAGCAGGGTCGACACGAACACCACGTCGCCGGCCGAGAAACGTCCCGTCGACCAGCCATGCGCGACGACGCCCATCGCCACCGCCAGCGTCGCGTTGGTGATGAAGCTCTGGCCGATGTTGAGCCAGGCGAGCGAATTCTCGTTCTTGACCGCGGCGTCGGTATAGGCGGTCACCGCGCGGTCGTAGCGCCGGGCCTCCCGGTCCTCCGCGCCGAAATATTTCACCGTCTCGAAATTCAGGAGCGAGTCGACCGCGTGCGCCACCGCGCCCGTATCCAGGTCGTTCATCCGGGCGCGCAGCGCGTTGCGCCAGTCGGTGACCTTGCGGGTGAAGACGATGTATACCGCCACCATCACCAGCGTGGCGGCGACCAGCCAAGCGCCGAAGCTCGACGCGAAGATGGCGAGCACCAGCACCAGTTCGAGAATGGTGGGCGCGATGTTGAACAGGAGGAAATAGAGCATCGTGTCGATGCTCTTGGTCCCGCGCTCGACCACCTTGGTGACCGCGCCCGTCCGCCGTTCCAGGTGGAAGCGCAGCGACAGCCGGTGGAGGTGGCGGAACACGTCGGCCGACAAGCGCCGCGCCGCGTCCTGCCCCACCCGCTCGAACACCGCGTTGCGCGCATTGTCGAACAAGGTGCCCAGGAAGCGCGACAGCGCATAGGCGACGACCAGCCCGACGATGATCCACACCAGCCCCCGGTCGCCCGCCGCCAGCCGGTCGACCGCGTATTTGAGCGTATAGGCCGCCCCGAACACCTGGACGAGCTTGGAGCAGACCACGAGCAGCATCGCCCCGACGATGCGCAGCCGGAGGCCCGGCTCACCCTCCGGCCACAAATAGGGCAGGAAGCGGCGCAGCGTCGGCCATAGCGGCTCGGTGCCGGACGTCGGAGCGGAGGGAGGCATTATCCCCTAATGTCGGAAGCCCGGAGCGCGCGTGCAAGCGACGGCGACCCTGCCGGTCGAAACAGGAGCCGGGTTCGGGAACCTTCGCCGCATGATGGCCGTTTTATCGAGTGTGTGAAGGGGTTTGCGTATGGAACCGGTGTATTTCGTGATGGCGATCCTGGGCTGCGGCGACGGCCAGTCGGCGTGCAGCGAAGCGCGTGTCGAGCCGGTCCGCTATCAGAGCGTCGCGCAATGCCGGGCCGCGCTCCCCCATGCGCTGACCCGCCACACCGATCTCGACTTCCCCGTCGTCAGCGGCGCCTGCCGCGCCAACGGCCCCCGCCTGGTCCGCGCCGAGGTGAAGTCACCGCGCGGCTGAGGTCGGCCGGCTAGCGCGGACGCGTCCACAACCCCAGCGGCCGCGGCTCGCCCGCATAACGGCCCCGTCCCGCCGTCTGGCCCAGCGACCGCGCGATCCAGCCCAGCTTCCCCGCCTTGGACGTGGTGACGCGTCGATCGAGCGCGCCCACGCCCTCGCGGCGCACGTTGCGCGCTATATCGCCATATATACCCGCCGCCGCCAGCACCGCCCAGGCCGAGCGGAAGGCCAGGGCCGGCGTGCCGCCCCGCGCGCTCGCTTCGTACAACTCCGCTCGGGTAGCCAGCCGCGCACCGAGCCCCGCCAGCGCCGGCCGGTTGCGCAGGTCGAGCAGGGCGCCCGGCACGATCCCTGCCTCCGCCAACCAGTCGCCCGGCAGATAGCAGCGCCCCGCGCGCGCATCCTCGTCCAGGTCGCGCGCGATGTTGGCGAGCTGAAAGGCGAGCCCCAGGTCGCAGGCCCGGTCCAGTGTCGCGTGGTCGTCGGGATCGACGCCCATCACCACCGCCATCATCAGCCCGACCGCCCCCGCGACATGATAGCAATAACGGTACAGATCGTCCTCGCTCCGGGGTCGCCACCCGTCCGCGTCGAGCGCGAAGCCGTCCAGCAGGTCATGCGCCCAGGCCGGCGGGATGCGGCACTCGGCCGCGACGATGCGCAGCGCGTCGAAGGCGGGATCGCCCACCGCCTCGCCCGCCAGCGCCGCGTCGGTCATCGCGCGCATCGACGCGAGCCGGGCGTGCGGATCGTCCACCTCCGTCATCCCATGGCCGTGATCCTGCCCGTCGGCGATGTCGTCGCACCGCCGGCACCAGGCATAGAGCAGCCAGGCGCGCTCGCGGGTCGCCGGGTCGAACAGCCTGCTCGCCGCCGCGAAGCTCTTCGACCCGCGCGCGATCGACTCGCGCGCGGTCGCGACGATCGCGTCGCGGGTGGGGCCGGGACTGTTCAAAAGCCGGCCGCGCTCAAAGGTCGGCGGCGCTCATCCGCACGATGGGCTGCGTCGGCAC
>NZ_DASVRV010000035.1:0-6240 GCF_036388435.1 Sphingomonas sp.
GCGCGACTGGGGTCTGCCCGCCGATCGGCTGACGGTGACCGTCTACCACACCGACGACGAGGCAGCTTCGCTCTGGCGGCGGATCGCCGGGCTGCCCGACCACCGCATCATCCGCATCGCCACCAGCGACAATTTCTGGGCGATGGGCGACAGCGGTCCGTGCGGCCCCTGTTCGGAGATCTTCTACGATCACGGCGACCACATCGCCGGTGGCCCGCCCGGTTCGCCGGGCGAGGACGGCGACCGCTTCGTCGAGATATGGAACCTCGTCTTCATGCAGTTCACGCAGGAGGACAATGCGATCGTCGGCGACCTGCCCCGGCCGTCGATCGATACCGGCATGGGGCTGGAGCGGGTGGCCGCCGTCCTCCAGGGCGTGACCGACAATTACGACACCGACACCTTCCGCGCGCTGATCGCCGCCTCGACCGAGCTGACCCACACAGGTGCGGAGGGCGCGAACAAGGCCAGCCACCGCGTCATCGCCGACCATCTGCGCGCGGCGGGATTCCTCGTCGCCGACGGCGTGCTCCCCGCGAATGAGGGACGCGGCTATGTCCTGCGCCGCATCATGCGCCGCGCTATGCGCCACGCGCATCTGCTGGGTGCCGCCGAGCCGCTGATGCACCGGCTGGTGCCCTCGCTTGTCGCCGAGATGGGCGCCGCCTATCCCGAACTCGTCCGCGCCCAGCCGCAGATCGAGGCGACGCTGCGCCAGGAGGAGACGCGCTTCCGCCAGACGCTCGACCGCGGCCTCAAGCTGCTCGACGAGGCGACCGCGTCGATGAAGCCCGGCGATACGCTGAGCGGCGAGACCGCGTTCCGTCTCTACGACACGTTCGGCTTCCCCTATGATCTGACGGAAGACGCGTTGCGCGCGCAGGACCTCCAGGTCGACCGCGCCGGCTTCGACACCGCCATGGCCGAACAGAAGCGCGCCGCCCGCGCCGCCTGGAAGGGGTCGGGCGCCAAGGCGTCGGACGATCTGTGGTTCGACATCGTCGAAGAAGCCGGCGGGACCGAATTCACCGGCTATGCGGCCGAGGAAGGCGAGGGGGCCGTCGTCGCGATCGTCAGGGACGGCGCCCGCACCGACCGCGCCGCTGCGGGCGACGAGGTGATGATCGTCACCAATCAGACGCCCTTCTACGCCGAGAGCGGCGGGCAGGTCGGCGACACGGGCGAGCTCCTGGGCGACGGCCTGCGTGCCGTCGTGACCGACACCTCGAAGCAGCTCGGCCGGCTGTTCGTCCATCATGCCCGCATCGACCAGGGCGCGGTCGCGATCGGCGATCCGGTCAAGCTGCGCGTCGATCATGGCCGCCGCGCCGCGATCCGGGGCAATCACTCGGCCACCCATCTCCTCCACGCCGCCTTGCGCGAGCGGCTCGGCAGTCACGTCGCGCAAAAGGGCTCGCTGGTCGCGCCCGATCGGCTCCGTTTCGACGTGTCGCATCCCAGCGCCATGTCGCCCGCCGACCTCGCGCGGGTCGAAGCCGATGTGAACGCGCAGGTCCGCGCCAACACGCCCGTGTCGACGCGGCTGATGACCCCCGACGAGGCGATCGCCGAGGGGGCGATGGCGCTGTTCGGCGAGAAATATGGCGACGAGGTTCGCGTCGTATCGATGGGCACCGACGAGGGCCGCTACTCGGTCGAACTATGCGGCGGGACCCATGTCGCGGCACTCGGCGACATCGGCCTGTTCAAGCTGGTCGGCGAGTCGGCCGTCTCGTCGGGCGTCCGCCGGGTCGAGGCGCTGACCGGAGAGGCCGCCCGCGCCTATCTGAACGCGCGCGACGAGAAGCTGCGCGAGGCCGCCGCCGCCCTCAAATCCACCCCCGACGAGGTGCCTGCGCGTATCGCGGCGCTCCTCGACGACCGTCGTCGCCTCGAACGCGAGCTTGCCGAGGCGAAGCGCGCCCTCGTCCTGGGCGGCAGCGCGGGTGGCGAGCCGAGCGGCCCCGAAGAGGTCGCGGGTGTGGCGTTCATCGGCCAAGTGCTCGACGGCTTCGAGGCCAAAGGCCTGCGCGGGGCGGTGGACGAAGCCAAGGCCCGGCTCGGATCGGGGGTCGCGGTGCTCGTCGCGACCACCGATGGCCGCGCCTCGGTCGCGGTCGGCGTGACCGGCGATCTGGTGGATCGGTTCAACGCGGTCGACCTGCTCCGCCGGGCCGTGGCCATATTGGGCGGCCAGGGCGGGGGCGGGCGCCCCGACATGGCCCAGGGCGGCGGGCCCGACGCAGCCAAGGCCGCGGAGGCGGTAGCCGCAGTGCGTGCAGCATTGGAAGAAGCGCCGGCTACTGCCTAGCTCGCCGGACATGAAGGAGGGTCGGCACCTCGCGGTCCTGACCCTCCTCCATGCTTACCAACGGTTTCAGCGCGGACGGCGCCTGGTGGTCGTCTTGGTCGTGGTTTCGGTACTGGTCGTCGTCGCCTCGGCGGCGGGCGCCGCTGCTTCCGGGTCGGCTGCCACGTCGGGGCTCGCCGCCGTGCCGCCTGCCTGGGTCACCGCGGCGTCGAGCTGTGCCGCCGTCATGCCGATCACCGGGCCGTTCGGGCCCATGCCGAATCCACTCATCGGCAACTGCACATCGCCCTTGGCCGTGGTCAGCGTCACGAACTGCGCATCAGCCGATTTGACGGTGCCGACCGAAGCGCCGCCGGCGCCGCGTACCGTCGCGCCCGGCGTCAGCTGCGCCTTAAGCTGCTGCTGCGCACCGGCCTGAGCCTGCTGCGCCGCCGCGACGACCTGCGCGCGGGTCAACGCAATGGTCAGCCCCTTGGGACCCGATCCGATCGACGCGGGCGGCAGGCTGACCTTGGCCGCGTCTACCGACACGACCACCGCCTGTGGGGTGACCTGATCGATCGTGCCCACCGATACGCCGGCCGAGTCGTAGATCGTGGCGCCCACGGTGGGCGTCGCCGCGGCTGCCGCCTGCGCGGGCGTTGCCGGGGCGGTCTGCGCCTGGAGCGCGACGGGGGTGAGCAGGAGAGCGCCGAAAGCGGCGCGTCCGAAAATGGTCATGGTGCTACTCCTTACAGTTGCGTTATGAAAACGAGGTGGCACCGCCTGCGGTTCCCACCCGCATCTCAGCCCATCTCGCCCCGGCCACGGACCCGCCGGATACGAGGGTCGCGCTCCAGCGCCGCATCGCGGCGGATCGCCTGGCGAAGTTCGTCGCGCTTCTCGTGGATCGACGCGATCACCGGCCCCATAGCGACCCCCAGATCGACCAGCACCGCCTCCGACAGCTGGAGCGAGCTTTCGAGCGTCTCGGGCACCGCGTCGGTCACCCCCGCCCGGTACAGCTCCGCCGCATGGTCCGCGTCGCGCGCGCGGGCGATGATGGGGAGGGCGGGCGCCAGCGCGCGCACCTGGCGCGTGACCCGGACCGTCAGCACCGGATCGTCCATGGTGAGGATCAGCGCGCGCGCTGCCCCCAGGTTCAGCCGCTCGATCAGCTCCAGCCGTCCCGCATCCCCGAACAGCATCGGGTAACCGGCACGCCTCGCCTCGCCGATCGCGTCGATATCCGCCTCGACCGCGATGAAGGATTGGCCGTGTACGCGCAGCATGTCGGCGACCATCCGCCCGACCCGGCCGAAGCCGATGATGACGGTGCCCGGCCCCTCGGGCCCGATCGCCGTCTCGCCCATGTCCCCGGCCGGCTCCATCGCGCGCGAGACGGCGCGGCCCGCCTTGGCCAGGAGAGGAGTCAGCGTCAGGCCGATCGCGGTCACCGTCTGCCAGAAACTCGCCGTCGAGGGCAGGATCAGCCCTGCGGCGAGTGCCGCGGCCAGCACGATCAGCGTCGTCTCGGACGGGCTGCCCATCAGCAATCCCGTCTCCGCCGCCACCCCGCGTCGCGCATTGGCGACGCGCAACAGGAGAAAGGTCACCACCGCCTTGGCCGCGACCACCCCGATCAGCGCGCCAAGCAGCGCCGGCCAGTTCGCCGCGACCAGCCGCAGGTCTAGGCTCATGCCCACGGTGAGCAGGAACACGCCCAGGGCCAGCCCCTTAAACGGCGCGATCACCACTTCGACCTCGGACCGATATTCGGTTTCCGCGATCAGCAGCCCGGCGACGAGGGCGCCGACGATCGGCGACAGCCCGGCCGCCGTCGTCGCCACGCTCGCGACGATGACGACCAGCAGCGACGCCGCCAGGAACAGCTCGGGGCTTTTGGTCCGCGCCGCCTGGGCGAAGAGTGGCGGCAGGGCAATGCGGCCGAGCAGGAAGATCGCGACCACGGTCAGCCCGCCGCGGATCGCCACGCCGGCCGCGACCTCCCAGCCGCCCGTGCTGCTGGGCGCCATGGCGCCCAGCGCGAAGATGATCGGCACCAGCGCCAGATCCTCGAACAACAGCATCGCGAACGCCCCGCGCCCGACCGCGCCCGTGGTTCCCGACAGCGGCAGAACCAGCGCCGTCGACGACAGTGCGAGCGCCAGCCCCAGCCCGATCGCCCCCGGCCAGTCCTGCCCCAGCACATGCAACCCGACGCCGATGATCGCGGCCGACCCCAGCAGCTCGGCTGCGCCCGTCCCGAACACCTGCGCGCGCATCGTCCACAGGCGCCGGAAACTCAGCTCCAGCCCGATGGTGAACAGCAGCAGGATGATGCCGAACTCCGCGAACGGCTCCACGCCTTCGCGGTTCGAGATGGTGAAATAATAGAGCCAGGGATAGCGCTCGACCCAGGCGCCGAGCCCCGACGGACCAACAAGCAGCCCGACCAGGATGAAACCGATCACCGGGCTCACGCGAAACCGCGCGAATGCCGGTATGACCAGCCCCGCCGCGCCCAGGATCACCAGCGCGTCGCTCAGTCCTTCATTCTCGATCGTGATCGCCATGGGCGGGACGGTAGCCGCTCCGCCCCGCCCATGTCAGGTTTTTACGCCCAGCTCGCCATCTTCCCTTCCAGATTCGCCCGCACCGCTTCGAAAAACTGCTCCGTCGTCATCCAGGGCTGATCGGGGCCGATCAGGATCGCCAGGTCCTTGGTCATCGCGCCCTGCTCGACCGTTTCGACGCAAACGCGCTCCAGCGTCTCGGCAAAGCGGGTCACGTCCGGTGTGTCGTCAAACTTGCCGCGATATTTCAGCCCGCCGGTCCAGGCGAAGATCGACGCGATCGGGTTGGTCGAGGTCGCCTTGCCCTGCTGATGCTGGCGATAATGGCGCGTCACGGTGCCGTGCGCGGCCTCCGCCTCGATCGTCTTGCCGTCGGGCGTCATCAGCACCGACGTCATGAGCCCCAGCGATCCGAACCCTTGCGCGACCTGGTCCGACTGGACGTCGCCGTCGTAATTCTTGCACGCCCACACGAACTCGCCGCTCCATTTCAGCGCGGAGGCGACCATATCGTCGATCAGCCGGTGCTCGTAGACGATCCCGGCCGCCTTGAAGTCGCCCGCGAACTCGGCCTCGAACACCTCGGCGAACAGATCCTTGAAGCGGCCGTCATAGGCCTTGAGGATCGTATTCTTGGTCGAGAGATAGACCGGCCAGCCGCGGCCGAGGCCGTAATTGAAGCAGGCGCGGGCGAAATCGCGGATCGAATCGTCGAGATTGTACATGCCCATCGCGACGCCCGACGACGGGAAGTCGAACACTTCATGTTCGATCACCTCGCCGTCCTCGCCCTGCCATTTGATGGTCAGCTTGCCCGGACCGGGGACCCGGAAGTCGGTCGCCTTATACTGGTCGCCGAAGGCGTGGCGGCCGACGACGATCGGGTCGGTCCAGCCGGGGATCAGCCGCGGGACATTCTCGATCACGATCGGTTCGCGGAAGACGACACCGCCCAGGATGTTGCGGATCGTGCCGTTGGGCGACTTCCACATCTTCTTGAGGCCGAACTCCTCGACCCTCGCCTCGTCCGGCGTGATCGTCGCGCATTTGACTCCGACGCCGTGCTTCTTGATCGCCTCGGCGGACTCGACCGTCACGCGGTCGTCGGTCGCGTCGCGATTCTCCATGCCGAGGTCGAAATAGAGGAGGTCGATATCGAGATAGGGCTGGATCAGCCGTTCGCGGATCCATTGCCAGATGATGCGGGTCATCTCGTCGCCGTCGAGCTCGACGAGCGGGGTGTTCACTTTAATCTTGGCCATGTGGCTGGAGCTTCCTTGGCTGGAGGTTTTTTCTGGTCCGCGCTGTAGGCGGAGGACCGGCGCCGATCAACCGGACGGGCGTTTGTGTTGTTTCATCGCGTCCCGGGGGGTA
>NZ_DASVRV010000036.1:0-23855 GCF_036388435.1 Sphingomonas sp.
ACTTCGACAAGCTCAGCCCCTACTTAGGACGAACGGCGGGCGGGTGAACCCGAGGTCGTCAGACGCTATCCTTCATCCCGGAGCGGGCGGGCGAGCAGCGCCTCGACCACCGCGCGCACGTCCTCGCCAGCCAGCAGGCGCACAACCGCGTCCGTCACCGGCATGTCGACGCCGGCGTCGCGCGCCGCCTCGGCGAGCACGGGCGCGGTGAACGCGCCTTCGGCGACGGTGCGCCGGTCGGCGAGCAGATCGGCCGCGACGCCGCCCCGGCCGAGCCCCACGCCCAGCGAGAAATTGCGCGAGCTGGCCGACGAACAGGTCAGCACCAGATCGCCCAGCCCCGACAGCCCGCTCAACGTCGCGGCCCTGGCGCCGCGCGCCAAGCCGAAGCGCGTCATCTCGGCGAAACCCCGCGCGATCACCGCCGCGCGCGCATTCTGGCCCAGCCCGGCGCCCTCGACGACGCCGCACGCGACCGCGAGCACGTTCTTCACCGCCCCGCCGATCTCCGCGCCGACCACGTCCTCCGACGCATAGGGCCGGAAGCTGGGCGAGGCGAGCCGCGCGCCCAGCGCCGCGCGCAAACCCTCGTCGGCGCAGGCGAGCGTCACCGCGGTCGGCAGGCCGGCCGCGACCTCATGCGCGAAAGTGGGACCGGACAGCACCGCGACCGGCGAGCCGGGCCTGACCACGCGCGCGACCTCGCCGACGAGCAGCTTGGTCCCCGCCTCGATACCCTTGGCGCACAGCACCAGCGGCGCGTTCCCGCCCGGCAGCGCCGCCAGCACGCCGCGCACATGCTGCGCGGGCGCCACCACCAGCAGCGCGTCGCATCCGGTCAACTCGTCGAGCGATCCCGTCGCGCGGATCGACGCCGCCAGCGGCACACCGGGCAGGAAGGCGCCGTTCAGATGCGCGTCGTTGATACCCGCCACCACCTCGGGCTCGCGCGCCCAGAGCAGCACCGGCTCGGCCCCGCCGCGCGCCGCGACCTGCGCCAGCGCGGTGCCCCAGGCGCCCCCGCCGATGACTCCGATCTTCATGGGCCTATCCTCATGCCTTCACCCCCGCGCCGCGCACCGGCTCGGCGCCGGGATCGAGGGGCCAGCGCGCGCGGGCCGGCGTATCGAGCGGGTCCACCAGGCCCGCCGCGAAGCGTTCCGCACCCGCCCAGGCGATCATCGCCGCATTGTCGGTGCACAGCCACCCCGGCGGCGCGACGAAGGGCAGGTCGCGCGCGCGCGCCAGCGCCTGAAGCGCGCTTCGCACCGCCCCATTCGCCGCGACCCCGCCCGCGACCACCAGCGCGGTCACCCCCGGCGAGGCGTCGAGGGCGCGGGCGGTACGGTCGAGCAGGCAGTCGACCACCGCCGCCTGGAAGGACGCCGCCAGATCCTCGGGCCTATGCTGCCCGGCGGCCCGCGCCACCGCGCTTTTCAGCCCGGCGAAGGAGAAATGCGGTTCGGCCGAGCCCCTGAGCGGGCGGGGCAGCGGCACCGCAAGGGGATCGCCGGCGAGGGCCGCCCGCTCGACCGCCGGACCGCCGGGAAAGCCCAGCCCCAATATCTTGGCGGTCTTGTCGAACGCCTCGCCCACCGCATCGTCGATCGTCGTCGCCAGCCGGCGATACCGCCCCACCCCCTCGACACGGAGCAATTGGCAATGGCCGCCCGAGACGAGCAGCAGCAGATAAGGGAAGTCGAGCGCCGCATCGACCAGCCGCGGCGACAGCGCGTGGCCCTCCAGATGGTTGACCGCGACCAGCGGCCTGCCGACCGCATGGGCCAGCGCCTTGCCCGTCACCAGCCCGACCATCACCCCCCCGATCAGCCCCGGCCCCGCCGTCGCGGCGACCGCGTCGACATCGCGCAGCGTCAGCCCCGCATCGGCGAGCGCCGCGACGATCAGCGGCTCCAGCGCCTCCACATGCGCGCGCGCCGCGATCTCGGGCACCACGCCGCCATAGGGGCGGTGCGCCGCCTCCTGCCCCGCCAGCCGGTGCGCCAGCACCCGGCGGTCGCCGGTGACGAGCGCGGCGGCGGTTTCGTCGCAGGAGGATTCCAGGCCGAGCACGATCATGGTCCGACCCTTATCGTCCCGCACCTGGCTTGTCGAAGGCGGGCTGGCGGGCCTAAGCTCCGCGCATGACCCCATTCCGCCTCGGCACCCGCGGCTCGCCGCTTGCGCTCACCCAGGCGCGGATGGTCGCCGATGCGCTGATCGCGGCGCATGGCTGGTCGCCCGCCCAGATCGAGACGGTCGTCATCCGCACCACCGGCGACCGCGTCCAGGACCGCCCGCTCGCCGAGATCGGCGGCAAGGCGCTGTGGACGCGCGAGCTCGACCGCGCCTTGCTGGCGGGCGAGATCGATGCCTGCGTCCACTCGATGAAGGATGTCGAGACCGTCCGCCCCGCCAGCCTGCTGATCGCCGCCACCCTGCCCCGCGCCGATGTGCGCGACCGGCTGATCGGGGCGGAATCGATCAACGCGATCCCGCGCGGCGCGACGGTCGGCACCAGCTCGCCCCGCCGCCGCGCGCAGTTGCTGCGGCTGCGCCCCGACCTCAGGATCGTGTCGATCCGCGGCAATGTCGACACGCGCCTCGCCAAGCTCGCGGCGGGCGAGGTCGATGCGACGATGCTGGCGGCGGCGGGGCTCGATCGGCTCGGCCGTCCGGAGGTCGGCACGGCGATCTCGACCGACATCATGCTCCCCGCCCCGGCCCAGGGCGCGGTCGGGATCGAGGTGCGCGCCGAGGATGCGCGGGCGATCGCGATCGTGACCGCGATCGACCACCCCGACACGCATCGGTGCGTGCTCGTCGAACGTGCGCTGCTGGCCGCGCTCGGCGCCGACTGCCGTTCCCCGGTCGCCGCGCTCGCCAGCCTGGCGGGCACGACATTGCACCTGCGCGCTTCCTTGATCGCGGAGAATGGCGAGGAGGAGGTGAACGGCGTCGCCGGCGGCACCGGGCCGGAATTGGGCGCCGCGCTCGCCACCGACCTGCTCGCGCGCGCGTCGCCCGCGATCCGGCGCCTGTTCGCGGCGTGACCGCCGGAAGCGGGAAGCGCGTCGCGGTTCTCCGCCCCGAACCCGGAAATGCGAGAACCGCCGAACGCGCGGCCGCGCGCGGGTTCGACGTCATGCGACTGCCGCTGTTCGAACTGGGTCCGCTCGCCTGGAGCCCGCCCGACCCGGACGGCTTCGACGCGCTGCTCCTGACGAGCGCGGCGGCGGTGCGCCATGCGGGGCCGGGGCTGGAGCCGCTGCGACGATTGCCGGTCGTGGCGGTCGGCGAGGCCACGGCGAGAACGGCCCGCGCGGCGGGATTGTCGGTCGTGGCGACGGGCGAGGGCGGCGTCGCGACCGCCGTTTCGCTTGCTGATTCGATGGGCCTGACCCGCCTGCTCCACCTTGCCGGGCGCGATCGGATGCCGGATGCGCCCGGCGTCACCGCGCTGTCCGTCTATGCCACCGATCCGCTCCCGATCGCGGCCGGCGCGACGGGCATCCTGGCCGAGGGCTGGACCGCGCTTCTCCACTCGCCCCGCGCGGCGCGACGGCTGGCCATGCTCGTCGACCGTGACGCGACGGCCCGCGACTCGATCGCGCTGGCCGCGCTTGGTCACGCGGTCCTGGACGCGGCCGGCCAGGACTGGCGCCGGGCCGTCGCGGCGGACAGGCCGACCGACGCCGCGCTGCTCGACCTCGTGGCCCGGACGGCCGATTGACGGGGACGAACCGGGCGGGGATAAGCGACGGGATGGACTATAGCTCGCCGGTCGACACGCGCTCGCGCCCCCGGTTCGGCATCATCGGCCTTCTTTTCGTCCTGACCTTCCTGGCGGGGCTCGCCGTCGCGGCCTGGGCGGGAAAGCGCTATGGCTGGTTCGCGCCCGATCGCGCGCCCGTTTCGGTGGTCCAGCCCGCCGCGCCGACCGCGCCGCAGCCTTCCCGCGCGGCGGCGGCGATGCCCGCCGCCGACCTGGCCACGCTGACCGCGCGCGAGGCCGCCCTGTCCGCGCAGCTCGTGGCGCTAGAGGCGCGTATCGCGGCGATCACCGGCGACGCCGTGACGGCGGGCGCGCAGGCCGGGCGGGCGGAAGCCCTGCTCGTCGCGGTCGCCGCGCGGCGCCTGCTCGATCGCGGCGTCCCCCTGGGCCCGGTCGAGGACCAGCTTCGCCGGCGCTTCGGCGCCATCGATCCCCGCGCGGTGGCGGTGGTGACGGCCGCCGCGCGGGCCCCGGTGACGCTGGAGGATCTGCGCCTCGGCCTCGACGCGATCGCGCCCGAGCTTCAGACGGGCGCGCGCCAGGGTATATGGCGCGCGTTCCGGCGCGAGATCGGCAACCTGGTGGTGCTCCGCCGCGCCGATGCGCCCCGCGCAATGCCCGTCGAACGCTTCGCGCGCGCGCGGCGGCTGCTCGACGGGGGGCAAGTGGAAGCGGCGCTGATCGAGACGCGGACGTTGCCCGGCGCGGCGCGCGCGGGGAACTGGATGGCGGCGGCACGGCGCTATGTGGAGGCGCGGCGGGCGCTGGACGGGCTGGAGGCGGTAGCGACGGCGACGGCAACGGCGGGGCCGGTGGTTCCGGGGCCGGTTCCATGACGAAGAGGTAGGAAGGGGCGTCGCGCCCCGCGCGGCTTGAACGCTTGCTCCGCCGTTGCGCGGATCGCCGTCAGATCAGCGGACCGTTCCGCACGGGCTCGCCGAAATCGGGCGTTCCGTCCGGCCGATAGCGGAAATGCTGCACACGGGTGTGGCGGTTCGGATCGAAGAGCGGGTCGCCGGTGATCTTCTGATAATCGCGCGCGTGATAGACCAGGATGTCGCGCCCGCGCTCGTCGACGGTGAAGCTGTTATGCCCCGGCCCCCAGACGCCGTTCTTGGGCGAGGATTTGAACACGGGCACGGGCGACTTGGTCCAGACCGCCGGGTCCATCAGATCGGCATCGTCGCGCGCGGTCAGCATGCCCATGCAATAACGGGCGTCGGTGGCGCTGGCCGAATAGGTCATGAACACACGGCCGTTGCGCACCAGGGGCGCGGCGCCCTCGTTCACCTTGAACCCCCGGACCTCCCAGTCGAGCGTGGGGACCGACAGCCGCGTGGGCTTGGCGCCCAGCGTCAACGGCGTCGCCAGGGGCGCGATATACAGGTTGGAATTCGTGTCGATCCCCGGCTCGCGCTGGGCCCAGAGCATGTAGCGGGTGCCCCGGTGGACGAAGACGGTCGAGTCCAGGTTGAAGCTGTCCCAAGGCGTCTGGAGCTGCCCGAGCACCGACCATTTGCCGGTCATCGGATTCGCGCCGTCGCAGACGACGGCATAGGTGCGGATGCGGAACACGTCCTCGCCCCCGCCGCTGGGCCCGGCGGCGAAATACATGATCCAGCGTCCGTCGATCAGATGCAGCTCGGGCGCCCAGATGAAACCCGACATCGGACCGGTCGCGAGGTGGCGCCACAAAACGGCCTCGCGCGCGGTGGTCAGCCCTGCCAGCGTGCGCGCGCGGCGCAGCACCAGCCGGTCATATTCGGGCACCGATCCGGTCATGTAATACCAGCCGTCGGTGTGGCGGAAGATCTGCGCATCGGCGCGCTGGCGGACGAGCGGATTGCTCGCCCGGCCGCGCGGGGCCGCCCGAACGAGCGCCGGCACGGTCGCGCTCGCGGCGAGGCCGGCGATGAAACTACGTCGGGAGTGGATCATGATCCGTCCTTCAAAGTCGATTGGGGCATATCGTCGAACAGGTTCGCGGTCACGGCCGCGCGACCGGCCAGCCATCGGCGGTCCACCCCATGGACTGGATCCGCAAGGTCGGCACCCCTTTGTTGCGGGCGTCATAAGCGTGATAGACGATATATTCGCGCCCGCCATCGTTCAGCAGCGCGGGGTGTCCGGGACCGCGCCAGCGCTTGGTCTTGTCGAGCTGACCATGGAGGACGATCTGGCCGTATCCGTCCATCATCGGCTTTCCGTCATAATCCAGATAGGGTCCGGTCACCGCCTTGGCCCGGCCCACCACGGTATAATAGCTGCTGTTCGCCCCCCGGCAGCAGAAATCGTTCGACGCGAACAGATAATAGAAGTCGCCGCGTTTCGTGAGGAACGGCGCCTCGATCGCGCCCGGATTCGGCCGCCGCGCCAGCGAATGGACCGTCTTGTCGCCGGCCAGCGCCTTGCCCGTCGCGGGATCGAGCCGGATCATCTTGATCCCCGTCCAGAAGCTGCCGAAGGTCAGCCACGCCTTGCCGTCCGTATCCGTAAAGGCGTTCGGATCGATCGCGTTGTAATCGCCCCCGCGCGGCGACACGATCACCGCGCCCTGGTCGGTCCAGCCATAGCCGGGCGCGGTCGGATCGAGCGTGGGCGTCGTCGCCAGCCCGATCGCCGAATGATTGCTGCCGAAGGTCGAGATCGAATAATATAGCCGATACTGTCCGTTCGCATAGGAGATGTCGGGCGCCCATAGCCCCTTGGTCCCCGAAATCTCGCGCTTGGCCCAATCGGGAATGGCCGTGAACACCGCCCCTGTCGTCTTCCAGGTCGACAGGTCCTTGGACGTGCGGATATGGATCAGCCCCGGCGGCTGGTTCGTCTGGCTGGTGGTGCTGAAGACGTAATAGGTGTCGCCCTGCTTGATGATCGCCGGGTCGTGGACGGGCGACACGTCGCCCGTCATGCGATCGGCTACTCCGGGGACGGAAGCCGGGACCTGCGCACCCGCGCCGACGGACCCGAGCACCAGGGCGAGACAGACCGCACGCGCCAGACTCACCCCGATGCTCATATCGTCCCCTCCTTGTCAGAACCGGAAGCGTACGCCGGCACCGAAGGTGCGGTCGAACTCGCGCGTGTCGCGCGGTGTGATGCTGCCCGGTCCAAAATAATCCTGATAGGTTTCGTCGAGCAGATTGGTCGCGTCCACCGTCAGGGTGATGTTCTCCGTGACCGCATAGCTGGCCGAGAAGTCGAGGAAGCTCAGCGACCTGGCGATAACCCGTCCACCCGGCACGACCGCGGAGAAGCTATCGGTGTAGTTGCTTCGCCAGTTATACGCCAGTCGCGCCGAAAACCCGTATTTCTCGTAGATGCCGACCAGATTGTACGAATATTTCGACAAGGGCGTGATCGCGCGCTTTAGCCCGGCGGCATCCCGGAGGAAGCCGCTCGCATAGGTGAAGCTCGCCTGCCCGCCAAAGCCACTGAGAGCGCCGGGAAGGAAGTCGAGAAACTGAGTACCCGCGACCTCGACACCCTTCAGCTCGCCCGATCCGGAATTCTGTGGGCGTGTAACCAGAATGGCGCCTGTGAACCCCGGCACGGCCTCGGGCAAAGCTTCCGACTGGATGTAATTGTTGAGCTTCTTGTAAAAGCCCGCGATCGTCAGCGAACCGGTGTTCGAGAAATACCACTCGGCGGTCGCGTCGAAATTGTCGGACTCGACCGCTGCCAGATTGGCATTGCCGCCGTTGCCCGTGCCGATCGAGCTGGTTCCGCCGGTGATTCCCGTCAACGTCACCGCAATGGCGGGATTCAGATCGGTGAACTGCGGCCGGAAGATCTGCTTGCCCGCGACCAGTCGCAGGATCACGTCCTCCACGGGCCGTATCTTCAACGTCGCACTGGGTAGGATGTTCAACTCGTTGCGCCGCCCCTGGATGGGCGTGGCGACGGGCGCGGCCGGCGGGATGATGGTCAACTGGACAGCGTTCAGACTGGTGACGGTATTGACCAGGCGCACGCCGGCCGTGCCCTCCAGCGCGCCGCCTTCTGTCCCGAACCCGATCTGCCCATAAGCGGCATAAACGGTCTCACGCAGCGAGAAGGTGCGGTTGGGATCGAAGGCCGGATCGCCAGCGGGCCGGCCCGCGAGAGCGCGCAGCTGGTCCGCGTTCTCGTCGATAAAGCTTCGGCTCGTCAGCGCGAAACCATCGACGCCCAACTTGCCGCGAATGATGTCGTCGGGCGCGTTGGAGACCAATCCCGGGAAGCCTGTCTGCGGCAGGAAACCAAGGCCGAGCGCCCCGCTTTGCGCGCTGCCCGAGTCGCCCGTCCGCCTCGCATAGCGTGCGCCGACCTTGAAGTTGCGCAGAAAACCACCGTTCTCGAACGTGTAGAGCAGGTCGGCCTTACCGGCATATTGCTCGCTGTTGGACGCATCGCGGTTGTCGAACAGCGTGAGCAGGTTCAGATTGTTTCCGTCGGTAACGTCGAAGCCGTTGAACGCGATCGACGGCGTGCCTCCGACATCGAAGGCATAGTCGATCCGGGGCACCACGAAGGCGGTGTCGACGATCAGCGCCCGGCTGCGCACCTTGCTCTTATTGTAGGTGAGCTCGGCGGACAGCAGCGCCGGCCCCGCCGTGAAGCGTGTTCCGATGTTTGCTTGATACCCGTCGGTCTTCTGGCTGAACGCCTGCTTGCTGGTGATCGTGAAATTGTCGCGGGTCGTGATCGTGCTGGCGACCGGTCGCGCGGGAGCGCCGGGTATGGTCGCAGTGCCGTCCTGTACCGTGTTGACCGTCACCGCGCCGGCCTTGGGCAGACCGACGAAGAAATTCACATCGTAATCCTGCCGATAACCGGTGAACAGACCGTCGGCGTAGAACTCCAGGTCGGGGGTCGGCTTGTACTGGAGCGAGACGTTCACGGCCGGCCGCTGGCGATCGCCGTCCGTGACGAGCCCGCCGACGGTGTCGGGAATCAGCGTGGGATTGGTGGCGCTCAGGGGACTGAACCCGAAATTGAACGCCGTCTGATCCTGATACTTGCGATCATTGTAGGACGCGCCGATCAGGACGCCGAACTCGGCCCCGCTGGCGGACTCCCAGCGATTGCTGACCAACCCGCTGGTCACGTAGCTCCACTTGTTGCGATTGTCGCTGTAGAAGGCCCGCGCGCCGCCCGCGACCTGCAGCCCGTCGAAATCGAACGGGCGACGCAGGCGGATATCGATCGCGCCGGAAACGCTGCCCTCGATCTGGTCGGGCGTGGTCGTCTTGTACACGTCGACGCCCGCGACCAGCTCCGCCGGGATATCCTGGAGCGCGACCCCGCGAAGGACGCCGGTGAACGCTTCGCGCCCGTTGATCAGCGTCTGGACGTTGGGCAGCCCGCGCACGAGCACGGCGTTGACCTCGCCGCCGCCGCGGTAAACCTGGATGCCCGTCACGCGCTGGAGCGCGTCGGACACGGTGTTGTCGGGCAGCTTGCCGATGTCCTCGGCCACGATCGAGTCGACCACCTGGGTCGCGTTGCGCTTGATCGCCTGCGCGCCCTGAAGGCTGGCGCGGACGCCCGTGACGATGATCTCCTCGCCTTCCTCGTTCTGGGTCGTGGTCGCCGGCTGGTCGGAGGCCGCGGCGGGATCGGCGGTGGTCGGCTGCGCGGCGACCGTCGATTCGGGCGATTCCTGCGCGGTCTGCGCGGCGGCGGGGGCGGCGAGCATGATCGCCAGAACGGTCGATGAGACCCGACCCATGGTCGCCGAACGGTGGCGCATATTCACTCTCCCCTTTGCTGATCCGGGTTTCGCGCGTCGAGACGCTTCCCGTATTTGTCCGAGTAGATATACGTAGACCATGGCCGCTGGAAAGAGGAATTTTGCCGGTGGCGGTTCAGCGGGGGACAGCGGGTGCCGGAGGCTCGATCTTTGCCGTTCCGAACGGTCGCCGACGCTGATAGGCCCCAGGGCGTGACAGGGTTTCCGACCAGCGGCCACGCGGAGGCCGAACAGCTCGACGGAGCGGCGGCGACCTCCTCACCCCCGCGCATCCCGCGCGGCACCGGGCGGCGGCTGCGCGGCGCGATTGCCCACAAGCTCGGGGTCGCGATCCTGTCGGGCGAGTTCCGGCCGGGCGACACCCTGTCCGGCGAGGTCGCCTTTTCCGAAGCCCTGGACGTGTCGCGCAGCGCCTATCGCGAGGCCGTGCAGGTGCTCACCGCCAAGGGGCTGGTCGAGAGCCGCCCCAAGGCCGGCACCCGCGTCCTGCCGCGGAACCGCTGGAACCTGCTCGACCCCGACGTGCTCGCCTGGGCCTTCACCGGCGAGCCGGACATCCAGCTCGTGCGCAGCCTGTTCGAGCTGCGCGCCATCATCGAGCCGTCGGCCTCGCGGCTCGCCGCCGAGCGCCGCGACCGGGCCGATCTTCGCCTGATGAAGGAGGCGCTGACGCTGATGCGGCGGCATACGCTAGCGACCGAGGCGGGCCGCGCCGCCGATCGCGATTTCCACGACGCCATTCTCCAGGCCACCCGCAACGATGCGCTGGTGGTGCTCGGCGCGTCGATCGGGGCGGCGGTGAGCTGGACCACCAAGTTCAAGCAGCGCGCGCGCGCCCTGCCCCGCAACCCGATCCCCGACCATGTCCGCGTGTACGCGGCGATCGCGGCGGGCGACGGGGTGGCGGCCGAGAGCGCCATGCGCCTTCTGGTCGATCTCGCGCTGGAGGACACGCGCAGCGCGATGGATCGCACCGGATCCTGAAGGCACGGTTCGGACGCCGCCGTCCTCGGGCACTTGCCGGGTGCTGATTTGTCGGACTATATGTTCGTGAATACATCCCTTCGACGCATCCGGGAGGTTGGCGGAGCGACATGCGGCCTTCGATGATGACGGACCCGTCTCGGGGAGTGACATACCGCTCGGGTTTCCGGTTCATCCCGTCCGGGGCAACCGGCAGGCGCCCGACCGCCGGGCTCGACCGCAACCTGGCCCGTCCGGGGCTGGTCGAGTTGCCGTTCGGCCCTCGGGGCGCAGCCGAGTTCGCGAACACGCGCCCGGTCGGCCGCGCCGGCCTGTCGGCCGCGCGCCGGGTGCTTCCCTGGCTGATGCTGCTGGGCCTTGCCGGATGCGGCGGGGATGATGGCGGCGCGACCACGAGCGACGCGAACCAGGCGCCGGTCGCAACCCCGACGCCCGCGCCGTCCCCGTCGCCCTCGCCGGGCCCGTCACCCGGACCGTTGGTTCTGACGGGCGCGACCGCCCCCGTTCACGACCCGGCGATCCTGAAGGACAACGGCACCTATTACCTGTTCGCGACCGGCAATAACGGCGACGCCGAAGGGTTGCTGGCGCTGCGCACCTCCACCGATCTTGCCGCATGGCGGTTTCGCGGCGCGAGTTTCCGCCAGCTTCCCGCCTGGACGGCCGAGGCGGTGCCCAACGCCGCCGGAATGTGGGCGCCCGACATCGTGCGCCACGGAAACGAATATCGGCTATATTACTCCGTCTCGACGTTCGGCAGCAATCGCTCGGCGATCGGGCTCGCCACCGCTTCGGCGCTGGACGCGGGGGCGCCGGCGACGAACTGGGTGGATAAGGGACCGGTGATCCGCTCGTCCCCCGCCGATGACTATAACGCGATCGACTCCATGGTCTTCATCGACGCGGAGGGGCGGTCATGGATGGTCTTTGGCAGCTTCTTCTCGGGCATCAAGCTGATCGGGCTCGATCCCGCGACGGGGCTGCGCCTGGCCGGAGATCCGGTCCGCCCCCTCGCCGCCCGCCCTAGCCCGGGCGCGGTCGAAGCGCCGTTCGTCGTCCGGCGGGGCGGATTCTACTATCTGTTCGTGTCGTTCGACTTCTGCTGCCAGGGCGCGCGGAGCAGCTACAACACCGTGGTCGGCCGGGCGTCCTCGCCCACCGGGCCCTATATGGACCGCGATGGACGCGCGATGATGAACGGCGGCGGCACGCCCGTTCTCGCATCGGGGCAGGGCGAGGGCGGCCGCTTCGTCGGACGCGGGCATGTCGCGATCCTGGACGAAGGCGACGCCCAGCATATCGTGTATCACGCCTATGACACCCAGCGTAACGGCGTTCCCACCCTGCAGATACAAAGGCTGGCCTGGGACGCCGCCGGCTGGCCCCGCGCCGACTAGCGGAGCGTCGGATCGGCCTCGACAACTCGGTCGCGACCCTCCGCCTTGGCGCGATATAGGGCCGCGTCGGCGCGGGCGAGGACCGCCTCGGGTGCCTCGCCTCTGTCGACCAACGCTATGCCGACGCTGATCGTCAGCGTCAGCTCGGGCGCGAGGTGCGTCAGGTCGCATCCCGCGACACCGGACCGCAAGCGCTCGGCGGCCTGCCACGCACCCGCAAGCGTGGTGACGGGCGTCAGGACGCCGAATTCCTCGCCCCCCAGGCGCCCGATCGAATCGGAACGGCGCAGGACATCGCGGCACGTGTCGGCGACGATGATCAGCGCGGCATCCCCGGCGGCATGACCGAAACGGTCGTTCACCCGCTTGAAATGGTCGATATCGACCAGCGCCACCGCGAAACTCTCGTCATAGCGCATGGCGCGATCGAGCTCGTCGCCGAGCTTGGCCATGAAACTGCGCCGGTTGAGCACCCCGGTGAGGCCGTCGATCGTCGCCAGATGCCGTAACCGGGTGAGCGCGGTGCCGAGTTCCAGCGCGTTGCGGACACGCGCCCGGAACTCGATGGGGTCGACCGGCTTGCGCAGGAAATCGTTGGCGCCGGCTTCCAGCGCCAGCAGCAACTTCGAGCGATCGGTATCGCTGGTGATGACCAGCGTGGGCACCGTACGGCAGTGATCGATCTCGCGCAGCGCGGCGAGAAAGGCCGGGCCGTCCATCTCGGGCATGACATAGTCGAGCAGGATGAGGTCGGGCGCCTGTTCCCGGCACCAGTCCAGCGCGAGCGGCGCGTGGGTGAAGCAGAACGTCTCGCACGGTCGCAACTTCTCGACCATCGACCGAAGTATTACGGTGTTCAGCGCGACATCGTCGATGATCAGGACCTGCGGAAGCATCACCGGGATTCCATGCTGCGCGCGCGACCAGGGCTAGGCCGTAGCGCATGGATCAGCGCGTCGGCGGCATCGGCGAGGCTCGCAAGGTGGCGTTCCAAGCTCGCCCCGTCAGGGGCATGCTCGACCATTTCGGCAGCGACGGCCAGGCGGGTCGCGCCGACATTCGCAGCCGCGCCGCGCAGGGCGTGAGCCTCACGCCTTGCCCCGTCGAGATCGCCCGCCGCCACGAGCGCCCGGATCAGATCGGGGCGTGTCGCGGCTTCCTGGGTCAGCATCGCCACGAGCATGTCGAGCAGCTCTTCGCCCATCTCGTCGCGCAGCTCAGCCAGCCGGGTCGGGTCCAAGAACGCGGGCACGACGATCTCGGCCGGAACGATCGCGTCGAGCAGGTTCTTGAGCAGCGCGACGTCGATGGGCTTGGCGAGAAAGCCGCTCAGGCCGATATTGTCGTAGAAACGCCGTCGCTCGGGCAGCGCATCGGCGGTCAGGGCGATGATCGGGACATCCCCTGCGTGGCCGCCGAGCCGGCGGATCCCGTGCGTGGCCGCGACTCCGTCCATCACCGGCATCTGCATGTCCATCAGCACGACGTCGAACAATCCGCCTGCCGCCTGCTCGACCGCCAACGCGCCGTTCGCGACGCAGACCACGGCATGGCCGAGCCGGCGAAGCAACGAGGTGACGAGGAGCTGGTTGATCTCGTTGTCCTCGGCGACCAGCACGCGCAGCGGCTGGCGGGCGAAGTTCCCGGCCACGGGCAGCGACGGCGCTGGCGTCTCGGCCCGGCCTTCGCCCGTGGCGAGCGGCAGCTCGAACCAGAATACCGATCCCCACGGGGCGGGTTCGACGCCGATGGTGCCGTCCATGGCGGTGACCAGGCGCTTGCAGATCGCCAGCCCCAGCCCCGTTCCGCCGAACCGTCGCGTGGTCGACAGGTCGGCCTGAACGAACGGGGCGAACAGCTGGTCCTTGGCCCCGGCGTCGACCCCGATACCGGTATCCGCCACGGCGATACGCCAGCGAACGCATCCCCCATCGTCCGGGACAGCCGACAAGCGGACGGTGATCCCGCCTGTGTCGGTGAACTTGATCGCGTTGCCGACGAGGTTGGACAGGACCTGCTGGATCCGCGCGGCGTCGCCGAGCACGAACGACTCCGTCGCCGGGCCCGCCAGCTCCAGCGAAAGCCCCTTTTGCGAAGCCGCCCCGGCGAACAGGTCGACCACGCCGCGCACCGCGGCTTCCAGATGAAAGCTTGCCTGTTCCAGGGCCAGACTGCCCGATTCGATCTTCGAATAATCCAGCACGTCGTCGAGCACGGTCATCAGAGTCTTGGCCGATTGCTCCAGCCGTCCGAAGAAGCGCTCGCGCTCGGCGGGTTCCAGGTCGCCGCGCAGCAGCTCGATCATGCCCAGCACGCCGGTCATGGGTGTGCGGATCTCGTGGCTCATCGTCGCCAGGAAGGATGATTTGGCGGTCGCCGCCGCTTCGGCCTCGACCCGCGCGGCCTGCAATGCCCGTTCCGTCTCGACCTGCTCGGTCACGTCGCGCGACACGGAAATGGTGCAGGTCTGCCCGCGATATCGGGCGACGCGCGCCGCCGCCTCGATCCAGACCAGCGTCCCGTCGCTCCGGCGCAGGCGGAAGCGCGCGGACGATACCGCATCGGGGTCGCCGCTCAGCAAGCTGTCGTGATGGGTCCGGAGCAGGGCATGGTCCTCGGGCGGGGCGAGGTCGGTGGCGGTCCTGCCCAGCAGCACGGCCGGATCATAGCCCAGCACCCGCTGCGAGGAAGGCGACATGAACAGATACCGCCCGTCCACGCCGTGCAGCGAGATCATGTCGCTCGCCTGGTCGGTGATCAGCCGGAAGCGTTCCTCGCGCTCGGTCAGCAGCGCCTCCACCTCGGCCTGTTCGCTGATGTCCTGGACGATCCCGAACAGCCCGATCACCCTGCCTTGCGGATCGCGGTCGATCTCTCCGCGGACGAGAATGTGGACCAGCGTGCCGTCCGCCCGGAAGATGCGCGCGCGCAAGGAATAGCCCTCTCCCCTGGCGACCGCTTCGGCGATGATGCGTTCGACGGACGCCCGGTCGTCGGGATGACACGCAAGGAGCATACGCTCGAAAGTGGGGGGAATGTCACGGTCGAAACCGTAGATGCGATACACCTCGTCCGACCAGAAATGTTCGCCGCCCAGTCGCTCCACGCGCCAATGGCCCATGTGCGCGACGGCCTCCGCCATGGTCAGCATGCGATGGGTCTCGGCCAGCGCTCGATCGGCCGCCACGCTGTCGGTCACGTCCTGGAACACGCCGAACAGGCCGACGATGCTGCCGTCGGGTGCCGTCTCGGCGCGTCCGCGCGACGCGACATGGCGCAGCGTCCCATCGGGCCGGATGATGCGTGCGCGGTGCTCGAACCCCTCGCCGGTCGCGAGCGCCCGCCCGACGAACCGTTCGACCTGGGCGCGGTCGTCGGGGTGGTAGACGTCGATCGCGCTATCCAGGCGCGGAACATGGCCGGGCGGCACGCCGTGGATCGCACAGATCGCGTCGGACCAGGATACCGTCTGGCTGGCGATGTCGAGCCGCCAATGGCCGATCTCGCCGACGGCTTCGGCCATCATCAGCAATCGGTGGCTTTCCTGGAGCCGGGCCGCCACCCGCGCCGCTTCCAGCTCGGCCGCCTCGCGCCGCGCCACGTCGCGGACGCTGGCGATGAATTCGACGGGGGTGCCGGCGTCGTCGCGGATCAGTCGATAGGTCGCTTCCAGCCAGACATAAGGCCCGTCCCTGTGGCGCTGCCGGTAAACGCAGATCGGACCGTCGGCACCTTTCAGCAGCGTGGCGCAGACCGCGATCGTCTTGGCCCGGTCGTCGGGATGGATCGCACCGGCGGGCGAGCCGCCGATCAGCTCCTCGGGTTCGTAGCCCAGGATGTGGCGGCACGCGGGCGACACGTAACGGCGAACGCCATCCAGCCCGATGCGCACGATCATGTCGTTCGAATTGTCGGCGAGCAGCCGGTAGAGCCGCTCGCTCTCCTCCCGCGCGGCTTCGGTCGCACGTCGGTTGGTGATGTCGTGAAGCGTACCATAGGTGCCGACGATCGCGTCGTCGGCATCGGTCAGCCGGTGACTGCGTACCGACGCCCAGCGGACGCTGCCGTCGGCGTGGATGTAGCGGAGCTCCTGATGGCATTCATCGACCCGCCGGTCGTACAGCGACGCCAGGCACGCGAGCGCGCGCTCGCGGTCGTCCGGCGCGATGGTGCTCAGAAAGGATCGGCCGATCGTCGCGGCCACGTCCAGCCCCGTGATCGCGCCCCAGGCCGGGTTGAGATAGGTCCAGCGGCCGGCCTTGTCGGTCTCGAAAATGACCTCGCGCGACCGCTCGACGAGTCGGCGGTGTCGGCGCACGCTGTCCGCGCGCTCCCGCACGCGGCGCGTGCGTTCGTTCAGCGCAGCCGCAACCGCCCGCCATGGCTGCAGCCAGCGCCCGATCGTGCGCTGCGGGAGCGGGCGTCGGATCGGATCTGCATGCATTTCGCCTTGTATGCGGAACAAGGTTAAAGCGGCGTGTGCCCTCCCCGGCGCACTTCGCGATCGCGATGGCTATGGTGCGCAGCATCTCATCGGCACGGCTCGCGACGCTCACGCCCCAAAGGCTTCAGCTGCGCCAAAGCATCGGTCGGAACACCGGCGCGGACCCCGCTATCGATCCCGATCTTCCCGACCCGCTCGACGGACATGGTCAGCACCAAGCCGTTCGCCGCCCTTGCCAATTCGGCGTCGTTCGCCAAGCGTGGCGGCGTGCGCCGTTCCCGCCTCACCACTCGCCAGCTGAGCTATTTCGTGGCGCTCGCCGACACGGGGAGCTTCACGCGCGCCGCCGAGCGCATGGGTGTATCGCAGCCCTCGCTATCGCAACAGATCAAGAGCCTGGAGGACGCGATCGGCGGGCCATTGTTCGAACGCGGCGGGCCCGCGATCCTGACGCCGCTCGGCCGCGAGGCGCTGGAGCGGGCACGGCGCATCCTGCTCGACCTGACCGACCTGGAGCAGGTGCGCGCCGCCGCCGGTGACGGGCTGACCGGAACGATCCGTCTAGGTGTGTCGCCGACGCTGGGGGCCTATCTGCTGCCGGGCCTGATCGCGCGGCTCCACCGCGAGCACCCGACCTTGCGCGTCCATATCCGCGAGGGGCTGCCCGATGCCTTGGTCGCGGGGCTGAACACGGGCCAGCACGACATCGTGCTGGCGCAGCTGCCCGTGCCGGGTCGCGGGCTCCACCACGAGCGGCTGTTCCGCGAACGGCTGCAGCTCGCCATGGCGGCCGACCACCCCCTAGGTGCGAAACAGGTGGTGGAACCCGCCGATTTGGCAGGCGAGAGCCTGCTCACGCTTCTACCCGGATACCGGCTGGCGGAGCAGGCTTCGGCGATCGCGGCGGAGACGGGCGCGACCGTGCTGCGCGATTACGAGGGCACCAGCCTGGACGCGGTGCGGCAGATGGCCGGCATGGGCATGGGGCTGACCCTGCTGCCCGAACTCTATGTCCGCCAGGAAGTGCGCGCGGGCGACGACGTGATCGTGCGCCCGTTCAAGTCGGACCGCTATTACCGGGAGATCGGGCTCGTCTGGCGCCAGGGCGCCGGGCGAGCCCCTGCCTATCTGCTGATTGCCGACCATCTGCGCGCCATCGGGACATAGGACAATCCTATGGCGATCATAACGACTGCTCCGTTGCGCCGATAACGTCCGCCCGCGATAAGGCGGACATTCGGCGATAGGGGTGCGGACTTGGCGGGAACACGTATCGGGTTCAGGGAAGCCGCGGGCTGGCTGTCGGAGATCGTCGGCCCCGATGCGGGATATGTGCGGCTCGGCATCGTCTACACCGTCGCGATCAGCCTGTTGTCGCTCGCGACCCCCATCTCCGTCCAGCTGCTGATCAACAGCGTCGCCAGCACCGCGCTCCCCGCGCCGCTCTGGACCCTGGCCGGCATGTTGTTCGCGCTCCTGCTGATGGTGGTCGCCCTCAGCGCGTTTCGCGTCCACCTGATGGCGGTATTCGAGCGCCGCGTCTTCGCGCGGGTGGTCGCCGAGATCACGATTCGCGCGGTCCACGCGCAGAACCCCTTTTTCGCCGATGCCGGACGCGGCGACCTGTTCAACCGCTATTTCGATCTGGGCGTGGTGCAGAAGGCGGTCCCGAGCCTCGTCATCGGCGCCTTCACCATCGTGCTCCAGGGCGCGGTCGGGCTGGCGGTGACGAGCTTCTACCACCCCTTCTTCCTGGCGTTCAACGCGGTGCTGCTGACCGCCCTTCTGGCCGTGTGGCTGGTCTGGCGACGCGGCGCGATCACTTCGGCGGTCGCACTCTCCCATGCCAAGCACGACACCGCGCGCTGGCTGGAAAGCGTGGGCGGGTCGAACGGCTTCTACAAATCGGGCCGGCACCTGGGCTTCGCGATGGACCGGTCGGAACGGATGACCGCCGCCTATGTCGGCGCGCATCGGCGCTATTTCCGCTACAGCTTCGCGCAGACGCTGTCCTTTCTGTTCATCTACGCGCTCGCCAGCGCGGCGCTCCTGGCGCTGGGCGGCACGCTGATCCTGCGCGGCGAGCTGTCGATCGGCCAGCTGGTCGCGGCCGAGCTCATCCTGTCCGGCGTGTTCTACGGGGTCTCGCAGCTCGGGTGGTATCTCGATACCTTCTACGACCTGGTGGCGTCGTCGGAGGAGCTGTCGCTGCTCTTCGCCATCCCGCAGGAAAGCGGCGCGACGGGCAGAGAGGCGCCGAGCGACGGGGCGGTGCGGCTGCGCGACGTGGCGGTCGAGGACGCGCGCTTCGATTTCGCGCTGAGAGCGGGCGAGCGGCTGGTGACCGCGGTCGAACCCGGCGCCGACCGGCTGCTCGCGCAAATACTGAAGCGGCACGCCACGCCGACACGCGGACTTGTCTCGGTGGGCGGCATCGATCTGGGCGCGCTCCACCCCTATCTGCTGCGCTCGGAGGTGATGGTGCTCGACCGGCCGTCGATCGTCGAGGTCACGCTACGCGAATATCTGTCGCTCGCCGCGCCGGATGCCTCGGCGGGCGCGGTGCTGGACGCCTTAGAGCTGGTCGGGCTGGGCGAGCGGGTAGCGACGCTGCCCCACGGTTTGGACACCCCGCTCGCGGCGTCGGGCTGGCCGCTGTCGATCGGTGAGGTGATGGAGTTGAAACTGGCCGCCGCGCTCCTGAGCCGGCCGCGCGTGCTGCTGCTATCCCCGCTGTTCGACCTCATGGCGATCGACCGTCTCGGGCGCGCGCTCGAGATGTTGAAGGGGAGCGGGACGACCGTGCTGCTGTGCACCGGCCGGCCCGAGGCGATCGCGCTGGACGGCTGGTTCTGGCTGGGCCGGGATCGCCAGCAGCGCTTCGGCTCGCTGGGCGACCTCGTCGATCACCTGGGTCGCAGGGAGGCACGTCATGCCGCATCGGCCTGAGCATCTGTCGCATTTCCACACGCTGGCGTCGTTGCGCCCGCCGCGACTGACCGTGGCGATCGCCTGGATGATCGGCATCGGCGTCGCGGCGGCGGTGGCGCTGCTGTTCTTCACCCCCTGGGTCCAGACCGCGCAGGGCCAGGGTCAGGTCGCCGCGCTGGATCCGGAGGACCGGGCGCAGGACGTATCCGCGCTGGTGCCGGGCCGGGTCGAGCGCTGGTACGTCCAGGACGGCCAGCATGTCGATCGGGGCGATCCGATCGCGCGGGTGGTGGATGTCGATCCCAACCTGCTCTCGCGCCTGGCGGCGGAGCGCGCGCAGGTGCAAGCGGAGATCGCGGCCGTCCAGCAGGCGCGCGCGGTGGCCACCATCGATGTCGGCCGCACGGGCCAGCTGCTCGCCGAAGGTCTGGCGGCGCGGCGCGATTACGAACAGACGCAGATCAAGGTCGCCGAGGCCGGCGCCAAGCTGGCCGAAGCGCGCGCCAAGCTCAACCGCATCGACGTGCAGCTGAACCGCCAATCCGCTCAAGTGGTGCGCGCACCGCGCGACGGCCGCATCCAGCAGCTGAATGCGGCGGCGGGCGGGGCGCTGGTCTCGGCGGGCACGACCCTGGCGGTGGTCGCGCCCGAGCGGGTCGAGCGCGCGGTGGAGCTGTATGTCGACGGCCGCGACGTGCCGCTCGCCCGGCCGGGCCGACCCGTGCGGCTGGAATTCGAGGGGTGGCCGGCCATCCAGTTCAGCGGCTGGCCCGCCATCGCCCAGGGCCTGTTCGACGGGCGCGTGCGCACGATCGACCCGAGCGCGAGCCCCGACGGGCTGTTCCGCGTGCTGGTGGAGCCCGCGCCGGGCAAGCCCGGCTGGCCCGACCACCGCTTCGTCCGGCTCGGCGGAAAGGTGCATGGCTGGATCCAGGGCGAGACCGTGTCGGCGGGTTATGAACTATGGCGCCAGCTCAACGATTTTCCGCTCGACTTCGGTCAGCGCGCGGCGGCTTCGGCCAAGGGCGAGGACCCGAACGAGATCGCGGCCAAGGCGGGCAAGGCGAAATGAGCCGGCTCCTGTCCGTTCTGGCGGTGCTGTGCACGATGGCGGGCGCGCTGCCGCGCGCGCTCGCGGCGCAGCCGACGACGGGGACCTTCCGGTCTGACGCCCCGCTGATGCTCGATGAGGTGCTACGCGCCTCCGCCAGGTCGGCGCCGCAGATCGTCGAGGCACTGGCCCGGGTGCGTCAGGCGGAAGGCCGCGCGCTCTCGGCGGAGGGGGCTTTCGACACCGTGTTCGACGTGAACGGACGCAGCCGCACGCTCGGCTACTATGACGGAAGCGTGGTGGACGCGCGAGCGACGCGGCCGCTGACCGGCAATGGCGGCTATCTCTATGGCGGCTACCGCGTGTCACGCGGCGACTTCCCGATCTACGAGGACCAGGCCTATACCAACCGGCTGGGCGAGCTGAAGGTGGGCGGGCTGTTCGCGCTGATGCGCGACCGGCTGGTCGACGAGCGGCGCACACGCCGGACGCTCGCGGCGGGCGATCTCGACGTAGCCCGCTTCGAAGGTCAGGCGGTCGCGATCGGGGTGCAGCGCCGCGCCATCGACGCCTATCAGAACTGGGTCGCCGCCGGGCTGCGCCTGCGCGCCTATCGCGACCTGCTGGAGCTGGCGCAAAGCCGGGGCGGCGCGATCCGGCGTCAGGTGGAGCTGGGTGCCCGGCCGCAGATCCTGCTGACGGAGAACGACCAGAATCTCGTGCGTCGGCGCGCGCTGGCGATACGAGCCGAGCAGGACTTTGCCGCGGCGGCCAACGGCCTGTCGCTCTACTTTCGCGACGAGCAGGGCCGACCGATCCTGGCAGGCGCGGCACGCCTGCCGGCCGATGCCGGGGCGCTGGTCGGCCCCGCCGTGGCGCGCGTCGGGCCACCTGTGACCCGGCCCGACCTTCAGACGCTGACCGCGCGCGTCGAACAGTCCATGACGCGGCTGATGCTGGCGGAAAACGACCTGAAGCCGCGGGTCGATCTTCAGGGCGAGCTGGGCAAGGACTTGGGTCCCGAAGGCATCGGCGGGTCCAGCCGCACCCCGTTGGAGGCCGTGGTCGGGTTTCGTCTATCCGTGCCGCTCCAGAATCGTGCCGCCCGGGGCCGCGTGGCCGAGGCGCGCGCCGAGATCGACGCGCTGGAGACGCGCGGGCGCTTCCTGCGCGAGCAGATCGCGGTGGAGGTGGAGGGCATCAACATCGCGGTGGAGGGAACGGAGAAGCTGGTCGCGGCCGCCGAGGAGGAGCGCACGCTCGCCGACCGGCTCGCCGCGGCCGAGCGGCGGCGGTTCGAACTGGGATCGAGCGACTTCTTCCTGGTCAACCAGCGCGAGGAGACCGCGACGGACGCGCGCGTGCGCCTGATCGACGCCCAGGCCCGCATCGCCGCCGCGCGCGCCGAACTGGCATCGGCCACAGCGGACCGCTCGGCGCTCGGCCTGGACCCGATCGGGGAATAGACATCACCGGTCACCGGCAGTTCCGGAGGTCGGACGTGATCGGCCTCCACCGGTGGAGGCCGATCAGGCGCATGGCTGCCGGAGAGTTTGCGATCCGGCCGCAGATGTCGCGCGCGGACTTCCAGGCGACGGACCGATGATTTTCATGATCATCGGGCCGAACCGACTTATGCGGATTTAGGTGGTAAATCCGACTCGCGGTTTGCATCGGACGGCAATATCATCGTTTCGAAGGACTATCTTTTCGGCTTGGTGATCAGGCCCTCGAGCGGCACATCCAAACTGTAGACGAATCCACTCGGCTTGTAATCCAGCAGGACCTTGCCCTTTAGTTGCTGACCCAAGGACGTCATCATTCGCGTCCCGAAACTTCTACGCGTCGGCTCGCTCACGGGAGGTCCATCGCATTCGATCCATGTGAAGTGAAGACGATCTGCATCGACCGCCCAGGAAAGGCGAACTTGGCCTGCAGGAGATGACAAGGCTCCGAATTTGGTCGTGTTGGTGCAAAGCTCGTTCAGGGTCATGGCGAATGCGATGACCGCACCCGATGTGATCCCGGTAGCTGGGCCGGTAATGATGAAGCGGCCATCGCCTTGGTCGAACGGCTCGATCGCACTCCGGATGGTGCTTTCGATCGTGGCGTTTTCCCAGCTCACCCGGGTAAGAAGATCGTGAACGCGCGCCAGCGCCGCGAGCCGCCCATCGATGGCGGAGCTTGCGTGAGCCATGCTGGGTGCGGTGCGCAGGCTTTGATGAGTGATGGCGCCCACGGTGGCGAGCATGTTCTTGATCCGGTGATGCAGCTCCGCGTGGATCAGATGCTGCAACTTGTCGGCGGCTTCGCGCTCCTCGGCGTCGATTCCTGCCTGCACGAGCAGGGCATTGGCGTCGATACCGGCCTGTTCCAGCGCCAATTTGAGACTGTCGTTTTCGGAGGTAAGGGCGTCCTGGAATGGCTGATTCTCATCAATGATCAGCTGCTGCTTTTCCGTGTCGAGCACCGTCTTCACCAGCAAGGCTTTGGCATCGAGCCCCGCCTGCTGAAGCTGATAGCGGAGCTTTCTATTCTCTTGGGTGAGCGAATCGTCCGCTTGGCTCAACGATGGCAACACCTTCAGCGCGCCCTTCCCGACCATCTCCTGAAGCTCCAAAACCATTCGTTCGATCTCGAGCGGCTTTGGGAAGAATTTACTGTCGTCCGGCTTGTCCGCATCGGTGACCGCCATCTGTCCGGAGACCAGAACGATCTTGATGTGCGGCCAGCGGGTATGGGCGGCATGAGCGAGTTTCAGTCCGTCAATGCTACCCGGCATCTGAATATCGGTGAACAAAAGGGATATGTCGTCCCGCGATTCCAGGATCTGCATGGCCTCGTCCGCACTCACGGCCTCGATGGGCACAAATCCGGCGTCTTCGACGATATCGACAGCACGCATTCGCAGCACCATCTCGTCTTCGACCACCAAAACTATCGGCGTGGCAAAAGCTTCTGTCATCGTTGATTCCTCCGGGTGATCAGCCCGCAGGGGGAGCTAGCTGCTGGTGAGCGAAGCTGTCGCTGCTTTGCGGCATAGCGTCAATGGGATGGCGGTCCTTGCATTCCGCCTTCCGCGAAGCTGAAACGTCACCGTATCGGATCACCTCGAGACGAATGACGGGTTTCGACGTCGCTGCCGGCTGTATCGAAGGGCGACCATTTGACACATAATCGTCGCTCGAATGCCGGCTCACGGTTGAAGGTCGCGGCAGCTGACGAGGCGGAATTCTAGAGCCCGGCCTTTTCGAGAGCTGACGCAAGTTCCGCGTCCATGGCCACGCCGTTTTTCGGCGCAAGTCGGTTGAGCACGGTCTGCACACGCTTCTGAGCGACTTGCAGCGCCTTGTGCCGCACCTCGCGGATCGCGTTCGTTCGCCACGACCTGCTCTCGCCTAGGGTCAAAACCCAATCAGCGGGTTGAGGCGGGCGCGGTTTTCTGATTCACCACGGACGCGGGGGCGACGGAGGTGAGCATGGCGCTGTTCTGGTTGTCGGACGAGGCCTGGGCGGCGATCGAGCCGCATCTGCCCAAG
>NZ_DASVRV010000037.1:0-4069 GCF_036388435.1 Sphingomonas sp.
GCCCGCCAGCCGGGCCAGCCGGTCGGCATGGTAGTTGGCGTCGCCGAACATCTCCGCCAGCACGCGGGCGCGCTTCATGAAGAAGCCGATGTCATATTCGTCGGTCATGCCGATGCCGCCATGCATCTGGATGCCTTCCTGCACCGACAAGGTCGTCGCGGCGCCGGTCACCGCCTTGGCGACGGAGACGGCCTGGTCGGCGCGGCCAAGTCCATCGGCCTCCCCGGCGTCGAGCAGCTGCTGCGCCTTGAGCACGGCGGCGCGGGCGACCTCCATCTCCGAATAAAGGTGCGCGGCGCGGTGCTGGAGCGCCTGGTAGCTGCCGATCAGGACACCGAACTGCCGGCGCTCCTTCAGATAGCCCATCGTCATGTCCATCGCGCCGCCGCCGACGCCGAGCAGCTCGGCCGAGGCGCCGGTGCGGCCGGCGCGGAGCAGGCGGTTCAGCGGATCACGCCCGGCATCGACCTTGCCGATCACCGCGTCGGCGGTGACCTCGACGCCCTCGAATGCCAGGCGCGCGGCGATGCTCGAATCGGCGAGCCGCTCGGGCGAGGCGGTGAGGCCGGCGGCGCCCTTCTCGACCGCGAACAACGTCACGCCCTCGGCGTCGCCGTCGGACCCGGCGGTGCGCGCGGCGACGATCAGCAGGTCGGCGACATGGCCATGGATGACGAACCGCTTAGCGCCCGTCAGGCGAAAGCCGTTGCCCGACCGCTCGGCCCTGAGCCCGACCGCGTCGCCATGCTTGGCGCGTTCGTCGATCGCCAGCGCGGCGGCCGTCTCGCCCGCGACGATGCCGGGGAACCAGCGTTCGGCCTGGGCGGTGCCCTTCAGCGCGGCAACGGCGGCGACGGCGGTGGACAGGAAGGGCGAGGGGGAGAGGTTGCGTCCGATCTCCTCCAGCACGACCCCCGCCTCGACATGACCGAGCCCGAGCCCGCCCTGTTCTTCGCCGATCAGGATGCCGGTGAAGCCCATTTCCGCGAATTGCTTCCACAGGTCGCGCGAGAAGCCGGTGGGATCGTCGGCGTCGCGGAGTGCGCGCAGGTGCGACACGGGCGCGGCGTCGGCGATGAAATCGCGGGCGCTGTCGCGGAGCATGGTCTGTTCGTCGTTCAGGAAAAGCGGCATTCTATTCTCCATTTTCCCTTCCCCCGCTTGCGGGGAAAGGGTCGGGGAGAGGGGCGGTTCCAAACGCCGCGCTCGGAACAGCTTCTCTCCCGCCTTCGCTATGCTCGGCACCCTCTTCCCGTAGGGGAGAGGGAGAAGGGTCACGCCCCCGGCAACTCCAGGATGCGCTTGGCGACGATGTTAAGCTGCACCTCGCTGGTGCCGCCCTCGATCGAATTGGCCTTGGTGCGCAGCCAGGCGCGCGCCGGAGCGCCGCCGTTCGAGCGCTCGCTCTCCCATTCCAGCGCGTCGGAGCCGCCGGCGGCCATGATCAGCTCGTTGCGCTGCTTGTTCAGCTCGGTGCCGACATATTTCATCATCGATGGCTGGGCGGGATGGGCGGTGCCGTGCTTGAGCTCGTCGATGAAGCGCTCCGACATGGCGCGGAAGGCCTGGGTGCGGACCTCGAAATGCGCGATCTGCGCGCGGAGCAGCGGGTCGGCCAAGCGTCCGTCGGCGTCGAGGCCGATCGTGGCGATCGCGCCGGCGACCAGCGGGCTCTCGCCCTGGCCGCCCAGCCCCATGCCCGAGATCATCTCGCGCTCATGGCCGAGCAGATATTTGGCGACGTCCCAGCCCTTGTTCTCGTCGTGGACGCGGTTCTTCTTGGGGACGCGGACGCCGTCCATGAAGGTCTCGCAGAAAGGCGAATAGCCGCTGATGAGAAGGATCGGCTTGGTCGAGACGCCGGGCGACTCCATGTCGAACAGCACGAAGCTGATCCCCCCCTGCTTCGATTCCTTGGATGTCCGCACCAGGCAGAAGATCCAGTCGGCCTTGTCGGCATAGCTGGTCCAGACCTTCTGCCCGTTGACGATGTAATCGTCGCCGTCCGACTCGGCGGAGGCGGCCAGGCTGGCGAGGTCGGAGCCCGCATTGGGTTCCGAATAGCCCTGGCACCAGCGGATCTCGCCGCGCGCGATCTTGGGCAGATGGTCGAGCTTCTGCTCCTCGGTGCCGTATTTCAGCAGTGCGGGTCCGAGCATCGAGATGCCGAAGGAGTTGAGCGGATTGCGGGCGCGGATGCGGGCCATCTCCTCGCGCAGGATCTTGGTCTCAGCCGCGCTCAGCCCGCCGCCGCCATATTCGGTCGGCCAGTCGGGCACCGTCCAGCCGCGCGCGCCCATGCGGTCGAGCCAGTCCTTCTGCGCCGGGCTCGACGGTTCGAAATTCCGTCCGCCCCAGCACACGTCCGCGTCGGAGCGGACGGGCTCGCGCATTTCGGGCGGGCAATTCTCGTCCAGCCAGGCGCGGGTCTCTTGGCGGAATTGGTCGAGGTCGGTCATGTCAGCTCCTCGTGAGGTCATGCGCGAGCGAGGCCGCGGCGATGGCATTGTGGTCGAGATAGGGCGCCGCGATCACCTGTACACCCACGGGCAGGCCGTCCGCGTCGCGGCCGATGGGAACGCTGGTCGCGGGCAAATTGGGATAGGTGGCGAGGCCGGGATAGGCGAGCTGGGCGCCGAAGGGCGTCACCTCGCCGTCCACGTCCAGGGTGCGCTGCGCCATGGGCGTGTCGTCGTGGCGAAAGGCGGTGGTGCCCCAGCAAGGCGCGACGAGAATGTCGAACCGATCGAAGAAGCGCATCCAGGCGCGCATGGAGCGGCCCTGCGCGGCGCGCATCTCGGCCCAGCGGGCGGGGGTGAGCGGGGGCGTGCCGGCGGGCGCCTCTCCCCGCGCCATCGCCGCGAGGAGCATCCGGATGTAATCCTCCTGCTGCCGCGCCAGGTCGGGCAGGGCGTCGGCGGCATGCTCCACCCGCGCGTTCGCATCCGCGAAGGCGCCGCCGACCCGCTCCACGGCCGCGCGGACGTCGCGGGCGGCGCGGGCCAGCGGGTGTTCGGGCAGGATGGCGACGCGGTATTCGCGCGGCTCGCGCGGTACGGCGCGGGGAAGCGGAAGGTCAGACAGCACGTCCAGCGCGGCGGCGAGGTCGCGGGGGTCGCGCGCCATGGGGCCGATCACGCTCAGGACCGTGCGCGGGTCGGTCGTGCGCGGGAAGAGATGGCCGTCCATCGCCAGCGCGCCGAAGGTCGGCTTGTGCCCCCACACGCCGCAAAAGGCGGCGGGGGTGCGGATCGATCCGCCGATGTCCGACCCGATCTCCAGCGGGACATAGCCGGCCGCGAGCGCCGCCGCCGCGCCGCCCGACGATCCGCCGCTGACGCGCTCGGGGTCGTGCGGGTTGAGCGTGCGGCCGTGAATGGGGTTGTTCGCCTGGATATCGGCCAGGCCTGGGGGCACGTTCGTCTTGCCCAGGATCACCGCACCCGCGCGACGGAGGCGGCGCACTGCCATGGCGTCGGCGGCGGGATGATGATCGGCATGCTCGGGATAGCCCCAGGTCGTGGCCAGGCCGGCCACGTCGAAGCTCTCCTTGACTGTCATCGGCACGCCGAAGAGGGGCTGGTCGGACGGGTCGCCCGGCCCGGCCGCGTCCAGCGCACGGGCGGCGGCGCGCGCGCGGTCGAAGTCGCGCACCACCACCGCGTTGATCTCGCCGTCGCCCACCTCGATCCGCGCGATCGCCGCCTCGCACTCGGCGAGCGCGGTCGTCTCGCCCGCGCGGATCGCGGCGGCGGTCTGGAGCGCGGATAAGGGCGCGAGCCCCCGCGTCACTTCAGCTTGCCGCCGCTCGCCGCCGCTTCCTTGAGCGATTGCGCGACGGTAAACCCGTGCTTCTCCAACCCGGCGACGATCTTGGGCAGGCCCTCGCTCTGCGCCCAGAACATCGGACCGCCCCGGTAGACGGGCCAGCCATAGCCGTAGATCCACACCACATCGACGTCCGACGCGCGCTGGGCCTTGCCCTCCTCCAGGATCAGCGCGCCCTCGTTGACCATGGTGTAGAGCGTGCGCTCGACGATCTCCTCGTCGCTGATCTCGCGGACGGTCG
>NZ_DASVRV010000038.1:0-25172 GCF_036388435.1 Sphingomonas sp.
CGAATAGACGTACCAATCATACCATTCGACCAGATTGCCCGCCGACCCACCCACGATCGAGCGCAGGCGGCCTGGATCGACCCGTGCGGCATTGCGCTCTCCCATCCGTGCCACCTGTTCCCGATTCCCGATCGACGATCATGCCGGGCCCGCCCTAGCCTGCCCGTCCCCGCCGCCCAAGCGGTTCGCCGGTTGCGAAAGCACCGGGGGTCCCTAGAATGAGGCGATGCGTTCCCATTGCGTGTTCCCGGCCCGCCGGTGCTGACCACCGCCACGACCGACTCCCTCGATTTCCTCGCCGACGGTGGCGAGGCCGGGGCAGCGATGCGCGCGCCCGGTTGGGCCTCCCCGGTCCTTGGAGCGCCGGACAGCTGGCCGCAGTCCCTGCGCTCGGTCGTCGGGCTTATGCTCGGCGCCAAGTTCCCGATGTTCGTCGCTTGGGGCCCCGGTCTCGGCCTGCTCTACAATGACGGCTATGCCGAAATCCTCGGCGCCAAGCATCCGGCGGCGCTAGGCAGCCGTTTCGACGATGTGTGGAGCGAGATCTGGCCGGACATCTCGCCGCTGATCGACGCGGCGCTGGCGGGCCGCCCGTCCTATCACGAGGACCTGCCGCTGCTCGTCAACCGGCGCGGCTTCGACGAGCGCGCCTGGTTCACCTTCTCCTACTCGCCCGTCCGCGACGAGACCGGGGCGATCGCGGGCATGTTCTGCGCGGTGCAGGAGACGACCAGCCGCATCGATGCCGAGCGCCGCATCGTCGCCGAGGGTCGCCGCTTCGCCGAACTGTTCGAACAGGCGCCCGCTTTCATGGCGGTGCTGAGCGGGCCCGATCACGTCGTCGACCTCGTCAACTCGGCCTATCTACGGCTCGTCGGGCACCGCGAGATGCTTGGCCGGCGCGTCGCCGACGCGCTCCCGGACGCCGTCGAACAGGGCTATATCGCGCTGCTCGACCAGGTGTATCGCACCGGCGAGGCTTATGTGGCGACGGGCGCCCGTTATCGGGTGCAGCCGACTCCGGACGTGCCGGTCGACGAGCGGATGGTCGATTTCGTCTTCCAGCCGATCACCGACGCCGCCGGCGCGACCACCGGCATCCTCGTCCACGGGATCGACACCACCGACGCTCACCAGGCCGACCTGGCCCTGCGCGAGAGCGAGGATCATTATCGGCACGCGGTGGAACTCGACCCGCAGACCAGCTGGACCTCGGCGCCCGACGGCCAGCTCGACAGCGTCAACCGCCGCTGGTTCGAATGGACCGGCACGTCGGGGTTGGGCAGCAGCTATGCCGACGGCCTCCACGCCGATGATCGCCAGCGCACCTTCGACGTCTGGGGCCGATCGGTGGGGACCGGCGAGCCCTATGACATCGAGCATCGGGTCAAGATGCGCGACGGCGCCTATCGCTGGATGCACTCGCGCGCCTATCCCCGACGGGACGCGGCCGGGCGGATCGTCAAATGGTACGGCACGACGGAGGACATCCACGAACGCCGTCTCGCCGAAGAGCGGCTGGGCGCCAGCGAAGCGTTCAATCGCCGGGTGCTCGAAAGCTCGGGCGATTATATCGAGGTGCTCGGCCTCGACGGCAGGGTGGAACGGGCGAGCGAACGGGCCCGCGACGCACTCGGCGCCGAGGATCGGGTCGGTGGCATCGGCGAGGACTGGGCGCGCATCTTCGATCCGGGCGACCGGGCCGCCGCGCACGCGGCCGTCGCGGAAGCGCGCAGCGGGCGCACCGCGCGGTTCGAAGCGGCGCTGCGGACCCGCGCGGGCGAGCGTCGCTGGTGGGACGCGCTCGTGTCGCCGATCGCGGGAGCCGATGGCCGTCCCGAGAAAATCCTGGCCCTCTCGCGCGACATCACCGACCGGCGGCTCGTCGAGGAACGCGAGCGTTTCCTGCTTCGCCTGGCCGACCTCACGCGTGCCGAGAGCGACCCCGCCAAGCTTACCGCCGCTGCCGCGGAGGCGGTCGGGCGGCAGCTCGGGGTGGACCGCGCGGGTTACGGGGAGATCGACGCCGACCGCATGATCATGGGCGTCGCGCGCGACTGGACCGCGGCGCCCGACCTGCCCAGCCTGGCGGGTTTCGCGCGCCCGCTCGACCGGCTCGGCCCGATGCTCCTCGCCCATCTGAACGCCGGCCGTACGGCCGCCATTCCCGACATCGGCGCGCTCGCCGGCGCCGATCCCGCCACCGTCGCGGGCTGGAGCGCGGTCGGGGTGCGCGCGGTCCTGGTGGTTCCGCTGGTCCGCGACGGGGAGCTGCGTGCCCTGCTGTTCCTCCATTCGGCCACACCGCGACGCTGGACCCCGGCTGAGGTGGAACTCGCCGAAGCCGTCGCCCAGCGCACATGGGACGCGCTGGGCCGCGCCAAGGCCGAAGCCGCGCTCCGCGACGAGACCCGAACGCTGGAAACGCTCAACCGCATCGGCACGGCGCTTGCCGCCGAACTCGATCTCGATCGCCTCGTCCAGATGGTCACCGACGCGGGTGTGGAACTCACCGGCGCGCGTTACGGCGCCTATTTCCACAATATCCTCGACGAGACGGGGGAGCGGCTCCACCTCTACACGCTGTCGGGCGCCGATCGCGCCGATTTCGAGGCGCTCGGCCATCCGCGTCCGACCGGGCTGTTCGCCCCCACCTTCCGCAACGAGGGCGTGGTCCGCGCCGACGACGTGCTCGTCGACCCGCGCTACGGCCAGGCCGACCCGCGGCCGGGTATGCCGATGGGGCATCTCCCCGTGCGCAGCTACATGGGCGTGCCGGTCGTATCGCGATCGGGCGTCGTGCTCGGCGGGCTGCTGTTCGGCCATCCCGAACCTGGTCGGTTCACGGAGCGGCACGAGCAGCTGATGCTCGGCATCGCCGCCCAGGCCGCAGTGGCGATCGACAATGCCCGGCTGTTCCAGGCCGAACAGCGGCTGAACGAAACGCTCGAGCAACGCGTCCTGGAACGCACGCTGGAACTGGAAGACGCGCACGAGGCGCTCCGGCAGAGCCAGAAGATGGAGGCCGTGGGCCAGCTCACCGGCGGCATCGCGCATGATTTCAACAACATGCTGGCGGTCGTCATCGGCTCGCTCGACCTGCTCGGGCGACGCGTCGGGATCGACGACCCGCGCGCGCGCCGCTATCTCGATGCGGCCTCGGACGGCGCGCGCCGCGCCGCGCTCCTGACACAGCGGCTGCTCGCCTTTTCGCGTCAACAGCCGCTCCGCCCCGAACCCGTCGACGCCAACGGACTGGTGGCGGGCATGTCCGACCTGCTCCGCCATTCGCTGGGTCCCGATATCCAGCTGACCACCGATCTTGCCGAGGCGCTGTGGCGCACCCATGCCGATCCGAACCAGCTTGAAAACGCGATCCTGAACCTTGCGGTCAATGCGCGCGATGCGATGCCCGATGGCGGCCGGCTGTCGATCGCGACGGGCAATAGCGATCGCGACGAGCGCGGCCTGCCGGGCGAGTTCGTCCTGATCTGCGTGAGCGACACCGGCATGGGCATGCCCGACTCGGTGGTCGCCAAGGCGTTCGACCCTTTCTTCACCACCAAGGAGGTCGGCAAGGGCACGGGACTCGGGCTCAGCCAGGTTTACGGGTTCGTCAAGCAGTCGGGCGGGCATATCGCCATCCGATCGAGCCCCGGCGAAGGCACGACGGTCGAGATCCATCTGCCGCGCTACCACGGCGCCACCGCCGCCGACCGACAGGACGCCGACGCGCGCGACCTTGCGCTCGGCCGCCGTGAGGAGGTGGTGCTGGTGGTCGAGGATGAGCCGGGCGTCCGGCAATTCTCGACCGATGCGCTCGGGGAGCTCGGCTACCGCGTTCTCGAGGCCGACGGCGCCGCTGCGGCGCTCCGCCTGCTCGACGCACACCCCGAGATCGCACTGCTGTTCACCGATGTGGTCATGCCCGAGGTCAACGGCGCCAAGCTGGCCGAGGAAGCGCGCCGCCGCCGTCCCGATCTGCGCATCCTGTTCACCACCGGCTACACCCGCGACGCCGTGGTCCATGACGGCGTGCTCGATCCCGGCGTGGAACTGCTCGGCAAGCCCTATTCCGTCGAGGAACTCGCGGCCAAGGTGCGCCACGTGCTCGACGCCTGAACGGTTGGTGCGGGCGGCCGGGGTCGAACCGGCACTCCTTGCGGAACCGGATTTTGAGTCCGGCGCGTCTACCAATTCCACCACGCCCGCGGGGGATCGACGGCGGCGCCCATGCCATAAGGTCCGGTGCCTCGTCCAGTGGCGCCGGACGGTCGCCCTTCGCGCCTCCTGGCCATATCCTTCCGATGCGTCAGATTCACCTCGGCTCAGTTGCGCGGCGGCTGGCGCCGGTAGCTCAGCGCCTCGGCGATATGGATGCGCCCGACCGTCGCCGCTCCCGACAGATCGGCGATCGTGCGGGCCACGCGCAGCACGCGCGTATAGCCCCGCGCCGACAGCCGCATCGCCTCCGCCGCCTGGGCGAGCAACCGGCGGCCCGGCTCGTCCGGGGTCGCCACCGCCTCCAGCACCGGCCCGTCCGCCTCGGCGTTGGTGCGTGCCGTCTCATTCCGGAACCGCTCGGTCTGGATCGCGCGCGCCGCCGTCACCCGCGCCGCGACCTCGGCCGACCCTTCCGTCGGCGGCGGAAGCACCAGATCGGCGGCGGAGACGGCCTGCACCTCGACATGCAGGTCGATGCGGTCGAGCAAAGGCCCCGACACCTTGGCCTGGTAGTCGGCGGCGCAGCGCGGCGCGCGCGCGCAGGCCAGGCTGGCGTCGCCCAGATGCCCGCACCGGCACGGGTTCATCGCCGCGACCAACTGGACGCGCGCGGGAAAGGTGACGTGCGCGTTCGCCCGCGCGACGCTCACCGTGCCGCTTTCGAGCGGCTGGCGCAGCGAGTCGAGCGCGCCGCGCGCGAATTCCGGCAGCTCGTCCAGGAACAGCACGCCCAGATGCGCCAGACTGACCTCCCCCGGCTTGACCCGCAGACCCCCACCGGTCAGCGCCGCCATCGACGCCGAGTGATGCGGCGCGCGAAAGGGCCGCGTCCGCGTCAACCGCCCGCCCGCCAGCGTTCCCGCGACCGATTGCACCATCGACACCTCCAATGCCTCCGCGGGGTCGAGCGGCGGGAGGATGCCCGGCAGGCATGACGCCATCAGCGACTTGCCCGCCCCCGGCGGGCCGATCATCAGCAGGTTGTGCGCCCCGGCCGCCGCGATCTCCAGCGCGCGCTTCGCGGTCTCCTGCCCGCGGACCTGTCTCAGGTCCGGCCCGCGTCCGGGCTCCTCCACCTCGCCTGGGCGCGGTGCGGCGAGCAGCCCGTGGCCCTTGAAGTGGTTGATGAGCGACAACAGGTCGGGCGCCGCGACCACCTCCGCCGATCCGGCCCAGGCCGCCTCCGACCCCTGGGCGGCGGGGCAGACGAGCCCCTTGCCCTCCGCCCCGGCGTGCATCGCCGCGAGCAGCACGCCGGGCGACGGGGCTACCCGCGCGTCGAGCCCGAGTTCGCCCACCACGAAATAATCCGCCAGCGTCTCGACATCCACGACCCCCATCGCGCCCAGCAGCGCCAGCGCGATCGGCAGGTCGAAATGCGATCCTTCCTTGGGCAGGTCGGCCGGCGAGAGGTTCACCGCGATGCGCTTGGGCGGCAGCGCCAGCCCCATGGCGGCGATCGCGCCGCGCACCCGCTCGCGGCTCTCGCCCACCGCCTTGTCGCCCAGCCCGACGACGTTGAACGCGGGCAGGCCGGGAATAAGCTGCACCTGCACCTCGACCGTGCGCGCCTCCAGGCCCAGATACGCCACCGTCGACACCGAAACCGCCATGCTCGTCCCCCGTGGCCGGGAGCATAGCGGCAAAGTCGCGCGAGGAAACGGGGCCGAACTGCCTTGCGCGAACAATACACCGGCCCCACTTCCCTCCCATGACCGGCTCGCATCCCGTCTCCCGCACCCTGCTGGTCGCGCTCGGGATCATGCTCCTGCTGCTCGCGGCGGCGGTCTCGCCGTTGCCGGGGCCCGGCGGCATCTTCTTCGTCGCGGGCGGGCTGATCCTGATCCTGCGCAATTCCGCCTGGGCGCGGCGTCGCTTCACCCGGTGGCGGCGAAGCTGGCCGCGGCTCGGCGCTCTGCTCGACCGCGCGATGCGGCGGCCCAGCGCGAGGCGTCGCCGCGTTCGCGCGGAGGAGCTGCCGCGTTGACTAGCCACGCCCGCTCGCTTATGCGCCCGTCAACGCGGCCGGCCTTCGGGGTGGCCCTTTCCCCTTATACGACGCCCAAGGAATGAACGATGAAGCGGACCTTTCAGCCGAGCAACCTGGTGCGCGCCCGCCGTCACGGCTTCCGCGCGCGGATGGCGACGGTCGGCGGCCGCTCGGTGATCCGCGCTCGCCGCAACCGCGGCCGCAAGAAGCTGTCGGCGTAACGGTCCCCGCCGGCGCCGCCGGCATAACGACCTTGTCGCGCCGCCGGGATTTTCTGGCGGCGAATAACGGGCGGCGCGCGCCGATGCCGGGCTTTGTGCTGCTGGTACGCCCGCGCGGCGATGACGATCCCGGCATCCGGGTCGGCTACACCGTCACCAAGAAGATCGGCAACGCGGTCGTCCGCAACCGCATGAAACGTCGCCTGCGCGCGCTCGCCCGCGATCTCCTGCCCGAATGCGGGGTTCCGGGTGCCGACCATGTCCTGATCGGTCGCCAGGGCGGGATCGAGCGCGATTACGCCAAGCTCCACGCCGAACTCGGCAAGGCCCTGGCCAAGGTCGCCCCCAGGGTGGGCGGGTGACGCGGCTCCTGATCCTCCTCGTCCGCGGCTGGCAGAGGGGGCCGTCGGCCGTCCTGCCGCCGACCTGTCGCTTTCAACCTTCCTGTTCGGCCTATGCAATCGGGGCGCTTCGCCGCTATGGCGCCCTGAAAGGGGGCTGGCTCGCGGTGAAGCGGGTCGCGCGTTGTCGTCCATGGGGCGGCCATGGCCCGGACCCCGTACCATGAGGCCAGACCGTTGACCGAAGACCGTCGCAATTTCATCCTGTTCGCGGTCATCGCGGCGCTGATCCTGTTCGGCTGGCCCGTGCTCCAGACGCGGCTGTTCCCGGCCGCCAATCCGCCCGTCAGTAAGGTCGTCGCCGGCAAGTCGCAGGCCCTGCCCCAGCCCCAGGCCGATCCCACCGCCGACAGCCCCGCCGCGCTCCGCGACCGCGCCCAGGTGCTCGCCGAGACGCCCCGCGTCCGCATCGAAACGCCCAAGCTGCGCGGGTCGATCAACCTGCGCGGCGCGCGGATCGACGATCTGGTGCTCGTCAACTACAAGGAGACGATCGCGCGCAACTCGGCGCCCATCCGCCTGCTTTCGCCCGGCGGCACGCGCGACGCCTATTTCGCGGGCTTCGGCTGGCGCGGCGAGGGGCTCGCGCCTCCCGCTCCCGACACCGTTTGGCGCGCGTCGGGCCCCGTGCTTCGCCCCGGCAGCCCCGTCACGCTCGACGCGACGGGCGGCGACGGCCAGCGTTTCCGCATCCGGTTGTCGGTCGACGAGGGCTATCTGTTCGACGTCCGGCAGACCGTGCTCAACGCGGGACCCCGGCCGGTCAGCGTGGCGAGCTACGGCTTCGTCAACCGCACCGCCCCGTCGGTCGACGCCGACACCTGGACGATCCATGTCGGCCCGATGTCCGCGCATAACGACCGCGCCGATTACGATGTCGATTACGACGACCTCGCCGAGGACGGCCCGCAACGCTTCACCTCGACGGGCGGCTGGCTCGGCTTTTCCGACCTCTATTGGCTGACGGCGATCGTGCCCGACCAGGCGCGCGGCTTCGACGGCCAGTTCCGTGCGGGTCCCAACAAGAGCTTCCAGGCCGACTATACCGCCGCGCCCCGCGCGCTCGCGCCCGGCCAGGCGGTGACCCAGGGCAGCCGTTTCTTCGCCGGCGCCAAGGAGGTCGCGCTGCTCGACCGCTATACCGACCGACAGGGGATCGCGAAGCTCGACTATGCGATCGACTGGGGCTGGTTCCGCGTGTTCGAGAAGCCGATCTTCTATTATCTCGACTGGCTGTTCCGGGTGGTCGGCAATTTCGGCGTCGCCATCATCCTGCTGACGGTGACCTTCCGCCTGCTCCTGTTCCCGATCGCGCAACGCCAATTCGCCAGCATGGCCAAGATGCGCGCGATCCAGCCCAAGATGAAGGCGATCCAGGAGCGCTGGAAGGACGACAAGGCCCGCATGCAGCAGGAGGTGATGGGCCTGTACAAGACGGAAAAGGTCAACCCGCTCGCGGGTTGCCTGCCCACCCTGCTCCAGATCCCGATCTTCTACGCGCTCTACAAGGTGCTGATGCTGACGATCGAGATGCGGCACCAGCCCTTCGTCGCGTGGATCAAGGACCTGTCCGCGCCCGATCCGCTGACCCCGGTCAACCTGTTCGGGCTGCTGCCCTTCACGCCCCCGACCTTTATCGGCATCGGCGTGGTGCCGATCCTGCTGGGCGTGTCGATGTACTTCCAGTTCAAGCTCAACCCGCAGCCGGTCGACGAGACGCAAAAGCAGGTCTTCGCGATCCTGCCCTGGGTGTTGATGTTCGTGATGGCGCCCTTCGCGGTCGGGCTGCAGGTCTATTGGATCACGTCCAACATCCTCCAGATCGGGCAGCAGCGCCTGCTCTACGCCCGGCATCCCGAGCTCAAGATCGCGGCCGCGAAATGAGCGCCGATGCGATCCAAGAGGGTCCCCCGGACCTGATCGAGCCCGCGCGGAAGATCTTCGCCGGGCCGATCGCGTTCCTGCGCTCCGCCCCCTCGCTCGAGCATCTGCCCGATGCGACGGTGCCGGAGATCGCGTTCGCCGGCCGCTCCAATGTCGGCAAGTCGTCGCTCCTCAACGCGCTCACCAACCGGGGCGGGCTGGCCCGGACCTCGAACACGCCGGGCCGGACGCAGGAGCTGAACTTCTTCGACGTGGGCGAGCCGCTGCGGTTCCGTCTGGTCGACATGCCCGGCTACGGCTTCGCCAAGGCGCCGCCCCAGATGGTCAGGAAATGGCGTTTCCTCGTCAACGACTTCCTGCGTGGCCGCGCGGTGCTGAAACGCGCGCTGGTGCTGGTCGATTCGCGCCACGGGGTGAAGGAGGTCGACCGCGAGATCTTCGAGATGCTCGACCGTGCCGCCGTCAGCTACCACCTCGTCCTGACCAAGGCCGATAAGATCAAGGCCAGCGACCTCGCCGCCGTGACCCGCGCCACCGAGGAGGAAGCGCGCAAGCACCCCGCCGCGCACCCGGAGATCATCGCCACCTCCAGCGAGGGCGGGCTCGGCATCGCCGAACTGCGCGCGGCCGTGCTGGGCGCGATCCTCTGACCGGCGCGTTTGCGCGTCGCGGGAGCGATCGCTAGCTTCCGATACCGATCGGGAGAAAGCATGAAGCCTATCGGAAACGCGCTGATCGCGGCGCTCCTGCTCGGCACGCCCGGCACAGCGCCCGCCCGGAAGACAGGGGCGATCGACGCCGACCGCGTCCGCGCGCATGAAGCCTTCCTCGCCGGCGAGACGCTGCGCGGCCGTGCTAGCGCGACCCGCGACGAGGCGATCGCCGCCGCCTATGTCGCCGCGCAGTTCCAGGCGGCCGGGCTGACCACCGCGCCCGGCATGACCGGCTATACGCAGACGGTGCCGCTGGTCCGCCAGAAGTCGGTCGGGGCGCCCATGCTGACCGTCGCGGGCACGCGCATCGACGGCGTGGCGCTGATCCGTGCGTCCGGCGGGACGGTGAGCGGCCAAGCGGCGATCGTCGCCGACGCCTCGCTGCCGCCGCCCGAAGCGACGATATTGGTGATAGGCGGCGGCAGGATGCCCCCGGGGCGCTTCATCCGCGCGGCCGAGGCGAACGGGACGGCGCTCATCATCGTCGCGGAGACGGAGCGGACGAGGCGACTCCGCCTTCAAAGCGGCGGCAGCGGCCTTCCCATCTATCCGATCGACGGCGCCCCAGGATCGCAGGCGTCGATGGTGACCGTGCCCGCCGAGTCGATCGCGACGCTGACCGCCACGCCCGGAGCCCGGGTGACGCTTGCCGTCCCGTTCGAACTGGAAGCCACCGCCACCACCAACAGCGTCGCCTATCTGCCCGGCACCGATCCGGGCGCGGGCGTGCTGCTCTTGTCGGCGCATCTCGATCATCTCGGTCAGCGGGCCGACGGCAAGATCATGCACGGTGCCAATGACGATGCGTCGGGTCTGGTCGCGCTGATGGAGCTGGCGCGCGCGCTCGCGTCGGCCAAGCCGATGCGCCGCGGTATCCTGTTCGTCGCCTATGGCAGCGAGGAGATCGGCGGTTTCGGCGCGAAGCATTTCGCCGCCAACCCGCCCGTGCCGCTGGCGAGGATGGTGGCGAACATCCAGTTCGAGATGATCGGCGAGCAGGACCCCAAGCTTCCGCGCGATACGATGATGATGACCGGCTACGAACGATCGACGCTCGGGGCGTTGCTTCGCGCCCAGGGAGCGCAGATCGCGCCCGACCCCTATCCCGAACAGAATTTCTTCCGTCGCTCCGACAACTATGCCCTCGCGCTCAAGGGGGTCGTGGCGCACACCGTCTCGGGCAGGGTCGGCGCCAATTACCACCAGCCGACCGACACGATCGAGAACATGGACTTCCCGTTCATGATCAGTGCGATCGCGTCGATGGTGGCGCCGATCCGCCAACTGGCGAACGCGCGCGCGGTGCCGACATGGACGCTCGGCGGTCGCCCCACCGAATAGCGACAACAGCCACCACAGCCGTCCCAAAAGTTCCGAAACGGCCTCTTAACTATTGCGGCGCATCGTGCCACCATCAGGAGGGGGGGAACCGAACGATGATGAACACAGGCTTTGCCGACATACTTTGCCCGGACCATAATCTGGCGACCGGGTGCAACGCGGCCAAGGAGCGTGGGACCTTGGTCCAGATCGGGGTCAATCGCGGCGTCATTTTCGAGATCGTCGCGATCGAGGGGGGTACCGCCTGGATCCGCGAACCGGTCACCTATCGGAACGAGGCGCTGATCCCGCTCGCCCGGCTGCGCGTCGCCTATCCCGCGCTGGGATAGTCGACCAGATCGACGGGGAGGTCGATGCGCCAGAAGCGGGTCGCCACCCCCTCGATCCCGAAATCGTTGTCGTTGACGATCAGCAGCGACCGCGCGGACAGGATCGCCATGCCTTCCAGGTCCGCGCCCAGGTCCGGCAGGTCGTCGCTGCTCAGCACCAGCCGCTTGGCGAGTACCGGCAGCGTCGGCTCGTCGGCCGCGCTCAGCTCTTCGGCGGTCGGCCGGGTCGCCTGATCCAGGAACGCCGGATCGAGCGCCGCCGACTCGCGAAGTTCGACCAGATATAATTTGGTCGTGGCGGATACGCGTTCGAGGACCAGCAGCCGGTCGGGCGCGACCGCGACGATCTCGCTGACCTTCACGTCCGATCGCTTGACCTTGCCCGCCTGCGCATCGCGGCGGAAACTGTCCGGCGCATCCAGCGGATAGAGATACTCCGCCGCGACCATGCCCGTCGCCGCGTCGAGCCGCCACAAGCGGACATGCCGCGCGCGCTTGTGCGCGGCATCGTCGGGATGGGACAAGGGGCTCTGAAAAGCGAGAAACAGCCAGCGTTCGTCGGTGGACAAGGTGATGGCCTCGAACCCGCGATTGAGCCGTCGCCGCGCCGCGATCGCGGGCAACGCGCCGACGACCGGGTAGCGCGCCCCATCGAATAGCGCCTCGCACCCGGCGGGCACCCAGCGGGCCGCCACCTTCCCGTCCGCATTCACGCGCAGCAACGAGGGTCCATATTCGTCGCCCACCCAGAAGCCGCCGTCGCGCAGCGCCGCGACGCCCTCGCTGTCGACGCCCGAGGGATCGGGCGCGATCACCGCGCCGTCCAGCCCGATCGCCGGCTCGCTCCGGTTGTTCGGTCCGCCCGGCACAGGCAGCCCCGACAGCACGCCGCCATCCGCATCGCGCAGCGGCAGCGTCCGCACGATCTCGACCCGGTCACTCTCCACCCGAAGCTCGGACAGGGCAGGCCCGATGTCGAGGCAGGGCATCACCTTGGCCCCGTCGCTTTCCCCGTGCCGGGCCAGGTCGACCAGCCCGTAGCGCTCGACCGCCAGCTCCACCTTCAGGTTCGGACCCCGGTCGCCGACCGCCCAGATACGCCCAGACGCGTCGGTGCCTAGTCCCGACCCGATGCCCCGCGTCACCGTCAGCACCCCGCCCGGCAGCTCGATCCGGGCGAGCACCTCGTCGTCGAATCGCAATTCGGTCACGCGCGGAAGGTCATGGGTCATGATCGCCGAACGCGCGACGCGCCGCTTGGACCCGTTGCCCTCCCCGGCCGGCTCGCCTACGCCCCGGCGCCATGAAACTCATCATCGGCAACAAGGCCTATTCCTCCTGGTCGCTGCGCGGCTGGCTCGCCGCCAAGCATAGCGGCCTGCCCTTCGAGGAGGTGGTCGTCCCCCTTTACGACGCCGATTGGGACAAACGCCGCGCGGGCGACGAGTTCGCGCCGTCCAGCGGCAAGGTGCCGATCCTGTGGGACGGCGACGCGGTCGTGTGGGACAGCCTGGCGATCATCGACTATCTGGCGGACAAGGTCGGGCGCGACCTTTTCTGGCCCGCCGACGACGCGCCGCGCGCCATGGCCCGGTCGATGGCGGCGGAGATGCATTCCAGCTTCACCGCGCTCCGCCGCAAGCACAGCATGAACATCCGCCAGCAATTCCCGGCGACCCGCCCCGACGACGACGTGCTCGAGGAACTCGCGCGGATCATGGAATTATGGGCGCAGGCGCGCGCGCGGTTCGGCGGCACCGGCGATTTCCTGTTCGGGCGATTCGGCGCGGCCGACATCATGTTCGCCCCCGTGGTCACCCGCATCGTCACCTATCAGCTTCCGATCGCGCGCTTCGCGGGCGGTTACATGCAGGCCATGTTCGACCATCCGCTGATGCAGGAATGGATCGCCGGCGCGCAAGAGGAGGAATGGGTGATCGAGCAATATGAACAGCCCGTGGGGTGACCGACCCGCTTGATCTGGCGCGGGCGCTGCTCCGCGCCGAGAGCGTGACCCCGGCGCGCGGCGCGGTGTTCGACATCGCGAAGGCGGCGCTCGGCGCCCAGGGATTCCAGGTCGACCGGTTCGTCGCGGGCGAGGCGCCCGACGGCCCGGTCGAGAACCTGATCGCCGTGCGGGGCGACCGGGGTCCGCATCTGGCCTTTGCCGGCCATCTCGACGTGGTGCCGCCCGGCCCCGGCTGGACCGATGGCCCCTGGAGCGGCGAGGTCCGGGGCGGGCTGCTCTACGGGCGCGGCGCGGTCGACATGAAGGGCGCGGTCGCCGCCTTCATCGCCGCCGCCGCCCGCGCGCCCGCGACGGGCACGCTCAGCCTCCTGCTCACCGGCGACGAGGAAGGGCCCGCCGTCCACGGCACCCGCGCGATCATCGGCCGCCTGGCCGAACGCGGCCTGCGCCCCGATCTGTGCCTCGTCGGCGAGCCCACCTCCGCGCACCGGCTGGGCGACACCGTCAAGATCGGGCGGCGCGGATCGGTCAATATCTGGATCGAGATCCCCGGTCGCCAGGGTCACGTCGCCTATCCGCACCTCGCCGACAACCCGATCCCGCCGCTCGTCGCCGCGCTCGCCGAACTCGACGCGCTGGTGCTGGATAGTGGCAATGATTGGTTCCAGCCCTCCACCCTCGCCCTGACCGACCTGCACGTCGGCAACCAGGCGACGAACGTCATCCCCGCCCGCGCCGCCGCCCGGCTCGGCATCCGGTTCAACGACGAGCAGCGCGGCGACGATCTGGTGGCACGCGTCCGCACGATCGTGGAGCGGCACGCGCCCGCCGCCGTCGTGACGGGCCGCGTCTCGGGCGAGGCGTTCCTGACGCCGCCCGGCGCGTTCTCGACGCTGGTGAGCGAAGCGATTACCGCCTGCACGGGACTCACGCCCGATCTGTCGACGACTGGGGGCACGTCGGACGCCCGCTTCCTGTCGAAACTCTGTCCCGTGGTCGAATTCGGCCTGGTCAACGCCACCATGCATCAGGTGGACGAGGCGGTCGCCGTCGACGATCTCCGCACGCTGACCGACATCTACGCCGACATCGTCATCCGCGCGCTCGCCGGAGGATGATGTAGAGCGCGCCCGCGCCGCCATGGCGCGGATGCGCGCCGCGCACCGCCGCGATCTGCCCGGCATGGCGCGAGGACGCCAGCCAGTCCGCCACCGCCGCGCGGATCGCCCCGCGCGCATGGGGCCGCTCGCTTTCGGGGCGCGGCGGCTTGCCCGTGACGAGCAGCACCACCCGGTCGCCCCGCGCCACCGCCTGCTCCAACCGGGCGTCGAGCATCGCATGGGCGGACGCCAGGCTGTGCCCGTGCAGGTCGATCATGTCGTCGGGCGCGACCGCTCCCTTGGTCAGCCGCCGGTCCCAACCGCCGTCGAGCGTCACACCCGGACGCGACACCTTGGCGGGCGGGGGCGGCGGCGCGACCGGCTTGGTGAGGACGCGGGTCTTGACCGGCTTGGCCCTGGCGACGGGCGCCAGCGCTTTGGCGGATACCGGCGCCGCCGCCGGAACCGCCCCGTGCACCGGCGCCGATGCGACCGCGCGCAGCGGCTGCACGCTCGCCATCACCCGCCGCCACAGCGCGAGCTCGTCAGGGTGTAGCGACCGACACGTCACTGACGCCTCCCGACCGGGCTCCGTTCAGCCGCGCGAGCGTGCCCTTGGGGAGCAGCAGGAACGCCGTGCCGCGCGCCGACATGCCCCCTGCCGTCGCCTCGGCGAACGCGCCGGCGCCCCAGAAGGTGTCGAAGCGGTTCGCGCCCTTGATCGCGCCGCCCGTGTCCTGCGCCACCCACAGCCCGGTCGCGTCGGCACGGTCGAGCGACAGGAAGACCGGGGCGCCCAGCGGCGTGAATTTGGGATCGGCCGCCGCGCTGACGCGGCCCGCGACCGGATAGCCCATCGCGCCCAGCGGCGCGGTGCTCAGCTCGCGGAAGAACACGAAGCTCCTGTTCTCGCGCATCAGCGTACGGCCCTGTTCGGGATTGGCGCGCAGCCAGCCGACGATGCCCTGCATGGACGCCTGTCCCGGCTGGAGCAGCCCGCGGTCGCGCATCAGCTTGCCGATCCCGGTATAGGCCCGCCCGTTCTGCGTCTCGTACCCGATCCGCATCACGCCGCCATCGGGCAGCCGGAGGCGCCCCGACCCCTGGATCTGCAGAAAGAAGAATTCGACCGGGTCCGCCGCCCAGGCGATCACCCGCGCACGGCCGGCCAGCGCGCCCTCCTCGATCCGCGCGCGGTCGGGATAGGGAACGAAGTTCGTGCCCTCGACCCGTCCCCGGATCTTGCGGCCCTTCAACTCGTCGGAGAACAGCCCCAGATCGACATCGACCAGATCGCCGGGACGCGCATAGATCGGCACGTCATATCCCGCGCGGCGCTCGCGCGACCCCGCGATCTCCGGCTCGTAATAGCCGGTCGCGAAGGCCTGGCCGTCGCCCACCTGCACCGCTTCGAAATACGCCGCGAAGAAGCTGCGTGCCTGCCCCGCCCCGACCGCCCTGGCCGCGTCGCAGGCGGGCCCCCAATCGGCGCCGCGCGTCAGCCCGGACGCGTCCGCGCGTCGCGTCAGGCCGGGACAGCTCAGCGCGAACGCGGTCCGCCCCGCCTCGGCCTGCGCTTCGGTCATCGGCAGGTCGGCGACGCTCGGCCCCGGCAGGATGCCCGCCGCCAGGGCGGTCGCGGCACCCGGCGCTACGGTGACCGGAACCGCCCGCAAAGGCGTCGCGGGAACGATCGACACAACGGGCGCCGGCGCGCGGATCACCGGCGCGCGCATGGCTGGCGTTCGGCCCTCCTCGATGACCGGATCGGCGATGACCGGTGCGGGCGTGATACGGGCGGGTGGCACTACGCCACCCCCGCAGGCCGCCAGGGACAGGCCGAGCAACAGCGCGCCCGCGCCACGCGGACCCGGCACCCTCTTCACACCTCGTCGGTGTCGGCTAGCTTCCAATTCGGGTCGGACGCGCCCAGCGTCCGTGCGAAGGTCCAGACGTCATGCGTCTCGACCGCGTCGTCGGTGGAGCCCGCGACCACCCGATCCTCGGCGTCGCGCGTCACGGCGGCGATGTCGGCATCGAAGCGCACGATGATCCGCGCTTCGCGGCCGTTCAACCGCGCATCGGCGATCGTCGCGCGCTCGATCGTGACCAGGCGGTTGTCGAGCCGCTCCCCGGCCTCGCGCCGCGCCGCGATCGACTCGACGAAGGCGCTCGCCACGTCGTCGGTCGCCAGTTCGCGCAGCTCGGCCTCGTCACCGCGCCAGAACGCTTCCAGCGTCATGCGATAGGCCGCCTTGGCGCCCTCCAGGAAACGGACGACGTCGAACCCGGGCTCGGCCTGGACGATCTGGCGCAGCCCCTGCTCCGCGCCCGCCTCGATCGGGCGGACCATGGCCTCGCGCGGCTCCGCTTGCGCGTCGACCGTACGCGGCAGCACGACATTGGTGGCGCGCTCCTCGGCGGGCTTGGGCAAAGGCTGTTCGTGACCCGTGCGCTTGCCGAGCACCGAATAGAGCCTGAGCGCCAGGAACCCGGCGACCATGGCTAGAAGAATGACGTATAACACCCAGGCCTCCGATCTCGTCCGCGTACATAGGCCCGCGCCGCCGCGAATAAAACCCGCGCCCGTTGAAACACGCCGGGCGCGCTGCTAGTCGCGCCCACTTGCAGACAACGCCGCGCGATCGCGCCGCCAACCACCGGGACCGAGGACGGATCATGGCTCTTGAAGATGTCGGCGAGCAGCCGGTCGCGAACGGCGACGACACCGCCCCGGCGGCCGGGCTGATCTCGCAATATGTGAAGGACCTGTCCTTCGAGAATCCGAACGCGCCCGCCATCTACCAGAATCAGGTCGCGCCGGGCATCGACGTCCAGTTCAACATCGCCGCCGCGCAGGTCGGCGAAGAGGTGCACGAGGTCGTCCTCAAGATCGAGGTGCGCGCCGACTCCGACGGGCAGACGGCGTTCATCGTCGACCTGTCCTATGCCGGGCTGTTCGGCCTGCGCAACGTGCCGGTCGAGCACATGCAGCCCTTCCTGCTCGGCGAAGCGCCGCGCCTGCTCTTTCCCTTCGCGCGCCGCGTGGTCGCCGACACGATCCGCGACGGCGGCTTTCCGCCGCTGATCCTGGAGCCGATCGATTTCGGCGCGCTGTTCCTCCAGCAGCTGGAGCAACAGGGCGACGGGATCGGTGCGCCGATGGGCCAGGCCTGACGCGCCCGGCCGCGCCGGTTCCCGCCCGGCCATGAACCTGGTCCGATCGCTGGGGTCGATCGGGGGCCTGACGCTCGCCAGCCGCGTGCTGGCGCTGGTCCGCGACTCGCTCCAGGCGACCTATGTCGGCGCGGGGTTCGCGTCCGACGCCTTTCTGGTCGCGTTCCGACTGCCCAACATGTTCCGCGCGCTGTTCGCGGAGGGTGCCTTTTCCGCCGCCTTCATCCCCCTGTTCAACCGCAAGGTGGCCGAGGACGGGGAAGTCGCGGCGGGGCTCCTGTTCGCGGAGCGCGCGCTGGCAGTCCTGTTCCCGATCCTGGTCGTGATGACCGGGCTGCTGATCCTCGCGGCCTGGCCGGTCACCTGGCTGTTGTCGGGCGGGTTCAACGACCCGACCCCGCGCGAGTTCGCCTTCGCCGTGCTGCTGTCGCGGATCACCATCCCCTATCTCGCGCTCATCTCGCTGGTGTCGCTGCTCGGCGGCATCCTGAACTCGCTCGGCCGGTTCTGGGTCAACGCCGCCGCGCCGATCCTGCTCAACCTGGCGATGATCGCGGGCCTCTGGTTCTTCCACGGCGCCGATCCGTTCGCGACCGCGCGGGTCCAGGCGCTCTCGGTGACGATCGGCGGGGCGCTCCAGCTCGCCTGGCTCGTGCTGGCCTGCCGCCAGGCGGGCGTGAGGCTGAGGCTGACCCTGCCCCGCCTCGACCCGGACACGCGCCGCCTGTTCCGGCTCATGCTGCCGGCCGCGCTCGGCGCCGGGGCGACGCAGATCAACCTCGTCATCTCGACCGCGCTCGCCGGGCGGCTGCTCGAGCCGGGATCGATCTCGTACATCTATTATGCCGATCGGCTGAACCAGCTTCCGCTCGGCCTGATCGGGATCGGACTCGGCACCATCCTCCTGCCCACCATCTCGCGGCTGCTCGGCAGCGGCAAGGAAGCCGAGGCGATGGAGACGCAGAATCGCGGGATCGAGCTGGCGATGTTCCTGACCTTGCCGGCCATGGCCGCTTTGGTCGTCGCCGCCGAGCCGATCGTGCGCGGGCTGTTCCAGCACGGCGCCTTCACCGCCGCGGACACCGCAAAATGCGCCTGGGCGCTCGCCGCCTTTTCCATCGGCCTACCCGCCTATGTCATGGTCAAGGTGCTGACGCCGGGCTTCTACGCCCGCCAGGACACGCGCACGCCCGTCCGCTTCGCCATGATCGCGATCGCGGTGAACATCGTCGCCAACATCGTGCTGATCCCGCTCATCGCCCATATCGGCCCGCCGCTCGCGACCGCGCTCGCTTCGACGGTGAACGTGGCGCTGCTCTACGACGCGCTCCGGCGACGCGGGCATTTCCGGGCCGACCGCCAGCTCGCGCGACGCCTGCCCCGACTGGCGCTGGCGGCGCTGCTGATGGGGGCGGCGCTGTTCGCGCTCGACCGGCTGCTCGATCCCTATCTGACGGGCTCGACGCTGGTGCGCTTCGCCGCGCTCGGTGCGCTGGTCGCCACGGGTGGCGCACTCTATGCGGTCGCCTGTTTCGCGACCGGGGCGTTCCGCCCTTCCGATCTGCGAACCCTTCTTCGGCGTCGAGCCGCCAGCTAAGGCATCACCATGCGCGTCGTCTCCGGCATCCAGCCCACGGGCAACCTCCACCTCGGCAATTATCTGGGCGCGATCAAGCAATGGGTCGCGATGCAGGACGCGATGGAGGCGGGCGACGAATGCCTGTTCTTCCTGGCCGACCTCCACGCGCTCACTGTCTCGATCGATCCGCGCGAACTGGCCGCGAACACCGTCGAGATGGCGGCCACCCTGCTCGCGGCCGGGATCGACCCCGATCGGTCGGTGCTGTTCAACCAGGCGCGCGTCCCCGCGCATAGCGAGCTCGGCTGGATCCTGGGCGGCACGGCCCGCATCGGCTGGCTCAACCGCATGACTCAGTGGAAGGACAAGGCGGGCAAGAACCGCGAGGGCGCCAGCGTCGGACTGTTCACCTATCCCGTGCTCCAGGCCGCCGACGTGCTCGCCTATCAGGCGACCCATGTGCCGGTCGGCGACGACCAGAAACAGCATCTGGAGCTGGCGCGCGACATCGCGACGAAGTTCAACACCGATTTCGGGGTCGACCTGTTCACCCTGCCCGAACCGTTCGTGTCGAAATCGGCGCCGCGGATCATGTCCCTGCGCGACGGCGGCGCCAAGATGTCGAAATCCGATCCCTCGGACATGTCGCGCATCAACCTGTCCGACCCCGACGACGCGATCGCCGCCAAGTTCCGCAAGGCGCGCACCGATCCCGATCCCCTGCCGGCCGACCCCGCCGCGCTCGACGCCCGGCCCGAGGCGCGCAACTTGGTGACGATCTACGCCGCGCTCGCCGACCAGTCGGTGGAAGCCGTGCTGGCGACCCATGCGGGACAGGGATTCGGGGTGTTCAAACCCGCCCTCGCCGACCTCGCCATCGCGCGGCTCGGGCCGATCCGCGACCGGATGGCGGCATTGCTCGGGGATCGGAGCGCGGTCGGCGCGGTCCTGTCGCGGGGCGCGGAACGCGCGCGGGAACTGGCGGCCCCGACGCTGCACGCGGCGCAACGGGCGGTCGGCCTGCAACTCTAGCGAACAGGTGCGCGACCAGCGCCAGCATGGTCCGGAGCAAGCCCAGGACCCGCGCCATCTTCAGCCCTCCAGCTGCCTTAACAGGATGCGGACCGCGCCGTCGACCTCGCGGTCCTGATCGCGCAGCGACTCGATGCGCTTCACGGCATGGATCACGGTCGAGTGATCGCGGCCGCCGAACTTGCGCCCGATCTCCGGCAGCGACCGGGTCGTGAGCCGCTTCGCCAGATACATGGCGATCTGGCGCGGCCGGGCCACCGCCCGCGCCCGCCTGGCCGAAACGAGGTCGAGCGCCTTGAGGTCGAAATGCTGCGAGACGAGCTTTTGGATCTCGTCGATCGTCACGCGCTTCTGGCTGCCACGCAGCGTGTCGCCCAGCGTTGCGACCGCGAAGTCGACATCGACGCGCTCGCCCGTCAGCTGCGCATAGGCGACGACGCGGTTGAACGCGCCCTCCAGCTCGCGGATGCTCGACCCGATCCGATCGGCGAGCAGGTCGAGCACGGAGGCGGGCACCGCCACGCCGGGCAGGTCCGCCAGGCGCCGCTCCAGCACCGCGCGGCGGAGCGTCGGTTCGGGCGGTTTGATGTCGGCGATCAGCCCCATGCCCATCCGGCTGATGAGCCGCGGCTCCACGCCGTCCAGCGCCTGGGGGCAGCGATCGGCGGAGATGACCAGCCGCTTGCCCGCCGCCATCACCTCGTTGACGGTGTGGAAGAACTCCTCCTGCGTCGCGTCCTTGCCCGCGATGAACTGGAGATCGTCGATCAGCAGCAGATCGGCGCCGCGCAGCCGCATCTTGAACTGGTAGGTGTCGCGCGCGCGCATCGCCGACACGAAATCGAACATGAACCGTTCGGCCGACATGCACAGCACCACCGCCTCGGGGCTGTGCGCCAGATAGGCGTGGCCGATCGCATGCATCAGATGCGTCTTGCCCAGCCCGGTGCCGCTGTGGAGGAAGAGGGGACTAAAGCGCGGCGTCCCCGGCTCGGCGAGCGCCTGGGCCGCGTTGAACGCGACGCGGTTCGACGCGTCGACGACGAACCGCTCGAAGGTGAAGCGCGGGTCGAGCGGCGGGCGCTCCGCCAGCGTCGCGCGCGCCGTGGTCGGCGCAGCGGGCGCGGCATCCGTGCTTTTCACGGGTTCGGCGGCCGGCGTGGCGGACGACTGGGTCGCGGGCGCCGTCAGCACCTCGACGCCGGGCGCGCGGGTCTCGATCGCGACGGTGCGGACACCGGGAAGCTGGGATCGGAATTCGAGCAGCAGCCGATCGGCATAATGGCTGCGGACCCAATTGGCCGCGAAGGGCGTCGGTACGGCCAGGCGCACCGTGTCGCGATCATCGCCTTCGACCAGCTCCATCGGCTTCAGCCATTGCTCGAACAGGCGTTGTCCGGCCGACTCGCGCAGATTCGCGCGCACACGGGTCCATGCCCGTGCCTGCTCGCCCTCCGCCATGCTGGTCAGACCGTGATGCACGCATCTCTCCTCGCGGCCCGCCGCGCGATTCGCGAGCGACCGTCATATCAAATCGGCAAAGTCTTCCCCGCGACCGGATCGGGTTCGATCCGGCTGTGAAATCAACCAATGCTGGTCAGTCGCGACCGGTGAACACCGTCGCTGGGGGGCAGTTATGCGCGCCTCACCGGATCGATCAAGTCACGGCTCCGTCGTTATTCTGAAATAAACCGGATTGACTCGGGTTTAGGCGCGGAAATGCGTTCGAAAAAATGACAAGCTGTTGAAATGGCTCGAATTAACCATATCGCGGGTGATGCGACCCGACCCGACTCCGTGATTCGATTCTGGTCGAATCACGGAAAATCAGCGGGTTCCGCCCGCTCGTTTCCGGCCTGTTCCGCACACGCGGAAAGACCCGCCGGAGCATCCTCCGACGGGCCTGTGACGATCAGCCAGATCTGTGTTTAGGCGAGCGCGCCGAGACGCTTGGTCAGCCGCGCGAACTTGCGGCTGGCGGTGTTCTTGTGAAGCACGCCCTTGGACACGCCGCGCTGAAGCTCGGGCTGCACGGCATGGAGCGCGGCCGCCGCGGCGGTCTTGTCGCCCGAGGCCAGCGCCGACTCGACCTTCTTGATGAAGGTGCGGATGCGGCCGACGCGGTCGCCGTTGATCTCGGCGCGGCGGTCGTTGCGACGGATGCGCTTCTTGGCTTGCGGCGTGTTCGCCATTGAAACCCTCTATGCTCTAGGAACGTGGATGGAGAGCGGCGGAGTGACCTCCACGCTCTCGAAGTGGGCGCGCAATACCCACTCGCCTCCGCAGCGTCAACCGCGCTGGCAGGCGGGGCACCAGAAGGTCGACCGGCCGCCCTCCGCGCGCCGTCGGACCGCGACGCCGCAGCCGCACGCCTCGCCCTCGCGGCCATAGACGCGCCATTGCCGGGAGAAATAGCCGAGTTCGCCGTCGGGACGCGCATAATCGCGGATCGACGATCCGCCCGCGGCGATCGCCGCCTCCAGCACGGTCCGGATCGACTCGACCAGCCGCTCCAGCCGGACCAGCGCGATCCGCCCGCCCGCGCGGCTCGGCGCGATCCGCGCCAGGTGCAGCGCCTCGCACACATAGATGTTGCCCAGCCCTGCCACGACGCGCTGGTCGAGCAGCAGCGCCTTGATCGGCGCGGCCCGGCCCTGGAGCGCGCGCAGCAGGTGATCGGGGGTGAAGCCCTCCCCCAGCGGCTCCGGCCCCATCGCCGCGAAGGGCGGATAGGCCTCCAGCGTCGCGGTCGGCCATAGCCGGACGAAGCCGAACCGGCGCGGGTCGTTGAGCGCGAGGGTGCGGCCGCTTCCCGTCTCCATCACCAGATGGTCGTGCGCGCCCAGCTCGTCCGGGTCGACCCGCCACCGCCCCGACATGCCCAAGTGAAAGATCAGCGTGTCGCCCCGGTCGGTATCGATCAGCCCGTATTTCGCCCGGCGCGCGAGCGCGGTCACCCGCGCGCCGACCAGCCGCTGGCCCAGATCGACCGGAAAGGGATAACGCAGGTCCGCCCGCCGCAGGGCGACGCGGACGATATGCTCGCCCTCCAGGACCGGCGCCAGACCGCGTACGGTGGTTTCGACTTCGGGAAGTTCGGGCACCCGGTGCGCGCTAAGCGGCGTTTGCCCCGCCCACAAGGCCGGGCTAGAGCGCATGGCCATGAGCGACACCGTGTCCTTCGGCTATAGCCAAGTCACCCCCGACGAGAAGACGGCGCGGGTCGGCGGCGTCTTCACCTCCGTCGCGTCGAGCTACGACCTGATGAACGACGCCATGTCGGGGGGGATGCACCGGCTGTGGAAGGACCGCTTCGTCCGCCGGGTCCAGCCCCGTGGCACCGACCGCATCCTCGACATGGCGGGCGGCACGGGCGACATCGCCTTTCGCCTGGCGAAGTCGGGGGCGAGCGTCACCGTAGCCGACATCAATCCCGCCATGCTGGAGGTCGGGGTCGAACGCGCCGCCAAGCGCGGCGTCGAGGGGCTGGTCTGGGCGGAAGCCAACGCCGAGTCGCTCGACTTCGCCGACCGCTCGTTCGAGGCCTATACCATCGCCTTCGGCATCCGGAACGTGACGGACATCCCCGCCGCGTTGCGCGAGGCCCGCCGCGTGCTCGCGCGCGGCGGGCGGTTCTTCTGCCTGGAATTCTCGACCACGCAGTGGCCCGGCTTCTCCGACGTGTACGACGCCTATTCGCACCGGGTCGTGCCCCGCCTGGGCAAGCTGCTCGCGGGCGATGCGGAAAGCTATCGCTACCTGATCGAGTCGATCCGGCGCTTTCCCGACATGGGGAGCTTCGAGCGGATGATCGCGGAAGCGGGATTCGTGCGCACCAGGGTCGAACCGTTGCTGGGCGGGCTGGTCGCGATCCATTCGGGATGGCGGATCTGAGCGTTTGACCGCCACGACCACCCATGTCCTTCGCCTCCTGCGCTGGGGGCGCATCCTGGCGCGGCACGGCGCGCTGCTGGGGATCGAGCGCGAGCCTGACACGCCCCCCGCCATCCGTCGGCTGGCGCGCGTCGCGCGCATCGGCGCGCGGCTCCCGGCCCGGCCCCGTTATGCCGAGGCGTTCCAGGCGATCGGCCCCGCTGCGATCAAGCTGGGCCAGACGCTCGCCACCCGCCCCGATCTGGTCGGCGAGGAAGCCGCGCACGACCTGCGCCGCCTGCAGGACCGGCTTCCGCCCGTCCCCTTCGCGGTGATCCGCGGCGTGATGGAGGCGAGCCTGCGCCGCCCCCTGTCCGACCTGTTCGACCGGGTCGAGGAGGAGCCGATCGGCGCCGCGTCGATCGCCCAGGTCCACCGCGCGGTCACCACCGACGGCCGCCAGGTCGCGATCAAGGTGCTGCGCCCCGGCGTTGAGCACGATTTCAAGGAAGCGATCGAAACCTATGAATGGGCCGCCGCCCGCGTCGAGGCGGCGGGCGGCGAGGCCGCGCGGCTGCGTCCCCGGCTGACGGTCGCGACCTTCAAGCGCTGGACCCTGCGCGAGCTCAACTTCCGGCGCGAGGCGGCGTCCGCGTCCGAGCTGGCCGAACAGATGACGGCCGAGCCCGATTTCGTGGTGCCCAAGATCGACTGGCAGCGTTCCACCACCCGCGTGCTGACGCTGGAATGGATCGACGGCATCAAGCTGTCCGACCGCGCGGCGCTGGTCGCGGCCGGCTATGATCCCGCCAAGCTCGCCCGGTTGCTGGTCCGCGCCTTTCTGCGCCAGGCGATCGCGGAAGGGCATTTCCACGCCGACATGCACCAGGGCAATCTGTTCGCGGTGCCCGGCGACCGCATCGCCGCGATCGATTTCGGCATCATGGGCCGCATCGACCGGCGCGCGCGCACCTGGCTCGCCGAGATCCTCTACGGCCTCATCACCGGCAACTATAGGCGGGTCGCCGAAATCCATTTCGAGGCGGGCTATGTCCCCCCGCACCACAATCTCGCCGAATTCGCGACCGCCTTGCGCGCGGTCGGCGAACCGATGCGCGGCCTGCCCGTCAAGGACATGTCGATGGGGGCGATGCTCGATACGCTGTTCTCGATCACCCGCGACTTCGACATGGCCACCCAGCCGCACCTGCTGCTGCTCCAGAAGACGATGGTCGTGGTGGAGGGCGTGGCGACCTCGCTCGATCCCGACATCAACATGTGGGAGGTCGCCGAGCCCTATATCCGCGAGTGGGTGCGCGGCGAGCTCGGCCCGGAGGCG
>NZ_DASVRV010000039.1:0-53704 GCF_036388435.1 Sphingomonas sp.
GTGATCGAGACGCCGGGCCATACGCTCGGCCATATCGTCTTCCACTTCGCCGAGGCCGGCCTGTTGTTCAGCGGCGACACGCTGTTCGCGATGGGGTGCGGGCGGCTGTTCGAGGGGGATGCGGCGCAGATGTTCGGCAACATGCGCCGATTGAGCGAGCTGCCCGGCGAGACGGGCGTTTATTGCGGGCATGAATATACCCAGTCGAACGGGCGCTATGCGCTGTCGGTCGAACCGGACAATGCCGCGCTGATCGCCCGCATGGCGGAGGTCGACGCATTGCGCGCGCGGGACGAGCCCACCGTCCCGACGACGATCGCGCTGGAGCTGGCGACCAACCCGTTCATGCGCGCGACGTCGGCGGAAGAACTGGCCGAGCTGCGCGCGGGGAAGGATAGTTTCCGGGGCTGACGGCGTTATCCCTTCAACAATCGCCGGAGAATGATCATGCGCTTTCCAGTCGTCGCCCTGGCCGTCATCCTGGCCGGCTGCACCAGCTCGCCGCGCGAGGCGGAGCGTACCGCCATGGCGCAGGCCGCGCAGGAACAGGCGCTGCAGGCTGAACTCGCAGGCCTTGTTCCCGGCCAGCCGACCGCATGTCTGCCGGCGCCGACGCGTACCCAGCTCGCCAGCGAGGGCTATGGCGCGACGATCCTCTACACCGCGGGGCGCGACCTCAAATACCGGAACGACACGACCGGCGGATGCGAGCGCATCGCGCGCGGCGACATTCTCGTCACCCGCTCGCCGAGCGGCCGCTCCTGCCGGGGCGACATCGCTACGACCGTCGACCGGCAGACCGGGTTCCAGACCGGCAGCTGCGCGCTGGGCGACTTCGTCACCTATCGCCGGCCCCAGGTCGACGGACGGCCCTGAGCGTCAGAGCACGAAGCGGCTGAGGTCGGTATTGCGCGCGATCGAGCTGAGCTGCCGGTCTACATAGGCCGCATCGATGACGAGCGACTGACCCTGCCGGTTCTCGGCATCGAAGCTGACCTCCTCCAACAGCTTCTCCATCACCGTCTGGAGGCGGCGGGCCCCGATATTCTCGATCTGGCCGTTCACCTCCGCCGCGATGCGCGCGACCGCGCGGATGCCGTCCTCGGTGAAGCTGATATCGACGCCCTCGGTGGCGATGAGTGCCTTGTATTGGACCGGCAATGACGCCTTGGTGTCGGACAGGATGGCGACGAAGTCCTCCTCGGTCAGTCCCTTCAGCTCGACGCGGATCGGCAGGCGGCCCTGAAGCTCGGGGAGCAGGTCGCTCGGCTTGGCGACGTGGAACGCGCCGCTGGCGATGAACAGGATGTGATCGGTCTTCATCGGCCCGTATTTGGTCGAGACGGTGGTTCCCTCGATCAACGGCAGCAGGTCGCGCTGGACGCCCTCGCGGCTGACGGAGCCGCCGCCGCGATGTTCGGACATGGCGATCTTGTCGATCTCGTCGAGGAAGACGATGCCGTTCGCCTCGGCGTCGGCCAGCGCCTGGCGGCTGACCTCGTCTTGGTCGAGGCGCTTGTCCCCTTCCTCCTCGACCAGCTTTTCCCAGGCGGCGCGGACGGTGAGCTTGCGGCGCTTGAGCTGGTTGCCCCCGAACGCCTTGCCCATCATCTCGCCGAGATTGATCATCCCCATCTGCGGGGCGCCGGGCAGCTCGAAGGGCATTTGCGGCGTCTGTTCGAGCTCGATCTCGATCTCGGTTCCGTCGAGATGGCCGTCGTGAAAGCGTTGCGCGAAGGCGGCGCGGGTCGCCTCGCTCGCGCCCTTGCCGGTCAGCGCGTCGAGCAGGCGCGACAGCGCCGAGGCCTCGGCCTTGTCCTTGACGGCGGCGCGGCGGCGCTCCTTCTCCAGCCGGATCGCCTCCTCGACCAGGTCGCGGGCGATCTGCTCCACGTCGCGGCCGACATAGCCGACCTCGGTGAACTTGGTCGCCTCCACCTTCACGAAGGGCGCGTCGGCGAGCTTGGCGAGGCGGCGGCTGATCTCGGTCTTGCCGCAGCCGGTGGGTCCGATCATCAGGATATTCTTGGGGGTAACCTCGTCGCGCAGCTCGCCGGTGAGCTGCTGCCGGCGCCAGCGGTTGCGCAAAGCGACGGCGACCGCGCGCTTGGCGTCGGCCTGGCCGATGATGTGCGCGTCGAGCGCGGCGACGATCGCCTTGGGGGTAAGCTGGTCGTTCATGCGACGGGTCGGGCCTTCGAATCAGGGGTATCGCCGGGCTTGGCGGAAAGCGCGTTCACGATCGGCCCATCGGGCACCATCGTCACGCCGGTGGTGAAATTCGGGACCTCGGCCGTCAGCTCGTCGAGCAGGGCGAGTTCGTCGGCGCCGAACGCGAGGTCAGCGGCAGCGAGGTTCGAATGGAGCATGAAAGCGTCCTCAACCGGCCGCGTCGAGGGCTTCGACGGTCAGGCGGTCATTGGTGTACACGCAGACATCGGCGGCGATCTTCATCGCCTTGCGTGCGACCGTCTCCGCGTCGGCCTCATATTCGTCGAGCGCGCGGGCGGCGGCGAGGGCGAAATTGCCGCCCGATCCGATCGCGGCGATCCCGCCCTCGGGCTCCAGCACATCGCCGTTTCCCGTCAGGATCAAGGTCACGTCGCGGTCGGCGACGATCATCATCGCCTCCAGGTTGCGGAGATACTTGTCGGTCCGCCAGTCCTTGGCGAGCTCGACCGCCGCGCGCATCAGCTTGCCCTGGTGCCGTTCGAGCTTCGCTTCCAGCCGCTCGAACAAGGTGAAGGCGTCGGCGGTCGCGCCCGCGAAGCCGCCGATGACCTTCGCATTCTCCCCCAGGGTACGGACCTTGCGGGCATTGGGTTTCATGATCGTCTGGCCGGCCGAGACCTGGCCGTCGCCGGCGATGACCACCCGGCCGCCCTTGCGGACCGAGCAGATGGTGGTGCCGTGCCAGACGGACGCGGCGGTGTCGTTCGAACTCATAGAGCGGGATGTAGGATATGGCGGCGGCTCTGCAACGTCGCGGCGCGCAGGCTCACCGGCTATGCTCGCGCAGAAAGGCGGCGCTGTCGGCCAGCGTCGCGACGCGCCCGCGCAGCGGCCGGGCGAGGCCGATCACCAGATCGGCATGACCGCGACCGGGGTAGAACTTCAAGGTCGGCGACGCGCCCGCCGCGCGGAGGCGGGCGGCGAGCGCCTCGCTGTTGCGGGGGCGCACGGTCGTGTCGGTGGTGCCCGTCGCGAGCCAGAGCGGGGGTGCGTCGCGCCGCGCATAGGTGATCGGCTGGGTCTCCGCCGGGCGCGGCCACCCGCCGAACGCGGCGAGGCTGCGCGCATCGTCGAAAGGCAGGAAATCATAGGGGCCGGCCATGAGCGCGCCCGCGCGAACGACGCGCGGGTCGACACCGGCTTCGCGCAGCCAGCGCGGATCGAGTGCGAGCAGCGCGGCGATATGCGCGCCCGCCGAATGGCCCGCGACGGTGACGCGCGCCGGGTCGCCGCCATAACGTGCGATGTTTTCGCGCACCCAGCGCAGCGCCGCGGCGCCGTCCTGGACGAAGCCGGGGAAACGGACTTCCGGGACGAGGCGATAATCGGGAACGACCGCGACGAAGCCCTCCCCCGCATAGGCGCGGCCGGCAAAGGCATAGGCGCCGCGCGATCCGGCGGACCAGCCGCCACCGTAGAAGAACACCACCACGGGCCGCCGCGCCGCGCCGCCGCCGCGCGGAGCATAGACGTCGAGGCGTTGGCGGGGACCGTCGCCATATGGGATGGCGGACGCGACGCGCGCCGGGCCGCCCCCGAGCCGCGCGGCGCCATCGAGCGTGCTGAGCGTGGCGGGGCCGCAGCCGGCGAGCGTGGCGAGCAGCGCGGCGAGAAGGAAGCGGCGGTTCATCGGATGCTCAACGCTCCCGGCCCTTCGCCTTTCCCCAGGTCCTGGCGAGCGTGTAGCCGAGATAGCCGGTGCCGAAGAGCGCGTAGAGCGGCTCGGGGATCGCGCCCAGATAGGCCGCGGTCCCACGCGCGACCGCCGCCGCCGCGCTCGGGCTGAGGGCGGCGAGCAGGCCGACGGGGATCGCCCAGAGCAGCAGCGCATACATGACATAGAGGAAGCCCGGCCGTGCGCGGCGGATCCAGGGATCGTCGGCGGTGTTGGAGGCGTCCTCCGGATGATCCTGGTTATTCACTGTCCGCTCCTGAACAAATCGAGGGAAATATGGGCGTGAACCGATGTTTCGCGTCGCCCGTCGATCGCGCTAGCCGAGCCGGTTGGCGAGCCAGCCATAGAGGAACGCCTCGTTCGCCGGGCGGCGCTCGGCCAGCGTCAGATAGCGTTCGCCCTGAAGCGCCTCGACCGCCTTGAGCAGCACCTGCTCCCCGCCCCGGCCGCGGCGCGCGGCGAAGGCGTCGAGCGCGGCGAGCGTGGCGCCGCCGATCTGCCCGTCGACGCGAAGATCGGGAAAATCGCTCGCCCCGCGGTTGAGCGCGTTGAGCGCGCGCTGGAGAAAGGCGGTGGCGGTGGCGGGTCCCATGTTCGCGGCGGTGTCGAACAGCTCGGCGGCGAGCAGCGGCGCCCGCGCGGCGACGCGGTCATAGCCGGGCCGGAGCCAGTAGAGACGACGATAGATGTCGGCGGCGGTCGCGCGGGAAAGCGTGCGCATCGGGCCGGCATGGCCGTTGGCGCGCGCAACCGTTTCCGTGATTCCCCAGCAGGTCGCGCCGCCGCGGTCGGCGGGATGATGGACGTACCCGCCCTCACGGTCGAGCAGGTCGTCGATGAGTTGGTCCACAGTCACGAACTTCGCCTCCTTAGAATCGGAACGAATAAGGAACATGAGTGCGATGATGTAGGACAGGGTTAAATGTCGGACCGGGAGCGACAACGGCGCGGACCGCGCCTTATCGGCGTCGGTTCGGGGCCGCCACCATGCCGGCCGATCGAAAAATTGTTGCAGAGTGGGCGCTTACGGCTTGTCGGCAATGGTTAATCGGCTCTAGGCACGGCGCGAGTTTCGGGAGGGATCATTATCATGGCCAGCAATCAGGCGCCTTTGTCGGCGGACGGCGTAGTCGCGTTCGCGGAAGACGCGACCCATGTTTTCTCGGCGAACGACTTCGCGTTCACCGACGCCGACGGCCATGCCCTGCGCGCGGTCGTGATCGGGGATCTCCCGCTGGCGGGCGTGCTTTACCTGACGGATGCGAACGGCGTTCGGACCGCGCTGACGCCGGGCGCCGAAGTGACGGCGGCCGACGTCGCCGCCGGCCGGCTGAGCTATGTGCCGCAAGCGAACGGAAACGGCGTCGGTTACGCCTCCTTCACCTTCCGCGTACGCGACGATGGCGGATCAGCGGATGGCGGGTCCGACCTGTCGGCCCCTGCCAATGTCTTCACCTTCGATGTCACCGCGGTCGGGGACGCTCCGACCCGCGTGGGCGGCGCGTCCGTGGCGGCGACCGCGATCCTGGAGGACGCGGTCGGCGGCGTCGGCCAGTCGGTGCTGTCGCTGTTCGGCGACCGGTTCGCCGATGCCGATGGCGATGCGCTCGGCGGAGTCGCGGTGATCGCGAACGGATCGAGCGACGCCGCGGGCCATTGGGAGTTTCTCGACGGCGGGGTCTGGACCAGGGTCGGTGCGGCGAGCGCCGACGCGGCGGTGGTGGTCACGGCCGACACCGCGCTGCGCTTCACCCCGGCGGCGAATTTCAACGGCGCGGTGCCCGAATTACGCGTTCACCTGTTCGACGGGGGCGCGGCCGTCGTCACGAACGGCGCGGTCGTCGACCTCGACACGGCGGGGACGACGGGCGGATCGACCTCCTATTCGTCCGACACGCTTCAGTTGACCGGGCAGGTGAGCCAGGTGAACGACGCGCCGGTCGTCGCGAACATGGCCGGTGACGTCGTGACCTGGCGCGACGATGGCGCGGCGGTGAAGCTCGATCTGGGCGGTGACGCGGGCGTTTCGGACGTCGATGTCAACGGTTTCGAGATCCGACTCGTCGGCAATGCGGGCGCACCCGTTTTCGTGGCGCCGGTGCCCGACGGCACCGGACGGGTGTTCGTGCTGGAGCGCGCCGGACGTATCCTGATCCAGGACCCGGACAACGGCACCAGTTCGGTCTTTCTCGACGTCCGGTCGATGATCAACCTGGACGGCGAGCGTGGGCTGCTCGGTTTCGCGACCGCCCCCGATTTCGCGGTTAGCGGCAAGTTCTTCATCTATTCCAGCGACACCACGGGCAACCAGATCCGCAGCTACAGCAGTTTCGCGAACAATCGCGATCTCGCCGATCCGAGCACCGGCGACGTGATCCTGTCGCTCCCGCGGCCCGGCGGCGAGAATATCCATAATGGCGGGTGGCTGGGTTTTGGCCCCGATGGATATCTGTACGCGACCGTCGGCGACGGCAGCTACAGCAGCGATCCCGACTTCAACGCGGTCAATCCCAACTCGCTGGCGGGCAAGTTGCTGCGCCTGGACGTGTCGGGCGACGATTTCGCCGACGATCCGTTGCGCGATTATGCGATTCCCACCGACAACCCGTTCGCCAATGGCGGCGGCTTGGGCGAGGTGTTCGCGATGGGGTTCCGTAACCCGTACCGCGCCAGCATCGATCCGACGACGGGCACGGTCTATATCGGCGATGTCGGCCTGAACACGCGCGAAGAGATCGACGTGGTGACCGTGGCCCAGGCGGGCACGAGCTATGGCTGGTCGTTCCGCGAAGGCACGTCGTTGTTGCGCGGGGGCTTCGACAACGTGCCCTATGAAGTGCCGTCGCTCGAATATGATCACGGGCGCGGTCCGCTGCAGGGCAATTCGGTCACCGGCGGCTATGTCTATAACGGACCGGTCGAATCGCTGCGGGGGAAATACATCTTCGGCGATTTCATCACCGGTAACATCTGGGCGGTCGACGCGGCCCGGATGGTGCCGGGCGTGACCTTGCCGATCTCGGAATTCCAGCTTCTGAAGACGGCATTCGCGCCCGGAACTGGCGCGATCACCTTGATCTCCAGCTTCGGCGTGGACGAGGCTGGTAATCTCTACGTCACCGATTTCGCGGATTCGCAGATCTACCGCGTCGAGGCCGCGACCGAGGCCAATTTCGGCGCCGGACAGCTCAGGGTGGCGATCACCGCAAACGGGGTCCCGGGGGAGGACCGGATCACGATCGATACCGCCCAGGCCGGCGGCGTGACGTTGTCGAACGGGCTGAATGCCGGAAGCGCGGTTCGCGTGGGCGGCGTGCTGGTCGGGACTGTCGGAGCAAACGGCAACGGCGCGAACGGGAACCCGCTCGTGATCGATCTGAGCAGCGAGGCGACGCAGATCCGGACGAGCCTGTTGATGAACGCGCTCTCTTACTTCAACGTCGCGGCCGAGCCGACGCCGGGAACGCGGACGCTGACCTATACGCTGGTCGACGGGGCCGGCGTCGCCAATGGCGGCGGGGACGGCACGACCTTCACCACCAGCGTTCAGGTCCTGGCGCTCAACGACGCGCCGGGCGGCGCGGACGCCCGCCTGTCGCTGACGGAGGACGGTTCGCGTGTCCTGGGCGTGGCGGATTTCGGCTTCGCCGATGTCGAGGGTGACGCTTTCACCGGGGTCGTGATCGCCGCCCTGCCCGCGGCCGGCGGCCTGTCGCTGGACGGCACGGCGGTGACGCCCGGCCAGATGGTCAGCACTGCCGACATCGCCGCGGGCAAGCTCGTCTTCACGCCCGCCGCCAACGGGTTCGGCGACAATTATGCCAGCTTCACCTTCCGGGTCGCCGACGATGGCGGCACCACCGATGGCGGCGTCGACGTCGACCCTGTCGCCGACATGATCGTCTTCGACGTCGCCGCGGTCGACGATGCGCCGGTGGCACGGCCCGACACGATCGTCACCGACGAGGCGAGCCCGATCACCGGCACGCTGCTCGGTGACAATGGTTCGGGCGTGGACGGCGATGTCGACGGGCCGGCGCTCGCGATCGCCAGCGTCAACGGCGCCGCGGCGTCGGTCGGGCAGCTGGTGGAGCTTTCGTCGGGGGCGCTGTTGCGGGTCGAAGCGGACGGCACCTTCCGCTATGATCCCAACGGCGCGTTCGACGCGCTGCCCGGCAGCGGCTCCGGGGCGACGAACAGCGTCGCTACCGACAGCTTCACCTATGCCCTGGTCGGCGGCACGCCCGTGACGGTCGCGGTGACCGTCAACGGACTGGCGTCCGCCGAGGACACGTTGCTGGGGTCGGCCGGCGCCGACATGCTGGTCGGAAGCGCGGGGAACGACATCTTCTTCGGTAATGGCGGTCGCGACGTCATGTCGGGCGGCGCGGGCGACGATCTGTACATCGTCGACAGCGACGACCGGGTGATCGAGTCGGCGAATAACGGCCGGGACACCGTGTCGGCATTGTCCAGTTACGTGCTCGCCGCCGGCGCGCAGGTGGAGGTGCTCGGCACCATCAACGGCTTCGGCACCACCCGCATCAATCTCGTCGGCAACGAACTCGACAACGTCATCTACGGCAATGCCGGCGACAATGGCCTGAACGGCGCCGCGGGCAACGACCAGCTCTTCGGCCAGGCCGGGAACGACTTCCTCGAGGGACAGGCGGGCGAGGATTATATCGAGGGTGGTGTCGGCCTGGACCGGCTGATCGGGGGGCTCGGCAACGACGTCATGGTCGGCGGCGCGGATGATGACGGACTGCTCGGCCAGGAAGGCGACGACGAGCTCTACGGCCAGGACGGGACTGACTATGTCGACGGCGGTATCGGCCGGGATCGCCTATATGGCGGCAACGGGGCCGATCTCGTGGTCGGCGCGGCGGGCCAGGACGCCTTGTACGGGCAGGACGGCGATGACGAGCTGCATGGCCAGGGCGACGAGGACTATCTCGACGGCGGCGCGGGCGATGACCGGCTATATGCCGGCGGCGGGGCGGACATCGTCCTGGGCGGTTCCGGCCGCGACAGCCTGCAAGGGCAGGACGGGGCCGACTTCATCCTGGGCCAGGACGGGGACGACTATGTCGATGGCGGCCTCGGGGAGGACGCGCTCTACGGCGACGCGGGCGCGGACGTGCTCGTGGGTGCCGCCGGGAACGACCAGCTCTATGGCGGGACGGGCGAGGATTACCTGACCGGTCGCGAAGACGACGACTATCTGGACGGCGGCGCGGGTCGCGACCTTCTGCTGGGAGACGCGGGAGCCGACACCCTGGTCGGCGGAACCGGCGACGACCAGATCTATGGGGGCATCGGCAACGACTTCCTCGGCGGCCGCGAGGACGACGACTATATGGAAGGCGGCGCCGGCGACGACCTTATGCTCGGCGATGGCGGGGCGGACGTGATGGTCGGCGGCGCGGGCGCGGACGGGCTGTATGGCGGCGACGGCAACGACCAGCTTTATGGCCGGGAGGACGGGGATTATCTGGACGGCGCGGCGGGCAGCGACCTGCTGAACGGCGACGCCGGCGACGACATCCTGATCGGCCGCGACGGGGCGGACGACCTGCGCGGGGGCGAGGGCGCCGACCTGTTCGTGTTCACCGCGGTCGCCGACAGCGCGGCGGGTGCGCGGGACCAGATCCTGGATTTCAACGCGATCGCGGGCGATCGCATCGATTTGGTCCAGATCGACGCGGACAGCGGGACGGCGGGCAACGACGCCTTCACCTTCATCGGGACGGGCGCGTTCACCAATCGGGCCGGCGAACTTCGCTACGAGCTGGTCAATGGTCAGGTGCAGGTCCTTGGCGACGTGAACGGCGACGGCGTGGCCGACCTGACGTTCATGGTGAGCGCCACCACGATGTCGGCCGGCGACTTCCTGCTATAAGGGCGTCCGCCGCCAGGGACGTACCCGAGCGGTAATCCGCTCGGGTGCGTCCCTGCGCGCCAGGCCGGGCCGGTGCCGCCGGGCATGGCGACGCTCGTCAGGATGATGGCCCGCCGCCGTGGCGGAGCTTCGGACAGCAGATAGCGTGGCCGGACGGCGGCTCGGACGAGCATGGCGGCGTCGCGACGAATGGCCGGCCCGACGACCGAGCTGTCGCTCGCGGCTTCGACGAACGGATGGATTCCGTCCTGTCGTCGAGACGCCCGTCCTCGCGGGCGGCCGAGCGGCGGCCCCGCTCGGCCGCCCTAAAGTAATTTGGTCGGGGCGACAGGATTCGAACCTGCGACCCCCACACCCCCAGTGTGATGCGCTACCAGGCTGCGCTACGCCCCGACCGATCGGTTCCATTGAAGCAGTAGCTCCATGGTGTTCCGATCGCGGGCCGTTACGCGCGTGCGCCGCCGGATGCAAGACGGTTCGGCCGCCTTCACCCCCCGATCAGCGTGCGCCAATGCTCCGCGTTCCACGCCTCGACGCGGATGTCCTGGACGCCGTGCGCCTGGAGCGCGCGGCCGAACGCCTTTTGGTGCGGCTGGCCGCCATGCGCGGCGAGCGCTTCGGGGCTGGCCCAGCATTCGGACACGCGCACCAGATCGAGGTCGGTCGCGTCGAACGCGAAGGAATAGAATTGGCAGCCCTCCTCCGCGCTGACCTCGGCCATGTGCGCCGCGAGCAGCGGCCGGGCGCGCTCGCCTTCGCCCGCACTCAGCTTGATATGTCCGGTCACCAAGATCATCGCTCTCTCCCCGCGCGGTTTCGCGCCGTTGCGCACGCGCGCCGCCGGTGATAGCGGGCGGCGCTTCATCGGGCGATGCTTTTCCTCGCCCGCTTCACACCGGACGCACCATGTTCATCACACCCGCCTACGCTCAGACCGCCGGCGCGGCCGACCCGAGCGGCCTCGGCTCCGTCCTCGGCCTCCTGCCGCTGGTCCTCGTTTTCGTCGTCTTCTACTTCCTGATGATCCGCCCCCAGCAGAAGCGGATGAAGGCGCTCCAGGCGTCGGTCGCGGCGGTCAAGAAGGGCGACCAGGTCGTCACCGCGGGCGGCATCGTCGGGCGGGTGACGCGGGTCGAGGACGCGCATGTCGAGGTCGAGATCGCGCCCAATACGCGGGTGCGCGTGGTCAAGGCGACCCTGACCGACATCGTGAACCCGAACGCGAAGCCGGCGAACGACTGATGCTCGACTTCCCCCGCTGGAAGGTCCTGTTGATCGCGGTCGTGCTGTCGGTACTGTGTGCGCTCGCGATCCCGAGCTTCCTGCCCGAGCGCGTCACCAATGGCTGGGGCTTCAAGCCGCCCCGGATCAATCTCGGCCTCGACCTGGCGGGGGGCAGCTATCTGCTGCTCGAAGCCGATATCGCCGACCTGACCGCGACCCGGCTGGAGACGATGCGCGAGCAGGTCGGAACCGAGATGCGGCGCGGCAATCCGCGCGTGAACATCGGCGACATCTCGACGCGCGGCGGCCGGCTCAGCTTCATGCTGCGCGACCCCAGCCAGGTCGACGCGGCGCGCGAGCGGCTGCTGTCGATCACCGGCGGCGGCGCGGGGCTGACCGGGCAGCGCGAATGGGACATCCAGGTCCTCGATACCAGCCGCTTCGTCCTGACGCCGACCCAGGCCGGGCTTGAACAGGCGATCTCCACCGCGATGGACGACGCCACCGAGGTCGTGCGGCGGCGCATCGACGAGCTCGGCACGCGCGAGCCCACCATCGTGCGCCAGGGCGACAGCCGCATCGTCGTCCAGGTCCCGGGCCTGCAGAACCCGCAGGCGCTGAAAGAACTGCTCGGGCGGACGGCCCGGCTGGAGTTCAAGCTGGTCGACCTGACCGCCAATCCGACAGAACTCGCCCAGGGCCGTGCGCCCGTGGGCAGCCAGGTTCTTCCCTATCCCGGCAATCCGCAGGGCCTGCCCGTGGTCGCGGTGGAGCGTTCGACGATCCTGTCGGGCGACCAGCTCGTCGACGCGCGCCAGGCCTACGACCCGCAGACCAACGAGCCGCAGGTCACGATCGCCTTCGACAGCGAGGGCGGGCGGCGCTTCGCGCGGGTGACGCGCGAGAATGTCGGCAAGCCCTTCGCGATCATCGTCGACAACCAGGTGATCTCCGCGCCCAACATCAACGAACCGATCCTGGGGGGCAGCGCGTCGATCTCGGGCTCGTTCACCGTGGAAAGCGCCAACCAGCTCGCCATCGCGTTGCGCTCGGGCAAGCTGCCGGTCGCGCTGAAGGTGATCGAGGAGCGCACCGTCGGCCCCGATCTGGGGCAGGATTCGATCAACAAGGGCGCGATCGCCGGGGTGATCGCGACGCTGCTGGTGATCGCCTACATGCTGCTCACCTATGGACGCTTCGGTGTCTATGCGACGATCGCGCTGATCCTGAACATCCTGATGATCCTGGGCGCGATGGCGCTGTTCAACGGCACGCTGACCCTGCCGGGCATCGCCGGATTCGTGCTGACGATCGGCGCGGCGGTGGACGCCAACGTGCTCATCAACGAGCGCATCCGCGAGGAACAGCGGCGCGGGCGCGGGATCATCCAGTCGGTGGAGCTCGGCTACAAGGAGGCGAGCCGCGCGATCTTCGACGCCAACGTCACCAACGTCATCGCCGCCGCGATCATGTTCTTCTTCGGATCGGGGCCGATCCGCGGCTTCGCCGTGGTGCTGACGATCGGGATCGTGACGTCCGTCTTCTCCGCCGTCACCGTGACCCGTTTGATGGTGTCCGGGTGGCTGAAGCAGCGCCCGCGCGAGCTGGTGATCTGAAGGTAACATGATGCGTCCGCTCAAGCTCATCCCCGACAACACCAATATCGATTTCCTGCGCTGGCGGACGCTGGCGATGGGCCTGTCGGTGCTGCTCATCATCGCGTCCATCGCGCTGGTCGCGACGCGGGGATTGAACCTGGGCGTCGATTTCGTCGGCGGGCAGGTGGTGCGCGCCACCCTGCCCCAGCCGGTGCCGCTGGATCAGGTGCGCGCGCGCGTCGACGCGCTCGGGCTGGGCGACGCCGCCGTGCAGCAATTCGGGTCCCCGCGTGACGTGTCTATCCGCCTGCCGCTGCCGGCGGGAGGCGACGAGGCCGCCAACGCCGCGGCCGACCGGGTGCGCGCCGGGCTCACGCGCGCCTTTCCGGGCGCGCGGATCGCGTCGGTCGACACGGTGTCGGGCAAGGTTTCGGGCGAGCTCTTCTCCAAGGGCGCCTGGGCGCTCGCGCTCGCGATGCTGGGCGTGTCGCTCTATATCTGGCTGCGGTTCGAGTGGCAGTTCGGGGTGGGCGCGCTGTTCTCCCTGTTCCACGACGTGGCGTTGACGCTGGGTTTCTTCTCGCTGACCTGGCTGGAATTCGACCTGAACATCGTCGCGGCAATCCTGACCATCATCGGCTATTCGCTGAACGACACCATCGTCGTCTATGACCGGGTGCGCGAGAATCTGCGCAAATACCGCAAGATGGAGATCATCCCGCTCCTCAACCTGTCGACCAACGAGACGCTGTCGCGCACCATCGTCACCTCGCTGTCGCTGATCATGGCGCTGGCGGCGCTGGTGTTCCTGGGGCCGGCGGTGATCTTCGGCTTCTCGCTCGCGATGCTGCTGGGCATCGTCATCGGCACCTATTCGTCGATCTACATCGCCAACCCGATCCTGATCTGGACCGGGGTGACCGGCGCGACCTTCGTCACCAACGCCGCGACCAAGGGCCCGGCGGCGGGCGCCGAGCGCGTCGGCCCGCGCAGCGACGCCTGATGCGGATCGATCGGGACGCGGCCGCCGCGGGCCCGATCGTCACCGGGTTCACGGGCGGCGGCTTCCGCGTGGACGGGGCGGTCCATCCGGCCGTTCTGTTGACCGTGACGCAGGCGACGCGCTGGTCGCCGCCGCCGCTCGCGCTGCTCGGCCTCCCCGACCTGGCGTCGCTGACCGAGTCGGCGCCGGAATTCATTCTGCTGGGCACGGGCGCTACGCTGGATCGGCCCCTGCCCGCGCTGACGCGCGCGGTCGAGGCGATGGGGATCGGGCTGGAGGCGATGGACAGCCGCGCCGCCGCGCGCGCCTGGGGCGTGCTGCGCGGCGAGGGGCGGCGGATCGCGGCGGCGCTCTACCCGATCGGATAGCTTGATCGCGGGCGCGGGGCGGCTAGGCTCGCGCGGACATTACGGGGAGAGGTCGCATGATCGGATTGGCTTTCGCGCTCGCGGCGGGACAGGCGGCCGCGCCCGATTACGCGCGGGACGTGACCTGGCTCTGCCGACCGGGCCGCGCCGACGCCTGCGCGGCGGGGCAAGACGTGACCTCGATCGCGGCGAACGGGCGTCGCAAGGTGGAGCGGTTCCGCGCCGCCAGGGCACCCCAATATGACTGTTTCTACGTCTACCCGACCGTCTCGCTCGATACGGGCGGCAATAGCGATCTTGTGATCGGCGACGAGGAGCGGCGCGTCGCGGCGTTGCAGGCCGCCCGGTTCGCGGCGACCTGCCGCGTCTTCGCGCCCATGTACCGGCAGGTGACGCTGACGGCGCTGCGCACCGCTATGACGGGCGGCGCGAACCCCGGCGACGGCGCGCTGGCGCTGGCCGACGTGACCGCGGCCTGGCGCGATTACCTGGCGCGCGACAATGGCGGGCGAGGCGTGGTGCTGATCGGGCACAGCCAGGGCGCGCGCCTGCTGAAGGAACTGCTCGCCCGCGAGATCGAGCCCGTCGCGGCGGTGCGTCGCAACATCGTCTCGGCGATGCTGATCGGCACCAACGTGCTGGTGCCCCAGGGAAGCGATGTCGGGGGCGACCTGAAGCGGATGCCGCTCTGCCGGACGGGCGACCAATATGGCTGCGTGGTCAGCTATGTCAGCTTCCGCGCCGACGCGCCCCCGCCCGAGCCGAGCCGGTTCGGGCGATCGACCACGCCCGGCATGACGGTCGCCTGCACCAACCCGGCGGCGCTGAACGGCGGGCGCGGCGCGGCGGACGCGATCTTTCCGGCGGCGGGGCTCGGCGCGACCTCGACGCCCTTCGCGCCCTGGACCGGCGACGGCGCGGCGACGGCCACCCCGTTCGTGCGGGTGCCCGGGCTGATCGCGACCGAGTGCGTGGCGCGGGGCGGGGCGAGCTACCTGGCGGTGACGGTGAACGCGAACGGCGCCGATCCGCGCGCCGACACGATCGGCGGCGATGTGAGCGCCAACGGCCGCGTGCTGCGCGACTGGGGACTGCACCTGGTCGACATGCCCGTCGTCATGGGCGACCTGGTCGCGCTGGCCGAGCGTCAGGCGGCGGCGTGGCGGGGCACCCCGCTCCCGAAATCGCGGACCAGACCGGCCAGGTGATCGCGCAACGCCAGCGCGTTCGCCTCCCAGGTGAAGCGCGCGGCATGGGCGCGCACCGCCTGCGGGTCGGGTGGGGCGGCGAGCAGGTCGGCGATCGCCGCGGCGAACGCGGCGGGGTCGCGCGGGACGATGCGGCCGGCGTCGGGCGCGGTCACCACCTCGCGCGCGCCCCCTATGTCGGTGACGACGATCGGCCGGCCGCACGCCAGCGCCTCGACCCAGGCATTGGCCAGCCCCTCGGAAGCGGAGGCGAGCGCCATCACATCGGCGGCGGCGAGCAGGCGGGGAAGATCGTCATGCGGCACCGAGCCGAGCAGGCGGATACGATCGGTCGCGCCGAGCCTGCGGATCACCGCCTCCAGTCGGGGCCGGTCGGGTCCCTCCCCCGCGATCAGCAGCGTCACGCCGGGCAGTCGTGCCACCGCCTCGATCACGACCTCATGCCCTTTTCGCGGAATCAAGGCGCCCGTCGCGACGACCAGCGGCCCGGCGACGCGGAGCGCGGCCTTGGCGGCGGCGCGGTCGGCGGGCGCGAAGCGGCCCTGGTCTACGCCCGTATGGTGGACGCGGATGCGATCGGCGGGCATCCCGAGCGCGATCATGTCGCCTCGCATCGCCGCCGAGACCGCGAGCAACCCGTCCGCCTCGCGCCCAGCGGCGAGCACCTGCGACGCGGTGGCCGGGCTCCGCCCCCAATGGTGGATGTCCGCCCCGCGCGCCTTGATCGACACCGGCACGCCGTAGCGCCGCCCCAGCGCCACCGCCGCCACCCCGTCGGGGAAGAAGAAGGACGCGTCGATCACGTCGAACGACCCGCGAAGCCGGTCGAGGATCGGCACCGCGGCGCGGGCCAGCGCGCGCGCGTGAAACCGCCCGGCGGTGAACGGCAGCGCGACGAAGCGCGGGCGATGAACGTCGAGACCCTGCCAGCTTTCGCAGATCGGCAGGCCGGCGAGCGACCCGTGGCGCAGGCGGGCGAGCGGCGCGGGCGGGAGCCCGAGCGGCGCGACGACCATGACCCGCGTGTCGGGGAGGACGGCGAGCGCGCGCGTCTGCCGCTTGACGAACACGCCGAAATTGGGGCGGCTCCGGTCCGGGAATAGCGTGGAAAGGGTCAGGACGCGCAGCATCGCCCGATCCTCTACCCGATCGGCGTTAAGGCCGACTGATCGCTCACGGGGTCGCTCACGCCAAAGCGGTCAGTGCCGGGCGCGCGTGGCGCGCAGCTGCTTGATATAGTCGACCACCGCCTGTGGCTCATAGGGACGGGTAAGGTGCGGCCCGACTTCGCACAATTCCGCTGCGGTGTCGGCGACGCCCGCAAGGCTGCCCGCTATCCTCACCTCCAGCTCCGGCCGGTGTCGGCGCACCCAGTTCGCCAGCTCGAACCCGGATCGCGTGCCGATCGCCCCGACCTCGCACAGGATCACGTCGACCTCCAGCGCCGGATCGCCGAGCGCGGTCATCGCCTCGTCGGTGCTGACCGCTTCGACGACGACGTAGCCGCAATGCCGAAGATAATCCGCGATCGCATGGCGCGACAGGATGTCGCCATCGACGATCAGCACGGCACCGGGCGCTCCGGCGGACTCGTTCGCGGTGATCATACCGGCTTGACCAATTCCGTCGCGATCAGGTCCAACACCGTTCCGATCCGATAGGGTTTGACGAGGAGATGGATCGCCCCCTCGGCCATCGCCACGCTCCGGTCCAGATGGCCGGACGCCAGTATGACGGGCAGACCCGCGAAATGTTCGTTGACGAATCGAAGCAGTCCCACCCCGTCGAGCGAGCCGGGCATACGGACGTCGCTGAACACCAAGTCGACGATCTTGCCGGCTTTCAGGATATCGGCCGCTTCGTCGCCGTTGAACGCCTCGATGACGTTATACCCCTCGTCGCGCAACGCATCGCAGACGAACATCCGGATGAACAACTCGTCCTCCACGACGAGGATATAAGCTCGCGGTTGCGCGGACGCCTGCGCTCCCGCTGCCGATCTGGACTCCATCTATCCCACCTTCATCGGGCCAACGGGGTATACCCTTCCAAAGTTCCGAGATGTGGTCGCGTCGACGCGCCCTTGCCGCCCGCTCATGCGGCCCGTTTGGTCCCCGGATAGGCGAAGAGCAGGTCCGCGCCCGCGCCCGCCATTACCCGCTCGGCGCCGGTCACCGTCACGCACTCGCCCTCGCGGAACGCGACCCCCGCCACCTCGCCCCGGCCCTTCACCGGAACGAGCCAGCCGGTGATGCCCTCCGGAAGCGACACGTCGCGGCCTGCCGACCAGCGTTCGAGGACGAATTTGGGGCCCTCGACCAGCACGATACGGCCGTCCTCCGCCGGACCCGGCGGCGCGATCGGGCGGTAGGGCTCGCGCTTGGCGACCGCGACGCCATCGTCGAGGTGGAGTTCGCGGTCGCTGCCGTAATCGTAGAGCCGGTAGGTCGTTTCCGAATTCTGCTGGATCTCGATCACCGTCAGCCCGCCGCCGATCGCGTGGATCGTGCCCGACGCGCAGTAATAGAAGTCACCCGCCGCGACCGGCTGCCAGTGGAGCTTGTCCTCGATCGAACCGTCGCCGGCCGCGCTGCGCAACTCCTCCTCGGTCATCGGTGCCTTGGTGCCCAGCGCGATGACCGCGCCGGGTTCGGCGGTCAGGACGGTCCAGCATTCGTCCTTGCCGCGCGGCAGGCCACGGGCATGGGCTTGGGTGTCGTCCGGATGGACCTGGACGGACAGCTTCTCGCCGGTGAACAGATATTTGACGAGCAGGTCGGGGCTGGTGTCCCCGGGCTGCTGGAACCACACCTCGCCGACGGGATCGGCGTCCGGCGCGGGGTCGGGAAAACCGGGAAAGAGCCGGTGGCGGCCCCAGGGCTTGTCGACGCGGTGGGTCTGTAGCTTGATGGCGGGCATGGCGGCTCACTCCTCGGGCTGGGGCTGTTCGTGCCGTACATCGCTCGGTCGCGCGGGGCTAGAACGGGTGCGCGCCATCGGCTAGGGATATGCGGGTATGCGTATCTCCCTGTCCAAGCCCGTCCTGCTCGCGCTGATCGCGGCGACCGCCCTTCCCATCGCCGGCTGCGCGCGCACCAGCGCGACCGGCGCCGACGTGCCCTATATCGCGCGCGACGTCGGCACGCTGTATTCGACGGCGCGCAACCGGCTCGACCGGAAATCCTACAAGGAAGCGGCGGTGCTGTTCGACGAGGTCGAGCGCCAGCACCCCTATTCGGTCTGGGCCCGGCGGGCGCAGCTGATGAGCGCGTTCAGCTATTATCTCAACCGTGACTATACCGAATCGATCCAGTCGGCGCAGCGCTTCCTGTCGGTGCATCCGGGCAATCGCGACGCGCCCTATGCCTACTATCTCATCGCGCTCTGCTATTATGAGCAGATCAGCGACGTGACCCGCGACCAGAAGATCACCCGCCAGGCGCTCGACGCGCTGGGCGAGCTGTCGCGGCGTTATCCCAACACGCGCTATGCGTCGGACGCGCGGCTCAAGATCGATCTCGTCAACGACCATCTCGCGGGCAAGGAGATGGAGGTCGGGCGCTTTTATCAGACGCGGCGCCAGTGGCTCGCCTCCACCCTGCGCTTCCGCAAGGTCGTGGACGAGTATCAGCAGACCACCCACACGCCCGAGGCGCTGATGCGGCTGACCGAGGCCTATCTGGCGCTGGGCGTGCGCGAGGAGGCGCAGAAATCGGCCGCGGTGCTGGGGCGCAACTATCCGGGCACCGACTGGTATCAGCGCGCCTACAAGCTGGTGGGCGACAACCCCGTCACCCCGATCAGGCCGCTGGCGCCCGGCGAGCAGATCATCGCGCCGGGCGCCCCCGCGACCCAGGGCAACAGCGCGCCGACGGGCGAGTCGAGCGGTGGCGCTCCCAACGCCGCGGCGCCGAGCACGCCGACGACGGTCGGGCCGGGCGGCGGGTCGACCACCATGCCGGGGTCGGTCACGCCGGGCGCGTGATCCCGCCCTGTCCCGGAAAGCGGGAGCGGGACAAAAGGGGATCACTTCGCCGCTTCGATCGTCTAGATGAGCCTGGATGCTGACCGGGATCTCCATTCGCGACGTGGTGCTGATCGAGGCGCTGGACCTGGAGTTCGGCGACGGGCTCGACGTGCTGACGGGCGAGACGGGGGCGGGCAAGTCGATCCTGCTCGACGCGCTGGGGCTGGCGCTGGGCGCGCGCGGGGATAGCGGGCTGGTGCGCCACGGTGCCCCGCAGGCGGTGGTGACCGCGACCTTTGATCCGCCCTCCGCCCCGGTCGCGGCGATGCTCGACGAGAATGGCGTGGAGGTCGAGCCGGGCGAGCCGCTGCTCATCCGGCGCGTGGTCAAGGCCGATGGCGGCAGCCGCGGGTTCGTCAACAACCAGCCCGCGTCCGCCGGCCTGTTGCGCGAACTGGCGCCGATGCTGGTCGAGATCCACGGCCAGCATGACGATCGCGGGCTGCTCAACCCGCGCGGGCATCGCTCGCTGCTCGACCTGTTCGGGCGGGTCGATGCGGGCGACACCGCGCGGGCCTGGGACCGGATGCGGAGCGCCGAGGCGGCACTGGCGGCGGCGCGCGCGGAGATCGACACCGCGGCGCGCGACCGCGAATGGCTGGAACATGCGGTCGGCGAGCTGGCGACGCTCGCCCCCGAGGCGGGCGAGGAGGAAGCGCTGGCCGACAAGCGCCGGGGAATGCAACGCGCCGAGAAGATCGCGGCCGAGCTGGCGACCGTGGAGGAATGTCTGGAAGGGTCGGCCGGCGGGCTGGCCTGTCTGCGCCAGGCGGCGCGCGTGCTGGAGCGGGTGGCGGCCGATCACGAGGCGCTGGCCGAAGCGCTGGCCGCGGTCGACCGCGCGGTGATCGAGGGGTCGACCGCCGAGGAGAAACTGCGCGAGGCGCGCGTGGCGCTCGCCTATGATCCGCGCGAGCTGGAGGCGGACGAGGCGCGGCTGTTCGAACTGCGGGCGATGGCGCGCAAGCACCGGGTCCAGCCCGACGAGCTCCCCCCCCTTCACGACCGGCTACGCGGTCAGCTCGATCGGCTGGAACAGGGCGAGCAGGGCATCGGCGCGCTGGACGCCGCACTGGCGGCGGCACGCACGGCCTATGACAAGGCGGCGGACGCGCTGAGCAAACGGCGGACCGTGGCAGCCAAGGCGCTCGACAAGGCGGTAGCGGGCGAACTCGCGCCGTTGAAACTCGACGCGGCCCGGTTTCGGACGGCGGTCGTCGCCTCATCGCCCGACGCATGGAGCGGCGCGGGCAAGGACCGGGTCGAGTTCGAGATCGCGACCAACCCCGGCGCCCCCTTCGGCCCGCTGACCAAGATCGCGTCAGGGGGCGAATTGTCGCGCTTCATCCTGGCGCTCAAGGTCGCACTGGCGGAACAGGGCGGCGCGGCGACGATGATCTTCGACGAGATCGACCGGGGTGTCGGCGGCGCGGTGGCGTCGGCGATCGGGGAACGGCTCGCGCGGCTGGCGGAGACCACGCAGCTATTGGTGGTGACGCACAGTCCGCAGGTCGCCGCCAGGGGCGCGCGCCACTTCCTGATCAACAAGTCGAGCGTCGGCACCGTCACGCGCACGGGCGTCCGCGCGCTGGCCGACGCGGAACGACGCGAGGAGATCGCGCGGATGCTGTCGGGCGCCACCGTCACCGACGAGGCGCGCGCCCAGGCAGGACGATTGCTGGAGACCGCGTGACCGGTTCCGGCCGGATCGCGACGCTGGACGTGATCCGCGGCGTGGCGGTGATGGGCATCCTGCTCGCCAATCTGCCAGGATTCGGGTTGCCCGAGGCGGCCTATCTGTCACCGCTACCCTGGGGCGGGGCGGGGTTGGATGACCGAATCGCTTGGGCGCTGACCTTCGTGTTCGTGGAAGGCAAGCTGCGCGGGCTGTTCTCGTTCCTGTTCGGCGCGTCGGCACTGCTGGTGATCGAACGCGCGCGGGCGGCGGGCGAGTCGGAGGCGGGCGTGCATTTCGCGCGCATGACTTGGCTGTTCCTGTTCGGGCTGGCGCATCTGTACCTGGTCTGGTCGGGCGACATCCTGCACCATTATGCGCTGGTCGGCGCGGCGGCGTTCCTGTTCCACAGGCTGGACACGCACGGGCTGGTGATCGCGGGGCTGTGCCTGGTGGGCGTACAGACGATCACCGGCGCGCTGATGGGAATCGCGGCCTTCGCATCGGAAAGCGAGGGGCTAGCCCGGGCGCTCGGCGGACCGGGACGGGCCGACGCGCTGGCGGAGGTGCGCGCCTATCGCGGCGTGTGGCTCGACGGGCTGGCCTATCGCTGGGCCAAGGACGCGGGGACCCCGGCGGTGCTGCTGCTCGCTTATGGGTTCGAGACGCTGGGCTATATGCTGTGGGGCATGGCCGGGCTCCGGTCCGGATTGCTGACCGGAGCATGGACCTCTGGACGTTATCGGCGCTGGGCGGCCTGGACGCTGGCCATCGGCTGGGCAGCATCGGCCGCGCTCGCCTGGGCGACGATCGCGCACGGGTTCGACTGGCGCTATGTCGCGCTGGGTTCGTTCGCGGGCGCGACGCCGATCCGGCCGCTGCTCATCGTCGGGTACGCCTGCGCGATCGTGCTGCTGGCGCGTTCGGGCGGACGGATCGTCGACCGCATCGCCGCGGTCGGCCGCACGGCGTTCAGCAACTATATCAGCACCAGCGTGCTGATGGCGTTCGTGTTCCATGGCTGGGGACTGGGGCTGTTCGGCCGGATCGGTCGCGCGGAGATGTACGCCCTCGCGCCGCTCGTCTGGGGCTTCATGCTGCTCTGGTCCGAGCCGTGGCTCGCCCGCTATCGCCATGGTCCGCTGGAGTGGCTGTGGCGAAGCCTGGCGCGGCTGGAATGGCAGCCGCTTCGCCGGTCGCGCTAGACGCGCCGTCCGAAACCGCCGGCGGGTCGGCGCTCGGCCAGCGGGTTGGCCTCGCGTTCGAGCAGGGCAAGCGTATCGTTGAACAAGGGGCGCAGCCGCGCGACATGAAGCAACGCATCGTCGGGCGTGTCACGCGTCTCGACGCAGTCGCGCGCGATTTCCTCGATCGCCTCGGCCAGATCGGCGAGCGGCTCCGCGCCGAACTGGCGCGCTTCGCCCTTGAGCGTATGGGCCGGGATGATCATCTGCGCGGCCGATCCGGCGCGCATCGCCGCGTCGATCGCCGCGACCGACTTCACGCCGTCCTCGCGGAAATAGCCCAAGATACGGACGAACCCCGCGCCAAGCTCGGTGCGCGCCTTGGTGAAGGCGACCCAGTCGATCAGCGTGCTTCCCTCGAACGACACGAACTTCTCCCGCCCGCCGGCTTCCCGTGACCGACGATCCTTGCTCCAATCTCTAGATCGGCAAGGTAAACAGGTGATTGCCGAACGCCGGTTTCCGCAAGAAAATCCGACAATGTTTCGGTGACGCCCTGCCCTAATGGTGATCGCGGTCGAACGGGTTCTTGGGTGCGCGCATGGTCACCCGGATCGGCACCCCGTCGAAATCGAGATCGCGCCGCATCGAGTTCGTCAGATAGCGTTCATAGCTGGCCGGTAGCTGATCGACGCGCGTGCCGAAGATCACGAAGCTGGGGGGCCGCGTCTTGACCTGGGTGACGTAGCGCAGCTTGACGCGCTTGCCGCCGGGCGCGGGCGGGGGATTGGCCTCGATCGCGCGTTCGAACCAGCGGTTGAGCTCGCCCGTGCCGACGCGGCGCGACCAGGCGGCGCGCGCCTGGAAGGCGGCACCGATGAGCTGGTCGATGCCCTTGCCGGTCGCGCCCGACACGGTGACGACGGTGACGCCCTTTACCTGGCTCAGGCCGTCCTCCAGCGCTTTCTTGACACCGTTGAACAAGGAGGACGCGTTTTCGGCGACGTCCCATTTGTTGAGCGCGATGACGAGCGCGCGCCCTTCCTCCAGCACGCGGTCGGCGATGCGCAGGTCCTGCGCCTCCAGCCCCAGCGTGGCGTCGAGGAGGAGCACCACGACCTCGGCGAAGTCAACCGCGCGCAGCGCGTCGGCGACCGACAATTTCTCCAGCTTGTCCTGCACCTTGGCGCGCTTACGCATCCCCGCCGTGTCGATCAGGCGGACGGGGCGCGCGACGCCCTCGCGGTCGCGCCATTCCCAGTCGATCGCGATCGAATCGCGCGTGATCCCCGCCTCCGGCCCGGTGATCAGCCGCTCCTGGCCGAGGATGCGGTTGATCAGCGTCGACTTGCCCGCATTGGGGCGCCCGACGATGGCGAGCTTCAGGATCGCATCGGGACTCTCGTCATCCTGCTCGGTATCGGCTTCCACCTCCTCGGGTATGTGGGGGAGGATGGCCTCGAAGAGCTCGACCATGCCTTCGCCATGCTCGGCGGACAGCTCGACCGGGTCGCCGAAACCGAGCGACAGCGCTTCGAGGATGCCCTGCTCGCCCGCCTTTCCCTCGGCCTTGTTGGCGACCAGGATGACGGGGATGTCGGAGGTGCGCAGCCAGCGCGATATCTCCTCTTCCAGCGGCACGATGCCGACACGCGCGTCGATCATGAACAGCGCGACATCGGCCTGGGACACCGCCGCCTCGGTCTGCTGGCGCATCCGGCCGGGCAGCGTTTCGGGATCCATGTCCTCGTAACCGGCCGTGTCGATGACGCGGAAATCGAGCCCGACCAGATGCGCGTCGCCCTCGCGCCGGTCGCGGGTGACGCCCGGCCGATCGTCGACGAGCGCGAGCTTCTTGCCGACGAGACGGTTGAACAGGGTGGACTTGCCGACATTGGGACGGCCGACGATCGCGATGACGGGAAGACGGGACATGGGCGGCGCTTACGCTACGCGGGCCCGGACGTCACCCTGGCAACCCGCCTCCTACTTGCGCGGGAGGGGACCTGGTCAGCGATAGGCCGCGATCTGGCCCTTGCCGTCGAGCGTGTAGAGCGTGCTGTTCGCCACCACGGCCGGCAGGGTGAAGGAGTCTCCCGCCTCGACGGTCGCCGCGATCTCGCCATTGGTGGCGTTGGCATAGGTGACCTCGCCGCGCGAATTGGTCAGCACCAGCCGTCCGCCGGCCAGTACCGGGCCGAACCAGGTCACCGCGCCCGAGCGCTTCTTCTCGTTGCGATAACGGGTCAGCTGCTTGATCCACCGCGCCTTGCCCGTCGCGCGCGAGATGCACAGGAGCCGCGCGTCGTCGGTCATGACGAACAGCCATTCGCCCGCGATCGCCGGGGTCGAGATGCTGGACAGATTCTGTTCCCACAGCCGCTGGCCCGTGGTCAGGTCGAGCGCGACCATGCGCCCGCCCTCGCCCACCGCATAGACGCGGTCATTGTCGATGATGGGCGACGCGTCGATATCGGCCAGGCTCGACACAGAGGTCGAGATCGAGGTGCGCGACAACGCATCCTGCCACAGCACGCGGCCATTCTCGTAACGATAGGCGTTCAGTTCCCCGCTGGAAAAACCCGCCACGACGGTTCCGCGCGCCGAGGCGGGGGCGGCCACGCCGAACACGCCCTGGCTTTCCAGCGTGCCCGACTGCGCCCAACGCACCTTGCCGTCGGCCTGGCCCAGCGCGAAGAGCTGGTTGTCCTGGGTCAGCACATACACCGTGTCGTTGGCGACCGTGGGGCTGCCGCGCAGGGGGCCGCCCGGCTTGATCCGCCAGCCGATCGCGCCATCGGCGGCGGCGAGCGACACGACGTCGCCGACGCCGTCGGTCGCGAACACACGCCCCGAATCATAGGAGACGCCGCCGCCGAAGCGCGCGGACTGGTTTTCGCTGCCTTCCGCGATCTGCTTGCTCCACAATTTCGCGCCGGTATCGGCGGCGAAGGCGTGGACGGTGGCGGTCACGTCGATGACGAACAGCTTGTTCTCCGCGACGACCGGGGGCGAGGCCAGACGCTGGCGGTTTGAGCCGCCGTCGATCTGCGCGGTCCATATGCGCGTCGGTGACGCCGCCAGCGCGGGATGCGGGAGCGATTTCTCGGCATTGCCGCCGGGCTGGGTCCAGCTGTCGTTGCGAACCGGCGCGGGAAGCGACACGGGGATGGCGGCCATCTCCGCATCGGCCTCGACCGCATTCTCCGACACCAGGATCGGGATCCGGTCGCCCACGGTCGGGGTACGCTTCTGCCCGCCCTTGAAGATGCCGCAAGCGCTGAGCGTCGTCAGCGCGGCGATCGCCACCGATGTACGAAACCTGTTAGTCATCGAGCCTTCCGGTCCTCATCCTGCATCACCGCGTCGACCCCGAGTAGGCCCGCCATCTGAACCGCGCGTTGACGCAGCGTCGCGGGCACGTTCTCGTCGCGGGCGATCTGCCCGAAAAGCCGCCCGGCCAGGTCGCGGCGACCGGTGCGCAGATAGGCCGCCGCCACCATCTCGCCCGCGCTGCCGAAATAGGCGTTGCCGGGCACCGCCAGCGGGCGAAGCCGGTCGATCACCACCTGCGGCGCCAGCGTGTCATAGTCGGCGACCGTCTGACGGACGAGCGCCAGGTCGCGAAAAGCGGGCGCCAGATCGTCGTCGCCGGCGACGGCGCCGAACTTCGCCGCCGCCGCCTTGTATTCGTTCTTCTGGAGCAGGATATCGGCCTGGGTGAACAGCGCGAGCGCGCGGTGCCCGTCGCTCGACGACCGCGTCAGTGCGTCGAGCGGCTTGGCGGCATCGGCCGTGCGCCCGGCGGCGAGCGCGTCATAGGCGGCCTGGAGCTGCTCGCCCTCGCGCCCGGCGGCGTTCGCCTGGTAGTTGCGCCAGAACAGATAGGCGGCGAACAGCACCAGCACGCCCAGCAAGGCCGCGATGATCAGGCGGCCATAGCGCGTCCAGATGCTCGTCATCCGGTCGCGACGAAGCTCGTCATCGACTTCGCGCAGGAATTCCTGATTGGTGGCGGGAGGGATTGCCAAGCTTTGCTCCGACGGGCGCGTGGAATTACGGGGTCGCGGCGGTTCTTAGCCGCGCATCGTCCGAAACGGAAGCGCCGCCCCCGCGCCCGGCCGATCCGGGCGAAGCGACGCCGGTCGAGCGGGCGTTCAGGCCTTGGGCGCGTAGACCTGATCGGCACCGGGAAAAGCACGGCTGCGCACCTCGGCCGCATAGCGCTCGGCCGCCGCCGAGATGCGGCCGGCCAAGTCGTCATAGCGCTTCACGAAGCGCGGCGTACGCTCGAACAGCCCCAGCATGTCCTCCGCGACGAGCACCTGCCCGTCGCACTCGGCCGAGGCGCCGATGCCGATCGTCGGGCAGGAAACCGCGCCGGTGATGGCGACGGCGATCGGCTCGACCACGCCCTCGACGACCAGCGCGAAGGCGCCGGCGTCGGCGACCGCGCGGGCATCGGCGACGATCTTGGCGCCTTCCGCTTCGCTGCGTCCGCGCGCGCCATAACCGCCGAGCATGTTCACCGCCTGGGGCGTCAGGCCGACATGGCCCATGACGGGGATACCGCGCTCCGACAGGAAGCGGACCTGGGGCGCCATCGCCGCCCCGCCCTCCAGCTTGATGCCGGCGGCGCCGGTCTCCTTGAGCAGCCGCGCGGCGCTGGCGAAGGCCTGTTCGGGCGACACCTCATAGCTGCCGAACGGCATGTCGATGATCACGACCGCATGGTGGCTGCCCCGGACGACCGCGGCGCCGTGCGCGCTCATCATCTCCAACGTGACCGGGACGGTGGAGGGCAGGCCGTAGACGACCTGGCCCAGGCTGTCGCCGACGAGCAGCAGGTCGCAATGCGGATCGAGCAGCTGCGCGGTGCGCACCGTATAGGCGGTCAGCATGACGAGGGGGATCTGCCCCTTGGCGCGACGGATCGCGGGGATCGTCAGCCGCTTCATCGGCGCGGAGACGGGGGTGGCGCGGCTGGTGGCGGCGTCGACGGTGAAGGTGGTGGACATAAGGGGAAGGCTCTACGCCGGTCGCGTCACGCGATCCAGCGCCGCCGGATCGCATGACGGGACAGCAGCGCCGCGCCGGCGGCCACCGCGATGACGAACAGCGGGAAGGGCACCGTCGCGGCGACGCCCTTGCGCGCGATGAGGTCGGTAGCGGCGAAAATATGGCCGAACTGCACGACGGCAGCGACGAGGCTCGCGGTGAACAGGGGCATGGCCAGCCGCGACCGGATCAGCAGCGCGATCGCCCCGAGCAGGCCGGTGATCGTCGCGGTCGCATATAGCGGGCCGTACCAGCCGGGCAGCCCGGCATGGAGCGCTCGGTCGGCCGCGCTCGCGGGGCCCATCGCGTTCGCGCCCAGCCGGAATTGCTGCAGGCAGGCATAGCAGCCCGCGACGCCCCACAGGATCAGCACGACGGCCAGGACCCGGAGCCAGGCCGGTGCGCGATCGGTGGTGATCGTCATCTCGTCCTCTCCCTATGAACGTCGATCCAGCGCGCGGGCCATGCGGCGGCGCAGTTCGTCGGCGGTGACGGGCTTCTGGACGATCGCGTCCTCCGGCACGTCGGCGATGGCGCCCAGATCGGCATAGCCGGTGAGGATGAGCAGCGGCAGCCGCGGACGCTCGGCGGCGATCTTCCGCGCCAGCTCGGCGCCGTTCATGCCGGGCATCGCGAAATCGGCGATCACCAGATCCACCTCCGGATGAACGAGCAGGGCGGCCAGCGCCGCCTCGCCGCCCGCTACCGGGATCACGGTCGCGCCGAGATCACCCGTCATGTCGGCGGTCACGCCGCGCACCGCATCGTCGTCGTCCACCAGCAGCACCGTCACCCCGGACAGGTCGGCGCGGCCGTGATCGCCGGGCTGGGTGGGCGCGTCGGGGGTCGCCTCGGCGCGCGGCAGGAAGATCCGGACGCTCGTCCCCTGGCCGAGCACGGACTCGATCGCGATCCCGCCGCCCGATTGCTTGATGAAGCCGAACACCTGGGCAAGCCCCAGCCCCGATCCCTTGCCGACCGGCTTGGTGGTGAAGAAGGGCTCGAACACGCGGTCGAGCACCTCGTCCGACATGCCGGTGCCGGTGTCCGACACCTCCACCATCACATGCTCGCCGGCGGCGGGATGTTCGGGGCGCGTCGGATCGGGGCGGTCGACATTGGCGGTGCGGATGGTGACGGTGCCGCCAACCGCCATCGCATCGCGCGCGTTGATCGCCAGGTTGAGGATGACGAGCTCGATCTGGGTCGGATCGACCAGCGCGGGCCAGAGATCGTCCCCCAAGACCATGTCAACGGTGATGGCGTTGCCGATCGCGCCCTCCAGCAGCGACCGCATCCGCATCACGGTCGCGCCCAGATCGAGCGCGCGGGTGGCGAGGCGTTGCTTGCGCGAAAAGGCCAGAAGCTGCTGGGTCAGCGCCGCCCCCCGCTCGGCCGCGATGCGGATATTGTCGAGCCGCTGGAGCGTGCGGGCGTCGACCCCGGCGGCGCGCGCCGCGCGTTCGACCAGCCCGGTATTGCCGACCACGACGGTCAGCAGATTGTTGAAATCATGCGCGACGCCCGAGGTCAGCTGCCCGACCGCCTCCAGCCGCTGCATCTGGTGAAGGGTCTGTTCGACGCGTTCGCGCTCGCCGATCTGCGCGGTCAGGCGGTTGTTCGCCTCCGCCAGCTCGGTGGTGCGCGCGGCGACGCGGACCTCCAGCGCTTCCGCCGCCAGATGCGCGTCGGTGACGTCGACCGCGCAGCCGATAAAGCCCGCGAACACGCCACCGATGGTGCGGGGCCGCGCCTCCGCATGGACCCAGCGCTCCTGGCCGTCCCGGTCGAGCACGCGGATCTGGCCACCCATGGCGCGGCGCTCGCCAAAGGCGGTGCTCCGCGCGCTGGCGACCCGCGCCCGCTCCTCCGGGTGGAGTAGCCCGAGCCAGCCGCGCGCCCGCATGTCGGCGAGGGTCAGGCCGAGCATCGTCTCGAAGGCGCGGTTGACGAACTCGACCTCGCCGTCGGCGCCGGTCATCCACATCAGGGCGGGCACCGTGTCGGCCAGCAACTGGAACCGCGCTTCCGATTCGCTCAACACCGCGGCGGCCCGCTTGCGTTCGGTGATGTCGACCGTGGTGCCCACCGCGCGCCGGCAGACGCCCTGGGCGTCGAAGATGCCGCGCCCGCGCGCCGCGATCCAGCGGACCACCCCGTCCTCGGCCCCGATCGCGCGATATTCGACGTCGTAGACCGACCGTGTCGCCGGATCGAGCGCCGCCGCGAAGGACGCGCCCGTCGCCGCCACATCGTCGGGATGGAGGCCCGCGTAGAAATCGTCCATCGAGACCGCGACATTGGGCGAGATGCCGAACATCGCCTTGGTCCGCGCCGACCAGTTGAGCGTGTTCGTGCCGAGGTCCAGATCCCAGATTCCGACCTCCGCCGCCTCGGTCGCGAGGCGGAGCGATTCGGTGCTGAGCAGCAGCCGTTCCTCCGCGCGGACGCGGTCGCTCACATCGCTGCCGTCCAGGAAGATCGCGCTCACCGCGCCGTTGCGGTCGGCGATCGGCTGGCACACCAGATCGACGAAGCGCTCGCACGCGCCCGCGATGCGCAGCCCGCTCGCGCGGAAGGGGCGGCGGGTGACGGCGACCGCGTCGAGCAGGTCGGTCGTCGTCCGCCCGCCGATTTCGGGCAGAAAGTCGGTCAGCCGTCGCCCGATCAGGTCGCGCGCGCCGACCATTTCGGCGAAGCTGTCATTGGCGAGCTCGATCACCTGGCCCGGCTGGCGGACGACCGCCATGAAGCTCGGGCTCTGGTCGAACATCTCCGCCAGCCGCGCGCGTTCCTCCGCGACGTTGCGCGCTGCCCGGACCGTGGCGGTCGTCTCCGCGATGACCGACAGCACCCCCGCCACTTCGCCCCGGTCGTCGCGGACCGCCGAAAAGGAGAAGTCGAAATAGGCGACCTCGCCCGCCCCACCCTGGCGTTCGATGTAGAAGGCGCGGTTCTTTTCCGACACGGTATCGCCGGTCGCCCATATCTGTTCGAGGATCGGCTCCAGATCGTCCCACAGCTCCGCCCACCCTTCCGCGGCGGGACGGCCGAGCGCGCGGGGATGCTTGTCGCCGATGACGGGAGCATAGGCGTCGTTGTAGATCGCGACATGCTCGCCCCCCCAGAACAGGGCCATCTGCACATCGGCCGGAAGGATCAGCGACACCGAGGCGCGCAGGGCCTGCGGCCATTCGCGCATCGGACCGAGCGGGCAGGAGCGCCGGTCGAGCGCGGCCAGACGCGCGGCGACCGAGCCGTCCCTGCCCGGCGCCGGTGCCGGCGTCGGCACGGGTCGCGGCGTTCCCCCGATCGGTCCCCTGTCTCCCATCGGGTCCTGCCCTAATACGGTCGGGCGGACGTGCCAAATAGTTGCGTGCGGGTTTCGCCACCGTTTCGCGTCCGCTGCGTTATGGCGGGCATATGACCGATCCGCACCGCTTCCACGCCCTTCACACCCACCACTTGGCGCGCGTCGCCGCGGCCACGCCGATCGCGACGGTGGGCGACGCGCCTGCCAATGCCGATGCGGCGATCGCACTGGCCCGCGATGCCGATGCGCGCGGGGTCGACCTGGTCGTTTATCCCGAGCTGAACCTGACCAGCTACGCGATCGACGACATGCACCTGCAATCGGCGCAGCAGGACGCGACGGCGGACGCCCTGGCGCGGGTCGTCGCGGCGAGTGCCGAGCTACGGCCGCTGCTGCTCGTGGGCGCGGCGCTGCCCCGCAACGGTCGGCTCTACAATTGCGCGGTCGCGGTGCACCGGGGCCGGGTGCTGGGCGTCGTCCCCAAGACCTACCTGCCCAATTACCGCGAATATTACGAAAAGCGCTGGTTCGCGCCCGGCGGCGGCCTCACCGGCCTGTCGATCGCGGTCGCCGGGCAGGAGGCACCGTTCGGCACCGACCTGATCTTCGCAGCGAGCGATCTCGACGGGTTCGTCGTCCATGCGGAGATATGCGAGGATTATTGGGCGCCCCAGCCGCCCTCGACCGAGGGCGCGCTGGCGGGGGCGCTGATCTGCTGCAACCTGTCGGCGTCGAACATCATCATCGGCAAGGCGCGCGAGCGGGCGATGCTGTGCGCGTCGCAATCGCAACGCGCGCATTGCGCCTATGTCTATTCGGCGGCCGGGCCCGGCGAGAGCACCACCGACCTGGCCTGGGACGGCGAGGGCCTGATCTACGAGCTGGGCAGTCTGCTCGCGGCGTCGGAGCGGTTCAACCAGTCGGCGGGGCTGCTCGTCGCCGATGTCGATCTGGAGCTGATCGCGCAGGAGCGGACGCGCAACGGCACCTTCAACGACAATGGCCGACTGGTCGGCCATCCCGAAACCCGCTTCCGCCGGATCGCGTTCGAGCACCGCGCGCGCGCCGCCGATATCGGCCTGGAGCGCGCGGTCCGGCGTTTTCCCTTCGTCCCGGACGACCCGGCGATGCGCGACGCGGATTGCTACGAGGCGTTCAACATCCAAGTCGAGGGACTGGCCAAGCGGCTGGCGGCGGCGGGCGCGGAAAAGCTGGTCGTCGGCGTGTCGGGCGGGCTCGATTCCACCCATGCGCTGATCGTCGCGGCCAAGGCGATGGACCGGCTCGGCAAGCCGCGATCGGACATCCTGGGCTTCACCATGCCCGGCTTCGCGACCGGCGAGGGGACCAAGGGCAATGCCTGGGCGCTGATGCGCGCGCTGGGGATCGGCGCGGAGGAAATCGACATTCGCCCCGCTGCGCGGCAGATGCTCGCCGACATGGGCCACCCCTTCGGGCGGGGCGAGCCGGTGTACGACGTGACGTTCGAGAACGTCCAGGCCGGCTTGCGCACCGATTATCTGTTCCGCCTCGCCAATCAGCGTGGCGGGATCGTGCTGGGGACGGGCGACCTGTCGGAGCTGGCGCTGGGCTGGTGTACCTACGGCGTCGGCGACCAGATGAGCCATTACGGGATCAATGCGGGCGTCCCCAAGACGCTGATCCAGTTCCTGATCCGCTGGTGCGTCCGGTCGAACCAATATGACCAGGCGACCGATCAGGTGCTGCTCGCGATCCTGAACCAGGAGATCTCGCCCGAGCTGGTGCCCGCCGACGAGGGCGGCAACATGCAGAGCACGGAGGACAAGGTCGGCCCCTACCCGCTCAACGACTTCTTCGCGCATTACCTGATCCGCCACGGGCTGCGCCCGTCCAAGATCGCCTTTCTGTGCTGGCACGCGTGGCGCGACGCGGAAGCGGGGCGGTGGCCGGCGGATTACCCGGAAGAGGCGCGCACCGCCTATGACCTGCCGACGATAAAGCTGTGGCTCGAGCGCTTCCTGCGCCGCTTCTTCGCCAACCAGTTCAAACGTACTGCCATGCCGAACGGCCCCAAGGTCTCGCCGGGCGGTTCGCTGTCGCCGCGCGGCGACTGGCGCGCGCCGTCGGACGCCACGGCGCGGGTCTATCTCGACGAATTGAACACCAATGTTCCCTGACCGGAGGATGACGATGCGCCGCCTGATCCTGCTTTCCTTCCTGCTGGCCGGCTGTGGCGAGACCGCCGAAACCGGCTCGAACGTCGCGACCAACAGCGCGGCGCCGGCCGGCTATTCGGCGGTCCAGCAGCGGGTCATCGACCTGTCGCCGCAGTTGCGCGACGGGGTGCTGTTCCGCGCGATCCGCGACGGCGCGGCCGCGTGCCAGGGCGTCGCGGAGGCGGCGCGCGAGGCGGACCAGGAAGGCCGCCCCGTCTGGTCCGCGCGCTGCAGCGACGGACCCGCCTATCTGATCGCGATCGGCGCGGACGGTGTGGCGCAGGTGACCAAGGTGTCGGGCGAGCGCGCGCGCGGCTGACGCTCGCGCGCGCCGTTCACGCGGTTCGCCACCACCAGACGCCGTCGCACTCCTCGCGCGCCGCGCGGCCTTCGACCTCCAGCCGGCGCAGATGCGCCAGCGCCTCGCCCGTCGCCATGCCGAGCATGTCGGGCCCGATCCGCCGGTGGAACAGCACGGAAAAGCAGTCGATCGCGCGTGCGGGTTCGGCGAGGAACAATTCGAGCATGGCGAGCCGCTCGCGGTGCTCGGCTTCCATCTGGTCGAGCCGGACGTGCAGCCCGGTGAACGGGTCGCCATGGCCGGGCAGGACGAGCAGGTCGGGGTCGAGCGCGCGCAGTTTATCGATCGAGGCGAACCAATCGCCCAGCGGGTCCGCGTCGGGTTCCGTGACCCCGAGCGACACGTTCGGGCTGATGCGCGGCAGGACCTGATCGCCCGCGAGCAGGATACCGCGCCGGTCGTCGAGCAGGCAGGCGTGTTCCAGGCTGTGTCCCGACCCGACCACGACCTGCCAGTCGACCGCGCCGATGCGCAGCGCCTCGCCGTCCCGCAGTCGCGTATAGCCGAGCGGCAATGGCCGCACGACGCGCCGGAACCCCGCCCAGCCGCGCTCGCGGGCGTGGTCGACCTGTTCCTCCGACCAGCCCGCCGCCTTCCAAAAGGCGGTCATCTCGGGCGGCACCGCGTCGCGCGCATCGGCGATCAGCATCCGGGCGGTCAGCCATTCCCCCCGCGTCATCAGCAGCGGCGCGTGGTGATGGTCGCACATCCAGCCCGCCAGCCCGATATGGTCGGGGTGGTAATGAGTGCCGATCATGCGGGTCACGCGGACGCCGGCATGGCTGCCCTTGAACAGCGCCTTCCACGTCGCGCGCGCCGCGTCCGTGTTCATGCCCGTGTCGACCAGGGCGACGCCGTCGCGGTCGTCGAGCAGGTAGCAATTGACGTGTCGGAGCGGCCCCGGGATCGCGAGCCGCACGAGCGCGATGCCCGGCGCGACGGGAAAGGCCCGTCCGTCCTCGATATCGTCGAACGGATAGGTGAGCCCGGCACGGACGCGCGGATCGGTGGCGGGCGCGATGGTCGACATCGGTTGCGGGTAGCAACGGGTCGGACGCGGGACCAGCCCTCTCGCGCCGAAGCGGGAGCGGTTTCACCTTACCGCTTGAACGGGTCCCCGAACAGGGCGCGAGCGTCGGCCTCGGCGGCGCTCGCCTGCCCTTCGGTGTCGGCGCCCCGGATCGCCGCCGCGCGCTCGGCACGGAGCTGGCCGATCAGCGCCTCGCGGTCGCCCTCCAGCCGGGTATCGGTCGGCGGCTCCTGCCCGGCGGCCTTGCCCGCCTTGGCGACGGCGGCGTCGAGCTCGCGCTGCGAGGTCAGGCCCAGGGTCACCGGATCCTTGGGGGTGATGTTGGCGATATTCCAATGGCTGCGGTCGCGGATCGCGGCGATGGTCGTGCGGGTGGTGCCGATCAGCAGGCTGATCTGGCCGTCGGTGATCTCCGGGTGGTTGCGGATGATCCAGGCGATGCCGTCGGGCTTGTCCTGGCGCTTCGACACGGGAGTGTAGCGCGGGCCCTTGGTGCGGCGGACCTGCTCGGGACCCTTGATCATCGTCATGCGGTAATCCGGGTCGGCCTGCGCCTTGTCGATCTCCTCCTGCGTTACCTCGTGCGCGCGGACGGGATCGCGGCCGGTCAGCTTGGAGGTGGCGGTATCGTCGGCGATCGCCTGCACCTCCAGGATATGGAGGCCGCAAAATTCGGCGATCTGCTCGAAGGACAGGGCGGTCTCGTCGACCAGCCAGGAAGCGGTCGCATGGGGCATGAGCGGCTGGGCCACGGCGGGGAAACTCCGGTAGAAACAGAAAGGGCCGCCCCTTGCCGGAGCGGCCACGCAATGGCGCAGACTTAGGGGAACCGCCCCCGAGTGGCAAGCGCGCGCTGGACGAACGCCTCCCGGCGCGTCACCGGGCGTCACATGGTCAGCACGATCTTGCCGACATGGCTGCCCTCCTCCATCCGGCGGTGCGCGTCGGCGGCGTCGGCGAGCGGAAAGGTGCGGTCGATCACCGGCTTGAGCCGTCCCGCCTCGACATGGGGCCAGACGGTGCGCGACAGTTCGTCGGCGACCAGCGATTTGAAGGCTGCGTCGCGGGGGCGCAGCGTCGATCCGGTCAGCGTCAGGCGGCGGCGCATCACCTCGAATACCGGGATCGTCGCGGTCGCGCCGCGCTGAACCGCGATGGAGACGTGGCGGCCGTCATCGGCCAGGCATTGTAGGTTGCGCGCGACGTAATCGCCCCCGACCATGTCGAGCACCGCGGCGACGCCGCGCCCGCCCGTCAGCGCGCGGACGCGCTCCACATAGTCCTCCGCCTTGTAATCGATGGCGTGCGTCGCCCCGAGGTCACGGGCGGCCCGGCACTTCTCGGCCGAGCCGGCGGTGACGATTATGTCGACACCGAACAACCGGCACAGGGCGATCGCCATGGTGCCGATCCCGGATGTCCCCCCGTGCACCAGCACCGTGTCGCCCTCGGTCGCATAGGCGCGCTCGAACAGGTTGGTCCACACGGTGAACAGCGTTTCGGGGATCGCGGCGGCCTCGATCATCGTCAGCGCGGCGGGGACGGGCAGGCACTGGCCCTCGGGCGCGACCGCATACTCGGCATAGCCGCCGCCGGCGAGCAGCGCGCAGACCGACTGGCCGATCAGCACGTCGTCGACCCCCACCCCGACCGCGACCACCGCGCCCGCGACTTCCAGCCCCGGGACGGAGGGAGCACCAGGCGGAGGCGGATAGCCGCCCAGCCGCTGGAGGATGTCGGGCCGGTTCACCCCGGCGGCGGCGACGCGGATCAGCAGCTCGCCTTCCCCGGGCCGGGGCACCGCGCGCTCCGTCACGATCAGCACCTCCGGCCCGCCCGGCAAGGCCGGGTCGATCGCGCGCATGGTCGCCGGAATCGTCATTCTTCGTCCCCTCGCTCCGTCACACGGCGCGTGTCGGCTTATTGACAGGGCCGCGCACCCGGTCAACGATCCTGATCATGGAGCCGGACGATCTTCCGCTGCGCGCCAACGACCTGCTCCGGCAGCTCGTCGCCCAGGACCTCGACCCGCTGTCGGTCGCCGAGCTCGAGGTGCGGGTCGCGGCGCTGGAGGGCGAGATCGCGCGGGTCAGGCGTCGGATCGAACACGCCGTTAACCACCGGGCAAGCGCCGACGCGCTATTCAGGCGATGAGCATGGCCGCGATCACGGGTGGCTCGAACCGATTATCGGGGAGCCAGGAACGGGACCGGGACGTTTCAAGTGCTTGATGCGGCGGTTTCGACCTCCGACATATCGGGAAACGGGCCGTCGCAGGCGGTTCTGATGGAGTGATCACATGCCGTCTTTCGCCCCCGCTCTCGAAACCACCCTCCACAAGGCGCTCGAAGCAGCGTCGTCGCGCCGTCACGAATATGCGACGCTGGAGCATCTGCTGCTCGCGCTGATCGACGACGAACATGCGTCCAAGGTGATGACCGCGTGCAAGGTCGACCTGGGCGACCTGCGCACCACAGTGGCGCATTATCTCGATACCGAGCTCGACGCGCTCAAGGTCGAGCAGGCGACCGATCCCTCGCCCACCAGCGGTTTCCAGCGCGTGGTCCAGCGCGCGATCCTCCACGTCCAGTCGTCGGGCCGCGACGAGGTGACGGGGGGGAACGTGCTGGTCGCGCTGTTCTCCGAGCGCGAGAGCTATGCGGTCTATTTCCTCCAGCAGCAGGACATGAGCCGCCTCGACGCGGTGAGCTTCATCAGCCACGGGGTCGGCAAGGGTGGCGCGCAGACCGAGGCGGCGGCCCCCAAGGGCGCCGACGACGAGAAACCCGCCAAGCAGGGCGAGAAGGGCAAGGGCGAAAGCGCGCTCAAGCAGTTCACCGTCGACCTCAACGAGAAGGCCAAGGCCGGCAAGGTCGACCCGCTGATCGGCCGCGGGCCCGAGGTCGATCGCACCATCCAGATCCTGTGCCGCCGCTCCAAGAACAACCCGCTCTATGTGGGCGATCCCGGCGTCGGCAAGACGGCCATCGCCGAGGGCCTAGCCCGCAAGATCGTCGAGGGTCAGGTGCCCGAGGTGCTGCTGCCGGCGGTGATCTATTCGCTCGACATGGGCGCGCTGCTCGCGGGCACGCGCTATCGCGGCGATTTCGAGGAGCGGCTGAAGCAGGTCGTCAACGAGCTTGAGAAGCTACCGCACGCGGTGCTGTTCATCGACGAGATCCACACGGTGATCGGCGCGGGCGCGACGAGCGGCGGGGCAATGGACGCGTCGAACCTGCTCAAGCCGGCTTTGTCGGGCGGGACGATCCGCTGCATCGGATCGACGACCTACAAGGAATTCCGCAACCATTTCGAGAAGGACCGCGCGCTGTTGCGCCGGTTCCAGAAGATCGACGTCAACGAGCCGACGATCGAGGATACGATCAAGATCCTGGCGGGTCTGCGCTCGGCGTTCGAGGAGCATCACTCGGTCAAATACACCCCCGACGCGATCAAGTCGGCGGTGGAGCTCAGCGCGCGCTACATCAACGATCGCAAGCTGCCCGACAAGGCGATCGACGTGATCGACGAGGTCGGTGCGATGCAGATGCTGGTGCCCGAGAACAAGCGCCGCAAGATCATCACCCCCAAGGAGATCGAGCAGGTCATCGCGACCATGGCGCGCATCCCGCCGAAGTCGGTGTCGACCGACGACAAGGCCGCGCTCGCCAGCCTCGAGACCGACCTGAAGCGCGTCGTGTTCGGCCAGAATTCGGCGATCGAGAAGCTCAGCTCGGCGATCAAGCTCGCCCGCGCCGGGCTGCGCGAGCCGGAAAAGCCGATCGGCAACTATCTGTTTACCGGCCCGACGGGCGTGGGCAAGACCGAAGTCGCCAAGCAGCTTAGCTCGATCCTGGGCATCCCGCTCCAGCGGTTCGACATGTCCGAATATATGGAGCGCCACTCGGTCTCGCGGCTGATCGGTGCACCGCCGGGCTATGTCGGCTTCGACCAGGGCGGGCTGCTGACCGATGCGGTCGACCAGAACCCGCATTGCGTGCTGCTGCTCGACGAGATCGAGAAGGCGCATCCCGATCTGTTCAACATCCTGTTGCAGGTGATGGACAATGGCCGCCTGACCGACCAGCACGGCAAGTCGGTCGATTTCCGCAACGTTATCCTCATCATGACGACCAATGCCGGCGCGTCCGACATGGCGCGCGAGACGGTCGGCTTCGGCAATCTGACCCGCGAGGGCGAGGACGAGCAGGCGGTGCAGAAGATGTTCACGCCCGAATTCCGCAACCGTCTGGATGCGGTGGTGCCCTTCGGTTACCTTCCGCCCGAGGTCGTGGCGCGCGTGGTGGACAAGTTCATCCTGCAGCTCGAACTGCAGCTCGCCGACCGGGGTGTCCATATCCGCCTGGACGACGCGTCCAAGTCGTGGCTCACCGAAAAGGGATATGACAAGCTCTACGGTGCGCGGCCGATGGGTCGGTTGATCCAGGAGAAGATCAAGCAGCCGCTGGCCGAGGAGCTGTTGTTCGGCAAGCTGGTTCATGGCGGCGAGGTCACCGTCAAGATGAAGGACGGCGCGCTGTCGTTCGAGATCGAGCCGGGAGCACCCAAGCGGCCCAAAAAGAAAGGCGGCAAGGCAGAACCGGCACCGGCGACGGACGTGACCGAATAGCGGAAGCGCGACGGCGGGGGAGTCCGAGTCGAAGGGCATCCCTCGTCCGCGACCTGAAGCGGTTCGGGCGTCGTGGCGGTGGAGATGCTTCGGCCCCAAACATTTTGGTCCACGACGCGACCTTCTCGCCCTGCCGTGCTGATTACGCTTGTAATCTCTTGCGAGTCGACTTAATCTCGATCCGGATATCAGGGAGCACGGGGATGCGGAATCATCGAAAGCTGATCGTCGCGGGCGGGCTTGGTCTTGCCGTTCTGACGTTCCAGCATCCCACCGCCGATTTCCGCATCTTGACGCACGACACGCGTGACCCCTCGCCCCGGCAGGTCAAGGCGGCACTCGACCTCGGCCTGATGGCCGTTTCCGTGCTCGTCACCTGGACCGGCCAACGCATCGCGGACTGACGGCGTTTTCTGACCATCCGGCGTCCTTGACCCTCTGCGCGGCGCTGCGCCATAGCGGGGTCATGGATATTCCGATCGAAGACCTGTCGTTCGAGGACGCGCTGAAGGAATTGGAACGCATCGTCGGCCGGCTGGAGAGCGGCGACGCGTCGCTGGACGAGTCGATCAGCCTGTACGAGCGCGGCGATCGGCTTCGCGCGAAATGCGCCGAGCGTCTCGATGCGGCGCAGACGCGGATCGAGGCCATACGCCTGGACGCCGAGGGCCGGCCCGCCGGAACCCGGCCCTTCGCCGCTGGCTGACACGGTGGCCGCCCAGTCCCTGAAAGAAGCGCTTGCCGAGACCGGCGAGGTGATCGACCGGAGCTTCGCGGCGCTGCTGACCGTGCCGGACGACCCCCGCGCGCCGCTTTACGAGGCGATGCGCCACGCCGCCATCGGTGGAGGAAAGCGGCTCCGCCCGCTTCTCGTCCTCGCGACCGCCGACCTGTTCAACGTCGACCGCCAGGCCGCCGTCCGCGTCGCCAGCGCGATCGAAGCGATCCATGTTTATTCGCTGATCCATGACGATCTGCCCGCGATGGACGACGATGATGTGCGCCGTGGCAAGCCCACCGTTCACCGCGCCTATGGCGAGGCGACCGCGATCCTCGCGGGCGACTGCCTCCACGCGTTCGCCTTTGAATGGCTGGCCCATCCCGATACCCATCCCGACCCGTTCGTCCGCGCCGAGTTGGTCCTCGACCTCGCGCGCGCCGCCGGTCCGTCGGGGATGGCGGGCGGGCAGGCGATGGATCTGGCCGCCGAGGAGTCCGGTTTCGACCTCGCGATGGTCACCCGCCTCCAGCAGATGAAGACGGGAGCGCTCATCTCCGCCAGCGTCGAGGCCGGCGCGATCCTCGGTCGCGTGCCGCCCGAGGGACGTCTGGGGCTGCGCGGCTATGCGCATGACCTCGGGCTCGCTTTCCAGATCGTAGACGACCTGCTCGATGCGGAGGGCGACGAGGCGACGGTGGGCAAGAAGCTGCGCAAGGATGGCGCGGCGGGCAAGGAAACCTTCCTGTCGCTGCTCGGCCCGGACCGCGCCCGGGCGCAATCGGCCATGCTCGTCGACCAAGCGGTCCGGCATCTCCATGCCTATGGCTCGGAGGCGGATCTCCTGCGCGGGATCGCCCGCTTCGTGCTGGAGCGCGACCGATGACAGAGCGGATCGGTGTCTATCCGGGCACCTTCGACCCGATCACGCTGGGTCATGTCGACATCATCCGGCGCGGGGCACGGCTGGTCGATCGGCTGGTGGTGGGCGTCACCACCAACGCGTCTAAATCGCCTATGTTCTCGGTCGAGGAGCGTGTCGCCATGGTGAGCGACGAAGTGACGCGCATCGACGGCGCGATCGAGGTCGTGCCGTTCGACGCGTTGCTGATGCACTTCGCGCAGGAACAGGGCGCCAGCGTCATCGTCCGCGGACTGAGGGCGGTGGCCGATTTCGAATATGAGTATCAGATGGCCGGCATGAACCAGCAGATCGCCCGGCACATCGAAACCGTGTTCCTGATGGCCGATGTCGCGCTCCAGCCGATCGCGTCCAAGCTGGTCAAGGAGATCGCGCTTTACGGCGGCGAGATCGCGCCCTTCGTCACACCCGCCGTACGGACCGCGATGCTGGCCAAGGTCGGAACGCGTCGCACCGTTCAGATTGGCGACACGCGCGATCCGGTCTAAGCCCGCCCGATAATCACAGCCGCCCTCGAAACCCAGGACCCGTTGTATGCGTTTCTTCGCCCGCGTCGCCGCCGCGCTCGCCTGCCTGTTCGCGCCGCCCCTGGCCGCCCAGGTCGCCGCGCCCGCGGCCCGCCCCGCCCCGCCCTCGCCCACCGACAAGACCAACATCTGGGTGCTCGACCTGTCGACCGGCGGGCGGGTGACGATCCTGCTGCGCCCCGATGTCGCGCCCAAGATGGTGGAGCGCGTCAAGACGCTGACCCGCCAGCGTTTCTATGACGGGCTGCCCTTTCACCGGGTGATCGACGGCTTCATGGCGCAGGGCGGCGATCCCAAGGGCGACGGCACCGGCGGTTCACCGCTTCCCGATGTCGAGGCCGAGTTCAACTACCTGCCCCATGTCCGCGGCGCGGTGTCGGCGGCGCGTAGCCAGGACAAGAACAGCGCCAACAGCCAGTTCTTCATTGTCTTCCAACCGCGCCTTCAGCTCGACAAGGACTACACCGTATTCGGCCGCGTCATGGAGGGGATGAACCATGTCGACCTGATCGAGCGCGGCGAGCCGCCCGCCACGCCGTCACGCGTGTTGCGCGCGTACATCGCCAGCGACAACCCGCCGGCCTTTCAGCCTGCGCCCCTGACGGCCCCCGCGCCCGGCCTAGGCGCACCGGTGACGCTGCCCGGCACCGCGCCGAGCGTGATATCGGCACCGCGCGCCACCCCGGTCCCGGCCCGTCGCCCCGCTCGCGCCTCCTCGACGCGGCGGCCCGGCACGCGGCGCTGATCACCGCGTTCTTAACACGGCGAAGGCCGGGCTGCCGATCGAGTTTCCGCCAGGCCCGAACCACGCCATCGCCCCTTTTGCCGGCGTGACGGATAGCTCGCCATGAACGTCGACCTTTTCGACTTCCACCTTCCGCCGGATCGTATCGCGCTGCGCCCCGCCATGCCGCGCGACGCCGCGCGCCTGCTCGTGGTCGGGGACGAGGGACGACGGGATGTCAGCGTGCACGACCTTCCCGGCCAGCTTCGCGCGGGAGACATGCTGGTCTTCAACGACACCCGCGTCATTCCCGCCCGGCTCGAGGGAAAGAAGGGGTACGCGCGGATCGGCGTCACCCTCCACAAGCGCGAGGGCCCGCGCCGTTGGCGGGCCTTTATCCGCAACGCGCGTCGGCTGCGCGAGGGCGACCGCATCGACTTCGGCGAGGATGTCGCCGCCACCGCTTCCGACCGCGCCGCCGATGGCAGCTTCGCGCTCGACTTTCTGGGCGAAGAGCCGGTCGAGCTGCTCCTCGACCGGGCAGGCGTCATGCCGCTCCCGCCCTATATCGCCGCGCGCCGGCCGACCGACGCGCGTGACGCCGACGATTATCAGACCATGTTCGCCGCCGAACCCGGCGCGGTTGCGGCCCCCACCGCGGCGCTTCACTTCACCCCCGAACTCGTCCGGCGTCTGAGCGCGGCAGGCATCGGCCACGCGACCCTGACGCTTCATGTCGGCGCGGGCACCTTCCTGCCCGTCAAAGCGGGCAATACCGACGATCACCGGATGCACGCCGAATGGGGTCGCATCGACCAGCCGACCGCCCACCGGCTGAACGCCGTCCGGGCGAGCGGCGGGCGCGTGATCGCGGTCGGCACCACCTCGCTCCGCCTGCTCGAAAGCGCCGCTCGGGACGATGGCCTGATCGAGGCGTTCGAGGGGGACACGGCGATCTTTATCACCCCAGGCTATCGGTTCCGCGCGGTCGACGGGCTGCTCACCAATTTCCATCTGCCGCGCTCGACCCTGTTCATGCTGGTCTCGGCGCTGATGGGGCTGGACCGGATGCAGGACGCCTATGCCCATGCGATCGCGCAGGGTTATCGTTTCTACAGCTATGGCGACGCCTCGCTGCTCCTGCCATGAAGACCCCATGCTCCCGTTGATCGCGCTTCTTATCCAGGCGGCCTCGCCAGTTCCTCCGTCGCCGGCTCGGCAGCCGCCCGCGACGATCCTGGTCGAGCCCGCCGCGATGCTGCTCGCCGCCTGCGATGCCGATGCGGACGCGCTCGTGACGCGCGCGGAACGGGATGGCTGTCTGGCGCGGGCCTTCGCGACCGCCGACGGCGCGGCGGCGGGGCGGATCGGCTATATCGCCTATGCCGATTGGGCGGCGCGCTGGTTGGGCGACCGCAACGCGCTTCCCAGCCCGTATGAGGTCGACAGCGACGGCGACAATCGCATCGCCTTGCCCGAACTGACCCGCCGTTTCACCGGCCTGTTCGACCGCTACGACCTCGACAAGAACGGCACGCTCACCCGCGCCGAGCTCGTCACCATTCGTGCGGCCGCACCCGGCGAAGGCGGACGACCCGGCGAACGGGCACCGCGTCGGCAGCGCTGATCGATCCGCGACGTGTCTCGACCGTTCGGTTAAGGCGCTTGGACCATGATATTGCCCCGCTTCGAATTCACCATCCAGGCCACCGACGGCCGGGCACGCACCGGCCAGATCGCGATGCGCCGCGGCGTGATCCGCACCACCGCCTTCATGCCCGTCGGCACCGCGGCCACCGTGAAGGCGATGAAGCCGGGCGACGTTGCCGCGGCGGGCGCGGACATCATCCTGGGCAATACCTATCACCTGATGCTCCGCCCCGGCGCGGAGCGGGTCGCGCGGCTGGGGGGGCTGCACCGCTTCTCGGGCTGGGATCGCCCGATCCTGACCGATTCAGGCGGATATCAGGTGATGAGCCTGGCCGATCTGACCAAGCGGTCGGAAGAGGGCGTGTCATTCAAATCGCATCTGGACGGCTCGCGCCACCTGCTGTCGCCCGAACGCTCCATGGAGATTCAGCGGCTGCTCGGCTCCGACATCGTCATGGCGTTCGACGAGCTGGTAGCGACCACCTCGACCCCGGCGGTGCAGGCGGCCGCCATGGAGCGGTCGATGCGCTGGGCCAGACGCAGCCGCGACGCGTTCGACGGCGGCGGTGCCCATGCCGATGGTGCGGCGCTGTTCGGCATCCAGCAGGGCGCGCTCGACGAGCGACTGCGCCGGGTATCGGCGGACGCGTTGATCGACATCGGTTTCGATGGTTATGCGGTGGGGGGGCTGGCGGTCGGCGAAGGGCAGGAAGCGATGTTCGGCTGCCTCGACTTCGCGCCCGGCCAGCTTCCGGTCGACAAGCCCCGCTATCTGATGGGGGTCGGCAAGCCCGACGACATCATCGGCGCGGTCGAGCGGGGGATCGACATGTTCGATTGCGTGCTCCCCACCCGCTCGGGCCGAACGGGGCAGGCCTTCACGCGCGATGGCCCGCTCAATCTGCGCAACGCACGCTTCGCGGAGGATGAAGAGCCGCTGGACCCGGGATGCGCCTGCCCGGTGTGCCGGACCTGGAGCCGCGCCTATCTTCACCATTTGGTTCGCGCCGGCGAGATCCTGGGGGCGATGCTCATGACCGAGCATAATATCTGGTTCTACGAGACGTTGATGGCCGACCTGCGCGCGGCGATCGGGGGGGGACGATTGGAAGCCTTCGCAAACGGGTTCCGCGCGCGCTATGCCGGGGCAAAAGGAGAGCAGCGATGACCGACCAGCCCGACCAGGAGCCCAACGAGATCGTGGCGGTGGCCCGCGCCGCCAAGGAACGCAGCGAGGCGGCCGCGCGCAGCGTCGCCGAACGCGCGAAGAGCTGGCCGCTGGGCGCCATCGGAGTGGGCGTCGGTATCGGCTCCGCCGCGGTCGCCGCCGCCGTGATCTTCGCCAGCCGGTCGAAAGGCGGGAAATGAGCCCGATCCGCGCCGCGCTGTTCCTCGGGGCGACCGCCCTGCCCGCCGCCACGGGAGCACAAACCGCGCCCGTGACCGTGAAGCCGATCGTCTATACCCAGCGCACGCTCGCCAACGGGCTGCGCGTATTCGCGATCCGAGACACGTCGACGCCCAACGTGTCGGTTCAGGTCTGGTACGATGTCGGCTCCAAGGACGATCCCAAGAACAGGTCCGGCTTCGCGCACATGTTCGAGCATCTGATGTTCAAGGCGACGCGCAATCTGGTGCCCGAACAGGTCGACCGGCTGACCGAGGATGTCGGCGGGTACAACAACGCGTCGACGAACGACGATTACACCAATTATTTCGAGGTGGTGCCCGCCAATCACCTCCAGCGGCTGCTCTTCGCCGAGGCCGACCGGATGGCCAGCCTGGTGGTCGAGCCCGTAAGCTTCGCCTCCGAGCGGGACGTGGTGAAGGAGGAGCTGCGCCAGCGCGTCCTCGCCAGCCCTTATGGCAAGCTTTACTCGATCTACTATCCCCAGCTCTCCTACGGCGTTCATCCCTATGCCCGGCCGGGGATCGGCAGCCTGAACGATCTTCAGGCCGCTTCGATCGACGATGTGCGCGCCTTTCACGCGACCTATTACCGGCCGGACAATGCGATCCTAGTCGTGTCGGGCAATTTCAACCCCATGCAGCTCGACCGCTGGATCGACGGCTATTTCGCCCCGATCGCCAAGCCGAACCGGCCGATCCCCCGCGTCACGGTCGCCGAGCCGGCGCGGACGCAGGCGGTCGCGCGCACGGTCTACGAGCCGAACACGCCGCTTCCGGCGGTGCTCGTCAGCTATCACGTTCCGCCCGATCGCGACGCCGACACGCCGGCGCTGACCGTCTTGCAGGCCATCCTGGCGACCGGCGAGAGTTCGCGGCTTTACCAAAGCCTCGTCTACCGCGATCAGGTGGCGCAGTCCGCGGCCGCGTTTCTCGACACCAAGCAGTCGACGGGCAACCTCGTCGCCTATGCGATCGTCGCGGGCGGCAAGACCGTCCAGCAGGGCGAGACGGCGCTCAAGCGCGAGATCGCGCGGCTTCGGACCGAGCCCGTCACCGCGGCCGAGCTGGCGGAAGCGAAGAACGAGATATTGACCCAGGCGATCCGGCAGCGCGAGACCGCCGAGGGCAAGGCCTTCGTCCTAGCTACCTCCACGATCGTCGACGGCGATCCCGACGCGTCGCAAAAGCAGCTCGAAGCAGTAGGCCGCGTGACGGCCGCCGACGTTCGGCGGGTCGCGGCCAAATATCTAGGCGACCGCCAATCGGCGACGATCCGCTATCTTCCCGTCGAGTCCAGGCCCGCAGGTTCGGCAAGCGACGCGGTGCCGATCGCCGCGACGGTCCGCGTCGCCGATCTGCGGGCGCCCGCCGACATCCCGGTCGTGACTCCCGCCCCCGTCGGGCGGCGTGTCATGCCGCCGCAGCCGGCCGCGCCGATCGCGGCGGTGTTGCCGCAACCGGTCGAGACGCGGCTCGTCAATGGCTTGCGCGTGGTCACGGTGGAGCGGCACGACCTGCCGATCGTCACCGCCTCGCTGGTCGCGAGCGGCGGGGCCGCGACCGACCCCGCGGGGCGTGCGGGGGCGAGCGGGCTGACGTCAGCCCTGCTGACCAAAGGCACGGCGACCCGCTCGGCGACCGAGATCGCGCGGGCGATCGAGTCGCTGGGCGGGTCGATCGAAAGCGGGTCCAGCCGCGACGGCGCGTCGATCGATGTCACGGTCAAGTCGGACCAGATCGCCCCGGCCATGGCGATCCTCGCCGATGTCGCGGTCCATCCGGCGTTCAAGCCTGACGAGATCGAGCGGGCGCGGGCGCAATCGATCGACGCGGTGAACGTCGAGTTCAAGGATCCGGCGCAGCTCGCCCGCCTCGTTGCGGCGCGGGCGGTATTCGGATCGGCGCCTTACGGCGCTCCGGCCGAGGGTACGCCCGAGTCGCTCAAGGCGATCACGCGGGACGACGTGCAGCGTTCCTATCGCGCGACCTGGACTCCGGCCTCGGCGACGTTGCTGATGGTGGGCGACATCACGCCCACCGCCGCGCGGGCGCTGGCCGAGCGACATTTCGGGGGGTGGCGTGCGATCGGGCCGGCCGGAGCTGCTCCCGTGGTCGCGGCGGCGGCCGAGCCGCGGGTCGTGCTGGTCGACATGCCCGATGCCGGGCAGGCGGGTGTCGTCGTGGCTCGACCGGCGATCACGCGGACCGACGCGCGCTTCTATCCGCTGGCGGTCGCCAATACGACCCTGGGCGGCGGCTTCTCGTCGCGATTGAACCAGGAAATACGCATCAAGCGCGGTTTGTCCTATGGCGCGGCGAGCAGCCTGTCGGCACGGCGCCAGGGCGGCGTGATCGAGGCGCGGACGCAGACCAAGAACCCGACCGCGCCCGACGTGGTCGCGATCATCGTCGAGGAGATGCGCAAGCTGGGCACGGCTCCCGCGCCCGCGGCCGAACTGGACACCCGCAAGGCGGTGCTGGTCGGCGGCTTCGGCCGCGCGATCGAGACGACGGCCGGGATCGCCGACATATTGGGGGACTACCTCGTCCAGTCGGTCCCGCTGTCCGAGCTGAGCCGCTATACGGGCGCGGTGCAGGGCGTCGATCCGCGCGCGGTGCAGGCCGCGGCCGCCGAACTGCTCGACCCGGCGCGGGCGAGCATCGTGGTGGTGGGTGATGCCCGGCAGTTCGCCGACGCGCTCCGTCGCCGTTATCCGAAGCTGGAGGTGATCCCGGCCTCGTCGCTGAACCTCGACAGCCCGACGCTGAAGTGAACGGGCCGCCGTCCTGTCCCCGGCCGGGACGGGACGGATTCGGTGGCAGACCGGTAAGGCTAGCTCGGCTATGGGCGCCGGTGATGCGGAGCGATCGCTTTCCCCGCCGGCGGCGACGCTGGGCATTGCCGGTGTCGGTCGGGCTGATCGGCGCGTCCGGTTTCACCTGGTGGGCGGTGTCGGCGCATGACGCGCCGGCAAACGGGTCATCATTGCGCGCCGAGGTTCATGCGGCTTCGGCGGAAAACGTCGGGCTCGGCGAGCAGGCCGCGCCGGCGACCGGGGTGACGGGCACGATCGCGCTGCCGGCCCTGCCCAGCTTCGCCGCTACCGCGGTGCCGACATCCGGCGCGACGGCACGACCATTTTCGACGCGGCAGGCGAGCGCGGTCGACCGGGCGCGGGCGCTCGAATGCCTGACCACGGCGATCTATTATGAAGCGGCGTCGGAGCCCGATGCCGGGCAACGGGCGGTGGCCCAGGTGGTGCTAAACCGGGTCCGACATCCGGCCTTTCCGGCGACGATATGCGGGGTCGTTTATCAAGGGTCGGAGCGGCGGGGATGCCAGTTCTCGTTCGCCTGTGACGGCGCGATGGCACGCGCGCCGGGCCGGGCGGCCTGGGCTCGGGCGGCGGGGAATGCTTGGGCGGCGCTGGCGGGTGATGTCTATGCGCCCGTCGGGCTGGCGACGCACTATCACACCTTCGCGGTGCGGCCGGTCTGGAACCGGGGGCTGGTGATGACCGATGTGATCGGTGCTCACTTCTTTCACCGCTGGAAGGGGTGGTGGGGCACGGGCGCGGCCTTTCGTCAGGCCTACCGAGGTGGCGAGCCGGTGCCGGGGCCGCATGGCTCGCCCGTCGCGACGCCAGCCGTCCTGGTCGCGCCCGCCGCGCCGGTGTCGGTGCCGTTGCCCGTGGATCGCAGCGACGTGCTGCCCGCTGTCGCGACGAGCGGGGCCGCGTTGATGCCGATGCCCAGCGAGGATCGCCTGCCGCCCGCGTCGGAAGCGCTGGACCGGTGGAAGGATTCGGGCAAGCCGTTGAAATAGGCGCAACCGCCCGGCATCGCCCCGCGTTTCCCTTTTCGAAGGAGCGCGATGATGAACGACGATATCCAGCCCAAGATGAACAAGACCACCGAGCCGCATCTCGATGTGAGCAAGGAACCCCAGACGATGTCGATGCAGCATCTGAAGAAGGGCGATGCGATCGACGCCCCCGCCACGCTCGACAAGGAACAGGACGCGTCGCAGGACGATGGCGGTCGCAAATCTTCGTTGCTGTTCGGAAACTGACAAAGCCGCCCGTCATTCCCACCGGGATGACGGGCGGCTTTCGATGTTATCGGAACGTTCGGACGGTCAGTCCTTCAGCCCGGCGGGGACCTTGCCGCCGCTCTTCTCCAGTTCGCGCATCACGGCCTTGTGAAGCCAGATATTCATTTCGGCCGAGCCGTCCTTGGCACCGGAATAGCCGAGCTCGGTCGCGAGTTCCTTGCGGTTCGCCAGGCTGGAGTCGAGGTCGAGGAGCTTCATCAGGTCGACGATGCTGGTGCGCCAGTTGAGGTCCGGGTTACCCTTGCGCGACGCGATGCCGGTCAGGACGGCTTCGACATCCACCGGCTGCGCGGCAGGTGCCGCGGTCGGGGCGGCCTGGGGCTGATGCGTCTGAGGCGTGGCCTGTGGCTGGGTAGGCGTTGGCGCGGCGGGCTTGGAGCCGCCGAACACGCTGCCGCCGAGCGGGCCCTTGTCGCCGAAGATGGCGGTCTTGATCTTGCCGAAGATGCTCATGCGCGGAAACTCCTAGCGGCCGATGGGGAGCGACTTGCCGGTGCGGCGGTCGAGACCGATCGCGGTGCATATATCGACCGTCGTGACCAACGCGACGAACGCGATCGCGCCCCATATCGTGCGGTTCTCCGGCGCGCGGGTGCGGGCGAAGTGAAGAGCTGTGAGGTCCATCGCGTCGCCCGCGACCCGGTTCCAGACGCGCAGGCCATGACCCTGATCGGTGACGAGCCCGCCGCCCGCGACGAGCTCGCGCGCGCCGAAACCGCGGATCAGCCCTTCATGCCCCTCCGACGAGAGCGCCTTGGCGATGCGCTTGGGGACGAGCAGTTCGGCCGCGCCGAGCACGAGGCTGAAGATACCGAGGCCGTAGGAGGTCTTTTTCCAGACCAGCCCGCCATTGTCGCTGGCGCGCGTGTCGGCGACAGTCTTGGTCGTGTCGATCACTTCGACCCGTCCGCCTGGCTGAGACCCTGGGCGAAGTCGCCGCGATTCCCTGCGAAACCGGTAGCGGGCCCGGTGGCCGGGCGCAGCGAATCGCGCATCTCCGGCGGTACGGGCGCGGTCGGGTCGGGCCGGAAGGCGTCGATCGCGCGATCATGCGGGTCGGGCGGCGTGTCGCCCATCAGGTCGGTGGGCACATGCTCGGGGGTGAGCGCGCTGCGATCGGCACCCGCGCCGACCGGGGCGCCGGGCGAGATGCCTACCGGCGTGACGCTGACGATGTCGATCTCCGTCACCTCGACGAGGAGGCCGCCGGTATCGTCGTTGTCGGACGTGGCGACGAAGGGCGTGGCGGTCGCATCGCTCGGCGCGTCCACCGCCGGCTCGCCGACGAATTCGACGCCGGTGCCGGTTGGGACGTTCGGCACCATGGGAGTGAGGGTCGAGGCCATGGGCACCGGGGGCACCTGCCCGTCATGGCCGGGCGCGATCGCGCCCTTTTTCGCGCCCTTGGCCAAGAGCGCGCTCACGCCCTTGAAGGCCAGCACGCCCAGCCCGAGCGCGCCCGCGGCGATCGCCGTTTGGCGGTAATCGAGTTCGACATGGCGGTCGGGGCCGAGATGGATGCGAAACGGCGCGCGCCCGCCCATCCGGTCGGCGCCCATGATCCGGGGATTTGTCTCGATAGTCGCGGTGTCGCTGTCGATCGGTTGGCTGGTCATCACGCTGGTTCCTTGCCGCTCGGGGCGCGGCCTTTCAGGGGCTGGAAGGGGTGCGGGAATGAAGCGGGGCGCGACCGTGATGGCCGCGCCCCGATCGGATCACATCGCCGTGCCGGAATGGGCGGTGTTGAAGCCGCGCACCGAGTCCGCGCCCTGGCGCACGGACTGGGCGGCCTGGTTCACGACCTCGCGGGTGGGCGCACCGAGATTGGTCTCGGCGAGCGCGGTGTCGAACTTGTCGCGCAGATACTCCTCACCGCGCTGCACCTCGGCGAGAATGGCGTCGTCGTCCTTGCCGGCGATCGCCGACTTCATGTTGAGGAACACCTGATGCGCCGAGCCCAGGATCGAGCCGCCGTCCGACGGATCGCCGCCGAGCCGGCCAACCTCGGCCTGGAGCATCGTCGCGACCTTCTGGCGCTCCATCGCGCGGTCCTGGAACAGCGAGGCGAGGCGCTGGTTGCCGATGTCCTTGGCGGATTCCTGGTAACCCTGGATCGAGTCGTTCACCGTCTTGATGAGGGTGTTGAGAATCGTGATGTCGTGGCTGGTATCGGCCATGGGATGCTCCTTTTTACCGAACTGGAGCCCACGCAACGCGCGAGTCCGTCGAAAGGTGCATCACCCGACGAGCGTCAGCCCGTCGCTTCGGTGGTCCGCAGCATGAAATCGGGGCGGGCGGAGTCGATCGCGGCGGCCTGGGCGGTGGCGGCGGCGGACTCGCGGGCGTCGCGGGCGGATTCGGAGCGGAGCGAGCGTTGGGCCATGGTGTCCCAGGCCTGGTGGGCGCGCAGACAGCGGTCGCGGACATTGTCGAGGGTGGCGGCGTCGGCCTCCGCCTGCGCGGCGGCGGCGCGGGCGGTGAAGAACTCGGATTCGCGCATCTATTCGTCCCCTTTAACCACCATAACGCGACGATAGGACAAAGGGTCCGTTACGCAAACGAAATAGGGCGGCCTCCTGCGAGACCGCCCTACCGATCGGACTATTAGTCCTGCGGCTGGAGGTTGATCGCCGACATCTTGCCGCGGCGATCCTCCTCGAGCTCGTAGCCGACGCGCTGATTCTCGCGCAGCGTCACCATGCCGGCGCGCTCGACGGCGGTGATGTGGACGAACGCGTCCTTGCCGCCGTCATCGGGGGCGATGAAGCCATAGCCCTTGTCGGCGTTGAAGAACTTTACGGTTCCGATGGTCATAGTGAATTCCTTCTTTTCGGAGGTCGCCCGCGTGTCGGACGACCTGGTGCCGTGGCAGCAGGGAAAGAAGGAGAAAGGTGCCGCAAAGCGCCGTAGACCGTCGATATGCGACTTGAGCCCCCGCTATGTGGGGGCAAGCGCCCCAAGGCGCAAGCCCCCATAGCGGGGGCCGGCCGGCGGGGCCCAAAGCCCCGTCCGACGACGCGGCTTCGCCGCGGCGCTGGCCCCCTTGCCGCCGGACTTGCCAGGACCGGCCCGGCGGTGGCAATCTGCCGGCCGATCAGCCGTCAAGAGGCTCCACCGTCATGCCGACCGTTCGCCTGCTGTCCCCGCCGCTCCTCTTCCTGCCGCTCCTGGCCCTGCCGCTCCTGACGGTGTCGGCGCCGGCGCAGGTCGCGCGCGCCGAGCCCTCGCTCGCCGAGGTGATGCTGGCGGTGCACAACCGGGAGCGCGCGCTGGTCGGCACGCCGCCGCTGCGCTGGAACGCGCAGATGGCGGCGGGGGCGGCGGACTATGCGGCCAAGCTGGTCGGGCTGACTTATCTGGAACACTCCCCCCGCGCGTCGCGGCCGGGCCAGGGCGAGAATCTGTCGCTGGGCGCGGCGGGCTTTCACTCGGCCGAGGTGATGGCGGGGTTCTGGGTCGAGGAGAAGAAGGACTTCGTCAACGGCGCGTTCGACCAGGTGAGCCGGACGGGCAATTGGCTGGACGTGGCGCATTACACCCAGATGATCTGGCGCACGACGACCGAGATCGGCTGCGCGGTGTCGACGGGCGCGCGGCGGACCTATCTGGTGTGCCGGTACAGCCCCAAGGGCAATCGCGACGGACAGAAGAGCCACTGACCCCGTTCGCGGACGGGGCCGTGCGTCACCAGCGCCCGCCGATCTTTTCGATCGCTGCGAGCAGCGCGCGCTTGGAGTCGGTGCGGCAGTTGCCGGCGTTGCGGGGCATCTCGGGCCGGCCCAGGGCGGCGCGGCGGGCCGACAGGGGAAGCGCGCAGGCTTCGTGCTGGACCGTGCGGCCGGGCCAGTCGGGCGACGTGTCAGCGGAGGTCTTCGACGCCATGATCGTCTCCCGTCTCGTGCCTGATCCTGGCTTCAAGATAGAGCATGTCGAGGTCGGGGTTAAGCTGGAACAGGATGCGCGCCCGTCCGAGCATTTCGGGCGCGGTGTCGTCGGTCAGGGCGGATCGTCGCCGGGAGGAGCGGTCGAGGCAAGACAGAGTGGTAAGGGTGGAGCGACTGGCGCCGCATTGGGGTGGTTACGTCTGACGAGTTAGTACCCGCCCTAGCGGTACACCTCGCGGCGGTGGGCGACCTCGATCACCACGACGGTGATGCGCGCATCCTCGATGCGGCAGATCGCGCGATAGTCGCCGACGCGGTAGCGCCAGAAGCCGGTCCAGCCGCCGACCATCGCTTCGCCGAAGGCGCGCGGATCGCCGTGACGCTCCAGATCGCTTTGCAGGGTGCGGACGATCCGTAAGGCGGCGGCTCGGTCGATTTTCTTGAGCTGCTTCTGCGCGCCGGGCTGGTACTCAACCGTCCAGGCCGAGCTCACGCAGCATCTCCTCGCTGGACAAGTTCCGGGAAGAATCGTTCGCGCGCCAGCCTTCGACGGCGACGGCGTAATCCTCCAAGTCCTCAAGGTACTTCAGGAGCGCCGCGCGCGCGAGGTCGCCCGGCGCGTCGCCGGTACGCGCGGCGATGGCGGCGAGGGTGCGTTCGAGTTCGGGGTCGAGCGGTACTTCGAGCATGAGGCGAGGCTACATGCTCGAACGATAGATGCCAACTTCGCGGTTGACGACTTGAGGCATCCTTGCAACGAAGGTGGTATGTGCGTGAAGCGCTAGCCGGGGACCGGAAATTACATCGCGGGCAAAACGCGACGTTTTGTCACCCTTCGCAAACGAACCCCTGACTCTCGGTCCTCGGTGCCTTCCCTATGTGGCAGATTTTTGAACAAGAAATTGAGCGCAAAGCTAAAGCCATATTGGCTAGGCTCCAGACTCGTTCACAGCCAGAACGCGAGCGCGGTGGCGAGCGCCACGCCTGACAGGAAGTTGGCCGCGAGCTTGTCGTAGCGGGTCGCGACGCGGCGGAAGTCCTTGAGGCGGCAGAACGCGTTCTCGATCAG
>NZ_DASVRV010000040.1:0-45799 GCF_036388435.1 Sphingomonas sp.
GGCGGGGGGGGGGCGGCCCTCATCCCGCGCGGTTCATCCAATCAGCGCCGCACAGGCCGACTCGTCGACCGCGCTCCCGGCCAGCGTCTGAAAGGTCACCCGCTTCTCGCCTTCCGGCAGCCAGGAAAGGCGGCGCAGGACATTCCCGTCGAGGAATTCCGCCGCATAGGGTCTGGCCGCGTCGCCCGGGTTCACGACGGTGCGGCGCTTGAAGCGCAGGCCGGGGCGCACGCCCGCGGCCCAGGCCGGACCGCCCGCGCGGACCGTCGCCACGACATTGTCGGCGGTCGTCGTGAACCCGCGATCATAAGCGGGCTGGACGGCGGTCCGCAGCGTCCCGCAGGCCCCGAAGGTGGCGGGCGGAAGCAGGGCGGCGGCTGCGTCCGCCCGCGCCCGCGCGAGCAGACCGGCGCCGACGAGGCGGTCCAGACGTGCCACCCCGCCCTCGCCGGACCGGGCGCCCATGCCCGCAAGGGTCGCGAGCAGCGCGCGGCCGCGCCGCGACAGCGCATCGTCGAGCAACGTCGCGGTGAGGTTCCCGCGATCATATTGCACCTGCATCGCATCGGGATTGGTCCAGAATTGCGCGGACAGCTGCGCATCGTCCAGCCCGCGCGCGGTCGAGGCGGCATGGCGGAGCAGCATCATATCGGTCGCCGCGCGCCAGTCGGCGACCGTCCACAGGCCCGAGCGGACCATGGCGCGGCTCGCGAACCAGTCGTTGAACCCTTCGGTGAACCAATAATCGGCCGCGCCGTCGGCGAACGGGCCCCAGCCCTCGCCTTCCCCGAACCAGCGATGCGCATATTCATGCGCCAGGAGCCGGGTGAGGTCGCCGAGCGGCACATTGGCGGTGGAGGCGAGCGCGAACCCGGCGGTGCGCCCCGATCCGCCATAGCTGAGCGCCCCCGTTTCGGCGCCGGTGAGCGGAGCGAGCGTGACGACATAGGGCCGGGCCGGGGCGGAGAGCATCGCATTCTCCGTCGCGATCAGCCTGGCGAGGCGATCGGCGAGTTCGGCGTCGGTGAACGCCCAGCGGCCGAGCGCGGCGAGCAATACCCGCCGGCCGCCGACCTGCCGGTCGGTGACGCGCAGCGCGGTGCCGCCGATCAGGATCGCGCCGGCGGCGTCATTGGCCGTGAGGATGGCGGGGTCCGCGACGTCGAGGTCGCTCGCCACCCGCCAGCCCCTGGGCCGGCGGCCCCAGCGGAAGCGCGCGGGTGATCGCTCCCGACCCTGCGGGATCGCGAATATCCCTTCGCCATGGGCGTAGAACCAGTCGCGCTCGACGACCGGCCGAGCCTTTTCATAGCTGCGCGCTTCGGGAAGACCGGCCTGGGCATCGCGGACGCGGTAGCGGAGCAGAAGGGGAGCGCCGGACCGATGCCGCACCACGCGCCGCGCGGGGTCGGCGGCGCCGAGCAATTTCCCGCCGGTCACGGCCAGTTCGGTCAGATGCGTATGCAGCGCCTCGCTGCCCGCCCATTTCGAGGGAAGTTCGATCGTCGTCGAACCGTCCCGGTCGCCGGCAAAGGCGATCTCGACGAGGAGTGACGGTGCGGAGCCTCCATCCTCGACGGTCACGGTGTAGCGGATGGGGTCGGCGGCAATGGCGGGGGTGGCGACCGGCGCGACGACGACAAGCAAGGCGATCCAGCGCATTCCGAGCCCCCTCCCGTTCACCAACGGCGAACAGGCTAGGCGCCCCCCGCCTTGATGTCGATCACGACCGGAAACGGTCGACCCCGCATCCCGGTCGCCGCCGATCGATCGCCCTGTTGCCTGCGCCAATACACCCGGCCGGGTCCGTCGAGACCAGGCGGAAGCCAATCCGGGCGCCCGCGCCGGGCCGGGCCCGACCGGCGCCGTGCGACGCCGGGGACGTGCCTATAGCAGGAAGTCGGCGGCCCCGAGTTGGCCCAGCGCGACCCCGCGGATCAGGATGTCATGGGTGCCGTCGAGCGTGATGAGCACGTCGGTGCCGCCGTCGAGCGTGGCGATCTCGCGCGCATGGGCGGCGTCGAGCGGGTCGGTGCCCGACGCCAGGCCGAGCCCGCGCAGGTCGATGCGGTCGAGAAACGGGTCGAACCCGCCGATCGCCAGATGCCGGTCGCCCGCCGCAAAGGCGAAGACGTCCGCATCGGCCGTCCCGACGCCCAGCCGGACGCGGCCGGCACTGCCCCCGTCGAAGCTGAGCGCCGAACGCGCGGCATCGAGGGTGAAGCCGTCATGGAAGAAGTCGTGCCAGACCGCCTGCTCGCCCGCCGCCGCGTCGCGCCCGAACAATTCGAGGTAGAGCCCGGAAAGCGCCGCCGCGGTGAAGCCGCGCCCGAGCCCGTCGTCGAGCACCGCGTCGCGCACATCGGCGACGGTCGACCCGGCGCGGAACTGCCCGGTCCAGAAGGCGACCTCCTCGGCCGACGCCGCCCGCCCGCCATAGTCGCGGTACACCGTGTCGATCGCTCCCGCGGCATGGGCCCGGCCCGAGGGATCGTCGACCAGCGCGGCGCGCACCCCCGCGAAGTCGGTCCCGATCCGAACCTCGTTGGTCCAGAACGTCACCTCGCCCGCGCCGGGCGCGCGTCCCAGATAGTCGTCGTAGAGCGCGACGATCCGCGCCGCGGCAAAGGCCTGGCCCGACGGATCGGCGACGATGACGCCCCTGACCTGGGCGAAATCGGTCCCGCCACGCACCTGGCCGTCCCAATAGGACAGTTCGTCCGCGCCGGGCGCGCGGCCCAGATATTCGGCGTAGAGCCCGCTCACCACGGCGGCGGTGTTCGCCTGGCCGAGCGGATCGGCCAGGATCGCCGCCTTGACGCCCGCCAGCGTCGTCCGTCCGCCCGCGATCTCGCCGGTCCAATAGGCGAGTTCGCTCCCCGAAGCGTCGCGGCCGCCCCAGGCCGCATAGACCCTTCCCACCCCCGCGGCCGCGGCGGGCGCGAGCGTTCCGTCGACGAACTGGAGCCGTTCGACCCCCAGCAGGGTATCGCGCCCGTCCGGGCCGTCGACGATCACGGCGCCGTCGGCGCCGAACCCGACCAGGCTCCCCGCGAGCGTCGCGCCGAAGGTCGCCGTATCGAACCCGACACCGCCATCGATCAGGTCGTCGCCGGCATCGCCCGCCAGCACGTCGTCGCCGTTGTTGCCGTAAAGCCTGTCGTCGCCCGCACCGCCCGCCAGCCGGTTCGCGAACTCGTTGCCGAAGATGTCGTTCGCGAACTCGTTGCCCGAAAGGTTGCCCGGCCCGTTCACCAGAAAGAGCCGCTCGACTTCCTGCCCGGCCGCCAGGGTGAAATCGCCGCTCGCCCCCACCGAGTCGCGGCCGCCGCCGATGGCCTCGATGACCTGATCGCCGCCCGACACGCCGAGATATTGATCGTCGCCATCGCCGCCGCGCATGACGGCGCTGCCCACGCCCCCGCGCGAAAGCCGGTCATTGCCCGCGCCGCCGTCCAGCAGATCCCGGCCGTCGTCGCCGCGCAGATTATCCTCGCCCTCGCCGCCGTAGAGCGCGTCGTCCCCGGCGCCGCCCATCAGGTCGTCATTGCCATCCTCGCCTTCGAGCAGGTCGTTGCCGCCATTGCCGCGCAGGATATCGTTTCCGCCGGCCCCGATCAGCCGTTCCGCGCCGACGCCGCCGTCGATGCTGTCGTTGAACCGCGAGCCGATCACGGCTTCGACCGACAGGAGCCGGTCGCCGCCCGGACCGGTGCCCGCGGCCCCGGCGGTCGCGCCCAGCCGGACGAACACGCCGGTCGTCGCCGCGCGGTAATTGACGGTGTCGATGCCGTCGCCGCCGTCGAACGACTCCGTTCCCGAACCGGCGATCAGCCGGTCGTCGCCCGCGCCGCCGTTGAAGACCAATGGGCCACCGGTCGCGGTGACGACATCGTCCCCGCCCGCGCCGTCGACCGTGACCGACGCGGCCTGAACGGCGAGGGTGACGGTATCGCCAAAGGCGCTGCCGCGAAGATATTGGAGCGATTCGACGTTCCGGATGGTGCCGCCGGCCAGAATGGTCGTGCGTCCCCCCGAAAAGGTCGCGGTGTCGAGGACGACGCCCCCCGTCGCGCCCGCCAGCGACAGGCGCAGCATGTCGTTGCCACCCCCGCCATCGGCGCCGTCGCCATAGCCGATCGCCAGCAGGTCGGCGCCGTCGCCGCCGAAGAGCTGGTCGACCTCGCGCCCGAGATCGTCGCCGAGGCGCGATCCGATGAAGCCGTCGGCGGAGGCGAGGACGTCGTCGCCGCCTTCGCCGCGCAGGATGTCGGCCCCCGCGCCGCCGACGAGCTGGTCGCCATCGCCCGAGCCGACCAGCAGGTCGTCGCCCGCGGTGCCGACAAGCTGGACGCCCGTCGCGCGGAACGCATCGGGCGCGACCAGTTGCACACCGGCGCCGCCGGACACGACGAGATAGCCGTCGGCCGTCACGAGCAGGTCGTTGCCGAACCGTCCCCCGCGATCGGACGCGTAGCCGGGATCGAGCGCATAGCCGCCGACCCGCTGCCACGTCGCGGTGGACAGCTTGACCACTTCCTCCGCCGACTGATCGAGTACGTAAAGGAATTCCCCCTTCGCATCGAAGGCGAGCCCGCCCACCTCGTCGGTTCGCCACTGCGGAAAGCGGTTGGTCAGGTTCTCGACGAATTTGAGCTGGCCGTCGAACAGCAGCAGACCCGTGCCGTAGACGAAATCGGCGACGAAGTTCGCGTTGCCGCTGAACGCCTGGATGCCGTCGTTGAAGCCGGAAGAGCCGTTGGTCCCGATCGTCGCCAGGGTGCCGTCCCCCCTGAGTTCGACGATGTCGAGCTGGGCGTTGGAGATGTTGGCCTCGCCGACCAGCACGCGGGTGCGGCCCGTGTCGAGCGAGAGCACGCTGTCCTGCCGGACGCTGAGCGCGGTCGTCGTATAGGCGCCGGTCGCGAGGTCCAGTAGCTTGAGGTTGACCCAGCCCGACCCGGAGAAGCTCTGGCTCAGCAACACCTTGCCGTCGGCGAGCACGGCGGCGTCGTAGAAGGTGAAATCGAGGCCGGTCGGCCTGAAATCATAATTCACCACCGCGCCGGTCGTCGTGTCCACGCGGTGCACGGTGACGGTGTAGGACCGCGTGCCGTTCTGATCGAGCGAGGAGCCGACCGGCTCGCGCTCCGTCACGACGAGGTAGCGGCCATCGGCGGTCAGGTCCATGCCGCCCAGCCTTGTGCCGACCTTCCACGTCGCGGTCAGGGCGCCCGTGGCGGTCGCGAAGGCCGATATCGTCCCGTCGGCGCCGGCGACATAGACCGTCCTGCCGTCCGCGCTCAGCACCACTTCGTTCGGCGCACCATTGGTGAGGCGCGCGGCCCCGCTGATATCGGCCATGTCCGTGTAGATCCCCCGAGAAAAGTCCCCGCCCTTGGCTAGGAAAGGCGGGGGACGCGGTCAACGCCCCGGCGGCCGTCAGCCGCGCTTGTCAAAGCTGATGCGGATGCGGACCCAGGCGCCGATGACGGGGCGGCCGCCGATGCGGGGCGGGCGGACGCGGAACTGCCAGGCGGCCTGACGCATCGCGCGGGCGAGCCCCGATCCGGCGGGGGATTCGCCCAGCGAGCGGCAATTCTCGACCTCGTAGCGTTCGGCGGTGCGGCAGGCGATCGTCGCCCAGCTGCCGGGCGGGGCGCCGTTCGGGGGGAGGTAGCCGGCGAGTTCGGCATCGCTGGGTTCGCGAAACCATTCGGCGTTGAACAGGCGCTCGCCGCCGGGACCCTCGCCCGGACCGTAGACCGACGCGCCGTCGCCGCCGGTGGCGCCGTCGCCGGTGGCATCGCCCCTGCCGCTGGAGGGGAGCCTGCCGATATCGGCGGCCGCGAACTGGCCGGGGTCGAGGACGAGGACTCCGGGGGCGAAGGGCGGCGGCGGGACGACCGGCTTGGGGACGGGGGGCGGCGGGACGGGCGGGCGCGGGGTGGGCGGCGCGGCGCCGGTCGCGCGACGCCGGGCCGCGGCGGCGGCGGGCGTGTCGGGGGTGCCGGCGGCGCGGTCGTCGGGCGCGACGTTGAAGCTGTTGAGGTCGGACGGCGGTTCGGCGGGCTGGCTGGGCAGCAGCCCCAGCCGCAGCAGCGCCAGCACGATCAGCAGGGCGGCGGCGAGCGCGAGCAGGAGCGAGGGCAGCCGCTCCCGCCAGCCCAGTCGGTGGCTATAGGCGGAGGCCGGGTGCATCGGGGGCTCGCCTACAGGCGCCGCCGGGGCGCGGCAATGCGCCTGGGGCGGCGGGGAGCGTCGTTTCGGGCGTTTGCGGGCCGGGGGCCGGGTGCTTATGGTCGGAGCATGAGGATCGCCTTCACCAAATGCCACGGGGCGGGGAACGACTTTCCGCTGGTCGATGCGCGCGGATCGGGGGTGGGCGACCGCGACTGGGCGGTCGTGGCGCGCGCGCTGAGCGACCGGGCGGGGCCGGTCGGGGGCGACGGGTTGCTGCTGCTGACCGACGGGGACGCGGAGGCGGCGTTCGGGATGCGGATGTTCAACCCCGACGGGTCGGAGGCGGAGACGTGCCTCAACGGATTGCGCTGCGTCGCGCGGGCGGGGCTGGAGGCGTTGGGGCTGACGCGGGCGCGGGTGCGGCTGCGCACCAGCCTGGCCGAGGTGGCGGTCGACCGGGCGCTGGCGCCGGGGGTGTACACCGTCGAGGAGCGGGCGGGGCCGGCGGGGCTGGACGTGCGCGACTGGCCGATGCGGCTGGGGACGGAACGGGTGATCGACGCGGTGGTCGCGCCGCTGTCGCCCCATCTGCGCTTCACGGCGGTGACGATGCCCAACCCGCATCTGATCGCGTTCGTGGACGGGGTGGACGAGGCCGAGCTGGTGCGGGTGGGGTTGATCTGCGAGGCGGCGCCGGCCTGGCTGCCGAACCGGGCCAATGTGTCGTTCGTCGCGCGGCGCGCGGACGGGCTGTTCGTGCGGACGCACGAGCGCGGGGCGGGGCTGACCGATGCGTGCGGGAGCGCGGTGGCGAGCGCGGTCGTCGCGGCGGGGCTGACGGGGCGGGTGGCGTTCGGGACGGCGATCACCGTGTGGAACCGGGGCGGGCCGGTGCGCGCGCGGGCCGAGGCGGACGGGATGGTGACCTTGTCGGGCAACGCGACCAACGAATGGGCGGGCGTGGTCGCGGTCGACCTGGCGACCGGGCGCGCGGGGGATCTGGGGGTGACGGCGCGCTTCGACGCGGAGGTGGCGGCCTGGGCGGCGGCGCGCGGGGACCCGGGAGGGCCCCAAGGGCGTTGAGCCGATCCGACCAAGGGAGACGCAACGTGACCGACCACAAGAAGAAGGGCGATTTCGCCAAGAACGGCAAGGACGATATCGGCGGCAACAAGAAGCAGGACAATTCGGACAACACGCCCAGCAAGGACAACCATCAGAATGCCGGCCATGGCGGGCACAAATAGCCGCCGCCGGGCCTGATCGCGGCGCGGTCTCCGCGCGATGATCGCTGTCCGGCGCGGGATCGCGCGGCGCGTCGACGCGCTGCTGGGATCCGGCGAGGTCGCGGCGGCGCGGCCGGACGGCGATCACGGGCTGTTCGGGCCGGGATCGGCGAGCTGGGTCGTTCATGGCGACTTTTCCAGCATGGTTATCGGGGGCGTGTCGGCGTTGCTGATGCAGATGCTCCACCCCGCCGCGCTGGCGGGGGTGTGGGACCATTCGGGGTTCCGGCGGGACATGGCGGGGCGGCTGAAGCGCACCGCGCGGTTCGTGGGGGTGGCGACATACGGGTCGACCGACCAGGTCGCGGCGGCGGTCGCGCGGGTCAGGCGGGTGCATGGCCGGGTGCGCGGGCACCTGCCCGACGGGACGCCCTATGCCGCGGACGACCCCGCGCTCTTGACCTGGGTGCACGCGGCCGAGGTGGACGCGTTCCTGCGCGCGCATCTGCGCTACCGCGACCCGTGGTTTCCCGGCGCGGAGCAGGACCGGTACCTGCGCGAACAGGCGCAGCTGGCGCGGATGCTGGGGGCGGCGGACGTGCCGGAGTCGCGCGGGGCGCTGGCCGCCTATTTCGCGCGGGTGCGGCCCGCGCTCAGGGCCGATGCGCGGACGCGCGCGGTGTCGCGGCTGATGCTCGCCCAACCCTCCCCCAGCCTGGCGACCGCGCCCGCCAACGCGGTGATGCTGCGCGCGGGGGTGGACCTGCTGCCGGGCTGGGCGCGGCGGATGCACGGGCTGTCCGTGCCGTTTCCGGGAGCGATCGGCGTGCGGATGGGCGCGCTGGGCGTCGGGGGCGTGCTGCGCTGGGCGATGACGCGGCGAGGGTGAAGGTCGGCACTATCCCGAGATGGACAAGCCGGGCATGGGGCCCGGCGAACGCGCATCGCGGAGAACGCATGGCCAGGCGTTCGCGACACGGGAAAGGGAGGTCGACATGGCCCGGATCATCATAGCCGATGACGACGAGATCGTCGGGGAGATCGCGCGCGACGCGCTGCTGGCGGGCGGGCACGGCGTCGGCCTGCTGACCAACGGCAAGGACGCGCTGAGCGTCATCAAGGCCAGGCGCCCGGACCTGGTGATCCTGGACTGCAACATGCCCGACCTGAGCGGGTTGCTGGTGCTGCGCGAGATGCGCAACTCGGCCGCGCTGTGCGAGATACCGGTGCTGATGCTGACGGGGCGGCAGAGCGAGCGCGACGTCGAGCTGGCGATGTACGAGGGCGCGGGCGATTACGTGAAAAAGCCGTTCGACCCGGAGGAATTGCTGTTCCGCGTCGACGAGCTGCTCGCGAAGCGCCACAAGGGCGGCGCGTCCAAGCCGCGCTGAAGGCCGGCCGATCTAGTCGGCCGCGCCGAGCATCCGTTCCACCTTCGAGACGAGCCCGGTATAGGATACCAGCTTGATCATGACGTCGTCGGCGCCGGCGTCCAGCGCTTCGCGGGACACCGACTCGCTGCGCGAGGCGGTGAGCATCAGGATCGGCACCAGGCGGGTCGCCGGGAGTTGCCGCAGGTTCCTGGCCACGTCGATCCCGCTCATGCCCGGCAGCGCGATGTCGAGGATCACCAGGTCCGGCCGGTCGGACGCGATCGTCTGAAGCCCGAGCGTTCCGTGGGAAACGACGTCCACCGCGTGGCCGGCCGCGGTCAGGATGTCTTTCACGACGCTGCCCATCAGGTCGTCGTCTTCAACATAGATGATGCGCGCCAAGGCCTTTCTCCCGGTGATCCCTGCCTATGACACCGGTCCGTTCGCGCCGATAGACCGCGTCGATATGCGGTGTCGGACAGAGAGTCTTCACCATTGCGCGGTAACCATGGGCCGTGGCTCCCAATTCATTCCTGTCCCGCTCGCGCGCCTGGTTCATCTTCGGCGCAGGCTTCGTCGCGCTCATCGCCCTGGTGCTGGGGACGATCCGTAGCTCGGCGGTGACGCAGGCGCAGCAGGCACAGGCGCAGTGGTGGCGGGCCCACACGCTGGACGTGCTGATCAGCGCCGAACAGATGGACACGGCGCTGAACAAGGCCCTGCGCGGCGAGCGCGGTTATGTGCTGACCCGGCATCCCAAGTCGCTGGCGACCTTTCGCCAGGGCTTGAGCGACTATGCCCGGGGCTCGCGGCACGTGCGCGACCTCATGCGCGACAACCCGGTTCAACGGGAACGCCTGGCCGAGCTCGACCGCCGGGTGAAAGCCTTTGCGGCGGTGTCCCTGGACGTGGTGAACCGCGTCCGGGCGGCGGACTGGGCCGGCGCGATGGCGGCGGTCCGCACCGGACGCGAGCGCGAAGCGGTCGAGGATGCGAGTGTGATCCTCGACCGGATCAAGGCGGAGGAGCGCAAGCTGCTCGCGGCGCGCGAAATCAGGAATGCCGAGACGATGGCGCGGACGGCGTGGCTCACGCGGATCGGCCTGGGGCTGACCCTGGTGCTGCTGCTCATCATCGGCGGGGCGATCACGGCGATGCTGCGGGCGCGGGCGGCCGCGTGGCGGGCCACCGAGGCGGTCAGGACGAGCGAGCGCCGATATCGGTTGCTCGCGGACAATGCGACGGACGTGGTGCTCCGCACGGACGATGCCGGCGACGTCACCTATGTCTCGCCGTCCTGCCACGAGCTTTCCGGTTTCACGCCAGAGGAACTGACCGGACGCGCCTGCGCCGAATTCATCCATCCCGACGATCACGCGGTGGTCCATGCCGCGCACATCGCCATCATCACGGGCGCCGAGCGCGCGGTCACCGTCGAATATCGCTTCCGGCACAAGCGGGACGGCTGGCGCTGGCTGGAGTCGCACATGAAACCATGGCGCGCGCCGGGGAGCCCGGAAGGCGGCGTGATCTCGGCCATCCGCGACATCGGTCGACGCAAGATCCTGGAAACCGAGCTGGTGGACGCGCGCGACGCCGCCGAAAGCGCCGCGCGCGCCAAATCCGCCTTTCTCGCCAATATGAGCCACGAGATCCGCACGCCGATGAACGGCGTGCTGGGCTTCACCGAACTGCTCCTGTCCGGGGAGCTGAACGCGGAGCAGCGTCGCCAGCTGGAGCTGATCGCCGAATCGGGGCGGTCGATGATGCGGCTGCTGAACGACATCCTCGACGTGTCGCGGATCGAATCGGGCAGGATGCAGCTCGCGGAGCAGCCGGTCGATCTCCGCCACATCGTCCGCCGCTGCGCCGACCTGATGGCGCCCGCCGCCCAGGCCAAGGCCGTCGAGCTTGCCACGGTGATCCACGAGGGCGTTCCGAACAGGCTGTGCGGCGATCCGCTGCGGCTGCGGCAGATCCTGCTGAACCTGATCGGCAACGCGCTGAAATTCACCGAACAGGGCCGGGTCACGGTCCATGGCTCGGTCGAGGAGGCGGACGGGGAGCCGGGCGGGCGGCTGCGGCTGGACATCGTCGACACCGGCATCGGCATCGCGCCCGAGCGGTTGAACGCGATCTTCGAACAATTCGCGCAGGCGGACGAGTCCACCGCGGGCCGATATGGCGGCAGCGGCCTGGGCCTCACGATCAGCGGCGATCTGGCGCGACTGATGGGCGGTTCGATCTCGGTGCGCAGCGTCGTCGGCGCCGGATCGACGTTCAGCCTGATCCTGCCGCTCCGCCCGGCCGAGGAATGCGCGCCCGCGACGCCGTCGACGGGCGGGCGGACCGCCGCGGCCGAGCTTCCGGGCCGCGCACCGCGCGTCCTGATCGCCGAGGATCACGACATCAACCAGGTGCTGATCACCGCCATGGCCGAACGCGCCGGCATGGCGCCCGCGATCGCGGCCGACGGCGTGCAGGCGGTCGCGATGGTCGAGGCAGCCGCGCGCGCCGGGCGGCCCTATGACCTGGTGCTGATGGACATGCAGATGCCCGAAATGGACGGGCTGGAAGCGACGCGCCGGTTGCGGCTGGCCGGGCACGGGGCGGATACGCTGCCGATCGTCGCGCTGACGGCCAACGCCTATGAGGAGGATATCCGCGCCTGCCTGGCCGCCGGGATGCAGGCGCACTTGGCCAAGCCCGTCCGGGTCGCCGACCTCACCGCGATCCTGACCCGTTTCGTGGCCGCGAAGCCGGCGGAGCCGGCGCCCCGCGGCCTCATCAGCCCCAGGCTGCGCGACCGGTATGACGCGCGCAAGACGGAGACGATGCGGGCGCTCGACCGGCTGGTCGCCACCGACCGGCCCGACCACGCCGTCGTGGAGGCGGCGGCGGACATGCTGCACAAGCTGTCGGGCACCGCCGCGATGTTCGGGGAAGCCGAGCTGGGGGAAATGGCGAGACGGCTGGAGGACGCGCTGGCGGGCTGGTCGGGAGACGAGGGCGGCGACCGGGTCCGCGACGCGGTGCTGGAGCTGCGCGCGGCGGCGTGAGGGGTTGGGTGGCCGGACACGGGAGTAAATCCCGTGTCGTCGAACGTCGCTGCGCGACGCCGGCCGGGCCTGCGCGTGGCTGCGCCACCGGCGCGCGGCGCGCGCGCCTCGCTATGGCCGTAAATCCCGTGTCGTCGGTCGTCGCTGGGCGACGCCGGCCGTTCGCTCATGTGCCTGCGGCACCGGCGCGCGGGGCGCGCGCCTTATTCGCTTATGTAATGCGGTACGAACCTCGCCAGATCCCGCGTCACCAATTCCTCGTCTTCCCTCACGCCGATGCCCGCGGGTTCGTCGCCGACGATCCAGGCGCCGATCACCGCGTGGCGGCCGTCGAACCGGGGGGCGGGGTGGAGGGCCTGGCGGACCTGGCCTTCGGCGCCGTAGCCGCCGTCGAGGACGGGCGCGGCGACGCCCGCTTCCACGACCGCGACGTTGGCGCCTTCGCGGGAGAAGAGGGGTTTGCGGACATAGCTGTCGCCCAGCGTCGCGGCTTCGGGGTCGTCGTCGAAAAAGGCGGGCAGGAGGTTGGGGTGGTCGCGGTGGCGCTGCCAGAGCAGGGGGAGCAGGCCCTTGTTCGACAGGATCGCCTTCCAGGCGGGCTCGATCCAGCGGACCCGCGCGCCGGCGAGGTGGGCGGCATAGGGTTCGCGGAACATATGCTCCCAGGGATGGAGCTTGAACGCGGCCTGGAGCTCGAAATTCTCGGCGTCGACGAAGCGGCCCTCGGCGTTGAGGCCGATGTCGTGGAGGTCGACGAATTTGGGGTCGATCCCCGCCTGGGTCGCCAGATCCTCGAAGAAGCGCACCGTCTGGCGGTCCTCGATCGCGCTCGCCTCGGCGGCGAAGTGGACGAAGCCGCCTTGGGGAAAGAGCTGGGCGAAGCGGGCGCGGAGCTTGTCGAACAGGCTGTTAAACTGGTCGGCGCCGGAGGGGAGCGCGCCGCCGGCGATCAGTTCCTCGAGCCACAGCCATTGGAAGGTCGCGGCCTCGAACACCGAGGTCGGGGTGTCGGCGTTATATTCGTAGAGCTTGGGTGGGCCGGCGCCGTCATAGGCGAGGTCGAAGCGGCCATAGAGGCTGGGCTGGTTGGTGCGCCAGCTTTCCGCGACGAGCGCGTGATGCGCGGCCGGGATGGCGAGGCGGGTGAGCAGCGCCGCGTCGCGGACGACCTCGTCGACGAGCGCCAGGCACATGGCGTGGAGCTCGGCGGCGGCGGGTTCGAGCTGGTCGTCGATCTGGGCCAGGGTGAAGACATAGGCGGCGCTCTCGTCCCAATAGGGGCGGCCGCCGGTGTCGTGATAGACGAAGCCGATCGCGTCCGCCTTGGCCCGCCAATCGGCGCGCGGGGTCAGGGGGACGCGGCGCATCGGATCAGCCCTCGTTCGCGGGGGTGTCGTCGCGGCGTTCGAGCTGGAGCGCCGGTTTGGGGGCGGAGAGCCTGGCGAGCACGTCGTCGGCGGAGGACTGGCCCGGCAGGATGCCCGCCAGGCGCAGTTTCTCGTCGAGATCGGCGCCGGTGCGGCGATCCTCCAGCTCGCCCGCGGCGCGGATCTTCTCGCCGCGGATCATCTGGCGCTCGCGGATGCGCGCCAGGCTTTCGGCGGCCGAGCCGATCGAGGAGCCCGCGCCGCCCGCGGCGACGCTGGCCTGCGCTTTCTGGACCGATTCGTTGACCTTGACGACCTCGACCTCGCGGCGGAGCTGTTCGATCTTGCGGTCGGTGCCGGCCACCGCCTGGTGGATCTGGTCCTCGGCGGCGCGCATGTCGGCCACTTGCGGCGCCTTCATCGCGATGTCGCGTTCGAGGTCGGCGATGCGCTGCGCGACCTGGCGGGCGAGGTCCATGTCGCCCTTGCCCACCGCGATGCGCGCCGACGCCTCGTATTTCGCGGCCTGGGCGCGGAAGCTCTCCACCTCCGTCTCGAGGATGCGGCGGCGGGCGACGAGGCCGGCGAGGTCGTCGCGCGCCTTGCCCTGCGCGCGGTCGGCGTCGCGTATCTCCTGGTCGAGGATGCGCAGCGCGTTGGCGTCGACGACCGAGGTCGCGGCCTCGTTGGCGCCGGCGCGGCCGAGGGTGAAGAGCTTGCTCCAGATGGCCATGACAGTCAGACTCCGGGGGCGTTGGTAGTGGGAGCGAAATTGTCGCGCAGGTCGGTCGCGGCCTCGATCGCGTTGTCGGCCAGCGCGCGGAGCTCGCCGACGATGTCGGACAGCGGAGAGGTGGTGGCGAGCTCGCCGAACAGCTCGTAATAATCGCGCCCGTCGACGGTCGCGATGCCGAAGTTCGACAGCGGCACTAGCTTTTGCGCTTTCAGCAGGAATTCGTTGAAGGCCGCGCGGTCGGGCTGTTCGTCGCAGGGCCAGAGCAGGACCGAGGCGGCGATCTGCGCCTCCGACACGTTGACGAACGCTTCGAGGTCGCCGTGGCGGTGCATGGTGGCGAGGAGGACGGGGTCGGCGCCCTCCCCAGTCTCTCCGACGACCCGTGTGGAGAGCTCGCCGGTGCGGACGGCGGCGTGGTCGTCGAGCGCGGCCTTCAGCGTGCGGATGGTCCAGGCGGTGTCGGTCATGCGGCGGTCGAGCTCCCGTGATGCGGCTTCGCACATAGGCGTCGCGGACGCTCGCGCCAATCGCTTCCCGCGCCGCGTCGGCCGCTCTATACGGGCCCCCATGTTCGATCTGCTGTTCGGCCGCCGCGCGGCCCCGACCGATAACGCGCTGCCCGAGGTGCGCAACGTCACGATCGGGCGGACGATCATCCTCGACCCGCTGGCGTGGCGGCGCTTCGGGGGGGCGCTGCATTTTCCCTTCGACGGCGACACGATGCAGATCGTGGCCCAGGGGCTGGTCGAGCTGGGCGAGGGGGGTTTCATCCACCGTTTCTACACGGACGACGACGTGATGTTCCAGGCGGTGGCCAACGACCGGGCGGGGCGCGAGCTGACCGACGTGACGATCTTCGCGCCGTGGCGGAGCAGCTATCCGTCGCGCCCCTTCGAGCGGCCCGCCTGGCGCGAGCGGCTGACGGCGCGCAGCTTCACCGACGAGGGGTTGCCCGAATACCGCCGGGCCTGGTTCGGCGACGAGGCGGCGCGGCAGGAGCCGGTGACCTTTTGGGAGGAGCTGCACGACGACCGCGACGGGATCGTCGACCGGCGCATATACCAGACCTCCATGCTGTTCGCGCGCGACGTGGAAGGGGAGGGCCGCGAGCTGTTGCTGGCGATCGACCAGGAGAACGAGGCGGGTGAGGTTTCGTTCGAAATCATGCTAGGCATGGCACTGGAACTGGGCGAGTTCCGGGCCTGAGGGGGTATAGATGATGAGCTATGGATACGGGTTCGGAGAGATTGTCGGGCGGGGCGCGGCGGCGTTCCTGATCGCCTTCGTCGCGGCGGGGCTGTTCACCGTCGCGTTCAAGCTGATCTACCAGGCGGCGACGCCCTATCATGAGCGCACGCTGATCCGGGAAGGCAATGTCGCGGCCGCGATCACGCTGGGCGCGGCGCTGCTGGGCTATGTCCTCCCGCTCGCCTCCGCGCTGGAGCATACGGTCAGCCTCGTTGAATTCGCGGTCTGGGCGCTGCTGGCGGGGGTGATCCAGATCGTCGCCTTCACCGTCGTGCGCCGGGTGGTGATGCGCGATTTCGGCGACCGCATCGTGCGCGGCGAGCTGGCGGCGGCGGTCTATATGGCGAGCATCTCGCTGTGCGTGGGGCTGCTCAACGCCGCCGCGATGAGCGCGTGAGGAGGGGCTGGTGAAGCGATCCCAATCGGTCGTCCTGACGACCCTGATGGCGGGCGGCGGGCTGTCGCTGTCGGCGTGCGACGGGCCGTCCAGCCCGCCGGTCGACGCGATGAGCTATTCCAGCGTCGCCGAATGCCGCAGCGCGGGCGCCGTGCCCGCCGACCAGTGCGAGGCCGCCTATGCCCAGGCGCAGGCGGCCAACGACCGCGAGGCACCGCGCTTCGAGGACAGCAGGACCTGCGAGGAACAGCATGGCGTCGGCCAATGCGTGCCGCGCGGCAGCGGCAGCGGGAGCTTTTTCACCCCGCTGCTGACCGGGTTCATGGTCGGGCAGTTGCTCAACGGCGGGGGCGGATACGGCTATCGCGGGGCGCCGCTCTACCGCGACCGCAATGGCGGGTTCCTGGGGCCGGGCGGCGCGCGGATCGGGCGCGATTACGTGACGGGGCGCACGCGGGTGGGATCGGACGTGTTCAACCCCAATGCCCGCGCGCCCGCGCGCGTCCAGTCGCGCAGCGCGGTGATCTCGCGCGGGGGCTTTGGCGGGGGCTTCGGCGGCGGACGGGGCGGCTGAGGCCGGGTCCCGCGACCTGGTGCCGCGGTAAAGCGCAGCTTGGGCCGGGCTAAGCAGGCGTGAGTTGAACGCATACCGGATTGGTGGAGATTGGGGGCGAACGGAGACGCCCCATGTCGCTTCTTACCGCCTTGTTGCTCGCCCAGGTGGCGGCTCCCGCCGAGCCCCAGGCGGAGGCGCCGCCCCCCGCGCCCGCGCCCGCAGGCGACCGGGTGGGGCCGGTGGGATCGGGCGAGGTGGTGGTCACCGCGCGGCGGCGGGCGGAATCGGCGCAGCAGGTGCCGATCGCGATCTCGGTGATCGGCGAGTCGGCGCTGGCCGAGACGGGGACGTACAATGTCGGGCGGCTGACGCAGATCCAGCCCTCCCTGCAATTCTATTCCACCAATCCGCGCAATTCGGCGGCGAACATCCGCGGGCTGGGCGCCCCGTTCGGGCTGACCAATGACGGGATCGAGCAGGGCGTCGGCATCTATGTCGACCAAGTCTATTACAGCCGCATCGCATCGGCGACCTTCGACTTCACCGATACGGAGCGGATCGAGGTGCTGCGCGGGCCGCAGGGCACGCTGTACGGCAAGAACACCACCGCGGGCGCGATCAACATCACCACGCGGCGGCCGAGCTTCACCCCCGAGGCGCGGGTCGAGCTGACCGGGGGCAATTACCAATTCGTCCAGGCCAAGGCGTCGGCGTCGGGGCCGCTGATCGCCGATGTCGCGGCGCTCCGGCTGTCGGCGTCGCTGACGTCGCGGCGGGGGACGATCTATAATTTCACCACCGGCGAGTGGGTCAACGCGCAGGACAATAAGAGCGTGCGCGGGGCGTTGTTCGTCCAGGCGGGGGGCGGCGTCGACCTGACGCTGTCGGCCGATTACAACAAGCAGGACCCGGAATGCTGCGCGCAGATCTATGCGCGCACGGGGACGACGCAGCGGCCGCTGTCGCGCCAATATGCCGCGCTCGCCGCCGCCTTCGGCTATGCCCCGCCCTCGACCAACGCGTTCGACCGGGTGACCGATCTCGACACCCCGCTCCAGGCCAGGCAGGAATTGAGGGGCGTGTCGCTGCTGGCGAATTGGGACCTTGGGCCGGCGACGCTGACCTCGGTCAGCGCGTACCGTTTCTGGGACTGGAAGCCGTCCAACGACCGCGATTTCCTGGGGCTGCCGATCACCACCGTTTCGGCCAATCCGTCGCAGCAGGAGCAATGGTCGCAGGAGCTGCGTTTTGGGTCGAACGGGCGGAACGCGGTCGATTACGTCGCGGGGCTGTTCTACTTCCACCAGACGATCGACACGCAGGGGCTGCAGGTCCAGGGATCGGCGGCGAGCCGGTTCCTGCTCAACCCGCCGGCCGGCGGATGCACGGCGACGAGCACCGCCAATGCGTGCAACCCGGCGGTGCTGAACGGGCTGACGTCGCGCAATACCATCGGTTTCACCAACACGAGCGCGGCGCTGTTCGGCAAGCTGACCTGGCACGTCACCGACCGGCTGGCGATCGCGCCGGGGCTCAGGCTGAACTACGACAAGAAGGACGGGTCCTATCTGTCGCTGGTGACCAATGGTGCCGGCGGCACGCTCCAGTGCACGGCGGCGGCGCAGGCGGGGAGCTCGGTCGTGCGCGACCAGTGCGGGGTGCTGGCGCCGCAAAGCTACCGGCCCGCGTTCGACGACTGGAACCTGTCGGGCGACGTGACCGCGTCCTATGACTTCTCCGATGATATCCATGGCTATGCGACCTATGCGCGCTCCTACAAATCGGGGGGGATCAACCTGGCGGGGCTGCCGCTGGACGCCGCCAACGAGCCGATCCTGAGCGCCACCACCGTCCGGCCCGAGACGGTGGACCATTTCGAGCTGGGGCTGAAGACACAGTTCGCCGACCGGCGGGTGACGCTCAACTTCGCGGCGTTCCGGACCGACATCGCCGATTATCAGGCGACGGTGACCAACGGGCAATTGGGCGTGCTGCGCGGCTATCTGGCCAATGCGGGCAAGGTGCGCACGCAAGGCGTCGAGATCGACTCCGCGTTCCGCCCGACCGAGCGGCTGAACGTCTATGGCAATGCCGCCTATACCGACGCCAAATATGTGCGCTTCGTCGACGCGCCCTGCCCGCCCGAGCTGGCGGGCGGCGCGGCGGCGAGCGCGGCCAATCCCGCGAGCCCGGCGGGGACGCCGGGCGGGTTCAGCCCGGCCAATTGCGACATTTCCGGCCAGCGCCTGCCCGGCGTGTCGCGCTGGGCCTTCTCCTACGGCGCGGAGTATAACCTGCCGGTGGTGATCGGGGGCACCGACGCCAATGTCTATGCGGGCTATGACGGCAGCTATCGGTCGGGCTTCTCGTCCAACCCGTCGCGCTCGGCCTATACCGAGGTGGGGGGCTATGCGATCTCCAATTTCCGCCTGGGGCTGCGCGTCGAGCGCGAGTGGAACATCTTCGGCTGGCTGCGCAACGCGTTCGACCGGGATTATTACGAGGTGCTGGCGCTGCAATCGGGCAATACCGGGCTGGTGGTCGGCCAGCCGGGCGATCCGCGCACATACGGCGTGACGGTGAGCCGGCGCTTCTAGCGGCAACCGCCGCCATCCCGCCCGGCGCGGGCCCGGCGCGGGATCGTCGATCGGCGGCGATTCCTCATGTTTCGCTCATGCCGCGCGGGGTGTGACCGGGCTAGTCGTACCTACCGTATCGCGGATGGGGACGGACGATGACGACAGGCGTGCGGGGAAGCGGCCCGGTTCCGGGGCGCCGTATCAGGCTGGCGCTCTGGGCCGGGGCGGGAGTGTCGATGGTGGTGCCGGTCGTCGCGATGCGGCTTCCCCACGGACTTGCGCACGATGCCGCCGATTTCGTCTTTCTCGCGGCGCTGCTAGTCGGGATGGGCGGCGTCGGCGAGCTGGCCGCGCGGGTGCCCGACCGGTGGGCCCGCCGGGCGGCGGCCGGTCTCGCGCTCGCGGCCCTGCTGCTCCAGGGCTGGATGATCCTGGCGGTCGGGATCATCGGGTCGGAGGACGATCCCGCCAACCTGGTCCATGTCGGGGTGTTCGCGGCCGCGGGGATCGGCGCAGCGCTGGCGCGGGGCCAGCCGGCCGGCATGGCGCGCGCGATGACGGCGACCGCGATCGCGCAGGTGGCGGCGTTCGGGGTCGCGCTGGCAACCGGGCTGGGCTTCACCGGGCCGATCACGCTGTTCCTCGCGGCCCTGTGGCTGTGGTCGGCCTGGCTGTTCCGCCGGGCGGCCCGCAGGCGGCGCTAGGCCCGCCCGTCGAGCCCGCGCCGCGCGAGAAGCAGGGCGGCGGTGACGCACGCGCCGAACAACGCGCCTTCCAGCGCGCCCGTGACGGTCAGGGTGAGCGGGCCGAACCCCGTTTCCCCGAACAGCGCGCCGATGCGGTCGAGACGCAGCCGCGAGGCGGGAAAGCCGTCGGCGAGGCGATCGAGGCTGCCGCCCATCAGCCGCCCGCCCAGGCGCGGAACGACCACCCCGGCGGCGGCGCCCGCCAGCGCGGCGGCGGCGATGCCGCGCCGGATCGCGCCGGCGCCGGGGAACCGCCCCGCCAGCCAGGGGCCGACCCCGACCGCGCCGCCGAGCAGCGCGCCTTCCAGCGCGCCGGTGATGTCGCCGGGCGTGCGGCCGGTGAGCAGATCAAAGGCGTCGAGGCCGAGCAGCTCGACGACCGCGCCCACCGCCATCCCGCCGAGCGCGCCGCCCGCGACGCTCCACCGCCCCGCGCGGCCGGGCAGCAGGCCGGCCGCGGCGATCCCGAACGCCACACCCCCGCCCCCGGCCAGCGCGGTGAGCAGCGTGACCCCCGTCAGGACGAGGAGCACCGACGCCGCGCCCATGCCCGGCTCCGCCGCCCGCGCCGCCCCCGCGAAACCATAGACCAGCCCGCCGACCAGCCCCGCCACCCCGGCGCCCAGCGTTCCGGCCGATGCGGAAAGGGCGGCCGTCCTCCATGGCCCGGGCGGGGTCGTCGCGGCGTGGCGGGGAAGGGCGGGCGGCGTTTCCGCATCCTCCGTGGTCCGAGCTTCGTCGACCGGCGTGACGGGCGCGATGAAGCGATAGCCGTGCTTGGGCACGGTTTCGATGAAGCGCGGGGCCGACGCGCTGTCGCCGAGCCGGCGGCGCAGCATCTTGACGCATTGGGTCAGCGCCTCGTCGGTGACGGGAACGCCGCGCCAGACCTCCGCCATGAAGCGGTCCTTGGTGACGAGCCTGCCCGCGTCGCCCACCAGCAGCGCGAGCGCGTCGAGATAGCGCGCGTTGAGTTCGACGGGCGCGTCGCCGCGGGTGAGCCGCCGGTCGCGCAGGTCGAGCAGGAAGTCGCCGAAGCGGAAGCGGACGGGGTTCATCGCGGGGCGGGTCGGTCCTGACGGGCTGGAGAGCGGTCCATGCCGGTCAAGCGGGCCGGGCGAAAGCCCCGACGACCGGGCGGGCGACCCCGACCGGGAATCCCGTATAACGGGCCGTTTACCACTTGAGGTGACCGGAAGATCATCGGTATTGTCCGATCAACGGTGGAAATATCGACGAGGGGCGGAGATTTCCTATGCGTTCAGCTGATCTTCCCGCGTCCGCCGCGTTCGAGACGCGAACAAGCGGCACCGTGCCCGCGACCGGCGCGGCCGGAACCCTGGTGAGCGACTATACGGCGCTGCTGTCGGGCGTCACCTTGTCGGGGCTGGTGGGCAAGAGCGCGTTTGTGAGCTTCTCGTTCACCGACGCGGTACCCGCCTATCTGGCGGGGGTCTATACCGACCGGCAACTGGCAACCTTTCTTCCCTATTCGGAAGCCGGCAAGCAGGCGGTACGCCAGGCGATCAAATTATTCTCCGACGCGTCCGGCATCGTCTTCTTCGAGGTGGCGGTCGGGCAGGGGGACATCAATTTCCTGTCGTTCGACATGGCGATCATGCGGCCCGGCGCGGCCGGCTTCGCCTATTATCCGGGCAACGGCTTGGCGAGCGAGGTGGCGAGCGACGTCTTCATCGACCACCGATATGTCGCCGACACGCACATCCTGCTCCACGAGATCGGCCACGCGCTGGGGCTGAAGCATCCCCATGAGGGCGAGGTCCGGCTGACCCCGGAAGCGGATAACTTCGTCAACACGGTGATGAGCTATAATTTCGGGCCGACGCCGGGCATCGTGCTCGGCACGCTCGACCTGGCGGCGATGCAGCATCTGTACGGCGACGCGACGCGCAAGGGATCGCATGTCGGCGCCTGGTCCTGGGACGCGGCGACGATGCGGCTGATGCAGGACGGCACCGCCGCGGCCGACAGCCTGACGGGCGTGGGCGGGGCGAACAACGTCATCCAGGGCCTGGGCGGCGACGACCGGCTGTTCGGCGACGAGGGCGACAGCCTGTTCGGCGGCGCGGGCGACGACGAGTTCCAGCTCCTCCTATCCGGCGCGCTGGCGGGCACGCGGATCGATGGCGGCGAGGGCATCGACCGCGCCACGATCAGCTTCACCGACGCGGTCGGGCGCGTGGCGGCGCTGTCGCAGATCGCCACGGGGGTGGAGGAGCTGTCGGTGACCACCGGCGGCGGGCGTGACGAGCTGACGGACGACGGCGCGTTCCGATCGGTTACGCTGAGCACGGCGGGCGGGAACGACGTGGTGCGCGCGGGCGGGTCGCGCGCGACGCTCTATGCCGGGGCGGGCGACGACGTGCTGTATGCGGGGTCGGGGTTCAGCTTCCTGTTCGGCGGCGCGGGCGCGGATCGGTTCTGGTTCGAGTCGGCGGCGACATCGACCGCGACCGCGACCGACCAGATCGAGGACTATCAGGTGGGGGTCGACGTGATCGACCTGTCGGCCTTCGCGGCGGGCCGGGTGCGGGTCGAGGGCGGGTTCGGGGGCAGTTACGTCACCACGCTCGACGGCCAGTTCCGCTTGTTCGTGCGCCAGGCGGTCGCGCGCGGCGACATCGACGGCGGCGGCGGGCCGCAGACCGGCACCGCGGCGAGCGACGCGCTGACGGGCGACGCGGCGGCCGACAGCCTGCGCGGGCAGGGCGGCGACGACGTGCTGAACGGCGGGCGCGGCGCCGACCTGCTCGACGGGGGCGCGGGCGACGACCGGATCGACGGCGGCGCGGATATGGACACCGCCGTCTTCGGCGGCGCGGCAGCCGACAGCCGCGTGGCGTTCGGCGCGGGCGGCGTCGTGACGGTGGCCGGTCCCGACGGGCGCGACACGCTGATCGGGGTGGAGCAGCTGTTGTTCGGCACGCTGACGCTGTCGCTGGCCGGGGCGGCGCCGGTCGGGGCGATCTATCTGAGCTGGGGCGGACGCGACGCGAACGGGGGCGAGCTGGCCTTTTGGAGCGCGGAGATCGCCGGGGGGCGCACCGATCTGGCGGGGCTGAAGGCGGCGATCCTGGCCGACCCGCTGGGCCAGGCCAACACCGCCGCGACCGTGGGCGGGCTGTACCGCGCCTATCTGGGCCGGGCGGCCGGCGCGGACGAGATCGGCTATTGGGACGCGCAGGTCCGCGCCGGCGTCGACTTCGCCCAACTACGGTCGGCGCTGGTCAACGATCCGTCGGCCCAGGCGTTCACCGCCGCGCGCATCGCGGGACTGTACCTGGATTATCTGGGACGCGCCCCGGCGGTGGGCGAAGTCGCCTTCTGGGCCGGGCAGGTCCGGCTGGGCACCGACTATCAGTCGATCCGCGCGGTGCTGCTGGGCGACGCGGCCGGGCAGGCCAACAGCGCCGCCCGGATCGTCGCCTTGTACGACGAGTATCTGGGCCGGGCCCCGGCGGCGGGGGAGATCGCCTTCTGGTCGGCGCAGGTGACGGCGGGCACCGAATTCGCCGGGGTGCGCGCCGCGCTGCTGGGCGACGCGGCGGGGCAGGCGCACACCGCCGCCACCGTGCGCGACCTTTACCAGGACTATCTGGGCCGCGCCCCGGCGGCGGGGGAGATCGCCTTTTGGTCGGCGCAGGTCGCGGCCGGCACCGATTTCGCGGGGGTGCGGGCGGCGCTGGTCGCCGATCCGGGGTCCGGGGCCGCCGTCGCGGGCGCGATCGGCACGGTGTACCGCGACTATGGCGGGCGCGCGGCGTCGGCGGACGAGCTGGCCTTTTGGGGCGGGCAGGTGCGCGCCGGGGCGACGATCGACGCCGTGCGCGAGGCGGTGCTGGACGACGGGCTGGGGCGCGGGTTCACGACGGCGGCGCTGTCGGGGCTGTATGCCGAGCTGTTCGGGCGCGAGGCGGGAGCGGGCGAACAGGCGGCCTGGCGCGACCTGTTCCGCGACGGGTTCACGCTGGACGCGGCGCGATCGACATTGAGCTTCGACCCCGGCAGCGCGGGGCGGGTGCAGCGGGCGGCGGGCACGGCGGGGGCGGACGTCTTCGCGTTCGGCGCGGCGGGCCGGCACCTGGCGATCACGGATTTCGATCCGCTGGCCGACAAGCTGGACCTGCGCGGCGCGGGCTGGGGCGGGATCGATCCGCTGGACGCGGCCCATGCCCGCCAGATCACCGCGCTAGACGGGCGGACCGACGTGCTGATCGCCTTGGACGCGACCCATGACATCCTGTTGCGCGGGATCACGCTGGCGCAGCTCGGCCGGGAGGATTTCCTGCTCTAGGCGCGAAAAGGCCATCGTTCAGCGAAACCTCACCCTTTGCTCATGCCGGCCGGGGACGAGGCGGATAGGTCGGAGGCTCGACGGGCAAGGGAGCAGGACTGTGACGACAAGGATCGATAACGGCGCGGGCGCAGGAGGATGGAGCCGGTGGCGGGTCGCGGGATGGGGCTTCGCCGCGTTCCTGCTGCTGTTGCCGCTGGTGGCGATGCGGTTCACCGCCGAGGTGAACTGGGACGCGGCCGACTTCGTCGCGATCGGCGCGATGCTGGCGGTGGCGGGCGCGGGGATCGAGCTGGCGGCGCGGATCAGCAGCGACCGATATTACCGCGCGGGTGCGGCGATGGCGGTGGCGACGGGATTCCTGCTGATCTGGGTCAATCTGGCGGTCGGCATGCTGGGCGGCGAGGCCAATCCGGCCAATCTGCTGTTCGCGGGCGTGATCGGGGTCGGGGTCGTCGGCGCGGTCGCCGGGCGGTTCCGGGCGGCGGGGATGGTGCGGGCGATGACGGCCGCTGCGGTGGCGCAGGCGCTGGTGGGCGTGGCCGCGCCGCTGTTCGGGCTGGGCTCGGCGGGCGCGGCGGGCGTCTACGAGGCGGTGCTGGCCACGGTCCCGTTCGGCGGGCTGTGGCTGGGGTCGGCCTGGCTGTTCCGCCGGGCCGCGGTCAGGCCTGTTCGCGGTTGAGGAGGAGGGGGGTGGCGGGCTGGCGGCGGCGGGCGACGACGAGCACGCCGGTGAGCGCCAGCCCCGCCCCCGCGACCGTGCGCGCATCGAGCCGGTCGCCGCTGAGCAGCACCCCGAAGCCGATCATGAACAGGGGCGTCATCAGCGTGAGCGGCGCCAGCAAATTGGCCTCGTAGCGCGCGATCAGGCCGTAATAGGCGGTGTGCGCGAAGACCGACACGACCAGGGCCGCGAACAGCAGCGCCGCGACGAAAGGCCAGCCCGCCGCCGCGGCGCTGGCCCATTGCCCGCGCTCGACGAGCAGCGTGCCGAGCAGCAGCGGCGGGAGCGAGGACAGCCCCACCCAAGCCTGGAAGCCGAGCGGCGCGACCGAATCCATCTGCTTCATGAGCACCGCCCCCAGCGACCCCGCCAGCGCGGCTCCGACGACGAACCACAGCCCGGCGGACAAGGCGACGCCACCCGGACGCCACAGGACGAGCAGCGCCCCCGCCAGCGTCAGCGCGATGCCGAGCGCGCGCCGCCAGCCGATCCGCTCGCCCAGCAGCAATACCGACAGGAGGGTGGTGAAGGGGACGCCGAGCTGGATCACCACCGCCACCGACGAGGGCGAGGCGGTCCGCAGGCCGAGGAACAGCAGGCCGAAATTGCCCGCGCCCATGCACAGCCCGATCAGCGCGATCCGCCAGAGCGGGCGCGGCACCGGGCGCAGCCAGGGCAAGGTCGCCGCGAGCACCACGGCGAAGCGGATCGCGGCGAAGAAGAGCGGGGGCACGCCCCAATCGTCGACCACCACCTTGCTGACGACGTTGCTCAATCCCCAGACGAGACAGATCAGCACGAGCAGGGCGAAGTCGCGGGGGCGCACGGGGGTCCCTTGGCGCGCAGGGGCGGCGCGAGGCAAGCGTGGATCGCCGCGACGCCGTTCCCGGTGTAAGGATTCCTCAACGCGCGGGTCGTACCCGTATCGCCCAGAACGCAGGGAATGTTTTTTCACTGTCATGCAGCACGGGTCGGTCGAAGGGGGAGCGTCCGTCGGGCTTGCGCCGACGCCGGGGGTGCTCGTCCGCGACATCGGCGCGCAATCGCCCCGGACCAGCATCCGTTCGCTGTCGGGCGACCGGACGGGCGACGACCGGGCGTGGGACGGGCTGGGCGCGGCGGCGGCCGAGCCCAATGTGTTCGCCGAGCGCTGGTTCGTCCAGGCGGCCGCCGCCCATCTGCCGCAAGGCGCGGATGCCCGCGCGATCCTGGCCTGGAGCGGCGGAACCGGTGCGCCGCGCCTGATCGGGTCGTTCCCGTTCGTCCTGGCGCCCCGTTACGGGCGGATGCCGCTGCGCCATGTGGCGAGCTGGACGCATCACCACTGCTTCCTGGGCAGCTCGATGGTCCGCGCGGGCCATGAAGCGAGCGCCTGGCGAGCGATCCTGGGCGTGCTGGACGACGCCGCCTGGGCACGCGGCCTGCTGCATGTGACGGGGCTGGTCGAGGGAGGACCCACGCATCGGGGACTGGCGCAGGCGGCGGCGCAGCTGGGCCGCCCGTGCGACATCGTCCACCGGACCGAGCGCGCGCTGCTCCGGAGCGACCTGTCGCCCCAGGCCTATTACGAGGCCACCGTCCGCGCCAAGAAGCGCAAGGAGCTCCGGCGGCTGCGGTCGCGACTGGCCGAGCTGGGCCCGGTCGCGGTCCACAGGCTGGCGCCGGGCGCCGACCTCGGAATCTGGTGCGACCGGTTTCTGTCGCTGGAAGCGTCGGGCTGGAAGGGGCGGTCCGGATCGGCGCTGGCGTCGGAGGCCGGGACGGGCCGCTTCTTCCGCGACGTCGTGGCGGGCGCGCACGCGGCGGGGCGGCTGGAGATGATCCGCCTGGACGTCGATGCCCGGCCGATCGCGATGCTGGTGAACCTGTTCGCCGCGCCGGGTTCCTTCTCGTTCAAGATCGCCTATGACGAGGCGTTCGCGAGATATTCGCCGGGCGTTCTGGTCGCGCTCGAGAATTACGCCGTCCTGGACCGTCCCGACATCGCCTGGACGGACAGCTGCGCGGTCGAGGACCATCCCATGATTAACAGCCTATGGGCCGAGCGCCGACCGGTGGTGCGCGTCAGCGTGCCGATCGCCGGGTGGCGGCGGCGCGGCGTGTTCCGCGTGGCGCGGACCGCCGAGAAGCTCGCCGCGCGCCTGCGATCGCGGTCGCGGCCCATCCCATCTGCGGAAAGGTCGCCCCGATGACGGATCAGATGTTCGATGGGGAGGGGCGAGCCGCGTTCGCGCGCTTTTACCCGGAGACGGCCGGCCCGGTCACGCACCGGCTCGCCGGCCATCCGCTGTTCGAGCTCGACGCGCTGGTGCGGCTGGCGGGCCGGTTGCCGGGCGCTTCCGTCGAGCGGAACCTGGGCGACCTGCCGATCGGGGTCGATCCGGACGCGGTGCGCGCGAATGGGCTGTCGGTGGCCGACACGATCCGCTCCATCGAGGATAACGGGTCGTGGATGGTCCTGAAGTCCGTCGAACAGGACCCGGACTATCGCGCGCTGCTCGACGCGGTGCTCGACGAGATCGAGCCGCTGGTCGTGCCCCGCACCGGGGCGATGCTGAAGCGCGAAGGGTTCATCTTCGTCTCGTCGCCCGACGCGGTGACGCCCTTCCACTTCGACCCCGAGCACAACATCCTGCTGCAGATGCGGGGCACCAAGACGATGACGGTGTTCCCGGCGGGGGACGAGGAGCTGGCCGGGCTGGAACGCCATGAACGGTTCCACATGGGCGGCCACCGCAACCTGCCTTATTCCGACGGCTTCGCCGACCGGGGCGTGGCGCATCGCCTGACGCCGGGACGGGCGATCCACGTGCCCGTCAAGGCACCGCATTGGGTGCGGAACGGCCCGGAGCCCTCCGTCTCCTTTTCGGTGACCTGGCGCTCCGAATGGAGCTTTCGCGAGGCCTATGCGCATGGGTTCAACCACCTGACGCGCCGGGTCGGGATCACGCCCAAGGCGCCGGGTCGCTTTCCCCGGCAGAACCACGCCAAGTCCCTGGCCTATCGCGCGATCAGCAGGGCGAAGCGCGCCCTGGACCCGACCTGACGATCGCGCCATGCCGACGATAGAGAAAAGGTCCCCGGCGCCGGCCGCGTTCGCCGTCGAGTTCGCGCTGTTCGGCGATCTGGACGAAGCCGCGCGGGATGCCGGCGGCGCGCTCGACCGCGCGGCCCAACCGTCGCTGTACGATCGGTTGGACTGGCTGCGCCTGACCAGGGAGCATGTCCTGCCGGCGGCCAGGCTGGTGGCGGCGCGCGCGCGGCTGGGCGACGACGGCGCGTGGCTGTTCCTGCACGACCAGGGTCTGGGGCGGGCCTGCGCCTTCGCCGGCTGGTACACGCTGGCCGTGGCGCCGATATTCACGCCCGGCATGTCCGAGGCGACGCGATCGCGCCTGCTGCGCGCGCTGGCCCATGGTCTGCGCGCGCTCAACCGGATCGACCTGGCGCCGCTGGAGGGCGCGGCCGCGGCGCTGTTGCGCGAAGCCTTTCAGCCGGCGGGCTGGTGGGCCGTCGAGCGGGAGGAGACGGCGAACTGGGTGGCGTCGGTCGAGGGGTGCGGGTTCGACGAATATTGGGCGGAGCGGCCGTCAAGGCTGCGCAACACGGTGCGCCGTCGCCTGAAGACGAGCGACCTGACCACCCGGGTCCTGGACCATTTCGACGAGGCCGCCTGGGCGGCCTATGAGCAGGTGTACGCCAGCAGCTGGAAACCCGCCGAAGGCTCGCCGGCCTTTCTGCGCGCCCTGGCCCGGATCGAGGGGGCGGCGGGAACGCTGCGGCTGGGGCTGGCCTTTCGCGGCGACCGGCCCGTCGCCGGGCAGTTCTGGACGGTCGAGGGCGGCATCGCCGTGATCCACAAGCTGGCATATCTCGAAACCGAGCGCGCCTGCTCGCCGGGGACGCTGCTGAGCCACGCGATGTTCCGGCACGTGATCGAGCGGGATCGGCCGCGGGTGATCGATTACGGCAATGGCGACGAGGGTTACAAGGCCGACTGGATGACCGAGCGGCGGGTGCTCCGGCGCTTGTCGCTGTTCAACACGCGCAAGCTGGGCGGCCTGGCGGAGGCGGCGGGCGCGACCGCGTCGGCGCTGGCCAGGAGCGTTCGCCATGGCTGACGCCGACGGGCTGCGGTTCCGCCATTATCCGGTCGGGGCGGGCGGCGAGTGGATGCTGCTCCACGGCCCCGATGCGGGCACGCGCGTGCTGATCCTGGCACCGCTGCTCAACGAGATGAACCTGATGCGGGCGCTGGCGGTCGACATGGCCCGGCGCCTGGCCGGACGCGGCCATGCTTGCGCGATCCCGGACCTGCCGGGGTGCGGCGAGAGCCTGACCCCGCTTCGCGATGTCGCCTGGGGGGCGTGGCACGACGCGGCGGCGGCGGCGGCGGAGGCGTGGCGGGCCGCGGACGGATCGCCGCCGCATGTCGTGTCGCTGCGCGGCGGCTGCCTGCTCGACGGCGCCTGCGCGGCGGCGAGCCGCTGGCGGTTCGCGCCCGTCGAGGGACGCGCGCTGATACGCCCCCTGGAGCGGGCGCATCGCATCGCCCACCGCGAAGGCGGTGCGCCCGAGGACGAGGACGGCGTCGTCTCGCTGGCGGGCTATGCCTTCGGGCCGGCGTTCCTGGACGCGATGCGCGCCGCCGCGCCGGCCGCAGTCGCCGGCCCGCTGCGCACCCAAGCGGCGGAGCGATCGGGCATGCCGCTCTGGCGGCGGGCCGAGCCGGGCACCGATGCCGACCTTGCCGAGCGGCTTTCCGCCGACATCGCGGACTGGGTATCGTCTTGCGCACGCTGACCTCCTTCCCCTGCGCGGGCGTCGCGCTCGGCGCGACCTACGATCATGGCGAGCGGACGGCCGGGCTGCTGATGGTGACCGGGGGAACCGAGCTGCGCGCGGGGGCGCATAGCGGCATGGCCCGTCTTGCCGCCGTCGTCGCCGGCGCGGGCTTTCCGGTGTTCCGTTTCGACCGTCGCGGCGTGGGCGACAGCGACGGGGTCGATGGGGGATTTCGCGGCAGCGGCCCCGACATCGCCGCCGCCGCCGCGAGGTTCCGCGCGCTGCGTCCCGACCTGCGCGGGCTGGTGGGCTTCGGATTGTGCGACGGGGCGACCGCGCTCGCGCTCGACCACGCGTCCGCCCGCATCGACGCCCTGGCGCTGGCGAACCCCTGGCTGGTCGAGGCCGAGGCCGACCTGCCGCCCCCGGCCGCCGTCGCGCGGCGTTACCGGCAGCGCCTCTGCTCGGTGGACGGATGGCGGCGGGTCCTGACCGGGAAGGTCGACATCGCCAAGCTGCTTCGCGGCGTGCGCAGCCTGACGAGACCGCGCGACGCGCATCTGGCCGCCGCCGTCGCCGCCAGCCTGGAGCGCGGCCGGGCGCCGCTGTCGGTGATCCTGGCCGCCAGGGACGCCACCGCGATCGCTTTCGAGCAGGAATGGAAGCGGCCGTGCTTCGCCCGGGTGCGCGCCCGCCCGGACACCCGGCTGGTCCGCGTCGACAGCTGCTCGCACAGCTTCGCGTCCGGCGGCGACCACCGGCGCCTCGCCGCCTTCTGCATCGACGCGCTCGAGCGCGAGGTCGCCCGCCGCTAGAGCGGCCTGCGACCGGGGTGCGCCACCGTCACCGCCCCGCCGATCGGCCGGCGGGCCCTCGCCGCCGGCCCGCGACGATCCGCCGGACCAGCCCGGCCACCTCGCGCTCCAGGCCGGGCGGGCGACCGGAGCCCAGCCACAGGGCGGCCAGCGCGGCGGCGTAGATCGCCCCGCCCGCCGCGACCTGGACGACCAGGTCGACGAGCGGGGACCCCGTGTCGACGCGCAGCAGCCGCAGCAGCGCGACCGCCATGGCGGTCGCCGCGAGCACGGGACGAAGAAGGTTGGCGGCGAGCCCGACCACGCCCGTCCGCCCGCACGCCGCCAGGGCGACGACGCCGGCGACCATCATGACGGCGCTGACCGCCAAGGCGGCGAGCGCGACGGCTACCGGCTCCCGGAGCAGAAAGGCGGCGGCGCCGACCACGACCACCGACAGCGCCGCGCCGACGATGTTCAGCACGGCCGAGCGGCGGGCCTGACCGGACGCCTGCAGCACCGACGCCGCCATCAGCGAGATCGCCTGGATGCTGGTATAAAGGGCGATGATCCGCATCAGCGGCGCCGCGGGCAGCCATTTGGGTCCCAGCAGGACCGCGATCGTGTCCGGCGCGGTCGCGATCAGCCCCGCGCCCAGCGGCGCCACGATCGCGGCATAGGCGCCGAGCAGGAGCGCGAAGCCGGCCGCGCCCTCCGACCGGCCCTGCGCGAACACGGGAAAGGTCACCCGGTTCAGCGCCGTCGCGATCTCCTGGGTGAAGATGTTGGAAAGGTCCTTGGAGACCGAATAAAGCCCCGTGTCGGTCGGCGAGGCGATGCGGCCCAGCAGGATCCGCTCGATCTGCCCCTGCACCCATTCGGCGAAGGTGCTGATGAACATCCAGAGCGACACGCCCAATATCTCCGAACGGCGCGACAGCCCGAACCGGGGCCGGTAGGGATGGGCGAGATAGGTGCCGGCCGCCCAGAACGCCGATTGCGCCACCATGCCGATGACCAGCGCGCGGTAGTCGCGCAGCAGGCCTGCCGCGACCAGGGTGACGACCAGCGCGGCGACGCGCGCGCCCAGGCGCACCGCCATGTCGCGCCCCAGCGTCATGTCGCGCTCGAAATCGACGATGCCGATATTCGCGACGGCGAGCGCCACCATGCGCAGCGACAGGAAGCACAGGATGCCCGTCACCGCGGGCTGTTCGTAGAAGCGGGCGGCGAGCGGCGCGATCGCGATCATCGCCACGCCCAGCGCCATGAACAGGACGAACTGGATCGTCCAGGCGGTGTCGTAATGCGCGCGGTCGGGATCGGGGATGCGCAGCAGCGCCTGGCGCAGCCCGATCCAGCCGAACAGCTCCACGAACGCCGCCGCCGACATCGCCACCGCCACCACGCCGAAATCGCCGGGGCTCAGCAGCCGCGCGAGCACCACGACCGAGACAAGGCCGATCGCGCGCATCCCCCATTGCATGGACACGGCGAGCACCGCCGACCGGTAAAGGGTGGCGCGGTCGAGCGTCACGCCGGCCCCGCATCGGCCGGGAGCAGGGAGCGGCGGTAGCGGGTGAGCGTGGTGAACTCGCCGCCCAGCTGGTCACGGAAATGGCGGAGCACCCGGTCGATACCGCGGAGGAACGTCGACAGCCCGGCGGCGTCGCGGACATAGGGGGTGTTGCCGACCCCCAGGCTGGGCGAGTGATAGGTCATGGTGAAGAAGCGCCGCCCCGACCCGACCATGGCGTCGAGCAGCCGGCATTGCTCGGCGGCCGGCACACCCTCGGGCGTGAGGCGCGACCGGGCGAGAAGGCCGCTGCGGGCGAGCAGCCCGGGGAGGCGCAGGCGGCGGGCCCCCGGATCGTCGAGCAGACGGTGGAGGCGCGGCCCGGCGCGGTCGAGCCGGCCGAAGAAACCGCTGGTCAGCGGCACCTCCAGCAGCGCGCGGTCGCGGTCGAGCCAGAATGGCTGGTCGGGCGTGCCCCGGTAATCGGGCCCGCCATCGTCGGCGAAGCTGGTCCAGGGCACGTAGCTGCAATCGACCGCGTAGCCGAGCTCGGCGATCACCGCCGCGGTGTGGGGACCGAAGCCGTAGCGGCCCGCCTTGAACACGGTCGGGCGTCCGAACGAGCGGGCGACCGCGTCGGTCAGGCGAGCGATCTTGGCGCGTTCGAGGTCGGGCGGGAGGTTGCATTGATAGGAATTGCGGCGGGTCACCGCCTCGTCGTGCGGCGGCGAGACCCAGGGGTGGAGATGGGCGCCGATCTCGGCGCGACCGCCCCGCTGCAGGTCGCGCAGGAAGTCGACGGCGTGGCGGTCGGTCGCGACCGGATGGTCGACGACATAGGTCGGCACCACGCCCAGCGGATCGAAGATCTCGTGCGCCAGCGCCTGCGCCGGGATGCTGCGCGTCGACCGTTCGCTTCGGGAAAAGGGCTTCGTCCAGTCGAACTCCTCCTCCGTATCGACGACGATAGCGAGCTGGGGGGCGGGCTGCGGGGCGGGGTGGCGACCGGTCACCGCGTCTCTCCACCGGGCGCCAGCGCCAGCACGAGGCGGTCGAGCGCCCGGTCGATGTCGGCATAGACCCGGTCGAACCCCGCCGGCCCGCGGCCATAGGGATCCTCGATCTCGCGCCGCCCGACAAGGTCGGGAAGGCGCAGGAGGTCCACCCCATCGTCCAGGCCGAGTCTGCGCAGTTCATCCACATTGCGGTCGTCGAACACGACCACCGCGGCGGCCCGCCGGGCGGTTTCACCGTCGACGACGCGTGAGCGGTGCCCGGACAGGTCGACGCCGAACCGACGCGCGACCGTCACCGCGTCGCCCGGCGAGCGCCGTCCCTCGACCTCGATGCTGCCGGCCGACAGGATGTCGAGCCGGAGGCCCGCCAGACGGGCCTTATCGCGCAGGCGATGTTCGGCGAAGGGGCTGCGGCAGATATTGCCGTGGCAGAGGATGACGAGTTTCCGATTCCCACCCTCGACATGCCGGCGGAGCCGGCGCAGCGCGGCGCGGCCGCGGACGCGCCGAAGCGCGGGCGGGGTCAGGCGCTTGGCGAACGCCATCGTCATGTGGCGGGCGAGCTGCCCGCGATCGCGGCGAAAGGGCGCCGGGTCGTCGGGCGCGTGGCTGTCGAAGCCGCGACCCGAGACGAGGGCGGGGGCGAGCCGGGCGAAACCGGCGGCGGCGGCGATCAGCTTGGCGGCGGGCGAGCCCCGGCCGGACGCGGCGGTCACGATGCGATTATATTCCCCGCCGAGATCGCGTCTGACGATATCGGGTCGATAGGCGCCGGGGCGGGGCGACGACCGATCTTGGACATGCAACCGGGCGGCGGCGGCCGGAAAATCGGCGCCCGATGCGACCGCCAGCGGCAGGGAGCCCCAGAAGCGGCAATTCACCTCGAGCAGGATGGCGTGGCGGCTGTCCCGGTCGCGGCGGAACTCGAACATCGCCACGCCGTGGAGTCCGGTGGCGCGCGCCATCGCCTCGACATGCTTCATCAGGGCCTGGTCGACGGGTTCGCCCATGCGGACGGAGCTGCCGCCGCTTTCCGACGATTCGGCCAGACGGCGGTGCTGGAACGCCATGACGACCTCGCCCCGGTCGGCGAGCACCGATATCCCGCAGCCCTCGCCGTGGAAGAAGCTTTCCACCAGCCAGCCAGTCGGCCGGCGGAGGTCGCCGAGGAACGTCTGGAGCGTCGCGGCCGTGCGGACGATCCGCACCGTCGACCTGGCGCCGGCCTGGCCGAGAACATAGGAAGAGCGCGGCTTGAGCGCGAGCGGCAGCCCGAAGTCGCGGACGAGGCCGTCGGCGGTATCGCCGTCGTCCAGGGCCTTGCCGCGGGCGACGGACACGCCGAGCGATGCCGCCAGCCCGCGCGTCTCCACCTTGTCGAAGAAGATGGCGACCGCCTCGGCATTGGGCACGGCGAGGCGGGTCGCGAAGGCCTGCGCGTGATGCGCCAGCGGGATCAGCGCGCGGTCGTCGCAGGGGATGATCAGGTCGTAATGCTCCTGCGCGACCAGGGATCGGAGCCGGTCCACCCAGCGCTCGGCCGAGATCGAATAGGCGTCGACCCGGTGGACGCGCCGCAGATAGCGGGAGGACAGGGCCGGGGAGGAGAAGTCGAACGGCGCCGCATCGACAACCCATCCCTGGCGCCCGAGCGAGCGGACGATCGCCAGGAACGAACGGGTATCATCACCGATAACGAGTGCGCGCACGCTAATATGGCCGTTTTCTGGAAGCGCCTGGAAACGGCAAAATGGTTACTCCGACCCGTATATGGGCCATGTAGATCGGACCGGGTATGCATCTCCTTAAGAATCGTACGGTAGGTCGACCCGAGTGACGCGGTTCTCCGTCCTTCTCGCGACCCGCGACCGGCCCGACCTGTTCGACCAGGCGCTCGCCTCCGTCCTGTCCCAAACGCTGTCCCGGACGATCGGGGACGTGGAGGTCGTGGTGGTGGACGATGGCAGCGCGCCGGAGCACCACGACGCCTATGAACGGGCGCTCAAGCCCGCGCGCGACCGGCTCGGGCCCAGGTTCCAGCACCATCGGCTCGTGCGACGGCCCAACGGCCATGGGCAGAGCTATGCGCTGAACGTCGCCGCGGCGCAGGCGACCGGCGAGTATCTGGCGATCCTCGACGACGACGATTTGTGGACCGACGACGGGCATCTCGCGCGCGCGGCGCGCGCGATCGCGCGGGTGCCGGACGCCGATCTGTACATGGCCCATCAGCGGGCCTTTCGCGACGGCGTGCCGGTGGCCGACGCGCTCTGGCTGTGGCAGCTCGCCGGTCGCCTGCGCGCCGGCGATGCCGACGCGGACGGAACGGGGCGGCCGACGCTCGACCAGCTCGTCGCGCTGGACGGTTTCTGCCATCTCAACTGCCTGATCGTGCGCCGCGGCCTTTGGGAAGCGGTCGGCGGCATGGACGAGTCGATCCGCTGGGAATGCGACCGCGACGTCTATCTGCGCCTGGTGGACGCCGCGAACGGGCCCATGCTCCACAATCCGGCGATCGTGTCCCGGCACAATATCCCCGACCCGACCGGAACCGCGAACATGACCACCGCGCTCGGTCCGATCGCGAAGCGGCTTCAGCAGCTTCGCGTGGTGGACAAGGCGATGCTGTTCGCCCGGAACGCGCAGGTGCGCGCCGCGGGCCGCCGGCACCGCAACTGGACGGTCCAGAAGCTGGCGAACGAGCTCGCCCAGGTCGGGAACTACGCGGCGGCCGCCCATTTCGCGCGCGGGGCCGTGCTGGACAGCCTTTCCCCCATGCTGGCGGCGAGGGCGGCGATCTACACGATCAGGGCCGCGACGGCCGGGCGGCCTTAGGATCGGTCGCGCGCGACCGATGCATAGTCGATACAGCGAAGGGCAGGGGTTGAGGGCTGGGGTGAAATTTCCGGTGAAGGAGCTGCTGGTGGCGGCGTCGCTCGCGACGGGCGGCGGCGCCATCGTCGAGCGGATCGCCTCGCTGGGGGCGTCGCCTTCGCTCGTCGTCTATGCGGGCCTGTACGCGGCGCTCGCGCTGAGCCTGGTGCTCGCCGGTCATATCCGGGGGGCGGTGCTCAGGATCGGCTGCGCCCTGGTGCTGGGCGTTTCGGGGTTCGTGTTCGACGCGTCCGAACGTATCATGGGCGATCACCTGAACTACGACGCCTTCATCAACCTCCTGAACTCCATGGGGTTCGCCGACGACGCGGTGGCGCAACATGGCGGCCTGATGCTGGGGGCGCTGGTCGGGCCGGCGCTGCTCTTCGCGGGCATCGCCCTGCCGCCGCGCCGCGTGTCGGACCGGGTCGCGAGGATCGCGCTCGCGGCCCCCGTGCTGGGGGTGCTGGGCCTTGCCGGCATCCTGTTCGCCCGCGGCGGAGAGGGCGAGCGCGGCTTGCCCGGCCCCTTCGTCCCGCTCGCCTTCTCCGCCTTGTACGGGTACGACAGCGCGACGGGCAATGTGGGTCCCCGCCAGGCGGTGACCCTTGTCCCCGCCGCGGTTCCGCCTGCACGCGACGTCGTCCTGATCGTCGATGAAAGCGTGCTCGCGACCTATCTCGACATCAACCGGCCGAGCGGCGTCAGGTCGGGCCTGAAGGACGCGCGGCCGGGCGTGACCGTGGTGAATTACGGCGTGGCGGCGGCCATCACGAACTGCAGCGTCGGGAGCAATGTCGACCTGCGCTTCGGCGGGACGAGGGACGCGTATCGCCGGATCAACGCGACCATGCCGTCGATCTGGGCCTATGCCCGCAAGGCCGGGTTCCGGACGGTCTATATCGATGGTCAGCGGACGGGCGGCCAGCTTCAGAACCTGATGACCGCCGACGAGGTGCGCGAGATCGACATGCTGGTCCAGTTCGACCGGGTGGCGGTGCGGGACCGCGACATGGCGGTGGCCGACCGGCTGGCCGCGCTGCTGAACGACGGCGTGGCGCAGTTCATCTTCGTCAACAAGATCGGCGCGCATTTCCCGGTGCACGACAAATATCCCGATCGGCTGATGCGGTATCGCCCGGCCCTTCCCCGGGGGCGTTTCCGGAACGTGGGCGACACGGGCAGCCGCGCCGGGTTCGGCGGCGCGGCCGGGGAGTGGACGCTTTACCGCAATTCATACCGGAACACGCTCCTGTGGAATGTGGGCGCGTTCTTCGACCGGCTGCTGTCCCGCGCGGACGCGTCCCGCGCGACGATGATCTATACCTCCGATCACGGGCAGGATCTGCACGAGCGCGGGCGCCGGGGGGTCAATACGCATTGCAACGTTGCACCGAGGCCCGAAGAAGGCATGGTGCCGCTGGTCGTGATCGAGGGCGCCGGCCTGCGGACGCTGGACTGGTCCCGGCACCATGCGGGCAATGTCGACCGGGTGAGCCATTACGGGGTGTTTCCCACGCTGCTGGCGCTCATGGGCTATGATCCCGGGGCGGTGGGGCCGCTATACGGGCCGTCGCTGGCCGATCGGTCGACCGATCCCGGCACGTTCAACACGACGTTCAACGCGCGCCTGGGCCGCGAGCCGATCTGGGCCGGCATAAGGCAGCCCCCGGCCCGATGAGGGAGGGCCGTCCGCCCGTGCGCCGGGCGTGATTTCCGGCTTGACAGCGTCACGCTGTTTGAGTACATAACGGGAACGCTGAAGAATTGCGAGTCGGGGCGCGGCACGGGTTCGGGGCGGGATCGACGCGGGGCGATCGGGGAATATCGAAAAGGCCGGAAACGCGGGCGGGGTGCCAGGCCCCGGCCGCGTTTCCGGCCTTTTCGCGTTGGGGAGGGCGGTGATGGACGGGATCGGGGCGGATGGGGTCGGGGCCGGATCGGTGGTCGCCGACGAGGTGGTGGGCGCGGCCAGTCGCGCGCTGCAGCGGCGGGCGAAATGCGGATCGCGGCTGACCGACGCGAAGCGGGCGGCGTTCCTGGACGAGCTGGCGCGGAGCTGCAACGTCCGGCGGTCGGCGGGGGCGGCGGGTGTGACCGAGGGGACCTTCTACCGCCTGCGGCACCGCGACGCCGAGTTCGGGGCGGCCTGGGAAGCGGCGATGGCGACGGGCTATGCGCGGCTGGAGGCCGAGCTGATGGCCGAAGCGCTGCGGGAGACCGATGCCGGGGACGGGCGCGAGCCGATCGACCGCGACCTGGCGCTCCGGCTGCTGGGGCGGCGCGACGGCGCGGCGCGCGCGGCGAACCGGGGTGGGTACGGACGGTCGACCCGCACCAAGCATGTGCCGATGGCCGAGGTGGAGGCGGCGCTGATGCGCCAGCTCGTCCTGCTCGCCAGGCGCGTCAAGGCCGGCGCGTGACGGCGGCCAGGCGGGCCCGGCGTCCGCGTGCGCGAAAGAAGGTCCAGCCGGCCGTGCCGACGCCGGGTGCGCTGGTGCTGATGGTGGAGCTGGCGGGCTATTCGCCGGTATTCTGGCCCGCGGTGATCAAGCGGCTGGGCGAACCGGTGCTGCGCACGCTGGTGGAGAGCTGGGTGGTGTGGGCGCTGCCGGGGCAGACCGTCTCGGTCGAGCAGGGCGACTGGCGCATCTGGCTGATCCGGGCGGGGCGCGGTTTCGGCAAGACGCGGGCGGGGGCGGAGTGGATCAGCCAGGTCGCGCGCGACACCCCCAATGCGCGGATCGCGCTGGTCGGGGCGACGACGGGCGAGGCGCGGCGGGTGATGGTGGAGGGCGAAAGCGGGCTGCTGTCCTGCCAGCAGCATGGCGAGGTCTGGCGGTGGAAGCGCGGCGAGGGCGTATTGGTGTTCGAATCGGGCGCGGAGGCGCATATCTATTCGGCGGAGGCGCCCGAAAGCCTGCGCGGATCGCAGCATCATGCCGCCTGGTGCGACGAGATCGCCAAATGGCGGTACGGCGAGGCGGCATGGGACAATCTGATGCTGGGGCTGAGGTTGGGCGACCATCCGCGCGCGGTGGTGACGACGACCCCCCGGCCCAACAAGCTGATGCGCAAGGTGATGACCGATCCGCGCACCGTCGAGACGACCGGGCGGACGCGCGACAATCCCTATCTGCCCCATTCCTTCGTCGAGGCGATGGAGGATAGTTACGGGGGCACGGTCAAGGGCCGGCAGGAGCTGGACGGCGAGCTGATCGAGGACGCCGAGGGCGCGCTCTGGTCGCGCGCGCTCCTCGAGCGGTGCCGGGTCGACGCCCATCCCGAACTGGCGCGCGTGGTGGTGGGCGTCGACCCGCCCGCGAGCGCCGGGGGCGACGCCTGCGGGATCGTGTGCGTGGGACTGGGCCGGGACGACCGCGGATATGTGCTGGAGGATGCGAGCGTGGCCGGGCTGACGCCGGAAGGCTGGGCCGACCGGGTCGCCGCCTGCGCCGAACGCTGGGGCGCGGACCGGGTGGTGGCGGAGAAGAACCAGGGTGGCGAGATGGTCATGAGCGTGCTGCGCGCCGCCGACAAGGCGCTGCCCGTCAAGCTGGTCCATGCCAGCCGCGGCAAGGTGGCGCGCGCCGAGCCGGTGATGACGCTCTACGAATCCGGACGGGTGTCCCATGCGGGACGCTTTCCGGCGCTGGAGGACGAATTGTGCGGCCTGCGGGTCGGCGGCGGCTATGAGGGGCCGGGGCGGTCGCCCGACCGGGCGGACGCGTGCGTATGGGCGCTGACGGCGCTGCTGGGCGGCCGGCGCGCGGTGGCGGGGATCAGGACGCTTTAGCGCAGGCATTCGGGAGAATGGGTATGAAATGGTTCGGTCGCAAGGCCGGGCGCGACGAGTCGCGTCCGGTGCTGGGGCGTGGGTCGGGCGTGGCCCTGGGGGAGTGGCCGCGCACATATGAGGCGCAGGTGCGCGAGGGTTATTGCCTGAACGCGGTGGCGCAGCGGGCGGTGAAGCTGGTGGCGGAGGGCGTGGCGTCGGCGCCGGTGGAAGCGTCCGAGCCGGCGCTGGCGGCGCTGGTCGGGGCGCGGCAGGCGGGACGGCCGCTGCTGGAGGGGGTGGCGGCGCAGTTGCTGCTCCACGGCAACGCCTATCTGGCGGTGCTGCGCGACGCGGAAGGGGGCGTGGACGAGCTGTTCGCGCTGCGCCCCGAGCGGGTGCGGGTCGAGCTGGACGCGAGCGGGTGGCCGGCGGCGTATCGCTATCAGGTGGGTAGCCAAGTCACGCGCTTTTCGGCCGATCCGGTCAGGCCCGAGCTGATCCATCTGAAGAGCTTCAACCCGGTCGACGACCATTATGGGCTGGGATGCCTGCCCGCCGCGGCGGGGGCGGTGGCGATCCACGACGCGGCCGCGCGCTGGCACAAGGCGCTGCTGGACAATGCCGCGCGGCCGTCGGGCGCGCTGGTGTTCGATCCCGGCGACGGATCGGTGCTGTCGCCCGAGCAATGGGCGCGGTTGAAGGAGGAGATGGAGGGCGCGTTCCAGGGCGCGGCCAATGCCGGGCGGCCGATGCTGCTGGAAGGCGGGCTGAAATGGCAAGCGCTGTCCTTGTCGCCGGCCGACATGGATTTCGTGGGCACCAAGGCGGCGGCGGCGCGCGAGATCGCGCTGGCCTTCGGCGTGCCGCCGATGCTGCTCGGCCTGCCGGGCGACGCGACCTATGCCAATTACCGCGAGGCGAACCGCGCCTTGTGGCGCCTGAGCATCCTGCCGCTGGCGGGGGCGGTGCTGGCGGGGATCGCGGAGGGCCTGCGCGGGTGGTGGGCGGATGCGTCGTTGGTCGTCGATCTGGACCGGGTGCCCGCGCTGGCGGAGGAGCGGGCGATGCTGTGGAAATCGGTGACGGCGGCCGACTGGCTGTCCGACGACGAGAAGCGCGAGTTGGTGCGGCCATGAGCGCGGACAATGTGCTGGCGCAACTGCTGGGCCAGGCGGCTGCGCGCGGGGTTGATCCGGCCACGCTGCGCGCGATCGTCGAGGAGGCGGGCGAGGTGGCGGCGACGCGGGCGCTGACGCGGCTGGGGCTGGCGGACGCGTCGGCGGGGCGGGACCTGGCGGAGCTGCGCGAGCTGCTGGGGGCGTGGCGGGCGGCGAAGAAGTCGGCCTGGCAGGCGCTGTGGGGCTGGGTCGTCAGGGTGGCGTCGACGGTGGTGCTGGCGGGGATCGCGGTGCGGTGGGGCGGGGAGTGGGTGAAGTGAGGGGTGGTTCGGTTGTAGGGCGCATCCCGTCCACCCACCCCCGGCCCTTCCCTGGAATCCAGGGAGGGGAGGTGTCGTTCGCGGGCTACGCGGCGGTGTTCGATCGGGTGGACCGGGTGGGGGACGTGATCCGGCGGGGGGCGTTCGGGGCGGTGGCGCCGGTGCCGTTGCTGTGGGGGCATGGCGGAAACCCTGTCGGCAGGATCGATGCCGTCGCGGAGGACGAGCGGGGCCTGCACGTCGCGGGATCGGTCGGCGGCGCGCTGGCGGCGCTGGTGCGGTCGGGGGCGGTGGCAGGGTTGTCGGTGGGATACCGCGCGCTCCGGGCGCGACAGGGGGTGTGGCGCGAGCTGCTGGCGGTCGAGTTGGTGGAGGTGAGCCTGGTCGAGGTGCCGATGCAGCCGCTCGCGCGGGTGGCGTGGGTGGGGGACGGGTAGGCGGCGTGGCGGAGGGGCAAAAGGGCGGGAGTCCTCCCCCTCCACCGCTGCGCGGTCCCCCTTCCCCTGGCGGGGGAGGAGAATTCTGACGGGCGCGGGCTTCGGCTTAGCGCCTTTTTTCGTTTCTGGAGGAGAGTGGATATGAGCGATCTGGTGATGGCGCGGCCGGTGCTGGAAGGTGCGCGCGAGGGGACGACCGGCGGGGCGGCGTTCGCCGGGTTCGTCCGGGCGGGGACGACCGTGGAGATGAAGGCGTTCACCGGGGTGACGGGGGACGCGGGCGGCTTCGCGGTGCCGCGCGAGATCGACGCGGCGATCGACGCCGTGCTGAAGGCGGCGTCGCCGATCCGGTCGATCGCCAATGTGGTGAAGGTCGGGACCGCCGGCTATCGCAAGCTGGTGACGACGGGGGGCACGCCGTCGGGCTGGGCGAGCGAGACGGGGCCGCGGCCCGAGACGGCGACGCCGGTGTTCACCGAGATCGCGCCGCCCATGGGGGAACTCTACGCCAATCCGTCGGCGAGCCAGGCGATGCTCGACGATGCGGCGTTCGATGTCGAGCAGTGGCTGGCGGGCGAGATCGCGGCCGAATTCGCCAAGGCAGAGGGCGCGGCGTTCGTCGGCGGCACGGGGGTCAACCGGCCCAAGGGGTTCCTGACCTATCCGGTCGCCCCCACGGGCGACGCGGCGCGGGCGTTCGGGACGCTGCAATATCTGGCGAGCGGGGCGGCGGCCGATTTCGGGAGCAATCCGCAGGAAAGGCTGATCGACCTGGTCCAGTCGCTGCGGGCGCCGTACCGCCAGGGGGCGTGTTTCGTGATGAACGCGGCGACGCTGGCGCGCATCCGCAAGTTCAAGACGTCGGACGGCGCGTTCGTCTGGTCGCCGAGCCTGGCGGCGGGACAGCCCGCGACCCTGCTGGGTTATCCGGTGGTCGAGGCGGAGGACATGCCCGATGTCGCGGCGAACACGCTGCCGATCGCGTTCGGCAATTTCCGCGCGGGCTATCTGGTGGCGGAGCGGACCGAGACCGCGATCCTGCGCGATCCTTATTCGAACAAGCCGTTCGTAGGGTTCTACGCGACCAAGCGGGTCGGGGGCGCGGTGGTCAATTCGGAGGCCATAAAACTCATGAAGGTGGCGACCGCCTGAGGCGATGAGCGACGGGTGGGTGCCGGCGTGGTCGCGTCCACCCACCCCCAGCCCCTCCCTGTCCAGGGAGGGGAGCAGGTTGGGAGAGCCGGGATGATAATGGGGAGCGGAGCGTGAGCGCGCCCGTGCCGCAGGGGGCGGTGGACGGGGCGGTGGGGGCGGCGCGGGAGTATCTGCGGATCGCGGGCGGGCAGGAGGATGCGATGCTCGGCGCGCTGGCGCGGGCGGCGTTCGCGCTGGGGGAACAGTTCACGGGCGCGAGCCTCGTCGAACGCGCGTTCGAGGATGTCGTCGCGGCGTCGGGGGCGTGGACGCCGCTGCTGCGCGAACCCGTGACGGCGGTCGAGGGGATGACGGGGTTGCCGGTGGCGGGGGCGCCGTTCGTGCTGCCGGCCGGGGCCTATGCGGTCGAGGTCGACGCGGGCGGGCGGGGCCGGGTGCGGGTGACCGCGCCGGGCGCGGCGGCGCGGGTGGCGGTGAGTTACCGCGCGGGGCTGGCGGCGGACTGGGAGGGGCTGCCCGCCGGGATCGCGCATGGGGTGGTGATGCTGATCGCGCATCTGTTCGACGCACGGGGGCGCGACACGGCGCCGCCGGCCGCGGTGAGCGCGCTATGGCGGCCCTATCGGCGGATGAAGCTGGCGGGGGTGAAGTCGTGAGCGCGGTCGAGCGGGCGGCGGCGCGGGCCGTGGAGACGCGCGCGGCGGCGCTGGCGGCGGTGCTGGGCGCGGTGCCGGGGGTGAGCGTGGAACGCGACGGGGGCGAGCTGGTGCTGAGCGGGCGGAGGTTGCGGGCGCGGATCGTGGGGGAGCGGGTACTCCGCGACCCCGGGTCGGTGTTCCGATGAGTGCGCGCGCGGTGCTGGCGGCGGCGGTCGTGGCGACGCTCCGGGAGCATCCGGCGCTGGCCGGGGTGGCGGTGTTCGACGCGCCGCCGGTGCGCGGCACGCTGCCCCATCTGGTCGTCGAAGAGGCGGTGCTGGGCGACTGGGGAACCAAGAGCTGGGCGGGGCACGAGGCGCGCTTGGCGGTGGTGATCTGGGATGCGGGCGAGCGGCCGGTGCGGTTGCGCGGGCTGCTGGGCGACGTGGAGGCGGCGGTGACGGCGCTGCCGGTCGTGCTGGGCGAGGGCTGGCGGATCGCCGACACGCGCGTGGTGCGGAGCCGGGTGGCGCGGAGCGGGGCGGAGCGCTGGGTGGGAAGCGTCGAGATTGTGGTGCGGATGTGGCGGGAGGATTCGTGATGGCGGTCGAGAAGGGTAGCGCGTTCCTGTTGAAGGTGGGGGACGGGGCGGCGACGCCCGGCTTTTCCACGGTGGCGGGGATGCGGACCACGCAGATGTCGGTCAACGGCGAGGCGGTGGTGGTGACGAGCAAGGATTCGGGCGGCTGGCGGCAATTGCTGTCGGGCGCGGGGGTCCGGTCGGTGTCGGTGTCCGCCGCGGGGGTGTTCACCGGGTCGGCGGCGGAGGCGCGGGTCAAGGGCAACGCGCTGTCGGGGGCGATCGACGATTACCGCCTGACCTTCGAGGGGGGCGAGGTGATGACGGGGCGCTTCCTGGTCACGCGGCTCGATTATTCCGGCGATTTCAACGGGGAGCGGGCTTACGCGGTGAGCCTGGAGAGCTCGGGCGCGGTGGTGGCGTCGTGACCGCCGCGAACGGGGCGCGCGGCGAGGCCGCGCTGCGGGTGAACGGGTGCGCGCTGGTGCTGCGGCCCAGTTTCGGGGCGCTGGTGGCGGCGGAAGGGGAGCTGGGGCCGCTTTTCGCGCTGGTGGAGCGGGCGGCGGACGGGAAGCTGGGGCTGGGCGAGCTGGTCGCCTTGTTCTGGCATTGCCTGGCCGACCCGCCCGAGGGGTTGACGCGCGAGGCGCTGGGCGAGGCGATCGCGGCGGCGGGGCTGGCGGCGGCGACGCCGGTGCTGCGCGTGCTGCTGCGGCAGATATTGGCGGGGCGGTGAGGGCGCCGATGCCTCACCCCTCCCTGGACAGGGAGGGGCAGGGGGTGGGTGGACGGAATGCGCTCGGCCGGGAGAGCGCCGGAAGCGTATTCGGCGACGTTTTCACGTCCACCCACCCCCGACCCCTCCCTTTCCAGGGAGGGGAGTTTGTCGAGTCCGCCACGCGCCTGGCGGGGTTTTCGGGGGCGGTGCTGGGCTGGTCGCCCGACGCCTTCTGGCGGGCGACGCCGGCGGAACTGGCGGCGGTCGTCCTGGCGCTGGCGGGTGGGGACGACGCGGCGCTTCCGCCCGAGGCGGGGGTGATGGCCGCGCTCAAGGAAAGGTATCCCGATGGATGAGGAGATCGACCGGCTGGTGATCCGCGTGCGCGCGGACACGGCCGCGTTCGGGCGCGACGTGCAGGCGATGCGCGGGGCGCTGGACGGACCGCTGGAGGCGGGGGCGGAGCGCGCCGGGCGCGCGGTGGAGGGGGCGCTGGGCCGCGCGATCCGGACGGGCAGGCTGGGGTTCGAGGACCTGAAGCGGGTCGCGCTGTCGACGCTGGCCGAGATCGCGGCGGCGAGCGTGCGCGACGGGCTGGGCGCGTTGCTGGGCGGCGGGAGCGGCGGCGCCGGCGGAGGGCTGGCGGCGCTGTTCGGGAGCCTGGTCGCGGGCGCGGGCGGCGGGGCGCCGGGGCGATCGACGGGCGGGCCGGTGTCGCCGGGGCGGGCTTACGTCGTCGGCGAGCGGGGGCCGGAGCTGTTCGTGCCGTCGGCGAGCGGGCGCGTGGTGGCGAACGGCGGCGGCGGGTCGCGCGAGGTGCGGGTGGCGATCACGGTCAATGCGGGGTCGGTGGGGGCGCCCGAGGCGCTGACGCGCTCGGGGCGGCAGGTGGCGCGAGCGGTGCGGGCGGCTTTGCGGGAAGAGTGAAGACTGGTTCTCGAAGGCGAAGAAGGCAGGGTGGTTCTCGCGAAGCCGCGAAGACGCGAAGAAGGTAGTTCACGCGGAGGCGCGGAGGCGCGGAGGGGGTGTGTTCGGCGGATGCGGCGATCCTCGTCGCGCTGGCGGCAGGCTTGCGCGAGCACCGATCCTGTCAAAGCCGCTGGCGCGGCGGGCTTTGTCGGCCGGCGTTCCTTTCTTCTCCGCGCCTCCGCGCCTTCGCGTGAACCGATCCGAAGCCTTCCCCACGAACAGGAGGACGAGCGATGGCCTATTGGCTCGCGACCGAACGGACGGTGCAGCGCGCGGATGTGATCTCGCGGTTCGATCCGCGGTTCTGGACGGTGAATTTTCCCCGGCCGATGATGGCGGCGGCGACGACGCCCGCGCCCGACGCGCTGCGGGTCGATCTGGCATTTTATCGCCGGGACGATCTGGCGGGGCTGATCTGGGAGGCGGAGGACCGGTGGGACCATCCGCTGCTCGCCTATGAGACCGCGCGCGACTTCCGCCAGTGCCGGCTGTCGTTCCGCTGGCGCTCGGGCGGGGTCGTGCCGCTCGACGCGGTCGACGGCGCGGTGCTCACGATCGAGGGTCGGGAGGCGGACGGCGAGGCGTTCACCGC